>NZ_CM001442.1:6030607-6645911 GCF_000244915.1 Bradyrhizobium sp. WSM471 | reverse complement strand
CAGCAAGGCGTGCCGCCGGCAGCACAGCCCGGCTATCCGCCGGCCCCGTCCGGCTCTCCCGCGCCATCAGGCGCCCCGGCGCTGACGACGCTGCCGCCCTCGGCCACGCCGCGCGACGAATTCGACCTCGGCATCGGCTACATGCAGCGCAAGGACTATGCGCTGGCCGAGCAGACCATGAAGAATTTTTCGCAGAAATATCCGAGCGATCCGCTGCTCGGCGACGCGCAATACTGGCTCGGCGAGAGCTATTTCCAGCGCCAGCAATATCGCGACTCCGCGGAAGCCTTCCTCGCCGTCACCACCAAATACGACAAATCCGCCAAGGCGCCGGATGCCCTGCTGCGGCTCGGCCAGTCGCTGGCCGCGCTGAAGGAGAAGGAGGCCGCGTGCGCCGCCTTCGGCGAAGTCGGCCGCAAATATCCGCGCGCTTCCGCCGGCGTCAAAGCCGCGGTCGACCGCGAGCAGAAGCGGGTGAAGTGCTGACCGGCCGCGATTGATCCTGACAAGATTGATGGCGCTGCGCTAAATAGTCGGTCCATCCGCGGACGATTGCAGCGTCATGTCAAAGGACAATTCACCGATCTCGGCGCGTGAGGCCAAGCGCCTCTTCGCAGGCCTGAAGGGCGCGCAGGGACTGCTGCTCGCGGTCTCCGGCGGGCCCGACTCGGTGGCGCTGATGTGGCTTGCGGCGCGCTGGCATCGCAGCCTGGCGCGCGGCCCGCGTCTCACCGTCGTCACCATCGACCACGGCTTGCGGCCGGAGGCGGCGCGCGAGGCGCGCGAGGTCAAGCGTCTCGCCACCGGGCTTGGCTTGCCGCACCGGACTGTGCGCTGGCGCGGGGCAAAGCCGAAAACGGGACTGCCGGCCGCCGCGCGCGAAGCCCGCTACCGCCTGCTTGTGCAGGCCGCGCGCGTCGCCGGTGCGAGCCACGTGCTGACCGCCCACACCCGCGACGATCAGGCCGAGACCCTGTTGATGCGGCTTGTCCGCGGCAGCGGATTAGCCGGGCTGTCGGCGATGGCCCGTCTCACCGAGCGCGACGGCGTCGTTCTTGCGCGTCCACTGCTGGATGTTCCGAAGTCGCAGCTGATCGCGACCTTGAAGCGGGCAAAGATCGGCTTTGCCGACGATCCCACCAACCACGACGCGGCCTTTACCCGTCCCCGGCTGCGTGCGCTGCTGCCGCAGCTCGCGGCGGAGGGCGGTGATGCCCGCAGCCTGGCTCGGCTCGCGGCAAGGCTGGCGCGCGCCAATGCGGCCGTCGAGGTGCTGACCGATGGAGCCGAGCGCTTCCTCCGTTTGCGGGATCGCGGCGATGCGCCGCAGGCCGGCGTTCGAAGCTTCGAGGCCCCCGTGTTTGCCGCCCTGCCGGATGAGGTCCGGCTGCGGATCCTGCTGCGAGCCATCAACGCGTTCGGGCATGAGGGACCGGCGGAACTCGGCAAGGTCGAATCCCTCCTGGCCGTGCTCGATCAGGCCATTGCCGCACGTCCCCGCGCACCCGCAAATGGCCGGCCGGCCCTGAAGCAGACGCTTGCGGGAGCCTTGATCAGCCTTGCCGGGGGACGTATCCGCATCGCGCCGGCGCCGGCCCGGCGCAAGAGTTGATCATGGGTTGATCGAGGGTTGATCAAGGGTGGATAAGGGCGGATCATGGCACCGGCTCGTTTCGCGACCGCGCCGTGAGGACACCTTAACCAGGCAGGAAAAACCCGGATCCGGGCGCCATTATTTCAGCGGGAATCGGACTAAGATGGGCTAAATAGTCCCATCTCGTTCCCTTGGCAGCGACCGGAGCGACACCTAGATTGTATCCGTCTAACCGAGAGGATTCCTTGGGGATTTCCTCGCGCTGCCCAAATAACTGCCCAAGGCTCAGGCCGCGATCCGCGCGACCACGAAGGAAGATCGATGAACGCCAATCTGCGCAATTTCGCCCTCTGGGTCATCATTGTCCTGCTGCTGTTGGCGTTGTTCACGCTCTTCCAGAATCCGGGTCAGCGCGCCTCCTCGCAGGACATCGCCTTCTCCCAGCTCTTGAGCGAGGTTGACCGCGGCAATGTGCGCGACGTCGTGATTCAGGGGCCGGACATTCACGGCACCTTCACCAACGGCTCGAGCTTCCAGACCTATGCGCCGAGCGATCCGACGCTCGTGAAGCGCCTCTATGACAGCAAGGTGCAGATCACCGCGAAGCCGCCCGGCGACAACGTGCCGTGGTTCGTCTCGCTGCTGGTCTCCTGGCTGCCCTTCATCGCGCTGATCGGCGTGTGGATCTTCCTGTCGCGGCAGATGCAGGGCGGCGCCGGCAAGGCGATGGGCTTCGGCAAGTCGCGCGCAAAGATGCTGACTGAAGCGCATGGCCGCGTCACCTTCGAGGACGTCGCGGGCGTCGACGAAGCCAAGCAGGACCTGCAGGAGATTGTCGAATTCCTGCGCGACCCCGGCAAATTCCAGCGCCTCGGCGGCCGCATTCCGCGCGGCGTGCTGCTGGTCGGCCCTCCCGGCACCGGCAAGACCCTGATCGCGCGTGCGGTCGCGGGCGAAGCCAACGTGCCGTTCTTCACCATTTCGGGTTCGGACTTCGTCGAGATGTTCGTCGGTGTCGGCGCCAGCCGCGTCCGCGACATGTTCGAGCAGGCCAAGAAGAACGCGCCCTGCATCATCTTCATCGACGAAATCGACGCCGTCGGTCGTCACCGTGGCGCCGGCCTCGGCGGCGGCAATGACGAGCGCGAGCAGACGCTGAACCAGTTGCTGGTCGAGATGGACGGCTTCGAGGCCAACGAGGGCGTGATCCTGATCGCCGCGACCAACCGTCCCGACGTGCTCGATCCCGCGCTGCTGCGTCCCGGCCGCTTCGACCGTCAGGTCGTGGTGCCCAACCCGGACGTCGTCGGCCGCGAGCAGATCCTCAAGGTCCACGTCCGCAAGGTGCCGCTGGCGCCGGATATCAACCTCAAGACCATCGCGCGCGGCACCCCGGGCTTCTCCGGCGCCGACCTGATGAACCTCGTCAACGAAGCCGCGCTCACCGCCGCCCGCCGCAACAAGCGGATGGTGACCCAGGCCGAGTTCGAGGAAGCCAAGGACAAGGTGATGATGGGCGCCGAGCGCAAGTCGCTCGTCATGACCGAGGAAGAGAAGCTGCTGACGGCCTATCACGAGGGCGGGCACGCCATCGTCGGCCTCAACGTCGTCGCGACCGATCCGATCCACAAGGCGACCATCATTCCGCGCGGGCGTGCGCTGGGTATGGTCATGCAGCTGCCCGAGCGCGACAAGCTGTCGATGTCGCTGGAGCAGATGACCTCGCGCCTTGCCATCATGATGGGTGGCCGCGTCGCCGAAGAGCTCATCTTCGGCCGCGAGAAGGTGACTTCGGGCGCGTCGTCCGACATCGAACAGGCGACGCGTCTGGCGCGCATGATGGTGACGCGCTGGGGCCTGTCCGAGGCGCTCGGCACCGTGTCCTACGGCGAGAACCAGGACGAGGTTTTCCTGGGCATGTCGGTGTCGCGCACCCAGAACGCATCGGAAGCGACGGTTCAGAAGATCGATACCGAGATCCGGCGCTTCGTCGAAGAAGGCTACAACGAGGCGACGCGTATTCTCACCGAGAAGCGCGCCGATCTCGAAGCTCTCGCCAAGGGCCTGCTGGAATTCGAAACGCTCTCCGGCGACGAGATCATCGACCTGCTCAAGGGCAAGAAGCCGAACCGCGAATCCGTGCTCGAGCCGACCACGCCGCGCGCCTCGGCCGTGCCGCCGGCCGGCAAGTCGCGCCCGCGACCCGATCCGGATCCCGGCCTGGAGCCGCAGCCGCAGGCGTAATCGAGAGCGGCAGATTGAATTGAAAAACGCGGCGGAAACGCCGCGTTTTTTGTTGGCGATGGTGATTTGTGGGTGGTGCCAACTCAGCGCCCCGTCATCGCGAGCGCAGCGAAGCAATCCAGAATCGTTCCGCGGTGACAGTCCAGATTGCTTCGCTGCGCTCGCGATGACGATTTTGATGCAGTTGAAACTCAGAACTAGGGCAGGCAAAGGGCGCCTAAGCGCCGCGCCCACGATCTCGAGGCAATCACGCTAGAAGTGGTGGGCACACGCTCTGGAATTTTCGTCAACACTTCGGCGCCGGCATCGCCAGCCCTAGATTGGATTCAGGAATGCGGCGACGTTGCCGGCTCGCCAGACGCCGCCGGACTGCGCAACGCGCTGAAGACGACGCCGATGAGAGCGACGATGAGGAGCGGCGATAGTCGTCCCGCCGGAATATACACCGCCGGGCTGAGCAACGGCACCATCCAGATGCCGAGCCCGATCAGCCAGTCGCGAAAGCGTGGAGCATCGATCGATGCGGCAAGCCACAGCACGACGGCGACGGTCAGCAGCGTCGCGTCATAGGGGCCCGAATGCGGGGCCGCCAGCACCGTTGCCGCAAGCAGTACGATCAGCTTGTTGTTGGTACTGAGCGAGGAGCGAAAGGCCGCGAATGTCGCCGCCGCGCTCGAGAGGATCGCGGCCAGCTGCAGGATGGAGGCCAGCCGCTCCGGCAGGCCCAGCAGCATCGCGCAGGCCCACACGCTGTGACCCCAGATGCGGCCATAGGCCAGCCATTTCGCGTCGGGGCTGACCAGATTGTTGTATGCCTGCGGTATCCACCAGAGCCACAACTCGACGCCAAAAATCATGGCACTTGCAGCCGCCAATGCGAATGCCGAGCATGCAGCAGCGCACAGGCTGCCATAACGGCGCGCCCCCACCAGCGCGAAGGGGACGAGCAGGAAGAATTGCGGCTTGAAACTCAGCAGCCCGAGGATTGCCCCGGCAAGGAGCGGTCGCGGTCCGAGCAGCCTGACGCCCGTGACCAGCAGTGCGGCAACGAGAAAAGCGCATTGTCCATCGGCCAGGTTGAGAGACGCCGATGGCGAGACTAGCGCAGCCGCGATGATGTAGGGCGTCAGTTGCGGCTGATCCGCCCGGTTGCGAAGGGCCCAGGCCAGAAAGCCCGCGGTCGCGGCCTGGAATGCGACATAGGAGCCGATGAAGCCAAGCGACGCGAATGGCAGCAGCAGAACGAGGAAGCTGGGCGGATAGAACCATGGCCGGAACTCCAGAGGCACCGAGAGCCATGATGCGAACGACTGGTTGAGATGGGCCGTGAATGCGTCGCCATCGATGACCAGCGCAAGATTGCCGGCGAGCAACGATCTGACGGCGCCGTAAAACACCATCCAGTCGGTTCCGGGGGCGACGTGGTTCAGCCCGATCCAGCCGGGATGCGTGAAGGTGGAGATCAGGACGCCCCAGGCGAAGAGCGTTGCGATCGAAAACGCTGGCAGCATCACGACGGGAATTCCGATCCAGCGGCGCGATGGACCGGATATCGGCTGTTGAGCGGACGCGCTCACTTGACGGTTTCCTTCGAGGACTCCGCTTCCGGCGTCGCGCCGGCCTCTGTGCCGCCGGTTCGCACGTGGATCACGGCGATGTCGTCGGCGTAGAGCCGCTTCCAGCCCTTGATGTGGTCCAGCACCTGGGCGGCCGGCGCGTCCGGGACCATGAGCGTGGCGTCGATCTTGTACGCGTCGAGCAGCCGCGTCAGAGTGTCGAGCTTCTTGAGCTCCACGGCCTTGAAGACGTCCATGGCGAAGGTTTCGCCGTAGAGCTCGGCGCGGCCGTCGATGAAGACCGGGATGTCACGCGAGATCAGATAGCCGCCGAACCGGTAGGCGTTGAAGATGCGCTGCGCCTTGCGTTTCTCGAGCAGATCGACAGCGGCGACCGGTGTCTGATCCATCGTGAAGGTGAAGCGGTGATGCGCCATGTAAAGTGAGGTCGAGGTCCAGCCCGCGGCCACGATCATCAGCGCGCCGGTTGCGGTGACGTAGCGGGCAGCCCAACTCTCGCCGCCCTGCATGCCAGGCTGCGGCAGCGCAGACCGTTCGCCGAGGGGCTTGGCCAGCACCAGCGGCACCAGGAAGGCAAAGGCCTCGATGCTCCTGACGTGGGTGAGCGCCATCCAGGTCAGAAGCAGGATCAGAAGAATGCGCGGCGGCGAGAGCGTCAGGCCGCGATACAGCCCGAGTGCGATCAGGCCGAACAGCGCGCCTTCGAACGCATTGAAGGATGCGAAGCTCGCGGGCGACCACTCGGAGATGATCGTCAGCAGCTCGCCGAGATTGAGGATGTTGATCGCGCCGAGCAATGTGCGCCAGCCATAGGGCGTGACGCAGCTTGCAGCGAGTGCCGCAACACCGAACAGGAACCAGCGCGACAGCAGCCGGACCTGCTTGCCGGATTCCATGCCCCAGAGCGCCACAAACGACATCGGGCCGATCAGCGCCAGGCCCAGCACGAAGCCGCCATGCAGGTTCGACCACAGGGACATCAGCGGCAGCCAGTACCATGACGGGGCGCCCTTGCGGTCGGCTGCGGCCATCAACACGCCGACCCACGCGATCATCACGGGCAGCGCCAGCATGTGCGGCCGCGCCAGAATATGGTGCAGCGACAGCAAGAGCGCGAACATCGCGAACAGGACCGCGCGCGGAATTTCCAGATGGGCCTCGAGCAGACCGACCAGCATCGCCGCCGACAATGCGACCGCAAGCGCGGTGAGGATCACGGGGCCGGCCCAATCCCATTGCGCATAGGAGAGGGCGAACAGCACCTGCGACAGCCATGAGGTCGAAACCCAGGGCGCCCCCGGTCGGGTGAAGGAATAGAAGTCCGTGTAGGGAAGCGCGTGGTGATCCAGGATCCATTGTCCGATCTTGATCTGCCAGAGCGAGTCGGAGTCCTGAAGCAGCGTGTCGCCGACATACACGAAGAAGAGATAGGCGCCCGCACCGACGCATAGCGGCACCAGCGCTCGCGCACGACCCTGCACGGTGATGCTGTTGGCAAAGGAAAGGGACATGCCGCCTCGTCGTCCTGGTGTTTTTGTCGTTGTGCCGAGCGATCGACATTGGACCACGGCGGTCATAATTCCGGGTAAACCGGTGAGGCCGGGCCGGCTTGATGTCTCAACAATTTAACGGATCGTTTTAGATTTCGGTTTACCATCGACGAATACACGCAAACCGCTCTGTGTTTCCGCAGTCGAATTAACTGCGGCGCAATTCTTTGCCACTACGTTCGGTTCCATGGTCAAGCGGCGCTGGGAAGCCAAAAGGACCAGATCAGTTGTAGCCTCGTGTACTCATTTGGAGCTCTTTATGAAGAACCTCGTTGCGCGTTTTGCGAAGGATGAATCCGGCGCCACCGCCATTGAATACGGTCTGATCGCCGCCGGCATCGCGCTGGCGATCATCACTGTCGTCAATAACCTGGGCACCACGTTGAACGCCAAGTTCACCTCGATCTCGAGCAGCCTCAAGTAAGGCTGGACGAATCGCGAATTCAGAGAGCCCCGTCCTTGACGGGGCTCTTTTTGTTTTGGCCGACGATTTCCTGATCTGAGGTCGCCAAGCTGCAGCGAGCTTGTGGGGCGGCAAAGCGCCTGCCGCGGCTCCAAGAGCGCAGGCGTACCCACCGTCGAGAACATTGAAATTGAAAGTTGCTGGTGGGCACGGCGCTGCGCGCGGACCCTAGGGCAACTTGCCGGCTGTCATTCCGCGAGGCCGGTCTGCCAGACCGGCGACGGCGCAGGCGCGGCAGACGTTTGCTGCGCGCGGCGGTGCCATTCGAGATAGAATTTCGCCGCCCAGATCGACGCTGCGGCGACTGCGATTCCGCCGGCGAGGTCGATGACATAATGCGCACCGATCACTGGTGTTGCCGCAATCATCAGCAGATTGAGCGCGGCCGCGATGCCGCCGAGGCCGCGCACCGGCCACAGCGCCCACATGTAGAGCACGGCGGATGCGGCGTGGAAGCTCGGAAACGAGACAATGCCGGCGAGGAAGAACAACCGGAGCTCGTGCAGGCTACCGTCGCGAAGCGCGAGGATGTCGCGCAACTGCCCGGCATAGACCGCGGTGTTGATTTCGGGAAAATGCGCGGCGGACAGCTGCAGCCCCCAATAGGTGCCGATCGCGGGCACGACGGCGGAGATCGCGATGGTGACCGCGAGCGCGAGGCTCATCGCGAGCATGAACAATTGCAGCCGCATATAGTGCGCCGTCAGCGCCAGCACGATTGGAATGCCGAGCAGCGGCAATTTGATCAACCCGTATCCGCGAGCCAGGCAGTCCGCGAGCCAGGGATGGTCGTTGACGTATCGCGCGATCGGTTCGGGATCGAGCCCGAGTGCACGGTCGATCGCAAGCAGCGCCTGATCCTGCAGCGGCCAGTTCAGCTTGGCCGCGACATAGCTGAGCGGTCCGACGATGGCGCAGGTGAGAATGATCTGTGCGATGGTTCCGAGCGAAAACAGCAGCTTCGGGTCGGCAAGCTCGCCTTTGACGATGCGGTGGCCATAGGCCAGCGCGAGCAGGACTGCAGCGACTGCCAGCGTCACGCCATAGGCGACCGGTTCGAGGCTCAGGCCGGTGAAGGGGAGGCCCAGCGCCAGCAGGCTGCCCATGGCTGCGATGGGAAGCCAGTTCAGGTGGAAGAGCTGCCAGGCGGTCCGGGCGTCCGTGTCGACCATGCTGCACCGAGGTGGGATCGCAATACCGCAGCACAGTCGCGGAGCAGGTTTAAGATGGGGGTAACGATCGTGGTTACCCCTTCACCAAAGCAGTTCGCCGCGTTTTTAGCTGTTTGAGCTCGCAGCTAATTTTGGCGTGACGCTTCATGCATTTGCACCTTGTCATCCACTCTGAATAGTTGTTCAGTCCTTGCGGGGCGATTTGCGATATCAGTGACGAAGCGTTCGGCCGCAGGGCGTGCGGCCGGCGTGTGGGACAGGAAGCGCGCCATGGTTTATCGGCGAACGCATCAAGTGGTGAAGCGCCTTGCAGCCCGGCGCAGCGCGATACTGGCGGCGGCGCGGGAGGCGGCGGCGGAAGGCGGGATGGCGGCGGTGCAGATTGCGCCGGTCGCCGTTCGCGCCAGCGTCGCAGCGGGCACGGTCTACCGCTACTTCCCCTCCAAGGCCGATTTGATCTCCGAGTTGATCGCCGAAGTCTCCCGCGACGAGCTCACGGCGATCCGGCGAGCAGCCGATGCCGCGCCGGGGCCGTCCTCGGCGCTGGCGGCGGCGGTGACCACCGTGGCGGTGCATACCCTGTCGCAGCGCAGGCTCGCCTGGGGCATCCTGGCCGAGCCGGTCGATGTCGATGTCAGCGCTTCACGCCTTGCCAGCCGGCGCGAGATCGCGGGCGAGATGGCCTCGCGGATCGACGCCGCCGTGCGCGCCGGCCACCTGCCGGCGCAGGACACCGCGCTCGCCGCCACCGCGCTGCTCGGCGCCTTGCACGAGGCCTTGGTCGGACCGCTTGCGCCGGACAATCTCGACGATCCCGCCAGGATGCGCGATGCCGTGCAGACCGTGACGCTGCTGGCGCTCCGTGCGGTCGGCGTCATGGACGCCCGCGCCAGGGGTCTCGTCGTGCAGCAGACGCTGCTGCCGGCGGCGAAAGCGCTGGTTGGGGCCTAAAACGTCCGCCTGATCGACCGGCCGACCTGATCGCGCCCAAGCCGTTGCCCGAGCTCGCCTTTGCGAAAAACCCCAGCATTTTCGCCGGACCCGCCGGCTACTGTGCATGGGGTTGTTTTCGACATTTTTTGTTTGCCGCGTGCCGGCGGGCCTAGATATTCGCTTCGCCCTCGGGGCCGACCGAGGCGATGCGCACCATGTTGGTGGTGCCGGGGATGCCGAGCGGCACGCCGGCGACGATGATCACGCGCTGGCCCGCCCGGACAAAGCCGTCGCGGAACGCGATCTGGCCGGCGCGGCTCACCATGTCGTCCTGGTCGCGCGCATCTTCCGCCACCACGCAATGCACGCCCCAGACGACCGACAGCCGGCGTCCCGCCGCGACGTTCGGCGTGATCGCCACGATCGGCGGCTTCGGCCGCTCGCGCGCCACGCGCACCGCGGTCGATCCCGAGCTGGTCCAGCAGATCAGGGCCGGCAGGTCGAGCGTCTCGGCGATCTGCCGCGCGGCGTCCGCGATGGCATCGCCGGCAGTGGCTTCCGGGGCGGGGCGCTGTGCGGTGATGACCGAGCGATAGATCGGGTCGCGCTCGACCTCCTCGCCGATGCGATTCATGGTCGAGACGGCCTCGACCGGGAATTTTCCGGCCGCCGATTCCGCCGACAGCATGATGGCGTCGGCCCCTTCGTAGACGGCGGTGGCGACGTCGGAAACCTCGGCGCGGGTCGGCACCGGCGACTGGATCATCGATTCCAGCATCTGGGTTGCGATCACCACCGGCTTGCCGGCGCGCCGCGCCATGCGCGTCATCTGCTTCTGCAGGCTCGGCACGCGCTCCAGCGGCAGCTCGACGCCGAGGTCGCCGCGCGCCACCATCAGGGCGTCGGAGGCGTCGATGATGTCGGCGAGGCGATCGATCGCCTGCGGCTTCTCGATCTTGGCCATCACAGCGGCGCGGCCGCGGATCATCTTCTTGGCCTCGAGCACGTCGTCGGCGCGCTGCACGAAGGACAGCGCAATCCAGTCGACGCCGGTGACCAGCGCCGCCTCGAGGTCGGCGCGGTCCTTCGGCGTCATCGCCGAGACCGGCAGGTCGGTGTCGGGCAGGCTGACGCCTTTGCGATCGGACATCCGGCCGCCGACCACGACGCGCGTCACCGCGTGGTCTTTCGTGGTCTCCTCGGCGATCAGCCGCACCTTGCCGTCGTCGAGCAGCAGCGAATGGCCCGGCCGAAGCGCGGCCAGGATCTCCGGATGCGGGAGCTGGACGCGGGTGGTGTCGCCCGGCGCCTTGTCGGAATCCAGCGTGAAGGTCTGGCCGTTCTGGAGCTGGACGGCGCCTTCGGCGAAGGCGCCGAGCCGGAGCTTTGGCCCCTGGAGATCGACCAGAATGCCGATCGGCCTGCCATAGCTGCTCTCGACGTTGCGGATCGTCGCCACCAGCTCGCGCATCTTGTCATGCGGGGTGTGGCTCATGTTGATGCGGAACAGGTCAGCGCCGGCCTCGAACAGGCGGCGGATCATCGCGAGGTCCGAAGAAGCGGGTCCAAGGGTCGCGAGAATCTTGATACGGCGAAGACGCCTCATGGCTTATTTCCAGACGGGGGCGAGGGAGCTGGCGGGAGGCCAGGCGGGGCGGGCGGCGTACCACCGGGCGGTCCATTGGGCAAACCCGGAACTCCCGGACCAACCGGGCCGGGGAGGCCGGGCACGCGCTGCTGCTTTGACGGCTGCTCGTTGGCATCGGTGAGCTGCACCGTCCAGGCCCGCTGCTCGCCGGTATCGACCTCGAAATAGCCGGTCCGGTCATAGCCCCGCGCAAGGCAATCCTCGGTGCCGCGGATGGTGAACTCCTTGTCGCGCGAGCACATGAAGGCCTGGCCCGACCATTCGCCGCCGCGGTCATAGTCGATGGCGTAGATGTAATAGAAGCGGGCCACCAACGTTCCGCGCAGCAGGGTCTCGCAGGAGCGCGATGAGATGTTCCACCAGCCTTCGGTGGTCCAGCCCTCGGCATCCTTGTAGCCGAGCGCGATGCCGACCCGGCTCGATGTGTTGTTGCAGAGCCGGAAATCGGCGGAGGCCGGGCTGGCCCAGAAGCATAGCAAGCCAACCACCAGCACCGGGACCAACCGGGCGAGCAGGCGAAGGCGGGAGCGGGGAGATTCGGCGATCATTGTCGCGGAAGCTATATCAGATCATTGACGATTTGGCGTAGGGCCCGGGAACTGCCTGAAGCCGGCTTCGCGCCCGTTTGCGCCGCGATATGGCAAAATCTGTGACAGGCCCCACCTGATCTCGTAAGGGTGACCCATCCAGGTCACAGCCAATTTCGCAAAGCCGAGGGATCCAGCCATGGCAATCGACGACAAAACCAGAACGGAACTCGAGGCTGCCGCTTTCCGGCGCCTGGTCGATCATTTGAAGACGCGGACAGACGTCCAGAACATCGACCTGATGAATCTCGCAGGCTTCTGCCGCAACTGCCTGTCCAACTGGCTCAAGGACGCCGCCGACGCCCAGGGCGTCGCCTTGAGCAAGGACGAGAGCCGGGAAGCCGTCTATGGTATGCCCTATGAGGCCTGGAAGGCGAAATACCAGGGCGCGGCCTCGCCTGAGCAGCTCGATGCCATGAAGAAGGTTCATCCCGGGCACTGAACGGCCTCGCCGGCAGCCCGATATGCGGTGCCTTTGAGTCGCATCACACAACAGCTTTCTTCGACACGCCGCAGGAAGGTGTGGGCGCGCTGTGGACGAGCGCGATGCTGCCTTGAACGCGAGAGGTCCGAACCCTAAGGGTCTACCAGCACGCGCGGTGAGGATGCCGGCGTCACCTCGTTTTGCCAGTTTTATTGGGAGTACCAAGATGGCCACCTCCGCCGCCGTCCGCGACGACGAGCCCGCGACGAAATTTGCCAAGGACCAGCTCAAGTCCATCATCGAGCGCATCGAGCGGCTGGAGGAAGAGAAGAAGGCGATCTCCGACGACATCCGCGACGTCTTCGCCGAGGCCAAGGGCAACGGCTACGACGTCAAGGCGCTGCGCACCATCGTGCGCATGCGCAAGCAGGATCCGAACGAGCGCGCCGAGGCCGAGACGATCCTTGAGACTTACATGCAGGCACTGGGGATGATCTGAGCCCCGGTGTCGTCCTGGCGAAGGCCAGGACCCATTACCCCAGGGAGCAGTTTGGCGAAAATTCGTCGCTTGGTATCCGTACCGCGTGAACCAGATGGATCACGCGGTATGGGTCCTGGCCTTCGCCAGGACGACGACAGAGATTTTGGTAACAGTGGGGCTTATCAGCCTTAGCGCAGCGAAGCCGTCCGCATGACGAACGACGTCGTCTCGAGCTTGGCGGTGGCGGTGCCCGAGAAACTGTCGCAGGACAGGCCCTGCATCGGATCGTCGGCAAAACCCATGGCGATTACGGACTGCGGCTTGACGAAGTAGGCGCGCATTGCGGCCATGTCGAGCTCGCCCATCAGCGTGACCGACATCGCGCGGCTGGCGCTCGGCGACAGCATCACGATCTTGAGCCAGATGCTTTCGCCCTTGGCTGCGGAGAGCCGGGTCGCGGTTGCGACCAAGCCGTCAACGCGCTTGCCGACCACCGTGTTGATCTCGGTCGCGGGCGCAAGGTTGCGCGACGCGGCGGGACGGGCGGAGCGTGGGATCGGCGCGGAGGCGGCGACGACATTGGCGCGGTCGACCGGGGAGGCGGACGCCGGCGCGTAGGCCAGGGCCTGATAGGCGGCGTTGGACACGCTCGCGGTCGGCTGTGGATCGGTGGCGGCGGCAAGCGCCTGGCGCGCCTTGAGCGCAGCCACTTGAGCTGGCGTCGCCTGCTGCGGCGTAGTCGGGGCGTCCCAGAAGCCACGGGCATTGATGATATCAGCGGGGGTCTCGGGCTTGGCGTCAGCGGATTTGCCGGCGGCCGGCTTGTCAGCCACGGGCGCCGGCTTCGACTTGGGCAGCGCGACCATCTGCGCATCGGCCGAGGCGAGCTGAATCGTCGCTGCGACTGACGGCTTGGCACGTGGCGTCGGCACCGGATCGGCCGGCTTGGTCGCGGCGGCGACCACGGTCGGCGCGACAGTCTTCGCGGACGGGGCGGGCGCGCCCTCGTCATCCTCGTCGTTGCTCGCGGCGGCCGGAGCCGACTTGCCCTTGAACAGGGCGGCAAAGAAATTCGACTTGCTGCCGGAATCCTCGCCGCTGCCGCGCCGCTCGATCTCGGCCTTGGCGAGCTCATAGCCCTTCAGCGGCGTGCCGTCGGTCGGGACGTGGACGGTGCGTCCGTCCGGGAAGACCCGGGCGAGCTGGTCATGCGTCATGCGCGGCCAATGCCGGATGCTGCCGGTGTCCAGATGCACGAACGGCGAGCCGGAGGTCGGGTAGAAGCCGACGCCGCCGCGCTGGAGCCGCAGGCCGGCGAAGCGGATCTGCTCCAGAGGCACGTTCGGGATGTAGAAGTCCATCGCATGCCCCAGCATGTGCTGGCTGAAGCGCGCGACGCCGGAGGAGCGGCGGCGGAGCATGGCGTTGGTGGCGGGCGAGCGGTAGGAGGAGATGATCTGGATCGGCTGCTTGGCATCGACGTCGCGATAGACTTCCCAGAGAATGTCGAAGAGGTGACGGTCCATGACCGTCTCGTCCTGGGTGCGCCAATCGCGCAGGAAGTGGTTGAGCTGCTTCAGCGCCGGTTCGTCGTAGCGCCCGTCGCGCTTGAAGGTGACGGTGAGGTCTTCGCCGGAGTGGGTGTGGTGAAAGGAGAGCGTCTTGGTTTCGTTCAGCGCGGCGGCGTTATGAACCGAACCCGCGGCAGCAAGCAGCAATACGGCAGCGAGGCCGATCCGGGATCCGGCCTTCACTCCCGCATGGGACAACGACAGCACAGCGAATTGGCGTGCGATACCAGTCAGCACGTTAGAGCCCACCCAGTCGACGAGCGTTCAAAATGGACTCTCCCGCTAACCCCGTTAGCGCGCGAAAGAGGATGAACGCTTTGTTAAAGCGAGAAGGTTAATTCGAGGTTGACCTTCCCGCCCCCAAACCAAGTCAGATCGCGAACCTAACCGGGTGAGTGTGGCGAAAAAACGCCCGCTGCCCGAGCTCAGGTGGAGAATGGTTAACGTTAAGCGACCCCATCCAGAGGATGAGGTCGCTGATCTTGTTGCAGAATTTCAGGATATTAGGCTTCCGGGGCGGCCTGGCTCAGCGGGTGAATACCCGCTGCTGCTGCGGACGGCGGCCGATCGGGGCCGGCGGCGGGGTCGGCGCTCCGAACAGCCGCTCGAAGAAATTCGGGCCGGACGAGCCGCCATTGTTGGCCGCCAGCACGCCGTTCGGCAGCGTCGTTGCCGGGCGTGAATAGCTCGGCTGGGAGTGCGCGACGACGTTCTCGAGATCCTTGCCGCGGCCGTTCTTCAGGATGTTGATCATGGTCGCGTCGCGGCCATAGACGTCCTTGCGGAATTGCAGCTTGCCGCCATCGTCCACGAATGCGGTCTGATAGGTAATGTTGACCGGGATCGGGGTCGGGAATTTCAAGTCGATCTCGCTCTTGCCGTACATGCTGCGGATGCGTTCCGGCGTGTACTTCTCGTTTGGCATCGCGATGTTGAGCAGAACCGACGCGTACTGATCCGGGTTCTGCACGCGCATGCAGCCGTGGCTGAAGGCGCGCTCGTCCCGGGCGAACAGGTTCTTGTCCGGCGTGTCGTGCTGATAGACCAGGAACTTGTTCGGGAAGTTGAAGCGGATGCGGCCGAGCGCGTTGGCTTCACCGGGCGGCTGCGAGATGTGCACTGAACCATCGCGGTTCTGCTCGAGCTTGAGGCCCATGCGCTGGAGCACGGTCGGGTCCTGCTGAAGCGCCGGCAGATATTCGTTGTAGACGATCGACGGCGGCACGTTCCAGGTCGGATTGACCGTGATGTACTTCATCGTCTCGGTGAGCAGCGGGGTCGCATGCGTGCCGGGCTTGCCGGTCACAACGCGGGTGGTCCAGACCTGCTGGCCGCGCTGCATCACCTTCAGCGTGTAGTCGGGAATGTTGAGGATGACATAGGCGTCGCCCAGCGAGGGCACGCCCAGGTCGCGCGGCAGCCAGCGCCAGCGCTCCATGTTCACCAGCACCACGTCGATCTGCTTGTCGCGCTTCGGGGTGTTGATCGCCTTGACCGTCTTGTCGTCGAGGATGCCGGTCGCCTTGAGCTCGGCGCTGTTCTGGAACTTGCGCACGGCTTCGGCGACCGCCGCGTCATAGCGGGTGTCGCTGGCGTTCTCGGCGATGCCGAGCTTGACGCGCAGCTGCGGCACGCGCGAATCTTCAACGACGATTTCAGCCTGCCTCTTGCGGGCCGGGGTGTATTTCAGCGTCGGACCATCCGCGATCTCGATCACCGGGCCGTTGCCCTGGCCGCGGAGCTCCGCGAGCTTCGCCTTCAGCTCCTTGTAGAGCTTTTGCGGCGGATTGTAGCTCTCGAGCGCCGCGGAGGCGTCCGCCGCGGTCGCGACCTTGGCGAGCACCTCGTTCGGATCGACCGGATGCTCGGGATAGAGGATGTCGCCGCTGACCTGGGACCAGTGCATGCGGCCGCTCTGGGCCTGCCGCGCATAGTCGAACATGCTGGCGGTGAGCTTGAGCTCGGCATCGGCGAGCGCATCGGGCGTCGTGGCGGCTGCGAAGTCCGGCAGCGGGTAATCGGCGGGATTGAGACCGTCGGACGCCGCGTCCTTCAGCCGTGCGATCACGCCCTTGGCCGCAGCGGTCAGGCTGCCGCCCTGGGTCCAGACCGGCGCGAAGTCGCGTGCACCGTAAAACTTCTCGATCGCCGCGCGTTCGTTCTTACGGTCGAAATAGCGCGCAGTCTTGGTGCCAATGATATCCTTGAGCTTGTCGGCGACCGGCTGGTCGGCCGCGGGAACGTTGCTCGCGGCCTTCACCGGCTCCGAGGCCGGAGCAGCAGCGGCGGCGGGCGCGGCCTGCGTTGGGGGCGCCGTGTCGGCCTTGGCAGGTTCGATCTTGGCGGGTTCATTCTTCGCCGTCTCGCTCTTCGTCGGCTCGGCGGCGGGCGTGGTGGCGATGTCGGACGGCTTGGTCTCGACCTTGTCTGGCGCGGGAGCGGATTCGGCCTTCAAGGGCTCCCTGGCGGGCTCCTTAGCAGGGTCCACCACCGTGGCGGTGGTGTCGAGCTTGATGTCGGATGCGGTCGGGGGCGGGACGTTTGCGGGTTCGGGGCGCGGGATCGCGGCTTCGATCGCGAGTTCGGCAGCGCTGCTGCGCGCCTGATCCTGCGCCAGGGCCGAGCTGGCCGATACCGTGAGGAAGGTCGCCGCGACCGTCATCAAGACACGGTCAAAGCCTGCACGGTGGTTCAAACAGTCACGCATTGTGTCGCACCCCTCGGGTGAACTGTCCCCCGTGGAACAGCTTCGTTATCGCCTATTGAGTTTCGGCTAAACCGCGCCGGCCTCTCGAAAGTTGCACGCCTGCACGCAACGATTCCTACGCAGACGATATACAGGCCCCGATTTCGCAGCCAGCGCTACCCGGGACAACTCACGACAAACTGACTTCAAGCACGCCTCTTGGCAACGGATTGTGCGCTTCTGCCACGCGCTTTTCCCTGTGTCTGTCACTTCCAAGTCACGGTCGAGTCACGGTTCACGTCGCAGTCGAATTCCGTCGTCATGCGAACGGCTTACGGTCGTCTCGCACCGCCTGCACGAACCTCCGTTCGCATCGGGCTCAGTGCGTCTCCTCACCGCTTTTGCCGCCATGGCCGGGAACTCCGGCTTCATCGAGTTTGCGGTAGAGGGTGGACCGGCCGATTTTGAGGCGGCGGGCGACCTCCGACATCTGCCCGCGGTAATGCGAGATCGCGAAACGGATGATCTCGTTCTCGATGTCCTCCAGCGGCCGGACGTCGCCGGTCGCGGTCAGCATGGAGAGAGCACCAGCTTGCGGCAGCGGTGCGATCGGTATTTCATTACCCGACACGACGGAGGGGGCCGCGATCGGCTCCAGCATCAGCGGCGCGGTCGGAATGTCTGTTCCCGGATGCGGCTGCGAGGCGATCAGAGGGAAGTCGTCGAGGCCAAGCTGGTCGCCGTCGCTCATCACCACGGCGCGATAGACCGCGTTTTCGAGCTGGCGGATGTTGCCTGGCCAATCGAGCTGGGCAAGGTGCGCAACGGCCTCGCCGCTGACGCCGGTGATGGGGCGGTTCTCCTCGGCGGCAAAGCGCGCCAGGAAATGCCTGAGCAGATGCGGAATGTCCTCGCGCCGGGCGCGCAGCGATGGGATCGTCAGCGGCAGCACGTGCAGGCGATAGAACAAATCTTCCCGGAAGTGGCCCTGCTTGACCCGTTCAAGCAGCCTGCGATTGGTCGCCGAGATGATGCGGACGTCGACCTTCACGGGTTTGCGCGCGCCGACCGCCTCGACCGCTCCTTCCTGGAGCGCGCGAAGCAGCTTGACCTGCGCGCTCAACGGCAGCTCGCTGACCTCGTCCAGGAACAGCGTGCCGCCATGGGCTTCGACGAACTTGCCGGTGTGGCGTTCGGTGGCGCCGGTGAAGGCACCCTTCTCGTGACCGAACAGGATGGATTCGACGAGGTTGTCGGGGATCGCGCCGCAATTGACCGCGACGAACGGCTTTGCCTTGCGCTCGCCGCTGCCATGAATGGCACGCGCGAACATCTCCTTGCCGACGCCGGACTCGCCCTCGATCAGCACCGGGATCGATGAGTTTGTTGCTTTCTGCGCCGCGCGCATCACGCCCGCCATCGCCTCGGCGCGGGTGATGATGTCGGAGAAGGTCAGCCGGCCCTCGCGGCTGTGACGGATGCGCTGCAATTCGCCCTTGAGCGCGGACGAATTGAGCGCGTTGCGAAGAGAGACCTGGAGCCGCTCGAGGCCAACCGGCTTGACCACGAAATCGGCCGCGCCCGCGCGCATCGCCGAGATCACATTGTCGATGCCGCCATGGGCGGTCTGCACGATGACTGGGATGCTAAGACCCGCTTCGCGGATTTTCGCCAGCACGCCCATGCCGTCGAGGCCGGGCATCACAAGATCGAGGATGACGCCGTCGATGGCCGCGTCAGGGGCGGTGAGGGCGGCGATCGCCGCGTCGCCGGAATCCACCACGATCGTCTCATAGCCGCATTTCTGCACCATGTTTTCGACCAGCCGGCGGGCTACAGCGTCGTCGTCGGCGATCAAAATACTGGCAGCCATGGTGTTCCCCGCACGCTACTACTATCTGTCTCGAATCGGGGCACTCTGGCCGAAGCCGATTAACGCACTGTTAAATCCTGATGCCCCCGCCCGCCGTCGCGCTTGTTGAACACAGGTTTCCCACACAATGAATTCGCGCTCCAAGCCTGCTCTCAAAAAGTCTGCTCTGAAAAAGTCTGCTCTCCGCAAGCCAGCCACCAAGAAATCCGTCGTCAAGGCAAAGTCCTCCAAACCTTCACCCGCAAAGCCTGCGAGCAAGACCGGCAAGCTTCCGGAGTGGAACCTCGCCGACCTCTATTCCGGGATCGATGCGCCGGAAGTGGCGCGCGATCTCGAAAGGATGGATGCCGATTGCGTCGCGTTCGAGACGGATTACAAAGGCAAGCTCGCAACAGGAACAGCAAAGGAAGATGGCGGAAAATGGCTCGCTGAAGCCGTGCGACGCTATGAGGCGATCGACGACCTCGCCGGCCGGCTCGGCTCGTACGCCGGCCTCGTTCATGCCGGCGACAGCGTGGACCCCAAGATTTCAAAGTTTTACGGCGACGTTTCCGAGCGCCTGACGGCGGCATCGACGCATCTGCTGTTCTTCGCGCTCGAGCTCAATCGTGTCGATGACGATATTTTGAACCGCGCGATGCAGGCCACCGAGCTCGCGCACTACCGTCCCTGGATCGAGGATCTGCGCAAGGAGAAGCCGTACCAGCTCGACGACAAGCTCGAGCAGCTGTTCCTGGAGAAGGCGCAGACCGGCTATTCCGCTTTCAACCGGCTGTTCGACCAGACCATATCGAGCCTGCGTTTCAAGGTCGGGCCCAAGGAGCTCGCGATCGAGCCGACGCTCAATCTGTTGCAGGACCGCGACGGCGCCAAGCGCAAGGCCGCGGCAGAGGCGCTCGCAAAGACCTTCAAGGCCAATGAGCGCACCTTTGCGCTGATCACCAACACGCTGGCCAAGGACAAGGACATCTCCGACAGCTGGCGCGGCTTCAAGGACGTCGCGGATTCCCGGCATCTGAACAACCGCGTCGAGCGCGAGGTGGTGGATGCGCTGGTCGCCTCGGTGCGCGCGGCCTATCCAAAATTGTCGCATCGCTACTACGCGCTGAAGGCACGCTGGTTCGGCAGGAAGCGCCTGGCCTATTGGGACCGCAACGCGCCGCTGCCTTTTGCGGCGACCGACGTGATCGGCTGGGGCGACGCGCGAAGCATGGTGCTCTCCGCCTATCGCGGCTTCTCGCCAAAGATGGCCGACATCGCCGAGCGCTTCTTTACCGACCGCTGGATCGATGCGCCGGTGCGCCCGGGCAAGGCGCCGGGTGCCTTCTCGCATCCGACCACGCCGTCCGCGCACCCCTACGTGCTGATGAACTACCAGGGCAAGCCGCGCGACGTGATGACGCTCGCCCATGAGCTCGGTCACGGCGTTCACCAGGTGCTGGCGGCCAGGAACGGTGCGTTGATGGCGCCGACGCCGCTGACGCTGGCGGAGACCGCGAGCGTGTTCGGCGAGATGCTGACCTTCCGGCGGCTGCTGGCGCAGACCAGGAGCGCAAAGCAGCGCCAGGCGCTGCTCGCCGGCAAGGTCGAGGACATGATCAACACCGTGGTGCGGCAGATCGCGTTCTATTCCTTCGAGCGCGCGGTCCACACCGAACGCAAGAATGGCGAGCTCACCGCGACGCGGCTCGGCGAGATCTGGCTCTCGGTGCAGGGCGAGAGCCTGGGGCCGGCAATCGAGATCAAAGCGGGCTACGAGAATTACTGGATGTACATCCCGCACTTCATCCATTCGCCGTTCTACGTCTACGCCTATGCGTTCGGCGATTGTCTCGTGAACTCGCTCTACGCCGTCTACGAGAACGCGGCCGAAGGCTTTGCCGAGCGTTATCTCGACATGCTCGCCGCCGGCGGCACCAAGCATTATTCGGAACTGCTGCGGCCGTTCGGGCTCGATGCCAAGGATCCGAAGTTCTGGGACGGCGGCCTGAGCGTCATCGCCGGCATGATCGACGAACTGGAAGCGATGGGCTGAGCCCGAACCGTCTTCGGCGCTGCAGCGAGCAGGTCAGGTCGGCCGTCCGAGCGTCGCGTTGTTCCGACGACGGGCGAAGCGGGTTGCATAGATCCCGCCCTGCACATTGAACGTTTGTGCCTGGGGCAAGACTAATTCTTGCAGACGGGTTCGATCTGCAATGCAATCTATGATTGTTGATCGTCGTGGTATGCTCGGCCAGGGAGGCGAACATGGCCAGGATCAGTGCCCCAGACACCAAGGTGGAGCCGCCACGGGCTGTCGAGGAACAGCAGCTGTGGGGGGCGCAGCACCGCAAGATCGTCAAGCGCGAGCTCGCAGCCATCAATAACCGCCGCCGCGCCCAGGGCATGGATCCCGTCGCATACCCTGGCGACGAAAAGGCGATCGATACGGTCGGTCTTGCGCTGTCGGGCGGCGGGATCCGATCCTCCGCAATCTGCCTCGGCGTCTTGCAGGCTTTCAATCACCACGGGCTGATCAAGCACATCGATTATCTGTCGACCGTTTCGGGTGGCGGTTACACCGGCTGTTCGTTCACGGCGACCATGACGCGGGCGCAGAATTTCGTCTTCGGAAGCACGTCGACACCCGGAGCCGGGAGCGCCAATGAGATCAGTGACACGCCCGCGGTGGGCCACATCCGAAACTACTCGAACTACCTCGTTCCGGCCGGCGCGCGCGACCTGATCACCGGCGTCGCAATCGTCGTGCGTGGGCTCGTTGCCAATCTGAGCCTGACGCTGCCGGTCGTACTGCTCGTTGCCGTGATCACGATCCTGTCCAACGCCGCACGCTCGTCACTCTATACGACCAATTTCTTCGGGCTGAGCGTCGACGACACCCACAACCTTGGTCCCCTCTCCAGCCTGGGATTGATGCCTGCCTACTTTCTTGTCGGCCTTGTTGCCGCCTTGCTGCTTTTGTTGGTCGGGCGCCTTTTCGAAGTCGGGCGGCGCGAGTTGTTTCGCTACCTGGCGGGTCTTGCGTTTGCGATGGGACTCATCTGCGCGATCGCCAGCTGCCTGAATGTCGATCACTTTGGCCTTTCGCTTGCAGCGCTCCTGCTCGGCCTCGTGCTTTTCTTCGGCTGGGCGGTGCTGCGATCGATTTCGTCGACCAAGGGAGGTGAATTCCGCGGCTATCCGTCGACTGTCGGCGCGACCTATCTCGTTCTGCTTGCCGCCATCTGCTTCTTCGAATTCCAGCCCTTCATGATCGCCCAGATGTTCGATGTCGCCGACGCCAACACGGCTCAGTCCGGCGGCATCGTTGGGGGCGTTGCAATCAAGTGGGTCCAATCGCTTGCGGCCATCACCGCGCCGGTTGCGGCGGCCGTGACGCTGTTCCGGCAGCAATTCGCCGACCTGCTGAAGGGCGCCGGCGCCTCCGACCTGGGCTCACGCCTGCTCGCCCATGCGGCGAAAGCAGCCGTGCTTGTCGCGGGACTGGCGCTGCCCTTACTGATCTGGGTCGGATATCTCTATCTTTGCTATTGGGGCATCGCGAACGACAAGACGCTCGACGCCGCCTACCGCCAATACCCCATGATCGAGGAGTGGGGAGCGGCTGGCGTGCAACCCATGCCGCCCGCGGCCGGTGTCGACGTCAAGGGAAATGTCCGGTTCGACTCGGCGACGCGCAAGCTCTCGGCAGAGATCACCAATGGCGAAGCGAAGGTCGTCGTCTCCAAGCCGGTGGGACCGATCTCGCACATCCCCGCATGGCTGTTTTCCGTTGCGTCATTGCAGTCCCCGGGCACATTCACTTGGTCGAAGTACCAGTTCGGCAACAGTGTCAGCTGGCGGATGGTGCTGCTCTACTTCTTGTCGGGCTCGGCCCTGTTCGGCCTGTCGTGGGTTCTCGGGCCGAATGCCAATTCGTTGCACCGGCTCTATCGTGATCGCCTCAGCAAGGCCTTCTTGTTCAATCCGCTCTACTACGCTGACGGGGAGCCGTCGCGGAACATGCCGAGCCTGGACCAGGGAAGGGATTTCCTTCCGCTCGACGAGGAGAAGCTGAGCGGTCTGTTACATCAGTTGGACTACGGCGTAGATCCAGCGGGAGCAATGACGGTCACGACATCGAAAAAAAGCAGCCTGGCCTCGCCATATCCCATCATCAACACCGCCCTGAACATCCAAGGATCCGACTTCGCCAATCGGCGGGGACGGAACGCTGATTTCTTCATATTCTCGCCGCTGCACGTCGGCAGCGAGGCCACGGGTTATGCGAATACACCGGCATTCGAGAAGGTCGCGCCGGGCCTCGATCTTGCGACCGCGATGGCGATCTCCGGGGCCGCCGCTTCGTCGAACATGGGCTCGGGGTCGATCCGCTCCCTGACCCCGACCCTGGCGCTCCTCAACGTACGCCTGGGGTACTGGTTGAAGAACCCGCGCTGGGTCTCGACAAAGGACAAGCCGCAGCACCACTCGACCCCTTTGTTTCTATGGTCTGAGATCTCGGGCCGGCTTTACGAGAATGCCGATGCGGTCTACCTGACGGACGGCGGACACATCGAGAATCTCGGCGTCTACGAGTTGTTGCGACGACGCTGCAAGGTGATCATCGCGGTTGACGCCGAAGCCGATGCGCCGATGAATTTCTCGTCCCTGGTGACGCTGCAGCGTTATGCGCGCATTGATCTCGGGATCATCATCGACCTGCCGTGGACGCCGATCCGCAACACGACGCTGGAGTGGATGAAGTGCAACGCAACCAAATCCCCGCCGGCGGCCCGGCGCGCGGCGGGCGGACCGCACATGGCGGTCGGCACCATCGACTACGGCTCGGGGGAAAAGGGGTACCTCGTGTACATCAAATCGTCCCTGACCGGAGACGAGAACGACTACATCCGCGACTATGCACGCCGCAACGACACCTTCCCGCACGAAACCACCGGTGACCAGTTCTTCTCGGAGGAGCAGTTCGAGGTCTATCGCGCGCTAGGTTTCCACATGACGCACGGTTTCCTCACTGAGGACGCCGGCGCGGATGCGATCGTCGTCAACGTTCCGGGAGAACGCTGCGCAAAGCGAAACTTCTGCGACAGCAAGGTGGAGCCGATTGGCGCAGTCCGCCGTGCGCTCGGCCTGCGCTGAGAGGCCTTGGGGATCGCGGCACCGGAGAGCGCCCCCAACGCGCGGACCACCGGTCTGAGCGGGATTCCGCCAATTGGAATTCCAAATGACCTGATTTGCCGGGAAACCGCGCCTCCGTGCCGTTGCCCTGCCCGGAAGTTTGCGGTATCCCAGCCATGAAATTCGACTTTCGACTGGGGACAATTCATGGCTGACCATAGCGAAGTGGCGTACAGCACCGCCGACGGCAACGACTACGTTGCCCACGAGCAGACCTACGAGGGCTTCATCAAGCTGGTGAAGTACGGCACGGTCTCGGTCGCGCTTATCGTGATCCTGATGGCGATCTTCCTGACCTGATCCATCGCTTGCAGCACCGCCAGCGTCGTCGGTGCCCATAAAATTTGCAATCAAGCCGGATTGAAAACCGGTATCCAACGTTGCGGGAGTAACGCTAAGTTCGCGTGCGCGCTCTTTCCCGCGTCGCCGGAGGGCCTATGAAGATCGCCGTTGCCAAGGAAATCGATCCGTCGGAGCCGCGGGTCGCCGCTTCGCCGGATACGGTGAAGAAGTTCAAGGCGTTGGGCGCCGAGATCGCGGTCGAGCCGGGCGCCGGCCTCAAGTCGGGCCTGCCGGACTCCGAATTCGCTGCCGTGGGCGCCACCGTCAGCGCCGACGCGCTGAAGGATGCCGACATCATCATCAAGGTGAGGCGCCCTGAAGCCTCCGAGTTGGCACAGTACAAGCGCGGCGCGCTCGTCATCGCCATCATGGACCCCTACGGCAACGAGGCCGCGCTGAAGACGATCGCCGATGCCGGCGTCTCCGCCTTCGCGATGGAATTGATGCCGCGCATCACGCGCGCGCAGGTGATGGACGTGCTGTCCTCGCAGGCCAACCTTGCCGGCTACCGCGCCGTGATCGAGGGCGCCGAGGCCTTCGGACGCGCCTTCCCGATGATGATGACCGCAGCCGGCACGGTGCCCGCCGCCAAAGTGTTCGTGATGGGCGTCGGCGTCGCCGGCCTCCAGGCGATCGCGACCGCGCGCCGTCTCGGCGCCGTCGTCACCGCGACCGACGTCCGGCCCGCCACCAAGGAGCAGGTCGAATCGCTCGGTGCGAAATTCCTCGCCGTCGAGGACGAGGAATTCAAGAACGCGCAGACCGCCGGCGGCTACGCCAAGGAAATGTCCAAGGAGTACCAGGCCAAGCAGGCCGCGCTCACCGCCGAGCACATCAAGAAGCAGGACATCGTCATCACCACCGCGCTGATTCCGGGCCGGCCGGCCCCGAAGCTCGTCACCGCCGACATGGTCAGGTCGATGAAGCCGGGGTCGGTGCTGGTCGATCTCGCCGTCGAGCGCGGCGGCAATGTCGAAGGCGTCAAGGCGGGCGAGGTCGCCGATGTCGATGGCATCAAGATCGTCGGCTACACCAACGTCGCCGGCCGCGTCGCGGCGTCGGCCTCCAGCCTCTACGCCCGGAATTTGTTCAACTTCATCGAAACGATGGTCGACAAGACCAGCAAGGCGCTGGCCGTGAACTGGGACGACGAACTCGTCAAGGCGACCGCGCTGACCAGGGACGGCGCCGTCATCCACCCGAATTTCCAGCCGAAAGCGTAAGGAGAGCCGTCATGGAGCATGTTGCACAGGTCGTCGACCCCTTCGTCTTCCGGCTGTCGATCTTCGTTCTCGCGGTCTTCGTCGGCTATTTCGTGGTGTGGTCGGTGACCCCTGCGCTGCATACGCCGCTGATGAGCGTCACCAACGCGATCTCCTCGGTGATCGTGGTCGGCGCGCTGCTCGCCGGCGGAGTTGCGAATGTTTCGAGCGGCTCGGGCTGGGCGCGCGCCTTCGGCTTCGTTGCTTTGATTTTTGCCTGCATCAATATCTTCGGCGGCTTCCTTGTCACCCAGCGCATGCTGGGGATGTACAAGAAGAAGCCGAAGTGAGCGGCCACCTCGGGCTGATGGGATCAATGGGGACCTGAGATGAGCGCCAACCTCTCTGCATTTTTGTATCTCGTGGCGGGAGTGCTGTTCATCCTGTCGCTGCGCGGGCTTTCAAGCCCGGCTTCGTCGCGGCAGGGCAATCTGTTCGGCATGATCGGCATGGCGATCGCGGTCGCCACCACGCTGGCCAACCATCCGCCCGCAGACGGTCTCGCCTGGGTGCTGGTGATCCTCGGTATCGCCATCGGCGGTTCGATCGGCGCGGTGATCGCGCGCCGCGTGCCGATGACCTCGATGCCGGAGCTGGTCGCCGCCTTCCACTCGCTGGTCGGCATGGCCGCGGTGCTGGTCGCCGCCGGCGCGTTCTACGCGCCCGAGGCGTTCGACATCGGTACGCCCGGCAACATCCATGCGCAGAGCCTGGTCGAGATGTCGCTTGGCGTCGCCATCGGCGCGCTGACCTTCACCGGCTCGGTGATCGCGTTCCTGAAATTGTCCGCGCGGATGAGTGGTTCGCCGATCATCCTGCCGTTCCGTCACATCATCAACATCGCGCTCGCGATCGCGCTCGTCGTCTTCATCGTCGGGCTGGTAATGACGGGCAGCGCGCTCGACTTCTGGCTGATCGTCATCATCGCGCTGGCGCTCGGTGTCCTCATGATCATCCCGATCGGCGGCGCCGACATGCCGGTCGTGATTTCGATGCTGAACTCGTACTCGGGCTGGGCCGCGGCCGGCATCGGCTTCACCCTCGGCAATTCCGCGCTGATCATCACCGGCGCGCTGGTGGGATCAAGCGGCGCGATCCTGTCCTACATCATGTGCCACGCGATGAACCGCTCCTTCATCTCGGTCATTCTCGGCGGCTTCGGCGGCGAGACCGCGGCGGCCGGCGGTGGCGGCGGCGAGCAGAAGCCGGCCAAGCTCGGCTCGGCCGACGATGCCGCCTTCATCATGAAGAACGCGCAGAAGGTCATCATCGTGCCTGGCTACGGCATGGCGGTGGCGCAGGCTCAGCATGCGCTGCGCGAAATGGGCGATATCCTGAAGAAGGAAGGCGTCGAGGTGAAATACGCCATTCACCCGGTCGCCGGCCGCATGCCCGGCCACATGAACGTGCTGCTGGCTGAAGCCAACGTGCCCTATGACGAGGTGTTCGAGCTCGAGGACATCAACTCCGAATTCGCGCAGGCCGACATCGCTTTCGTGATCGGCGCCAACGACGTCACCAATCCGGCGGCGGAAGAGGACAAGACCTCGCCGATCTACGGCATGCCCGTGCTCCAGGTCTGGAAGGCCGGCACCGTGATGTTCATCAAGCGCTCTCTCGCTTCGGGCTATGCCGGCATCGACAATCCGCTGTTCTATCGCGACAACACCATGATGCTGCTCGGCGACGCCAAGAAGGTCACCGAGAACATCGTCAAGGCGATGTAGCGCGGGCAAGGGGGCCATTGCCAAAGCGACGCGCGAGCAGCGCGTCGCATGGCACACCGCTCACCAGGCGGCGTGCGGTCGGCGCGCCTTGGGGCGGTGTCATGAAATTGCTGCGGAGCCGGTGCAAGCCCTCAACCGGGGCCAAGCCGCGTCACCATGATCATCGTCAAGTGGATCGCCATCCTGCTCGTGACCGTCTATTGCGCCGGTCTCCTCGTGCTGTATGTCAGGCAGCGCGAGATGCTGTTTCCGATCCCGCCCGTCGGCCGCACCGCGCCGGACGCCGCAGGCCTCCCTGAGGCCGAAGAGCACGTCCTGACGACCTCCGATGGCGAGAAGGTCATCGTCTGGCACGTGCCGGCGAAGCCCGGCCGTCCCGTGATCCTGTATTTCCCGGGCAATGGCGATTATCTCGCCGGTTGCATCAGCCGTTTCAAGGCCATGACGGCGGACGGCACCGGCCTCGTCGCGCTGTCCTATCGCGGCTATGCCGGCTCAAGCGGGGCGCCGAGCGAGGCGGGCCTGCTGCGCGATGCCGCGGCCGCCTACGCCTTCACCACCGCGCGCTACGCGGCGGAACGAATCGCCGCCTGGGGCTTTTCGCTCGGGACCGGCGTGGCGGTCGCGATCGCTTCGGAGCATCGTGTTGGAAAACTCATCCTGGAAGCTCCCTATACATCGACGGCCGATATTGCAGCTTCATCGTTCTGGTTCGTTCCGGTGCGTCTGCTGATGCGCGATCCATTTCATTCCGACGAGCGTATCCCGCGCGTCACTGTGCCGCTATTGGTGATGCATGGCACCAATGACCTTGCCATTTCGATCGTGTTCGGAGAGCGTCTGTTCGCGCTTGCGCACGAACCGAAGCAGTTCGTTCCCTTTGCAGGCGGTGGACACGACAATCTCGATGCGTTCGGTGCGATTGAAACGGCGAGGCGCTTCATTGCTTCCTAGATGGCTTGTCGTTCGGCGCGCGAGCGGGTTCATCGCCGCACTCCTCGTCGTGTTGTTGCCACAGCACGCATGGGCGGCGGCCGGGCTCGACGGCGCGGCGATGCGCTGGCCCTATGCGCTGCCCTTTGCCGGCCTCCTGCTGTCGATCGCGCTCGGCCCGCTGCTCTTTGCAAAAGTCTGGCACCATCATTACGGCAAGATCGCCGCGGCCTGGTCGCTGCTGGCACTCGCCTCGCTGGTCATCCTTGCCGGGAGCATGGCGACGTTGGCCGCGCTCGTTCACGCCATGCTCGCCGAATATCTCGGCTTCATCGTGCTGCTGTTCTCGCTCTATGTCGTGGCGGGGGGCATTCTCGTGACGGGCGACATCAAGGCGACACCGGCGGCCAACGCCGGCATCCTCGCGCTCGGTACGGCGATGGCGAGCGTCGTCGGCACCACGGGGGCGGCCATGATCCTGATCCGCCCTCTGATCCGCGCCAACCGGCCGCGGCGCTACAACGCCCATGTCGTCATCTTCTTCATCATCCTGGTCGCCAACGTCGGCGGCGCGCTGAGCCCGCTCGGCGATCCCCCGCTGTTCGTCGGCTTCCTTCATGGCGTCGACTTCTTCTGGACCACGCGGACCATCTGGCTGCAGACGGCGATCGTTGCCGGACTGCTGCTCGCGATTTTCGTCGTCATCGACGTCTGGCGCTTCCGTAGCGAACCCTTGCCCGGCGCCGCCGGCGCCGCGAAGCCCGTCCGCATCCGCGGCCTCGTCAACCTGGTGCTGATCGCAGCCATCGTCGGGAGCCTGCTGGCCTCGGCAATGTGGAAGCCCGGCATCGCCTTCGACATTCTCGGAACCAGGCTGGAGCTGGAAGACATCGCCCGCAACGCGGCCCTTTTGGCCATAGCGGGCCTGTCGGTGTGGTTGACGCCGGACGAGCACAGGCAGGCCAACGGCTTCACCTGGGAGCCGATCCGCGAAGTCGCAAAGCTGTTCGCCGGCATTTTTATCGCGATCATTCCGGTCATCGCCATGCTCGATGCCGGCCATCACGGCGCGTTCGCCTGGCTGTTGTCGGCCGTGACCTCACCGGACGGCACGCCGCGCGAGGTTGCCTATTTCTGGTTCACCGGTCTGATGTCGGCGTTCCTCGACAATGCGCCGACCTATCTGTTGTTCTTCGAGCTCGCCGGCGGCGACCCGCAGGTGCTGATGCACGAGCTCTCGGGCACGCTCGCCTCCATCTCCATGGGCGCAGTCTACATGGGCGCGCTCACCTATATCGGTAATGCGCCGAACTTCATGGTGAGCAGCATCGCCAGCGAGAACGGCATCGAGATGCCGAGCTTCTTCGGTTATTTCGTGCGCGCCGGCGCGGTGCTCATTCCGCTGTTCGTGCTGCTGACGCTGCTGCCGTTCGCGCCGATCCTGCACCTGCATTGAATCCGCCGGCCGATTTGCTACTGCTCGCCCAAGATGCGATGAATTTGCGCGAAGCAATTGGAGCCGATGGATGAGCGCGCACAATCCGATGCCTCGGTCGGCCTGGATCTTTCCGGCGCTGGCCGTGCTGCTGTTCGTGGCCGTCAGCGCGACGGGCTACGTGTTTACGCTGTCGTTCGGCGGGCTCGTCTTCGCTCTCGTGCTCCTCGTCATCCTGTTCGGCACGGTGTTTGCCGCGGTCCATCATGCCGAGATGATCGCCGAGCGGGTCGGCGAACCCTACGGCACGCTGGTGCTGACGCTCGCGGTGACCATCATCGAGGTGGCGCTGATCACCACGATCATGCTGGGCGACAAGCCCGCCCCGGAACTGGCGCGCGACACCGTGTTCGCCGTGGTCATGATCGTCTGCAATGGCCTCGTCGGGCTCTGCATCTTCATCGGCGGCCTGCGCTATCGCGAGCAGGGCTTTCAGCTCTCCGGCGCCAACGTCTATCTCAGCGTGCTGTTCGCGCTCGCGACCATCACCCTGATCATGCCGAACTACACCACGACCACGCCGGGCCCGGTCTATTCGGCGGTTCAACTCGGCTTCGTCGACGTGGTCACGCTCGCGCTGTACGGGGTGTTTCTCTACACCCAGACCGTGCTGCACAAGGATTACTTCGTTCACGAACGGGCGGGCGGCGGCAGCGGCGGGGCGCATCTGGCGGGCCGGACCTTGGTGCTCAGCGTCGTGCTGCTGCTGATCGCGTTGCTGGCGGTCGTACTGCTGTCCAAGAAATTCTCGCTGGTGGTCGACGCCGTCGGGGCCAAAATTGGTGCGCCGCCTGCCTTTGCCGGACTTCTGGTCGCGCTCCTGATCCTGCTGCCGGAAGGCGTCGCGGCCGTCTCGGCCGCCCGCAAGAACGACCTCCAGAAGAGCATCAACCTCGCGCTCGGCTCGTCGCTCGCCACCATCGGGCTGACCATCCCGGCCGTCGGTGTCGCGACCTATGCACTCGACAAGGAGCTCACGCTCGGCCTCAGCGACCAGGGCAGCGTGCTTTTGCTCCTGACCTTCTTTTTGAGCATGCTGACCTTCGGTACGGGCAGGACCAATGTCCTGTTCGGGCTGGTCCATATGGTGGTATTTGCCGTCTACGTGTTCATGGTTTTCGTGCCCTAAACCGATTTCCGGATATGCCCCAGGAGAGTTCCGATGCTTGCCGCCAAGTCCGAAGTTCAGGTCGACAATGAGCAGGTTCGGGTGACCGAGTGGCGGCTCGCGCCAAACAGCGCCACCGGGCATCACACCCACGGCATGGACTACGTCATTGTTCCCGTGGTCGCAGGGGAAATGACCATCGTGGCACCCGATGGCGAGCGGACCAAAGCACAGCTTGCAGCCGGGAAATCCTATTTTCGCAAGGCCGGCGTCCAGCACGACGTGCTTAACGAAACCGCAACCGAGATCGTGTTCCTTGAGGTTGAGCTGAAGTCGTAAGTCCGGCGTACCCCTTTGCCATTGATCCGTCGCAGTTGATCCCTCACTATGCCTCAAAGTTCCCGCATCAGATCGCGCGGGGAGTGGCCGGAATGCTGAAATACGTCGCTAAAATCTCGATGGACATCTTCCCCTCGGTGCTCGCAACGATCATCGGGGCGTACATCGTTAATCATTACATCAACGCCAAGCCGGCGGCGGATGCACCCGCGGCCGTGATGGCGCCCGCCGAGGCGGGCAAGAACGGCAAGCCCGCGGATGTGGCCAACCTCCCCGCGCCCGGCGTCAAGGCCAAGGGCATTTCCGAGAAGAAGGTGACGGACAAGCCGGCGGCCGAGAAGGCTGCGGATCAGCCCGCCGCGGAGGCCAAGACCGCGGACGTGGCCCCGGCCGAGGCCTCGCCGCGCGGCAAGCCGTCCGCGCGCGAGAAGGCGGTCGCCAAGTCCACCCCGGCCATCAGTGCACCCGCCCCCCCCACCCCGGTGGTGGAGGCCAATTCGGCGCCGGCTGCTGCCGCGCCGGCCGCAACCCCCGACGCCAACGATCTCGTGCGCGCCGCGATCGAGCGCCTGCGCAAGTCGCCTGAGAGCAAAGCGGCTGAGGCCAAATCTTCCGACACCAAGTCTTCCGACAACAGGTCTTCGGAGACCAAGTCGCCCGAGAAGACTCAGGAGCCTGCGGTGCGTGAAGCCGCCCGCACCCCGGAGGCCCCGCGTATCATTCCCGTGGATACGTCATCGGTTCGTCCGTTGCCGCCGCCGATCACGGTCTCGACACCCGCAGCGGAGGCCTATGGCAATGGCGGCTCGTCGCAGCCGAGCCCGCCCTATACCGCTTCGGTCGGCAACGAGAACCCGAATCGGCTGACACCGCCGGCTGATATTCCGGTCCCGATGATTGCGCCCCCGCTCGATCTGCGCGCCGATGCCGGCGCGTCCATGCCGCGGCCGAAGACCAATGTCGCCGACGACATGCTGTCGGGCGTCAAGTCCATGTTCCACTCCGTTCTGCCGAAGGGCGTCACCCCGGATTAAGACGGCGCTTCCGCGCCAGAATCGTCAGCCGCCGACGCGGGCGAGGCCGCTGCGGGCGGCATCGTCGCGCGGACGAAGCGAGACCGCCTTGGTGTAGGACGCCGCCGCCTTGGTCCTGTCGCCCAGCCGTTCATAGGCTTGCCCGCGGATGGTCCAGACCTGGGCATTATGTGGATCGGCCTCGGAAGCCTCATCCAGATCGGCCGCGGCCTCCTTGGCCTTGCCGAGGGCGAGATAACTGGTGGCGCGGCCGAGCAGCGGCTCGACCTTCTGCGGGTTAAGGCCGCTCGCCGCGCTGAAATCGGCGATCGCGAAATCGTGCTGGTTCTTGCCCTGGTAGATCAGGGCGCGGCCATAGAGTGCCTGCGCATTATAGGGATCGAGTTCGACCGCGTGATTGAATTCATCGAGCGCGGCCGTCGTCTCGCCGGACTTTGCCAGGGCCTGGGCCTTGGCCGTATGGGCCTGGGCTTCGCTGACGTTGACTGCGCTGACCACGTTCTCGGCGGTCGCAGCTGCCTTGGGTGCCTCCTGCGGCTTCTCCTTCTCCGGCGTCAGCGATCCCAGGTCGAAGGAGCAGCCGCACAGCGAGATTCCCATCAAGGCCAGCGCCAACGGCTGCAGCAGGATCTGGCGTAACCGCGCCAAGCCGCGCTTGGGGAAAGGGGAGGCCATCTACGGTTCGCTCGCGCCAGTGCCGCATCGGTAGTGCCCCATCCCAGCAAGGCACCGCTCACAAAACAATAACGCGGGCCAGGGGCCCGCGTCATCGAAAACTGAAGTGTCTCAAGTCCGGAAAATCAGCGCGGTCCGCGCGGACCAGCACTTGCACCTGCACCAGCACCCGGGCCGCCGCGACCGCCGCGATCACCGCCGGGGCCGGCGCCGAACACCGGCTTCGGCTTCATCGGCAGCAGGCCTTCGCGCTGCAGCTTCTTGCGGGCCAGCTTGCGTGCGCGACGCACGGCTTCGGCCTTTTCACGGGCCTTCTTCTCGGAGGGCTTTTCGTAGTGACCGCGGAGCTTCATCTCGCGGAAAATACCCTCGCGCTGCATCTTCTTCTTCAGCGCCTTGAGGGCTTGATCGACATTGTTATCGCGAACGAGAACCTGCACGCGGCATCCTCTTCAGTGGATCGGATTTGAATTCTGGTAAGTCAAAGGGGATGGCGAAACGCACAAGCCCTTAACCTTGAGGGCGCGGATGTATCAGACAAAACCTGGGATGTCCACCGGCCAAGCGGGTTTTCGGGCCAAGTTCAGCCATTAAATGAGGCAAAATACCTCTGTGCGGCCCTGATTTGGGAGATTCGACGCCAAGGGTGGGGCCGTTTTCGGGGCTTTGTTCCGGAATCTTTGAAAGCAGGGGACGCCACATGGATATGAAGAAATACGCGGCCGAGGCTATCGGCACCTTTTGGCTTACATTCGCAGGTTGCGGAAGTGCCGTGATCGCAGCCGGCTTTCCGCAGGTCGGTATCGGTCTGGTCGGTGTCTCCTTCGCATTCGGGCTGAGCGTGGTCACCATGGCCTATGCGATCGGCCACATCTCAGGCTGCCATCTCAATCCGGCCGTCACCGTCGGTCTTGCTGCCGGCGGACGTTTTCCGGCCGGACAGATCCTGCCTTATGTGATCGCACAGGTCGCCGGCGCGATCGTGGCGGCGTGGCTGCTCTACGTCATCGCAAGCGGAGCTTCCGGCTTCGACGTCAGCAAAGGGTTCGCGTCCAACGGCTACGACGCCCATTCTCCCGGCCAGTACAGCATGATCGTGTGCTTCCTCACCGAGGTGGTTATGACCATGATGTTCCTGTTCATCATCATGGGCGCCACCCACGGCCGCGCGCCGGTGGGCTTTGCACCGCTGGCGATCGGGCTTGCACTGGTGATGATCCATCTCGTCAGCATCCCCGTCACCAACACCTCGGTGAACCCGGCGCGCAGCACGGGGCCCGCGCTGTTCGTCGGCGGCTGGGCGCTGTCGCAGCTCTGGCTGTTTTGGGTCGCGCCTCTGATCGGCGGCGCGCTGGGCGGGGTGATCTATCGCTGGCTCAGCGACGAACCCACCGGCGTCGTCGCGGGCGCGAAGACGGCGTAATCGCAAAGCGGGATCGCGGCATGCGCCGCGGCCCCGCTAATTCCCGGTCGTGGGTCGCACTTCGGTGACGTGGCCCATCTTGCGGCCCGGACGCGGCGCGCCCTTGCCGTAGATGTGCACGGTCGCGCCCGGCACGCTCAGCCACTTGTCATATTCGTTGATCTCGTCGCCGATCAGATTGGTCATGGTGACGACTTCGCCGTGGCGCACGGGCTTGCCGAGAGGCCAGCCGGCAATGGCGCGAATGTGCTGCTCGAACTGCGAGACGGACGCACCGTCGAGCGTCCAGTGTCCGGAATTGTGCACGCGCGGAGCGATCTCGTTGACCAGCACCTTGGGTCCGCTGCCGTTGGCGAGCACGAACATCTCGACGGCAAGCACGCCGACATAATCGAGCGCGCCCGCGATCTTGCCGGCGATGCTGCGCGCTTCCTCGGCGAGCAGGTCCGGGATGCGCGCGGGCGCACGGGAGATCTTCAGGATGTGGTCGCGGTGCTCGTTTTCGGTGACGTCGAAACACTCGACCTGGCCTGTGGCCGAGCGGGCGGCGATCACGGAAATCTCACGTTCGTAGGGCACGAAGGCTTCCAGGATCGCCGATTTGGTGGCGAGACTGGTCCACACTTTCGCGATGTCGTCGCCCTCGCGGATGATGGCCTGGCCCTTGCCGTCATAGCCGAAGCGGCGGGTCTTCAGCACCGCCGGAAGGCCGATCCTGGCGATCGCCTCGCGCAATGACGGGACCGAGGTGACGTCGGCATAGGCTGCGGTGCCGATGCCCAGCCGCGTCACGAAATCCTTCTCGGCGAGCCGGTCCTGGGTGGTCTCGAGGATCTTGCGGTTGGGCAGCACCGGGCGGCGCGCATCCAGCACCATCGCGGCCGCGGACGGCACGTTCTCGAATTCGTAGGTGATGACGTCGACGTCGTTGGCGAACAGCTCGAGTGCTTCGACATCGGCATATTCGGCGCAGGTCGCATTCAGGACGACGTCGAAGGCCGGTGAGTCCGGATCGGGCGAGAACACCTGGCAGCGCAGGCCGAGCCGGGCTGCCGCCATGGCCAGCATCCGCCCCAATTGTCCGCCGCCGAGGATGCCAATGGTGTCGCCGGGCTTCAGCTTCACCTGCTTTGCGTCAGTCACGCCTTGTCCTCCGGACGCTCGGCCACGGCTTCGGTTTGCGCCTTGCGCCAGGCGGCGAGGCGGTCGGACAAGGCCGGGTCGGACAAGGCCAGCACGGCAGCCGCCAGCAGCGCCGCATTGATGGCACCGGCCTTGCCGATGGCGAGGGTGCCAACCGGGATGCCTGCGGGCATCTGGACGATCGAATAGAGCGAATCGATACCCTTGAGCGTCCTGGATTCAATCGGGACGCCGAACACGGGCAGTTCCGTCAGCGCCGCCGCCATTCCGGGCAGGTGGGCTGCGCCACCCGCGCCGGCGATGATGACCTTGTAGCCAGCCGTCTTGGCGCCTTTGGCGAACGTAAACAGCCGGTCGGGGGTGCGGTGTGCCGAAACGATGCGGGTATCGGCGGCAACGCCGAGTCCTGCGAGCGTATCGGCGGCATGCCGCATCGTGTCCCAGTCCGACTGGCTTCCCATGATGATGGCGATCGGCGCGGTCATGACGTGAATTGTGCTCGAAAAACAGGAAGATAGGCCAGATTAGCGGTTCCGGCCGGTGGCTCGCAAGGCGGTGGCAAGGAGAAGGGAATGCACTATCCTGTCTTGGTGAATCCCCGCAAGCCTTCATTGAGCAGGATGCCCATGAAGAAACCAAAAAGGGCGAGCGCTGCGAAGGCCAAAAAGGGCCCGAAAACCAGCGCCGGTCGCTCCAAAGTTGCTCTCAAGCGTCGGGCCAAGAGGCCGCCCGAGAATCCCGCTAAGCGTCCGGCGCGGCGTCCGGCCAGACCGCCGCGGCGCGAAGCGTCTGCCGATGACGGCGCCAAGCCGGCCGTTAAGGCGGCTATCAAGCCGGCCATCAACGCGACCATCCGCGAGCTCCGGAGCAAGCTCAAGGGGGCGCTGCGGCGGGTCGCGGAGCTGGAGGCTGCCGCCGACACCGACTTCCTGCTCGAAATTCCGAACCGGCGCGGCTTCGAACGCGAGCTCGCACGCGCCGTAGCCTACATGAAGCGCTACCGTGCCAGCGGCGCGCTGATCGTGCTCGACGTCGATCGGCTGAAGCCGATCAACGATTCCTTCGGCCATGCGGCCGGCGACGAGGTGCTGAAGGCGATCGCCACCACGCTGACGCGGCAGATCCGCGCCTCCGACGTGGTCGGCCGGCTCGGCGGCGACGAGTTCGCGCTGCTGCTCTGGAATCTCAGCGAGACCGACGCCAAGGCGAAGGCCGCAGCCTTCGAGCAGGCCATCGACGAATTGTCCTTTGTCTTTCGCGGCCAGCACGTGAGCGCGGGCGCTTCCGCCGGCGTTGCCCTGCTTGGGGTGCAGTCCGACGCCGCGCGCGCCCTGGAGGAGGCCGATGCCGCGATGTACGTGCGCAAGGCGCACCGGCGGCACGAGCCGCGCATCAGGCTCGTCAGCAGCTAGTCAAAGCGTGCCGAGGTCTTTCGGTACGTCGCCGAAGCTGCGGAGCAGTTTGGCGTCACCGAATTCGCCGGTCATGGGATCGCCGCTGCGGCTGAACGCGACGGCGCCGGTGTGGCCGGCGCCGTGCGACATGATCTCGGCGCGCCGTAGCGCGGCCGCCGCGCTCTGGCATTCCTCGGCCGCACCTGCGACCGGCGATCCGTCCTCGTCGGTCAGGAAGGGTAATGCAACGTAATAGGTGACATCGGACATGGTCGGCTCCGATAGCTGACAGCTCAGGCGGCGCTGCTCTTGCTCCGCATCTTGCTGCGCGAGGTCTCCGGAATGCACCCGGCGGAAACCGCCGCCTGCAATTCCTCCAGCTCGGCCTCCAGATATTCATTGGCCATGATCAGCGCCTTGATGGTGCTGCGCAGATTGCCGTCGCACATCGCGATCGCCTGATCGCAGGCTTGTTCATAATGGCTGTTGTCGAGAAGGGCGGTTGCCGACATCTGCGTGTTCCTTGGACGGTTTCCCCGGGGGCTTGGGTGCTCAAATGTTCTTATTTTGTTCCTTTCGAGTCAAGCGGATTTACGTGCCGGGGGGGCCGCCAAGTTTCTACCTGTGGATCAGGCGATGATGTCGGGCGTGATCTGGTCTTCGATGAACGCGATACGGTCACGCAACAACAGCTTGCGTTTCTTCAACCGCTGCAACCGCAACAGGTCGGGGGCGGGCGATTGATGCAGTGCATCGATCGCCACATCGAGATCTCGGTGTTCCTGGTGCAACCGGGCGAGCTCGGATTCGAGTTCGCGCGCATCTTCATTGGTCATGTCTGCGGTGGCCGAAAAACCGATAGGCGTGAGATTAAGGCTGTGGATGCCCTGTGGAAACTATCGTCCTTGCGCGCCGTGATCGCAAGCGATCTCCGGCTGTCCCGCGTCGATCTCCCGCGAGATATTTCTGCGGTCGCTCCGGCGTTGCGCAAGCGCATTGATATCACGGATTTTTCCCGCGTGGTTCCCTTACTCACGCTTCGTTACATATGTATTTTCAAAAATGACACTGCGACGACGGATACCCATCGACAGAACGAATCGGTGATGTACACTTCGTCGTCCGGTCGAATCCAAGGTTCACCCCTACCGAGGAGGTTTCGAATGACAATTCAGGCACATCTGGTTGAATTGGAACGGAAGCATAAAACTCTCGAAAACGAATTGCACGAAGCTCTCGTGCACCTTTCAACAGACGACCTGCAAATTGTTGAGTTGAAGCGCCGGAAGTTGATGGTCAAGGACCAGATCGAGCGTCTCAGGCACGGCGACACGCTCCACTAGTAACCCCTGCAACAGCGTAGAGTTGAACGTACCCTTTCTAGCAGGGATGGGAGCCTTTGCGCTCATCCCTGCTGCGAGGCGCGCACGTGCAAGGATTCGCGCGGCTCCGGCGCCTTGTTTGGCCGCGGTTCTTTGCACGTGACCAGACTTCAGTTCGCTTTTGAGCGCTAGGTGTTTGCGAGTTCGGCGACGTGATCCGCGATCGCGAGCGATGACGTCAATCCGGGTGACTCGATGCCGAACAGATTGATCAGGCCGTCGACGCCGTGATCGCGCGGGCCCTGCATCAAGAAATCCTGCGTAGCCACCGCCGGCGGCACGATCTTCGGGCGGATACCCGAATAGCTCGGCATGAGCGCGCCGTCAGGCAGCGTCGGCCAGTATTTGCGTATCGCCGGGTAGAAGCGCTCGGCGCGTGACGGGTCGACCTCATAGTCGATCGTCTCGATCCACTCGACGTCGGGGCCGAAACGGGCCTGCCCTGCCATGTCCAGCGTCAGATGCACTCCTAGGCCACCGGGCTCTGGCACCGGATAGATCAGGCGCGAGAACGGTGCTCTGGCATTGCAGCTGAAGTAGTTTCCCTTGGCGAGGTAGGCCGTCGGGATCCGATCCAGCGGCATGCCCTCGATGCTGCGCGCCACCGTGGTCGCCGAGAGCCCGGCGGCGTTGACGAGGAGGCTGCATTGCAGGGTCATCGGCGCTTCGCCGCCCGCCTCGATCTCGATGACGCCGGCAGTCGCCTTGGCACGGATCAGCGGGGTGTGGAACGCGAACGCCGCGCCCGCATCCTCGGCTTCGCCGCGCAGCGAGAGCATATAGGCGTGACTGTCGATGATGCCGGTCGACGGCGACAGCAGCGCGGCGTCGCAGGCGAGCGCCGGCTCCAGCGCACATGCCGCATCGCCCGTGAGCAACTGCATGTCGAGCACGCCGTTGGCCTCGGCATGCGCCTTGATCGATTGCAGCTTCTCGGTCTCTTTCGGATTGGTCGCGACGATCAGCTTGCCGCAATTCCTGTGCGGGATGCCGCGCTCGGAACAGTAACGGTAGAGCGCGTGCTTGCCGTCGACGCACATGCGCGCCATCCAGCTTCCGGCGCGATAGTAGATGCCGGCATGGATCACCTCGCTGTTGCGCGAGGAGGTGATGGTGCCGATGGCCTCGGCTTCCTCGAGCACGATCACCTCGCGCCCGGCTTGCGCCAGCTTTCGAGCCACCGCGAGCCCGATCACGCCAGCTCCGATGACGACGCAGTCGACCCTATCCATGGTTGTGCAGGACGTCCGCTCGAAGCGACGATGGCCTCACGCCTGGGGAGGGCGGCGCGGGGGCGTTTTCCGTTAAGGAAGAATTTATCATGTCAGGGCAATTGCCGTATTTGATGCCACATTTTTCCGTTGCGCGTACAGGCGTTTACCCGATCCAAACCCGCGAGACCAGACAATCCGACGTTGAAATCGCGGGTGGCTGATGGCTGAGAAGAACTGGCACGCGGGCAGCGCGCTTCCGATTGCGGTGCAGGCCGTCGTGTGCTTGGCCGCAGCGGTGGCGCCTGCGCGCGCCTTTGCCCTCTCCGACAGCTTCACTCCTCCGAGCTATCTCGGCGAGCTCAATCCCGACGTGATCTGGGAAGCCCTGATCGCGGGCGTCGTGATCTGCTCGTTCCTCGTCGCGATCGCGCTGTGGATCCATTCCTCGCTGCGCCGGACCAGGCGTCTGCAGCTGCGGCGCAATGCCTTTGTCTCCTCCGCCATGAACAATCTCAACCAGGGCGTGGTGATGACGGATGCACAGCGGCGCATCATCTTCTGCAACGATCGCTATCTCGATATCTACGGCTTGATGCGGTCGGACATCTGGGCGGGCATGACCGGCCACGACATCCTCGAGCTGCGGCGCCAGCGAGGGGTGCTCGGTGCTTCCGACGATGAGTTCTACGAGAAGGCGGCAAGCCCGAATGGCCTGATCACCGAACTGCCGGACGGGCGGGCCATCCTGGTGAAGTATTTCGTGCTGCCCAACGGCGGCTCGGTGGCGACGCATCTGGACGTCACCGAGCAGCGCAAGCTATCGCGGCAGCTCGCCTCCACCAAGCAGTTCCTGGAAACATTGCTGGACCACGTGCCGGCCTGCGTGGCCGCGAAGAACATCGAGGATGGTCGCTACATCTTCGCCAATAGCGCCTATGAGCGCTTCTGGGGATTTTCGCGGGACCAGGTTGTCGGCAAGAACGCGCGCGAGCTGTTCGGGCCGAAATCGGCGGCCAGCATCGAGGCGACCGATCGGGCGGCGCTGATCGCGCCCGCCGGCCAGTACCGCAACGAATTCGAGGTCGAGCGCGGCGCGACCCAGCGCATGGTGGCCTCGATCCGGATCGTGGTCCGCAACGAGAGCAACAAGCCTGAATTCCTGCTGGTGGTTTTCGAGGACGTTACCGACCGCCGCTCGCTGTCGCAGGAGCTGGAGAGCACGAAGAAGTTCCTGGAGCTCGTGGTCGATAACATCCCGGTGGCGCTGATCGTCGAGCAGGTCAAGGACGGTCGCTACCTGCTCGCCAACCGCAGCGCTGAGACGATCCTTAACCGCAGGCGCGAGGAAGCCACGGGCCTGACCGCGTCCGACATTTTCAATCCCAAGGAAGCCAAGCTGATCATCGCGCGCGACGAAGCCGCGATCAAGAAGCGTGGGATGATCACCGAAGAGCACCCGATCTCCACCAAGGACGGGCTGCGGCTGTTCCTCACCCGCCGCGCCACCGTGCTGAGCGACACCGGGGAGCCGCAATATCTGATCAAGACCCACGAGGACGTCACCGATCGCCGGCAGACCGAGTCGCGCATGGCGCACATGGCCTATCACGACGGCCTCACCGATTTGCCGAACCGTGCCGCATTCCTGCAGGCGTTGACCCAGATGATCGAGGCCTGCGAGGGCACCGGCGAGGAGTTCGCGGTTCTGTGCGTCGATCTCGACGGCCTCAAGGAGGTCAACGACGTCTTCGGTCATGCGCACGGCGACAAGCTCCTGGTCGAGGTGGCCCAGCGGCTCCAGGACTCCGCGCGCGGCGGCGTGGTGGCGCGCCTGTCCGGCGACGAGTTCGGCCTGATCATCGACGGCAAACAGCCGGACGCAGGTCTCGCCCTGGCGCAGCAGATCGGTGCTGCGATCGCCAAGGAATTCCAGATCGAGGGCCGCCCGGTCCGCGCCGGCGTCACCACCGGCATGTCGATCTTCCCGCACAACGGCGCCGACGCCGCCTCGTTGCTCGCCAATGCCGGCGCGGCGCTGTTCCGCGCCAAGCAGAAATCGCGCGGCACGATCAGCCTGTTCCAGCCGGAGATGGACCAGCAGATCCGCGATCGTCGCGTGCTGCACCAAGACCTTTCGGTGGCGATCAAGAACGGCGAGCTGTCGCTCGCCTTCCAGCCGCAGGGCGCCGCGGGCCTCAGTGTCGCCGAGAGCGAGATCATCGGCTTCGAGGCGCTGGCGCGCTGGCAGCATCCGGTGCGCGGCCAGGTCTCCCCGGCCGAATTCATCCCGATCGCGGAGGAAAGCGGCCTGATCGTCGAGATGGGCGAGTGGATCCTGCGCGAGGCCTGCCGCGAGGCCGCGTCCTGGCCGAAGCCGCTTCAGATCGCGGTCAACCTGTCGCCGGCCCAGTTCATGCACGGCGACGTGGTCGGGCTCGTCCATTCCATCCTGCTCGAGACGGGTCTCGCACCCGGCCGGCTCGAGCTCGAGATCACCGAGGGCGTGCTGATCGAGGACTTCGATCGCGGTCTTGCGCTGCTGCGCCGGCTCAAGGCGCTCGGCGTGCGCATTTCCATGGACGATTTCGGCAGCGGCTATTCCTCGCTGAGCTATCTCCAGGCGTTCCCGTTCGACAAGATCAAGATCGACCGCGCCTTCATCATCAATCTCGGCCGCAACCCGCAATCGGCGGCGATCGTGCGCGCGGTGATCGATCTCGGCCATGGCCTGGACATGTCGATCGTCGCCGAGGGCGTCGAGACGCTGGAACAGCTCGTCTTCCTCGCCGAAGAAGGCTGTGATGGCGTGCAGGGCTATCTGCTCGGCAAGCCCCTGCCGATCGGGCAATATGCCGGCCTCGTCGGTCGCGCCGAAGTCATGGAGCTTGCGCTCAAGACCGGCTAGTCATGGTGGGCGCTTCTTTCGCTTCCCATTCGACGGCTTCATGGCGGATTACGATTTTGCGATCATCGGCGGCGGCCTGAACGGTGTCAGCCTCGCGCGCGATGCCGCCGGCCGCGGCCTGCGGGTCATCCTGTTGGAGCAGGGCGATCTGGGCGGCGCGGCGTCCTCGGCAACACCGCGGCTGATCCATGGCGATCTCTCGGTGCTGGAACGGCGTGGCTTCCGACGGGTGCGCCGGGCGCTCGCCGAGCGCCGGACCTGGCTCCGGATCGCGCCGCATCTGGTTCGGCCGATGCGCTTCGTGATCCCGGCGCATTCCGACGAGCGCCCACCATGGCTGCTGCGCGTGGGCCTGCTCCTCTACGACAGCCTCACCAGCCGGAGCGGCCTGCCTGCAACGGCGACCCTCGACATCACGCATCATCCGGTCGGCAACGCGCTGAAGCGACCATTCGGCACGGCCTTCGAATATTCGGATTGCGTCGTCGACGATTCCCGACTGGTGGTGCTCACGGCACTGGGTGCGGCCGAGCGCGGCGCCGTGATTCGGACTGGAGCGCGCTGTGTGCGCGCCGATCGAACCGACACATGGCGGCTCGCGGTGGTCGACCGCGGCCATCGTCGCACGATCACGGCCCGGGCACTGGCCAACGCCACCGGCGGCTGGACGTCGATGGTCGCCGAGACCGTGCTGCGGCAGCCGCAACCCGCCATGGCGGCGATGCAGATGAGCCAGATCATCGTCCCGCGCTTGTTTGATTCCGATAACGTCTACGTCTTCCAGAACAGCGATGGCCGGCTGATCTTCGCGAGTCCCCTCGATCGCGATTTCACCCTGATCGGAACAGTCACGCACGATTTCACCGGCGATCCCGCGATCGTCGCGATGCCGGGTGCCGACGTCAGCTATCTCTGCGAAGCGGCCAGTCGCTATTTCCGCGAGCGCGTTGCCCCGACCGACGTGGTGCGCGCGGTCTCCGGCGTCAACCTGACGCTGGCGTCCGTGCGCGGGCGTGATGGCACGACGCTGTTCCACGCGCGCCGGCGCAAGGCGCCGCTGATCACGATGTTCGGGGGTGACGTCACCACCTCGCGCCTGCGGGCGGAGCGTGCGGTGACGAAGTTGACGCCGTTCTATCCGATGTCGCCGCCCTGGACCGCAGGCGTGGCGCTACCGGGCGGAGATTTTGCCTGGGATCGTTTCGACATCGAAGTCGATCTTGCGCGTGACCGCTGGCGCTTTCTCTCGGAGACGCAGGCCCAACGCCTCGTCGCGGCCTATGGCTCGCGGCTATCGGCTGTGCTTGCCGAGGCGAAGACCCGGGACGATCTCGGCCCCGCCTTCGGTCCCGAACTGACCGGGGCCGAGGTGCGCCATCTCATGGCCCACGAATGGGCGCGTTTTCCCGAGGACATCCTGTGGCGCCGCTCCAAGCTCGGCCTGACGATGTCAGCGCAGGAATGCGATGCGCTGGCCGCGTTCATGGCGAATGCGTGAACGAACCGCCTCTAACCGGTTGAGTGAGGGACGATCGGCCGCTAGCGTGCGGCGGGATTGGGGTTGGCAGGGACATGACTGACGAATTGCCCGGAACAGACGCCGCCGCGGAGGCGGTTGGAGAGACGCAGTTCGCGGCCGGCGAGCCGCTGCTGCGCATCGAGGGCGTCGCCAAGACGTTCGGGACGTTCCGGGCCGTCGACGGCGTGTCGCTCGACATCAAGGCCGGCGAGTTCTTTGCACTGCTCGGGCCCAGCGGCTGCGGCAAGACCACGCTTCTGCGCATGCTCGCCGGTTTCGAAGCGCCGGATCAAGGGCGCATCCTGCTCGGCGGCAAGGACATCGCGCAGGCGCTGCCGCATGAGCGGCCGATCAACATGATGTTCCAGAACTACGCGCTGTTTCCGCACCTGTCGGTGCGCGACAACATCGCCTTCGGCCTGAAGCGCGCCGGCATGGCGCGCGCCGACATCGTCACGCGCGTTGCGGAGATGGTCGCGCTGGTGAAGCTCGATGGGCTCGAGAAGCGCAAGCCCGATCAGCTCTCCGGAGGGCAGCGCCAGCGCGTGGCGTTGGCGCGCGCACTGGCGCGGCGCCCGCAGCTCCTTCTGCTCGATGAGCCGCTCGCAGCGCTGGACAAGAAGCTGCGCGAAAGCACCCAAGGCGAGCTGATGGAGCTTCAGCGCCGGCTCGGCATGACCTTCATCATCGTCACCCACGATCAGGAAGAGGCGATGACGATGGCGAGCCGGATCGGCGTGATGAGGGAGGGCAAGCTCGCGCAGGTGGCGAGTCCCCGCGAGCTCTATGAGGCGCCACGCTCGCGCTGGATCGCGGAGTTTGTCGGCGACATCAATTTGTTCGACGCCGAGTCCAAATTACGCGACGGTCATCGTCTGGTCATAGGCACGCGTGATGCGGGACCGCTGGTGGTGGCGGAGCCGCGCGGGCCGTTCGGTGAGGTCAGATTATCGGTTGCGATCCGCCCCGAGAAGATCAAGCTGTCGCGCCGTGGTCCGGTGAGGGAAGCCGGTCATGAAACGGCCATCAACCAGCTGGACGGCGTGATCGCCGACATCTGCTATCTCGGCGGAACCACCACTTACAAGGTGAAGCTCGATGCCGGAGGGATGCTGCAGGCCTCGGTCGCCAACAGCGCGCGCCTTGACGTCGACGCCTACAGCCTGAACCAGCCTGTCGTCGCCTGGTTTACGCCCGACGACTGCGTGGTGCTGCCCTCATGAGCGCGCGCCGCATTTTTGCGCGACCGGCTCGACTTGCCGCGATCGCGCCCTATGTCTGGATGGTGCTGTTCTTCCTGGTGCCGTTCGGCTTCGTGCTGAAGATCAGCCTGTCGCAGACGGCGATCGCGCAGCCGCCTTACGAGCCGGTGTTCGACCTGATGGCGGGATGGGGGGCGCTGAAGTCCGCCTTTGCCGCGCTGTCGATCGACAATTTCCGGCTGCTCGTCTCCGACGACATCTACGTGTTCGCCTATGTGCGTAGCCTCACCGTCGCCGTCACCGCGACCGCGCTGTTGCTTCTGATCGGCTATCCTATCGCCTACGGCATGGCGCGGCTGCCGGCGCGCTGGCAGGCCGTGGCGATGGTGCTGGTGATCGTGCCGTTCTGGACTTCGTTCCTGATCCGCATCTATGCCTGGATCAACATCCTCCAGCATGACGGGCTGCTCAACCAGATCCTGCTGGCGCTGCATCTGGTCAGTCAGCCGGTGGTGTGGCTCTCCACCGACAACGCGATGTATATCGGCATCGTCTATTCCTACCTGCCGTTCATGATCCTGCCGCTCTACGCCACGCTGGCCAAAATGGAGCCGGTGCTGGAGGAGGCCGCCTCCGATCTCGGCGCACCGCGCTGGCAGGTGTTCTGGCTCGTCACCTTCCCGCTGTCGCTGCCCGGCGTCGGCGCCGGCGTGCTGCTGTGCTTCATCCCCATCGTCGGCGAGTTCGTCATTCCGGATCTCCTGGCCGGCTCCAATTCCCTGATGATCGGCCAGACCTTGTGGCTCGAGTTCTTCACCAACAAGGACTGGCCGGTCGCCTCCGCCGCGGCCATCGTACTGCTGGTGGTGCTGCTGGTCCCGCTGCTGCTGTATGAACGGCTGCAGAAGCGGCAGCTGGAACAGGGGCGGTGAGGCGATGCGCAAGGTCTCCCGCCTGTCCCGCTTCAACGTCGCCTCGCTCGCGCTGGGTCTGGCCCTCCTCTATCTGCCGATCCTGATCCTCGTCATCTATTCCTTCAACGCCTCGCGGCTGGTGACGGTGTGGGGCGGCTGGTCGCTGCGCTGGTATCACGAGTTCTTCAATGACCGCGCCATGATCGAGGCGGCCTGGATGAGCCTGCGCGTCGCGGTTTCGTCGGCGACCATTGCGACCCTGATCGGCACGCTCGCCGCATTGGCGCTGTCGCGCGGCGAGCGGTTTCGCGGCCGCACCCTGTTCTCCGGCATGCTCTACGCGCCATTGGTGATGCCGGAGGTGATTACCGGATTGTCGCTATTGCTGCTGTTCGTGGCGCTGAACGCCGAGCGGGGCTTCTGGACCGTGACGATCGCGCACACCACGCTGACGACGTGCTTCGTCGCCGTCGTCGTGCAGTCCCGCCTCGGTTCGCTCGACCGCTCCTTGGAAGAGGCCGCGATGGATCTCGGCTGCGATCCCGTGCGCGCGTTCGTGGCGGTGACGCTGCCGCTGATCGCGCCCGCGATCGTCGCGGGCTGGATGCTCGCCTTCACGCTGTCGCTGGACGATCTCGTGATCGCGAGCTTCACCACCGGCCCGGGCTCCGCGACGCTGCCGATCCGGATCTATTCAGAGGTACGGCTGGGGGTGAAGCCCGAGATCAACGCGATCTGCACGCTGGTGATCGCCTTGATCGCGGTCGTCATCGTGATCGCCTCGCTCGCCTCGAAATTGTCGAGCTCGCAGGGCGAGAGCGCGGCGCCGTTGTGAGAAAGGCCTGCCTCTCAGAAAGCGGCCAACACCCATTTGGCTCCGTCGGCGCGCAAGACGTAGATTTTGCCGCGTGCCAACACGGTTTGGAAGTCGGTATTTCCCGTCCCAACGATGGCCTTGAGATCGCCGTTGGCAGCGTCGACCGTCAGGACCTGGCGGGGCGCCAGTTCGATCCTTTGCGCAACGCCGCCGACAATGAACTGAAAGCCGAGCGGCTGACCGGCATCGTTGTAGAATCCGACGCTCGTTGCGCCGACTACGGGGTCGGCCAGCAGCCGAGACGGAAGAGACGCAGCGACATTCGTACCCATCGTGGCGCCGGGGGACGTGTGGCCTGGCGCCAAAGTCGGCAGATTGGGAGAGAATACGTGCGGCGCCAGATCAGGCCTGATCGCGTTTCTCTCAATCGTGGTCTGCAGATTGGGAGCACGCAAGCCGAGATTTCCGACTGACGGGGCCGATTGACCTGATGCGATCTGCGTCGACAGGATCAGAATGAGGCCGGCGGTTGTTATGGCGGTGCGTAAGCAGTCCATGACGATACCCTCTTGTCCGACGTTAACCTCTTGCTGCCGGCGCGGCATTGCCGCCTGCCGGTGGTGCAGGTTGATTGGGAAGAGCCTCGTTGGCAGTATCTGGAGCCGGCGGACGGCTTGAGGATTCTTCGATCGCTCCCGGCGTCGACTTGCCGAAAATATATCCGACGATCGTGCCGAGAAGGCTGAATACGGGCGCTGTCTGCGTGTCGGTGTAGCCGGCGACGATCAGGAACAGTGCGGCAAAAACCACGAGAAGGATCAGGAAGGCCTTGTAAAATTCCTGCGTGAGCTTGCTGATCGCCGCCATCACGCACAGCAGGATTGCCATGGCGACCACCAATGCGATCGCGAGGCCGGTTAACCAGAATTCATAGGGCGTCTTGTAGGTGACGTAGCCTTGAGGCTGCACGGTCTTGGCGGCCTCCGTTCCTGCGGATGATGATCCCGACGGTGGCGGTGCGTTGGTGATGCGCTCCTGGTTGAGGCCTGGAGCCGTCGCGGTGGCGCTTGGAGTCGGATTTTCAGGAAGCTGCTGCGCGTAGGCCAAGCTCCCGCACGACAGAATCAGCACAATTGCGGCAAATCTCATCACTCTGCGAAGCAGCATTTCGCTATCCGTCAGGCAAATGGATGGGTAAATACGCGGTACCGACAATAGATAGAGAATATCGTGCGCGCACACTTAGGTTGTCAATCTGATTTTTATCGTTTCGCCTCGGTCAGGCATAGTGACGAAAGTCAATCATGAAGTTCGCGCTCGGCATCATCACTCATACGCCGCTCTGGGTCTTCGCATTGCTTGCCTATCTGGTCTGGCAGGGCATCAAGGCGATGCAGCCGCGCAGGGCGCCGATCTCGCGCGCGCTGATCGTGCCGGCCGTGTTCATCGTCTGGGGCGTCTCACGGATCAGCTTTGGACATCAGGACGGCACGTGGCCGCTGATCGCCTGGATCGCGGCGGCACTGGCGCTACTGCCGCTCGGCGTGCTGACGCCGCGTCCGTTCGATGTCGATCACACGACCGGGGAGATCATTCGTCCCGGCAGCGCGTTTGCGCTGGTCCGCAACCTCGTCGTGTTCTCTGTGCAGTACACGGTTGGCGTGATCTCGGCGATCGATGCGGGCGATCGCGCGGTGGCCTTCATCGCCGGCCGCGCCATTTCGGGCGCGACCGCCGGCTATTTCATCGGCTCGACGATCGCGCTTCTGATCGCGTATCGCCGCAAGAGCGCGGTGGCATGATCAATGTGACCGGGATGCGCGTTTCATAGTCTTGGTGCCTGTAGAACGCGATCGCGTCGCGGAAGCCGCGGCGGGCTCCGCGAATCGCGCGCGTACCGCGCCGTGGACGGCGGATCCAAGCTGCCGCAGCGCAAGGCTGTCGAGCGGAAATTCGAGCAGGATGTGGATCAGGCTCAGCGCCAGCAGGAAGGTGAAGCCGAAGGCGTAGTCGTAGAAGTACAGCGCGGTGGAGACGGCGCTGGCGCCGGCCATCGCCGCCAGCCGCGCCTTTGGCACAGCGGTCCAGCGGATCACGTCGGCTTTGATGAACCAGTTCAGATAATGATAGGTGTAGACGAAGGCGAGCAGGCTGGTCAGCCTGACGTCGAGGACGAGCCCGGGCACGCCGAACAGCCGGCCGAGGGCCGGACCGACATTGCCGAAGTAATCCTGTCCGACGTGGGCAAAGCTCGCGATCCGGATTTCGGCGGTCGGCGGCACCAGCAGGATCGTGGCGATCGCGACGAGGTAGACGGCCACCAGCGCGGCCTGCACGCGGCTGCCGGACCGGTAGGCACCGAGCACCATGAAGATCAGCGTGAACAGGCAGACGTGGATCAAGGTCGGAATCAGGATGCCGATGACCGCGAGTGAAGACCCGCTCGAATACATGATCGCGGACAGCGCGATGGCCGCCATGAACAGCAGCATGCTTTCGATCGCCGAGGTGGTGGCTGCCAGCATGGCACATACGACCAGCGCGCCCCACATTGCGGAGCCGAACCATGACGCGTTGTCGATCAGGGCCGCGACCACGGCGACAATCGCCAGGACAGCGGCAATCCCGCGGTGAGGCAGATAGTAGCTGCGATCATGCAGCCACGAGATCTCGGTGAAATAATGCGCTGGGCCGAGCACGACATAGGCCAGCAGCAACAGCTCGAACGGCACCAGATAGGACGCGGCAAGCGCCCCGAGCATCAGGCCGAGATGGAGTGCATCGTTGCTGCGCATGATGAGCCCGCTGGCTTTGCGGGCTGCAAGTTAGAGCAGGCGCGGACAACTGGCAATTGTCCGCTAGTCTGCGCGAGCGCCGTGCTTGCGGCGTCCCGACCTGTCCTGCTGCGTCAGGACTTCACCGCACCCGCGGTGAGCCCGCCCACCATGTAGCGGCGGAAGGCGTAGTAGATCGCCGCCGGCGGCAGCGCGTAGATGAAGCCGGTCGTCATCAGCAGCTCCCACGGCGAGTCGTCGGCGGCCAGGAAGTTGCCGAGCGCGACGGGAAGGGTGAGCTCGCGGTCGTTCGAGAGCAGCAGGAACGCGTAGAGGTATTCGTTCCAGGCGAGCAGCACCGCATAGGTGCCGATCGCGACCAGCGAGGGCATCATCAGCGGCAAATAGACCAGGCGGAAGATCTGCAGGGTCGTCGCGCCGTCCATCACGGCGGCCTCGTCCAGTTCGACCGGCAGCTTGTCGGAGGCCTGCTTGAGCACCCAGATCGCATAAGGGCTGGCGATCGTCACCATGGCCAGGATCAGCGACCAATGATTGTTGAGCAGGCCGTAATTGCCCATGGTGCGATACATCGGCACCGCGAGGAACGCCGCCGGGATGAAATAGGTGAACAGCGCGAGGTTCATCACGATGCGCCCGCCGGGCACGCGCAGCCGCGAAATCGAGAACGCCGCGGCGGTCGCGATGACCAGCGTCAGCACGCCGACGGCCGCCGCGATCACCAGCGAATTCCAGAACTGCACGTAGAAGTCGCGCAGGAAATAATGCTGCTGCTTGAACACGATTTCGAAGTTGTGCAGTGTCGGATGATCCGGCCACAGCTTGCCCGAGAACGCGTCCTCCTTCGGCGAGATCGCAAACAGGAACATGTGATAGATCGGTATCATCGTCCAGAGCAGGACGGGAATGCCGATCAGGAGCAGCCGCGCCTCGGTCGCGACGTCACGGAGAGAGGGAAGCTTCATCGCGACAACCGTTTCATCATGAAGTACATCAGCGGCAGGACGAACGGTATCGCGCAGACGATGGAGGCCATCGCGAGCGAGAGCTGGTCGAGCCGGAGATAGCGGATGCCGAGCGTCGACAACACGTGCGTGAGGTCGGCCGGGCCGCCGCCGGTGAGCAGATAGACGCTGTTGAAGTCGCCGAGCGTCCAGATCATCGAGAGAAGCGTGCAGGTGATGTAGAGCATCTGCAGCGACGGCCAGGTGATGTAACGGAATTTCTGCCACCAGCTGGCGCCATCGACCTCGGCGGCCTCGAACAGATCTTGCGCGATCGCAAGCCGTCCGGTCATCAGGATCAGCGTCCAGAACGGCAGCGATTTCCAGATGTGGACGGCGATCGCCATGGTCAGCGCCACGGTCGGGTCGTTCAGCCAGTTCGGGCCGTCATCGCCGGTCAAGGAGAAGATGAAGTGGTTCACCATGCCCCATTCGGGGTTGAACATGAAGCGCACCGACAGGATGGTCGGGATCGACGGCACCGCCCAGGGCAGGATGAAAACCACCGAGAGCCATCTGATCCAGGTGCGCTGCTGCGCGAAGAAGCCGGACAGGAACAGCGCGATCAGCATCTTGATATTGATGCCGATGACCAGGAAGATCAGCGTGTTGACGGCGGCGCGCGCGAAGATCGGGTCGTTATAGAGCGCGACATAATTCGACGGAGCGCGCGCCAGCCATAACCCGTAACAGACGGGGTAGACGACGAAGGCGAGGAAAACGAGCAAATAGGGTGCGAGCAGCACGATGCCCCAGATTTGCGTCGGGGTCAGCCGCGACGACAAGGGCGGTGCGGGGATCGACTGATCACCAGAGAGCGTAATCGCCATTCTTTTTGGACTCTTCAAAGAGTTGCCGGCCGCAAAACGCGGCCGGTACTGTTCTTATACCTTCACCCGCAGGGCGGGGCGAGGGGCGATGACTTAACCCGCGACCTGCTTGATGCGGGCGATCAGTTCGTCGACGGCCTTGTCGACCGGAACCTTCTCGCTGACCACCCGGTTCATCGCCTTGGCCCACACGTTCTCGTTGTTGAGAATCGTGAACTTCCAGTTCTTGGTGAAGTCGAACGGCGCGGTGCCGCCCGTGAACTGGGCGTAGACCGCCTTGCGGTGCTTGTCGGCCTGCCAGAACGGGCTGGCCTGGCTTTCCTTCGTCACAGGGAACCAGCGGCCGAGCGCGCCCTCGATATAGGGCCGCACGTTCTCTTCCTGGAGCAGGAAGCTGATGAACTGCTTGGCCTCGGCCTTGTTCTTGGCCACGCTGAACACCAGCCCGGTCTTGACGTCGGAGCGGTAGCGGATGGTCGACCCATCCGGCGCCTTCGGGAAGGACGCCGTGATGATGTCCTGTTCATAGGCTTTCTTGCCGGCGTCGCGCTGCTCTTGCGTGAGCGCCTGGTTCTGCGAGTCCTCGTACCACTTAGCCGCGATCGAGATCGTGAAGTTGTGGGTCATCACGATGGTCTTGTTGTGGAACGCGACGTTGTTGTCCGGATCCTTCCAGGTCGTGGAGGACGGCGGCGTGCAGCCCTTGATGTAGGTGTCGGTGTAGTCCTTCATGGCCTTGATCAGGTTCTCGCGGACCTTGGGATCGTCGACCGTGAGCTTGCCGTCGTCATCGACCAGCTTGACGTGGTAGGCGTCCATGAAGGTGTAGAACGACTGGAAGGCGTCGGTGGATTCCACGCCCATCGGCTGGCCGACGGCGTAGATGCGCTGGCCGGTGGCTTTGCGGATTCCGGGTTGCACCTTGTCGCACCAGAACGTCCAGTACCCCGCCCAGTCGGTCGGAATGTCGGCGAGCTTGAAGCCGGCCTTCTCCAGCATGTCGTTCCAGATCTGGACGTGCATGCTCTGCTGCTTCAGCGGGAAGCCGTAATAGGCTTTCTTCTTGGTGACGTCGTTGTAGAGGATCGAGGCGTCCAGCGTGTTCTGCACGAACCGGCCCTTGATCGGCTCCATGATATCCGAGAGGTCCTCGAGCTTGCCCTCATAGGCCCACTTGCCCTGCGCCTGGACGTCATAGGAGTCGGAATAGGCCACATCGGGCACGGTGCCGGCATCGAGCGCCGCGACCGTCTTCGGAATCATGTCCTGGATCGCGTACTGCGACAATTCGACCTTGATTCCCGTCTTGGCTTCGAACTTCTTGATCGTATCGAGCAGCGCGTCGTCTTCGGAGCGGTAGAAGCCCTTGCCCCACCAGACCGTAATCGTCTTCTGCTGCGCAAATGCGGGTGCAGCGGCTGCAAACAGCCCGGCCGCAGCGACCGCCAGTGATACTGCGCCAATAACCTTGGATTTCACGTTTTTCTCCCTCAAACGGCCGGTGTTTTTAACCGGTCGTATAAAACACTAGCGCATGGCCGTGGTACGATCTAGCGGCTTGTTGTCAGACATAGGTCGTGGGGGATCGCCCTGTGGAGATGCTTAATGTGCGCATCGATCTAAAGGCTGCATCAATTCGTGGCAATCAATTCGCTCTGGGCATCCCGGCCTCACCCCATCATCTGCCGGATTGCCGAAAGATCCGGCTGTTGTAAGCGGTGTGACGGCCCAAGGCAACGCAACCGGCCGCGCCGCTGTGCTGCGGCGGTGATCCAGAAATGCCTTTGAGGACACGACAGCGGCAGGAACAGTCTGGCAGCGCGCCGCGGCGAATTGTCAGCGTTTCCGCTTCAGACCCATCGAAGCAGCATTCGAGCTTGCCCCGGCGGATCGGGGACGCGGCTTGCCTTGCCCACTCGTTAGTAAGGGAGAGCGCCATGCCTCGAGAAGCATTTTGAGGAGCTGGCTTGCATGTGGAGATAGGGTCGCACCGTGCCTACGCACGATTCCGATCGTCCGCGATACCTCCGGCTCGATCAACGGAATGGTGTGGATGATCGGATGACCGGCGGCTGGCGTCGCGAGCCTCGGTAGCACCGCGACGCCCAGTCCCGCTTCGACCAAGCCAAGGGAACCGGAGAGGTGAGCGACTTCGTAGGTCCAGTTGAGCTGCAAGCCGTGCCGCGCCATGGCGTTGTCGATCAACGCGCGATTGCCGCTGTTGCGGCCCACGGTGATGACACGGTGCGGCACTATCTCCGACCAGCTCACCTGCTTGCGCGATGCCAACGGATGATCATGGCGGCACGCCAGGACGAAAGGGTCTTCGACCAGTTTCTCAAATTCAATTTCGGCATGCGAAGCGCCGATGAAATTGATGCCGAAGTCGGCTTCTCCGCGCGCGACCGCTTCCAATCCTTCATTGGCGCCGATGTCCAAAATCCGGATGCGAATGCGCGGATACGCTTCGGCGAATCGGCCGATCGCTCGTGGCAGGAAATAGAATACTGCTGTCGGCACCGCGGCCACCGACACAACACCTGAACTTCGCGCGCCGATATCTTGGATGGCAAGCACCGACGTTTCGAACTCGTCGATGAGGCGGCGCACCTTTGGCAGGAAGTCGCGGCCGGTCATGGTGAGGTTGACGTGGCGCGTGGACCGTTCGAGCAACGGCGCGCCGAGGCTTTCTTCGAGCTTCTGAATGCGCCGGCTCAGCGCCGGTTGCGACAGGTTCAGCGCCTTCGCGGTGCGGACGAAGCTGCCCATCTCCGCCACGGTGATGAACGCCTTGAGGTCGAGCAGTTCTGCATTCATGGCAGACTCCGTTGTACCAATAACCGGAATAATACATCAGATATTTGCATTTCACAAAAGAGTTGGGCGGGTGGATGATCTCCTTCGAGCAAAGTTCCCGAACGGAAGAGCCTCATGAACGATCAGATCGCTATTCCATGCGTGGTAATGCGCGGGGGCACCTCGCGCGGGCCGTTTTTTCTGGCCAGCGATCTTCCAGCCGAACCCAGGCTGCGGGATGCGATCTTGTTGTCGGTGATGGGAGGGGGACACGATCTTGGGATCGACGGAATTGGCGGTGGCAACGCCGTCATCAACAAGGTTGCGATCGTCGGACCGGCATCCGTCGCGGGTGCCGATGTCGATTACCTCTTTGCCCAGGTACGGATTCGTGAAGGGATCGTCGATACTTCGCCGAACTGCGGGAATATGCTGGCAGCGGTAGGGCCGTTCGCAATCGAAGCCGGATTGGTCGCCGCTACCGCAGATCGCACCCATGTGCGCATCCACAATGTCAATACCGGCAAGCTGATTGACGCGACGGTTGCCACTCCCGGCGGGCGCGTGACCTATGAGGGCGAAGCGCAGATCGACGGTGTACCGGGAACGGCCGCGCCTATCGAACTGTCGTTCCCCAACGCAGCCGGCGCACGCACCGGCCGCCTGCTACCGACGGGACGTCCGGTCGACCGCATCGAAGGGGTGGACGTAACCTGCATCGACGCAGCCATGCCGGTCATGCTGGTCCGCGCCGCGGATATGGGATGGACCGGCCGTGAGGCACCCTCGGCGTTCGCCGACGGCGACTTCCGCGCGCGGCTCGAAAACCTGCGTATCGAGGCTGGACGCCGGATGGGTTTTCCGGATTCCCCGTCAATGGTGATTCCGAAACCGGTCCTGATTTCGCCCGCGGTCGAGGCGACGTTGAACACCCGGTACTTCATGCCGCACGACTGCCATAGCGCACTCGCGGTGACCGGCGCTGTCGCGATCGCGACCGCCTGTGTGACGCCCGGAACGATCGCCGCAGAGATGGTCGGACTGTTGGCGCCGCCGGTGACGATCACACTTGCCCATCCCTCCGGCCAACTCGTGGTTCGGCTGGAGCCCGGCCCAGTTGCCAAGGTGCAGCGGACAGCTCGGCGAATCTTCGAGGGCCACGTCTTCGCTCGCCGGTCGCACGTGCCTCTTTCAGTCATGGCGGCCTGAAGCTGGGCCGCCTCCGAAGCCATCAAGAAAAATCAGAGCCACAAATTCAGGGCCATAAATTCAGAGCCATAAAATTCAGAGCCATGGGAGAGATAAGAAATGCAGAAGGAAGCGCGGGTCGGGCACCCGAACATTCAGGTGCGAAAGCCATTCTACCGGGTTCTCTACGTCCAGGTCTTGATTGGCCTCATGCTGGGGATCCTCATGGGCCATTTCTGGCCCGAATTCGGCGCCGCGCTGAAGCCCCTCGGAGACGGCTTCGTCAAGCTGGTCAAGATGATGATCGCGCCGATCGTGTTCTGCACCATCGTGAGCGGCATCAACAGCATCAGCGATTCCCGCGAGGTTGCCCGCACGCTGGTGAAATCCATGGCGCTGTTTTACCTCTTGACCGCGCTCGCATTGCTGGCAGGCCTGATCGCCGTATCGTGGATCCAGCCGGGCGTGGGCATGCATGTTTCCCCCAGCACGTTGGATCCGTCGGTGGCCGCGAAATTCACCAAGCAAGCTGGCGTGTCCGGATTCGCGGACTTCGTGCTGCACATTATCCCGCATTCGTTCTTCGGAGCATTTGCCGATGGTGAAGTTCTGCCGGTGCTGCTGGTCTCCGTCCTGGTCGCCTTTGGGCTAAGCCGCGCCGGCGACGGCGGTGCCGTCGTGACAAAGGCAATCGACTCGTTCTCACAGGTGCTGTTTGTGTGCTTCGGCTTCGTCATGAAGCTCGCTCCGCTCGGTGCCTTCGGCGCCATGGCTTTCACGGTCGGCCGCTACGGCGTCCGTTCGATCGGCTCGCTCGGACTGCTGATCCTGACATTCTATGTCGCCTGCTCGGTCTTTGTGATCGTCGTGCTCGGTACGCTGGCGCGGTTGAACGGTTTCAGCCTGTGGAAGACCATTCGCTACTTCAAGGAAGAACTGCTCATCGTGCTCGGCACGTCATCGTCGGAGCCGGCGCTCCCTGGGGCGCTGCGCAAGCTGGAGCAGCTCGGATGCCAAAAAGGCGTGTCCGGACTGGTATTGCCGATGGGCTATTCTTTCAACCTTGATGGCAGCGCCATTTATCTCACGTTGGCCTCCATCTTCATCGCGCAGGCCTGCGACATCCACCTGTCGTGGGGGCAGATTGCGGCGATGCTCGGATTGATGCTGCTGACGTCGAAAGGCGCGGCCGGCGTTACCGGCAGCGGCTTCGTTGCCCTTGTCGCGACTCTCTCCGTCATGCCGGATCTGCCCGTGGCAGGCGTGGCGCTGCTTGTCGGCATCGACCGCTTCATGTCGGAAGCACGGGCGCTGACCAGCATGATCAGCAACTGCGTCGCGGCTATCACCGTTTCGCTGTGGGAGGGCGCTTGTGATCGCGAGGTGTTGGCACGCGAACTGGGACAGAGTGGCACTCTCAACGTCGCGGCCGGATCGAAGATCGGCGGGCGAGCAGTGGTGCAGGAGGACAAGGCGTGGATCTCGACGACGCAATCGGCCGCTTAACTCCACCTTTGGGATGAAATCGGCCGCAGTATTCAGTTGGCAAGCCGCTGGCAAGTCGAGCTTGTTGAGTGTGGGCTGCCGAAATCGGAAAGAGCGATGTCTATCAGCCTAGTTCGACTTCGCGCCTTGCTTGGCGTTCTCCGCCGTCGGCGATTCGGCCGGTGCGGGACGTTTCCCGGTGCCGGTGATGCGCTCGATCGCGGAGCGCACCGCGTCGCCCGGCTTGCGGTCTTTCAGCATGTCGAGCAGGGGCGCAGAGGCCGGCGAGCGGCGGATCAGGCTTTCCGGATCGGGAAAGACGAGGGGATCGTCCCAGGGGCCCTGCACCACGAAGGGCAATTCGAACCCCGACGCGCTGTTGAGGCTGGCCACGCCCTTCATGTCGTATTCGCGCGTCGGCACCGAGGCGGTGCCGGTCATCGTGATCTTCGCCGCCGGTCCTTCGACGCGGATGTCCTCGGCGGTGGCGACGCCATCGGAGAACTTCACCGCGATGGTGAGATTGTCGTAAGGGGTAGAGCCGTTGCGGAAATTGCCGCCACCGGACAGCGGCCGCCGCTCGAGCCGCTTGAGGAGCTGCTCGGCATTGAAGCCCGCGATCGCGCCGTCATGCCCTGTCACGGTGGCGCTGCCGTCGAGCGACTGCACGAGGCCGAACGGGCTCGAGCCGGACGCGAGGAGCGAGACGTTGATGTTGCCACGCCCGGACAGCTTGTTGATACCGAACAGCTCGGAGGCGCAGGCCTGAAGGTCGACGTCGGTGAACTGGAATTGCGCCTTGATGTCGGCGACGGTGTCGGAGCGCGCGATGCCGAACGAGCCCTTGGCGATGCCGCCATAGACCTGGGCCTCGCCGACCGAGAGCGCCAGCGTGCCGTTGCGCAGATTCGCGCCGATCGCGGTGCGGCCGAGTTTCGACGCCCCGACCGTCAGCTTGGCGGCCGACAGGCGCATGTCGAGGTCGGTGGTCGACAAGGCGTTGAGATCGAACAGCTGCCTGTTCCAGTCGCGCGCGCCGCTCGCGAGCAGGCGGAAGGTCGAGATATAGGGTGTGAAGTCGAGCGCGTCGGCCGCGAGCGTCGCCTGCAGCGTCTGCCGGCCGTTATTGGCGTAGGTCATCACGCCCTCGGCGGTGTTGCCGTCGAGCTCGACATTGACGTTGGTGAGCGCGATCGACGCGCCGACGACATTGGCCCGTGCCTTCAGCGCGAAGCGGCCGAAGCCGCCGCTGGCGGGCTGCGGTTGGCCGGTCCAGCGTAGCGCGTTGCGCAAGGACGGGCTGTCGATGGTGAGCGTGCCCTCCATCATCGGGCTGGTGCGGTTGGCGACGCTGCCGTCGAAGGCGAGCTTGAGCGGTGCGCTCGCGATCCGCGCCTTCAACCCCGAGCGCTCGCCGGAGAGCGCGGCGACGAAATCGGAAAAGCTGATCGAGCCGTCAACCCGTTCGCCGCGCCAGTCGAATTGTCCGGTCGCGGCGAAGGAGCGCGAGATCGAGGGCCAGGCCAGCGACAGGTCGATGTCCTCGAACTTCTCGGTGCCGTGCGTGGCGGCGTCCTCGTAATTGAGCGCGCCGTCCTGGATCCGGATCTCGGAGAACGACACTTGATTCTCGGCGCCGGGCTTCATGGTGCGCGCGATGGTCTGGATGAACGGCGTCCAGTTGCTTTCGCCGTCCGGCTTCAGGCTGACATGGATGCGCGGCCGGAGCAGCGTCAGGTCGGCGATCTCGAACCGTTGCAGCAGCAGCGGCAGCAGCCGCAGGTTCGCGGTCAGCACGTCGACATGGAGCGCGGGATCGCTGGTGCCGCCGCCCTTCAGGCCGACGTCATGGAAGGAGATGTAGCTTGCCGGCAGCACCGAAATGTCGATCGCGCCTGCGACATTGACCTCGAGCCCGGTGACGTCGCGGATCTGCGTTTCCACCGCTTTGCGCAGCGCGTCGCGGTTGATGAGCCATGAGGTCGCGATCAGGGCGATCAGCGCCACGCCGAGCAGCGCCGCGATCGGCGTCCCGAGGCGCTTCATTCCTTGGGCCATGGTCAATGGCATGTCCTGATCGAGTTGGTCGCTGGAGCCAGAAGGCGGGCCGGGAAACCTGCGCGCCCCACGCCCAAGACCTATTGTGTTAAGTGCCGCAACTTGATGGGTTTTCTTGTCGCTTTCAAGGCCGCGGGAACGGTTGCGCCCACGGCTTGGGCAGCTTCTATCACCCAGGGGCGGAGCGGAGAACCCCGTATCATTGACGGCTTCGGACGATTTCGCCTAATAATCGCCGCCACTAAGGCGCGACGCCTGCAAGCCGAAGGTTCACTCGAAGGTAATTTGCATGAACAAGGTCTATCCCGACGCCAAGTCGGCTCTCGAGGGCGTTCTGAAAGACGGCATGATGATCATGTCGGGCGGCTTCGGCCTCTGCGGCATCGCCGAGACGCTGTCGGACGCGATCCGCGACTCCGGCGTCAAGGACCTGACGGTCGTCTCAAACAATGCCGGTGTCGACGGCATCGGCCTTAGCCGCCTGCTCGAAACCCGCCAGATCAAGAAGATGATCTCGTCCTATGTCGGCGAGAACAAGCTGTTCGCCCAGCAATTCCTCGCCGGCGAGCTGGAACTCGAATTCAATCCGCAGGGCACGCTGGCCGAGCGCATCCGCGCCGGCGGCGCCGGCATTCCGGCCTTCTACACCAAGACCGGTGTCGGCACGCTGATCGCCGAAGGCAAGGAAGTGAAGGAATTCGACGGGCAGAAATACCTGATGGAGCGCGGCCTGTTCGCCGATCTCGCCATTGTCCACGCCTGGAAGGGCGACACCGCAGGTAACCTCATCTACCGCAAGACCGCGCGCAATTTTAACCCGATGATGGCGACCGCCGCCAAGGTCACGGTGGCCGAGGTCGAGCATCTGGTTCCGGCCGGCGAACTCGATCCCGACCACATCCACACGCCCGGTCTTTTCGTCAAGCGCATCGTCGAGGTCGGAACGGCCAAGAAGCGCATCGAATTCCGCAACACCCGCCCGCGCACCGCCGCTTAAGCGTATCAGGAGAACCACATGGCCTGGACCCGTGAACAGATGGCTGCGCGCGCCGCGAAGGAACTGCGTGACGGCTATTACGTCAATCTCGGCATCGGCATCCCGACGCTGGTCTCGAACTACATCCCGGACGGCATGGACGTCAGCCTTCAGAGCGAGAACGGCATGCTCGGCATGGGCCCGTTCCCCTATGAGGGTGAAGAGGACGCCGATCTCATCAACGCCGGCAAGCAGACCGTGAGCGAGCTGCCGTCGACCTCGTACTTCTCGAGCGCGGATTCCTTCGGCATGATCCGTGGCGGCCACATGGATCTGTCGATCCTCGGCGCCATGCAGGTGGCCCAGAACGGCGATCTCGCCAACTGGATGATCCCCGGCAAGATGGTCAAGGGCATGGGCGGCGCGATGGATCTCGTCGCCGGCGTCAAGCGCGTGGTCGTGGTGATGGAGCATTCGGCCAAGGACGGTCCAAAGCTCCTGAAGCAGTGCAATCTGCCGCTGACCGGCGAGCGCGTGGTCGACATGGTCGTGACTGACCTGGCGGTCTTCACGATCGACAAGCACGGCAGCGGCGGCATGGCGCTGATCGAGCTCGCCGACGGCGTCTCGCTCGACGAGGTCAAGGCCAAGACCGAAGCCGAATTCCGCGTCGCGCTGAAGAACACGTAAGGCGCTTGCAAGTACCGCGAAATGGCCGAGGCTTCGCTCCGGCCATTTTCGTTTCAGCTTGGCGCCGCCGTGACCACATCTGCGGTCGTCCTGGCGAGGCCACGACCCATACCGCGAGGTCTATCGATCGCGGTCGGCGATAGTCCCAAGGGCTGTCAAACGCGAGTCTTCGCCAAACTTTGCTTGGCGGCAATGGGTCCTGGCTTTCGCCAGGACGACATTGTGGAGGCAGCGCGCACATTGCCACCTCAATCGCATCATGACTTAACCGACCATGCCCGACCCCACCGCGCCGACACGCTTGCGACCCACGACGGCTCCTCGCGAACCAGGCGGAAGCCGAGATTGGCGGGCGGGACGCCTTGCGCGCAGCCGCCGGCGCGGGCGTCGCGGATGAAATCGGTAACATAGGCGCGGTGCGCACCCTCGGCGATACGCACGCCGCAATTCACGGTCGGTTTGCCGGCATTGCCGGCCGCGTCGATCCGCGAGCGCACGAAACAGGTCGAGGTCCACTCCCAGACGTTGCCGGCGAGATCTTCGATGCCGTGCTCGTTCGAACCGAACTTGCCGAAAGGATAGGCCGTCGTGTCGAAGAGGTCGCGTTCGGATTCACGCTCGTAACGGCCGATCCAGCGCTTCGATGGATCTGCTGCGTCCACCGGAAGGCCGTCATCCCTGAATCTGGAGCCGGCCGCAAAGGCCCATTCCGCGTCGCTCGGCAGGCGGTAGCTGTGACCGGTCTTGCGCGAGAGCCAACCCGCATAGGCCTCGGCATCGTGCCAGCTCACCTGCACCGCGGGTCGATCGGAGGCGATTGCCACGCCGCGATCAAGCGCGCGACAAGCGCCCTCCTGCACGCAAGTCTGATAGTCGGATGACGAGACCTGATGCCGCATGATGTTCAGCGGCTTCTCGAAATGCATCGCGCGCAGCGGCGCTTCCGCCTGCTGCCCGCCACGGGTGAAATCGCCGGCCTCGCGATAGGACAGGCTGCCTGGCGCGACCCTGACGATGGCGGGCTCCGCCGCGGCGCCGTGGGTCCGGATGTCCGACACCAGCGGCGCCACTGCGATCGGCCCCGCAAGCCCGGCGGCGCAGGCGAGCAGCAGTTTCAGCTTGAATGCGATCAGCATGGTCGTTCCCCGAGGAAAAGGGGCCGGTCTTCACCGGCCCCTCGTCGCGTCTAGTTGGTGTTGGCCGGGATATCGGCAGGGGCCTTCACCTGCGTCATCAGATCGTCGTTCCACTTGCCTTCGACCTTGAAGTGCGCGGTGGCGCCGAGGTCGGCGGCCTCGATCAGATTATGCGTGACATAGGCGTAGATGCCGGGCTGCATGAACTTGTACAGCGCAGCTCCCGCCGAGCCGCCGCGGATGAACCAGGTCTCGAGCCCGGTCTCCGGCGCGTTGGAGAACTTGCCGGTCTCCCAGACATAGTCGCCATGGCCGCCGATCAGATGCGGACGGCTGTCGCGATTGGCCTGCGAATGCACGATCAGCACGTTCTCGCCGACATTGGCGGTCAGCGCATTCTTGCCGGTGAGCGCGCCGACCCTGCCGTTGAACACGACATGGGAGGGGATCAGCTTCTTCATCACCTCTTCGGTGTCGGTGAAGGCTTCGCCCGGCGATTCATATGACTTGAAATTGCCCTTGTCGTCACGCGGCACGTACATGTCCTGCTCGCCGACATAGTAGATCTTGTCGTATTTCAGTGCGTGGCCCTTGCCGTCGTTGAGGCCGTCGCGCGGCAGCACCATCACGGCGCCATTCATGCCGGAGACGACGTGCCAGGGGATCATCGGGCCGCCCGGTGCGCAATGGTAGACGAACACGCCGGTCTTGGTCGCCTTCCAGCGCAGGACGACCTGCTCGCCGGGATTGACCAGCGTTAGCGCACCGCCGCCGAGCGCACCGGTCGCGGAATGGAAGTCGATGTTGTGCGGCATGGAATTGGTTGCAGGATTGACCAGCGTCGTTTCGACGTAGTCGCCCTCGTGCACGACCATCATCGGACCCGGCATCGAGCCGTTGAAGGTCATCGCCTGGAACGTGGTGCCCTTCTCGTCGATGACGACCTTCTTCTCCTCGATCGTGAGTCGGAACTCCACGATCTTGGGGCCCTGCCTGGTCGCTTGCTCGTGCGCGTGCACGAAGGGCGGAGCGACCAGCTCGACCTTCTGGCGCGGCAGTTTGAGATCGTCGGCAGCCAAGGCGGGTGTCGCCAGCATCAGGGCGGTTGCGGCGGCGCTGATCAATGCGGCTCGGCGGGTGAACATCGGAAGCATCCTTCATCTGAAATGGTTTTGATGACGGAATGCAGTGTGCGCCGATCGCAGCAAGCGTGTTTGTGCTGCGACAAGCTTTTGCCCTATTCGCCTCCGGTAAAATCCTCAGGAGTTTGTCGAAGATCGCGTCGGCGATACCAAAGACGCGATGCGCGCGACGTCAGCCGCGTCGGCCGCAAATCGTTTGCATGTTCAGTTGCGCTTATTGTGAATGGATTGTTGTCGACTAGAGCAACTGGATCGCAATCCAGACCGTGCCCCAAACCGCGAGCGACAGCGCGGCGAGGACGGCGACCGTGATGACCATTACGCGTACGAAGTGGCCGGCGCCAACGGTGGGCGTGGAGGGGAGGGGACGAAAATCGTCAAAGCGCGGGATATGGCCGCGAACGCCGGTGAGCCACAGAACGAGATCGAGCGCGAACGACGCCATAACCTGTCTCCAGAGGGCAATATTCGAATGTCACCATGGCTCCGATCCCGTGCTCGGACTTTGAGCGAGCGCAAGGTTTCGCACCCGAAAGCGGGTAATTTAGTGCCATCCGGGATGCGCCGCCCCGCTGCGCAGCATTGATTGACGAATGGGTACGATATGAGGGCCGATCTTGCGGTGAATTACGGCGAGGAACGACTGCCGCGCTACACGAGCTACCCGACCGCACCGCATTTCTCGTCGGCGATTGGCGCGGGTGCCTACGCCCTCTGGCTGGCGGAGCTCCCGGCGGCGGCCAGCGCGTCGCTTTATCTGCACGTGCCGTTCTGCCGCGAGATGTGCTGGTATTGCGGCTGCCATACCCAGATCGTTCGTCGAGACGGTCTCATCGCGGCCTATCTGCGCACGCTGCGCAGCGAGATCGCGCAGGTGTCCGAAATGATCGGCCGGCGCATCAAGGTCGAGCACATCCATTTCGGCGGCGGCACGCCGACGATCATGGCGCCGGAGGCTTTTGCCGAGTTGATGGCGGCGATGCGCCAATCGTTCTTCGTGCTGCCGTCGGCCGAGATTGCGGTCGAGATCGATCCTCGCACGCTGACTGCCGACATGGTCGAGGCCATGCGGCTCTCCGGGGTCAATCGCGCGAGCCTGGGCGTGCAGAGCTTCGACCCTGTCGTGCAGCGCGCGATCAACCGTGTGCAGAGTTTTGAGCAGACGGCTTCCGTGGTCGACATGCTCCAGCACGCCGGCATCAACGGGATCAACTTCGATTTGATCTACGGACTGCCACACCAGACCGTTGCCTCGTGCCTGGATACGGTGCGACGTTCGCTCGAGCTTGGGCCCGACCGCTTCTCGGTGTTCGGCTACGCGCATGTGCCTGCTTTCAAGAAGCACCAGCGCATGATCAACGAGGCCGTGCTGCCCGACGGCCTTGGGCGCCACGACCAGGCCTGCGCGATCGCCAATGCGTTGAAGGAGGCCGGCTACTTGCAGATCGGGCTCGATCATTTCGCGCGACCCGGCGATTCCATGGCCGTGGCCTTCGAGCAACGCACGCTGCGGCGCAATTTTCAGGGCTACACCACCGATAAGGGCGAAGTTCTGCTCGGCTTCGGCGCGAGCGCGATCGGACATTTGCCGCAGGGCTATGTCCAGAACGAGGTGCAGATCGACGCCTATGCGCAGAGCATCGCCGCGGGCCATTTGGCCACCGCGAAAGGCTATGGGCTCACCGACGACGATCGGCTGCGCGCCGACATCATCGAACGCATCATGTGCGAGTTCAGCGCCGATCTCGGCGACATCTGCGCGCGTCATGGCGCCGAGGCCGGGGCGGTGCTGAAATCGGCGTCGCGTCTGAAGCCGCTGATTTCCGATGGTGTCGTGAGACTGGACGGCGACCGCCTCGCAGTCGCAAAGGACTCGCGCTTTCTCGTTCGCAGCGTCGCCGCCGCATTCGACGCGCATCTGGATCCGGCGAAGCAGTTGCACAGCCGGGCGGTGTAGTCTCTCTCTCCGTCATTCCGGGGCGCGCCCTTGGCGCGAGCCCGGAATCCATTTCACCTCTTGGCCTGCTGCCCGATGGATTCCGGGCTCGCGCTTCGCGCGCCCCGGAATGACAAGGCAGCTTGCGCTCCAACAAAGAAACCACAGCCCGCTCCGCTATCGTGGTTTCCGAACGGAGTTGTTGTCCATGCCTTTTGGATCCGACGATCTGGTCGATGACATCATGCGCACGGCGCCGCACACGATCCGGGTGTTTCTCGCCTTCAGGATGGCTTGCGTGGGCTGTCCGATCGCAACCTTTCACACGGTCGATGACGCCTGCCGCGAGCATGGCATCGATCGCGACCAATTCCTCGCCGCGCTGTGCGAGCACGTGCCGGCGTGAAGCGGTCTGGAATTCGTGCGGGCCGCGCGCGGATTCCCGGGTGAGGGGCGCTTTCGCCGTAAGTGGAAGCGACCCTCAACCCTGGCCTATGCCGCGCCGCTTTCCGGGCTCCGCTCCGCCAGCACGACGATCCCATGCGGATCGCGCAGGATGATGCGCTGACGGCCGCTTTCGACCAGCCCCTGCTGTTCCCAGCCGCTCAGGATGCGGCTCACGGTGTGCAGCGTGGTGCCGGTCATCTGCGCGATGTCCTGGCGGCTGATCGGGAAGTCGATCTCGATGCCGCGGTCGAGCTTCTTGCCGGATTGTTTGGCGAGGCGCAGCAGCGCATGCGCGACGCGCTGCTCGACCTGCTGGGTCGACATTTCCAGGATCCGGGTGTGGCTCTCCTGGAGCCGCGTGCCGACAGTCTGGAGCGTGTTGGCGGCGAGCGAGGGAAATCGCTCGACCAGCCGCGGCCAGGCCGAGGTCGGCCAGATCAGGGCGACGCTGTCGTCGACCGCGATCGCCGTGGCCGGATAGCGCGCGGCTCCGATCGCCATCGCGAGACCGAACGTTTCGCCTGGCGCGACATATCGCACCACGATCTGCTCGCCGGTCGGTGTGGTCTTGGCCGCGCGAACATGGCCGTGCAGCAGCAGGAAGAACGATTGCGCGTCCGCGCCCTGCTCGAAAATGGCGCTGTTCTTGGGATAGCGCGCCGAGCGGGCCTCGCGCAGGATCTCCTCGAGGTCCTCCGGCTTGACACCGCCAAACAGCGGCAAATGCGCAACCAGCGATGTGTCGACCTTGGCCATTCTGCCTCCTTGGCGCTGGAAGTGTGATGACACCTGCAATCGTCAGGGTGTTTGCGATAGCGCAAAAACGAGCAGGCCGGACGGCAGTATTTTTCCAGGCGACGATTTGAATCGACTGGAGTTGACCCATGGCTGGCGCCCGATCCCGCAACTTTGAGGGCTGGCCGTTGTTTGCGAACAGCTTTCGGCCCTTTTTCCTGCTCGCCGCGATCCAGGCAGGGCTTTCGATCCTGGCCTGGCTGCCGATGTTCTACGGCGAATTGTCGGTGAGCTCCGCTTTCGCGCCGCGCGACTGGCACGTCCATGAGATGCTCTACGGCTTCCTGCCGGCGGTGATCACGGGCTTCCTGTTCACGGCGATCCCGAACTGGACCGGGCGGCTGCCGATCCAGGGGACGTCCTTGGGCGCGCTGCTGGCGGTCTGGCTCGCCGGCCGGGTCGCGGTGACGCTGTCCGCCGATATCGGCTGGGCGTTCGCGCTTGCCGTCGATGCCGCCTTCCTGACGCTGGTCGTCGCCGCTGCAACGCGCGAGATCATCGCCGGAGGCAACTGGCGCAACCTGCCGGTCGTGGTGCTGGTACTCGTGCTGCTCGCCGGCAATGTAGCCTTCCATCTCGAAGCGCATGATGCGGGTGCGGCCGATGTCGGCATCCGCGTCGGCATCGGCGTGGTCGTTGTGATGATCTCGCTGATCGGCGGCCGCATCATCCCGAGCTTCACCCGCAACTGGCTAGTCAAGTTCAACCCCGGCCGCCTCCCGGTGCCGTTCGGGCGTTTTGACGGGGTGGTGATCGGGTGCAGCGCGCTGGCGCTCGTCTCATGGATCATCGCGCCGTTGAGCACCTTCACCGGCGTGGTGATGGCGGTCGTCGGCGGGCTCCATCTGGTGCGGCTTGCGCGCTGGGCCGGTGACCGCACATTCCGCGAGCGGCTGCTCCTGATCCTCCATGTCGGCTATGTCTTCGTGCCGCTCGGCTTCCTCCTGCATGCTCTTGCCGTCTTCGGCGCGTTGCCGCCGAGCGCGGGCATCCACGCTTGGATGGCGGGCGCGGCCGGAACCATGACGCTCGCGGTGATGAGCCGTGCGAGTCTCGGCCATACCGGACAGGCGCTGACGGCTTCGCCGGCGACACAAGCCATTTACGGTGCGATCATCGTGGCGGCGCTGGCGCGGATCGCGGCGGTGGTTTGGCCTGCGCAAAGCGACGCGTTGCTGCACATTGCCGCCTGCGGCTGGATCGTTGCGTTCCTCGGCTTTGCCCTTGCGTTCGGGCCGCTGCTCGCCGGCAGCCGTCGCCGCGCCCTCGCCATCATGGGCGTGCCTGTCCCGGCACGCTGAATTCAAGCCGTGGTCGCCACGGTCGGTGATTCCAATGGCCTGACGCCTTTGCGCCATGCGGTGATGGTGCAGCCGAAATGGCCGCGGAACCAGCGGGCCATGGCGCTCTGTGCCGAGAAGCCGAGCTGCACGGCGATGTCGGCCAGTGGCCGGCCGGGGTCGTCGATCAGCTGGACCACGAGATCGGCGCGCTGCGCGTCGAGAATGGCCGAGAAGCTGGTGCCGGCTTCGGCGAGGTGGCGGTGGATGGTGCGGCGGGTGCAGGCAAGGTGCTCGGCCACGCGCTCGACCGTGCAGTCGCCGCCGGCGAGCAGGAGACGCACGACCTCGTCGACCTTCTCCTCCCAGCTTGCCGGCCGCGTCTCGATCGCCTCGATCCGCTTGCGTAGATAGCTCGCGATCAGCGGATGTGCGCTCGGGATCCGGCGCTCCATGTCGTGTGCCGACAACAGGATCGAATCGTCCTCCGCGTTGAAGGTCACACGGCAGCCGTAGAACTCGCGGTAGCGCTTGCGGTCGTGCGGCGGAGGATAATGCAGGTGCACTTCCTGCGGCCGCCAATCGCTGCCGAACAGCGACTGGATGATGCGATGGACGCTGCCGAGCGCCATGTCGATCGACTGGCGTGGCGCGGTCGGCTGTCGGCCGCGCAGGTGCAGCGTGACGGTCACGGTCTGCTTGTCGCGGGTGACGTCCAGCTTCATGCCGTCGTGGTGGATCGGGATGAAGCGCGAGAAGGCCTCGATGGCTTCACCAACGGTCGCCTGTTCGCGCACGATCAGGCCGACCGCGCCGAAATTGGTCAGCCCGCCGCGCTCGGCAAGCCGCAAGCCGAAATCTTCGGCTCCGGACGCCTCCGCCGACAATTCGAGCAGACGTCGCAGGCCGGTGACAGCAATGGGCGTATCGGGCTTGTCGAGGCAGGCCAGCGGCAGCCTCACCTTGCGCATCATCTGTCTGGGGTCGAGCCCGACCGACCGGGCGACCTCCGGGTAATAGCTCAAGCCCGCGCTGCGAATGAGGTCGGTCATGCGAACCGGTCCTGCCAGCCATTCCCGCAGATGTCCCGAAATGTAAAGTTTATGTCCCGATCCGTCAAATCCGGGAACCGGGTGGAACATACATAAGTGAAACCGAAGCACGGGCGTGAATGCCGTGCATATGACGGCGCGGCGCGACGAGGCCCCGCTGCCGTCTCGGACCATTTGACCAAAGACATTGCTGGATCGGAATTATGCCGGGGAACATGCTTTCCAAGGGTGAGGTATTCGTCATCGACACCGATGCCGCCTCCCGCGAACAATTGTCCACCGCGCTCCAACAGAGCGCATACAACGTGATCTGCTTCGCCGACGGTGCGTCTCTGCTCTCGGAAGCCAGGGCCCGGATGCCGGCCTGCGTGCTGCTGGAGATGCCGCCCGATCGCTCCGGTCTCGATGTGCTCAAGCGCCTGCGTGAGGAAAACTGCATGGCGCCGGTGCTGGTGACCGCAACAAACGGCAGTATCGCCATGGCGGTGGACGCCATCAGGAGCGGCGCGGCCGACTTCATCGAGAAGCCGTTCCGCACCCGCGACCTCGTCGACCGGATCGATGCCGCGATCGACGAGTTCGCACAGCCCGGCTCCAACCGGCAGCGCTGGCTGCCCGGCTGCGAACCTCTGACTGTGCGCGAAGGCGACGTGCTCGAGCATCTGGCCGCCGGCCTGACCAACAAGGAGATCGCCCGGCGCATGCATCTGAGCGCACGCACGGTCGAAGGCTATCGCGCCGGCATTCTGAAGAAGGCGGGCGCCAGGAACGTGACAGACCTGCTTCGCCGCATCTTCGGGCAGGGTTCGTCCCCTCAGGATTAAGGGCTCCGTCGCGGGACGCCGACACGTTCCGGGCCTTGCTGCCGCCGCGGCGGCGCCCCACGGAAACCCCAATCGAACCAGTTCCTTCCCTGCCGCGTCCAACCAAGTTGGCGAGGCATTGGATCGCGCGTCCGGCTGGCGGCGGCGATGACTTGGAGGAGGGACTTGATGCGCATCACCGCAAAATGTTTGGCAACGACGAGCCTGGTTCTGGTGACCACGGCATTCGCGTCGCCGTCATGGGCCGCCGAATTGGACGCCACATCGGCCATCGATACCGTCACCGTTTACCCCGATGGCGCGACCGTGACCCGCGTCATCGCGGTGGACCTGCCGTCTGGTGACTCGACGCTCATTGCCAAGGACTTCCCGCTTGGTCTCGACACCTCGTCGATCCGGGTGGAGGGCGAGGGGGGAACGAAGCTCACCATCGGCACGATCGATGCGCGCACGCCACGTGCGGCGCCGGTCAATTTGCCGGAGCTGGACAAGCGCATCGAGGCGCTGAACGACCAGCGCGCCGACCTGCAAGGCGCGATCGACTCGGCCAATGCGCGGCGCAAATTCGCGGAGCATTTTGCGGAAGCGTCGCCCGCGGGCATCGGCGACAAGGGCGAGGCGCGGCCGATTGCCGAATGGCGCACGGCCTTTGCCACCGTCGGCGAGGAAATTGCGAGCGCCGATACCGCCGTTCGCGACGCCACGCGCAAGATGCGCGAGATCGATCGGCAGATCGGCCAGCTCGAAGTCGAGCGCAAGGCCAAGCCGCCGAGCAAGCTCGAAGTCCGCATGGACATCGCCGCCCCGGCAGCAACCAAGGCGACGTTGAGGGTCACCTATAATGTGCGCAATGCGCGCTGGCTGCCGCTCTACGACGCCCGCCTCGACACCGGTGCCAAGGACCGCAAACCGCAGCTCGAGCTTGTCCGCCGCGCCGAAGTCACGCAATCGACCGGCGAGGACTGGTCCAACGTCACGCTCGGCGTCTCCACGGTCCGCATCGGCCGCGGCGGCAGCGCGCCGGAGCTGAATTCGCTGGTCGCACAATATCCGCAGGTGCCGAGGCCGCGAGCGCTGGGTTCGCTTTCGGATTCGGCAATGCCTGCGGCGGCGCCAATGCAGCAGCGAAAGATCGAAACGTCCGCGGCCAAGGCGGCCGAGGATATCCGCGAGCGCGCCGAAGAACAGCAGGCGGTCGCCGAAATCGGCGATTTCCAGGCCACCTACAAGATTCCTGGCCGCGTCAACCTCGGCGCAGCCGAGGGCGCCAAGAGCCTGCGCATCGCCTCGATGACCGTGCCCGCCGATCTCATGGTGCGCGCGGCACCGGTGATGGATCCCACCGCCTTCCTCGAGGCAAGCTTCAAGCAGACCGACGACGCGAGCCTGTTGCCAGGCAAGGTCGCAATCTATCGCGATGGAACCTTCGTCGGCCGCGGCAAGCTCTCGGCTTCGGCCAAGGACGATATCGTGCGGCTCGGCTTCGGCGCCGACGACAAGGTCAGGATCGAGCGCGCGGTGCTCAAGCGCAACGAAGGGTCGGCCGGTCTCCTGGTCACGACGTCGAAGACCGACGAGCGTTCGTTCAAGACCACAATCCGCAACGGTCACGACTTCCCGATCAAGGTCGCGATCGAGGATCAGTTGCCTGTCAGCGAGAGCGAGGACATCCTCGTCGAGATGTTGCCTGCGACCACGCCGCCGACTGCGAGCAACATCCGCGACAAGCGCGGCGTGCTGGAATGGTCGTTCGATGCCAAGCCCGGCGAGGTCAAGGACATCAATTTCGCCTGGCGCATTCGCTGGCCGAAGGACAAGAGCATGGTGATCGTGCCGGCGGGTTAGGGAGTTCTTTACCTCGCCCCGCTTGCGGGGAGAGGTCGGCGCGAAGCGCCGGGTGAGGGGGACTCTCCGCGAGTCGCACGCTCACCATCTTCATGGATCGAGCCCCTCACCCCAACCCTCTCCTCGTAAGAACGGGGAGAGGGGGAGGAGAGAGCAGGGCTCACTTCGCCTTCAGAAAATCCGCGACATCGAGCAGCATGAACTCGTTGTCGTCGGCCTTGTTGGGATCGCGGCTGGACGAGAACGGCAGATTGTTGTCGTTGCCGACGATGATGTGGGTTTCGTCTACACGATCGACGTTCTCGATGGTGAAGAACGGGAAGGTGTAGACGCCGTCATTGAGCGGCTTCTTCGCCTTCTTGTCGGGATCCCTGATCTTCATCAGATCGATATAGCCGATCTTGCGCACGGGCTTGCCGACATTGGCCTCCGTGAGCTCGATCTTGTAGACGCGCTTGAACTTGGCCACGTCAGGGAAGCAGTTCTCGCCGCGGGTGCCTTGCGGGCAGGCCTTGTCGGCCGTGCCTTCGCCGTTGTCGCGCTCGATGATCAGGCCGGCGCTCGGATCGATCATGTTGAAGTCGCCGATGGCATTGCCGTTCTGCTCGAACACATATTGCCAGTAGCGGCCGGTGAATTTCTCCGCGGCGACGTCGAATTCCAGGATACGCGAGGCTTCCTTGCCGTCGACCTTCTCCCAGTCCTTCTTCTCGGCGTTCCACAGCGGCCCCTCGAGCAGACCGTAGAGGAACTTGCCGTCTTTCGAGGAGGCGAAGCCCTCATAACCCTTGGAGCGGCGGAGGTTGACGTTGCTGTAGGTCGCGCCCGGTGCTCCCGGCGTCGCCACCGCCCAGTGATCCGGCGAGCGCACCGGCTTGCCGTCGGCGACCGTCTCGAACAGGCCGAGAATCTTGCCGGTCTTGTCGGCCTTCAGGATATAGGGGCCGAATTCGTCTCCGATCCAGAAAGTGTCGCCGATGATCTGAAAACCTTCGGTGTCGAAGTCGGAGCCGGTGAGATAGCGCCTCTCGGTGTCCTCGTGCACGATGCGGAACGGCACGCGTCTGTCGGGATCGTGCAGGAACACGGTTTCCAGCCGCTCGATCTTGCCGCCGACCCAATCCATCTTGTAGCGGTTGAGGTACAGCATCGAATCCGGCGAATTGGCGCGCGCACCCATGCCGTTGTCGGTGATGACCCAGAAGGTGCCGTCGCCCATCGACTTGATGCCGGAATGGCCCTGCAACGGCTGGCCCTTGAACGGCAACGATACGCCGGTCGCCCGCTCATAGGACTTGCCCATCACCGTGCCGAGCGCGTCGACGCGCTTCCCGGTGGTGTATTTGCCGGATGTCTTGAGATCGGCGGGGGCATCAGCCGGCGCGTCGATGAAGGTGGCAGCCGGCATCACCAAATGGCCGGCGAGCTTGGCGGGGAATTCGCCTTCGCTCTGTGCGAGCGCGGAGCTCGCGGCAAGAATGATCGTTGCGACGGTGCCAAGAAAAGTCGCGCGCATGTGCGTCTCCTGTTAACGGAGGACATCTTATGCGGACCGCGCATTGCAGTTTTGTGAAGCCGGGCCAAACGCCGCGGTCGATGGCTATTTTTTTAGGGGTGTTGGAATCTCGAAGCTGACGGTCTTGCTGTCGATCACGTGGTGCGTGGGATCGGCCAACTCCAACAGAACCTTGTGGGGGCCCGGCTTCAGTCCGACCACGATCACGGTCTCGCCACTGGCATCGACAAAATGCCATGGCGCATCGTCGACCGTGATATGGACGTGGCCGATGCGCGGCGATACGTCGAGCGCGCCCTTGCCGAACACCGGCACGACGCGGAGATTCTCCGTGCTGTACTGGATGAAGACGAGACCCTGCGCCAATTGTTCGGCGAGCGGCGGATCGACGATCAACCGCGCGGGCGCCTCGTTTTCGATTGCGACCAGCGGCGATGGGCCGCGCGCGTCTCTGGCGGTTTGGGCGATGGCGGCTGTTGCGAACAGAGTTGAGGCCGCCAGAACGGCCATGCAGTCGAGAGCGGCATACATGTCCGTTTCCTTCCGGGACAATCAGGCGATCTTGCGGGAGAGGAAGTTGCGGATCAACGGGACCATTTCGTCGAACTTGTCCTCAAGCGCAAAATGGCCGGTGTTGATGAGGTGAAATTCCACCTGGGGCAGGTCGCGTTTGTAGGGATGGGCGCCATCGGCGGGGAAGATAAAATCGTTCTTGCCCCAGACGATCAGTGTCGGCGGCTTGTGCTTGCGGAAGTAGGCCTGCACCGCGGGATACAGCGGCAAATTGGTCCGATAGTCGTAGAACAGGTCCATCTGGATGTCGCTGTTGCCGGGACGGTCGAGCAGCGCCTGATCCTGCACCCAGTTGTCGGGTGAAATCCGGCTGACGTCGGACATGCCGTCGGTGTACTGGAATTTCGTCGTTTCCAGCGTGACCAGCTTCATCAATGCCTGCCGGCTGGTCTCGGATCCGTCGGCCCAGTATTGCTTGATCGGATTCCAGAACTCCTTCAACCCTTCATCATAGGCGTTGCCGTTCTGCACGATCAAGCCGCTGATGCGCTCTGGATTCTTGAGCGCCAGCCGCCAGCCCACGGGAGCTCCGTAATCCATGACATACATCGCATAGCGGGTGACGCCGAGCTGGTCGAGCAGGCCGCCGACAAGCTCGCCGAAACGGTCGAAAGTGTACTTGAATGTCGCGCGCGGTGGCATCTCGCTCTGGCCGTATCCGGGATAGTCGGGAGCGATCACGTGGTACCTGTCGGCCAGTGCCGGGATCAGGTTGCGGAACATGTGCGAGGAGGTCGGGAAGCCGTGCAGCAACAGCACGACCGGCGCGTCCTTCCGCCCGGCTTCGCGGTAGAATATCTTGATGCCATCGACGGTCGCGGTTCGATGATAGGTGACCGGATAGGCACCTGCGGTGTGTTCGTCGCCCTCCGGCTTCGCGGATGCTGCCGTCGAAGCAACTGCGACAGCCGCTCCGGACAACCCAAGAACGAGACGGCGACGATCGAGGAGCGGTGGCTTGCCTGCGGTCTCTGCGGTTTTCATGTCAATGTCCTTTTCAAAACGATGAGTTCGCCGACGGCGCGAGGGGTTTTTCAAACGCCTTGGTAGACCAGTCGGGTGAAGAAGCCGGGATCGATCACGAATTGCCCCCATATCGCGTCGAAGGCCGCTGTCGGCTTCGCCGCAACGGTTTCATCCCGCGTTCGTCCCTGCTTCTTGAGGCGAGCGACGTTGTCGCGGATCCCGGCGAGCATGTCGCGAAAGGCTTGGAATTCGGCTTTGCTGCCGACCGGTCTGCCATGGCCGGCGATGACGATCGTGTCCTTGTCCATCGCCGCGAGATTAGCGTCGCATGCAGCGATCATCCCGTCGATGCTGCCGCCGGTGGAGTAGTCGATGAACGGATAGATGCCGTTCCAGAACATGTCGGCGACATGGACGATGTTGGCGTCTGCGAAGGTGACGGAGATGTCGCTGTCGGTGTGCGCGGGCCCGTAATACTTCAGGCCGATCGAGGTTCCGTTGAGCTTAAGCTCGCGGCTGTCGGCAAAGACTTCGCTGGGGATTCCGCCCGCGCCGAGCGGAAGGAAATTGTAGTCCCAGTCCTCGACCCGCTGCACTTCGGCAAGGTGTTTGCGGGTGTTTTCCTGCGCTATGATTTTGGCGCCGGCTGCATGCAGCCATTCGTTGCCATCGGCATGATCGAAATGCCAATGGGTGTTGACGAGATGGGTGATGGGATCGGCGCCCAGATCGGCCAGCGCTTTGGTGAGTTGCGGACGTGAGACGCGGATGCCCGCATCGATCAGTACCTTGCCGTCGGGCCCGGTCAGCACGGCAATGTTGCCGCCGGAGCCTTCCAGCACGGTGATGTTGTTTCGGAGCTTATGCGCGACAATCGGCGATACAGCAGCGCTGTCCTTGATCAGGCTGACGATGCCTCGCGCCTCCGCGTACGCTTGCCTGGGGCTAAGCCATCCCGAAGCGGCGGCCGTCGCGGCGCCAACGCAACACAGGCAGAAACCGCGTCGAGATAATGATGGGAGCCGTGTCGAACGCATGCAATTCTCGCTTCTCGAGCGACTATCGACGGCGCCAATGATCGACCCCGCTGTCAGGATGCAGCGTGGGGCCAATGCAGCATGCGGTCTATCACGATAGCACGATCGACTGCGCTCGCGCGCAGCCGCGAGTTACTCCTTGACCGCGCCTGTCAGCGAGGACACGTAATAATCCACGAACAGCGAGTAGAAGATCGCAACCGGCAGCGAGCCGAGCAGCGATCCCGCCATCAGCGCCCCCCACTGGTAGACGTCGCCGGTGACGAGCTCGGTCAGGATCGCGACCGGCACCGTCTTGTTGGCGCCGCTCTGGATGAAGGCGAGCGCGTAGATGAACTCGTTCCAGGACAGCGTGAAGGAGAAGATGCCGGCCGAGATCAGGCCGGGCACCGCCAGCGGCAGCGTGATCCGGCGCAGGATCTGGAGCCGTGTGGCGCCGTCCACCAGCGCACATTCCTCGAGCTCGTAGGGGATCGACTTGAAATAGCCGATCAGGAGCCAGGTGCAGAATGGCACCAGGAAGGTCGGATAGACCAGGATCAGGGCAAGCGGGCTGTCGAACAGGCCGAACTGCACGACCACGGTTGCCAGCGGAATGAACAGGATCGACGGCGGCACGAGATAGGCGAGATAGATGCCGAGGCCGACATAGGGGCTGCCGCGGAAGCGCAGGCGTTCGATCGCATAGGCGGCCAGCGTGCTCGCGATCAGCGACAGCGTGGTCGCGCCGATCGCGACCAGCATCGTCGTCCACAGCCAGCGCGGATAGGCGGTGTCGAACAACAGGTGCTTGATGTGGGCCAGCGTCGGCGAGGAGATCCAGAACGGGTTGTGCTCCCGGTAGTTCATCAGCTCTGCGTTCGGCTTGAACGACGTGATTGCCATCCAGTAGAACGGAAACAGCAGGATCAGCACGAAGCAGCCGAGCGGCAGGTAGATCATCATCAGCCGCCGCAGCCCGGAATCCCAGGCCATGGTGTCCGGCGGTGTGGTGGCGACGGCGGCCGGCTGGGCGGCGGTATCAGTCATTGCTCTCTCCCTGCTGCCATTTGCGGCGGGCCAAGCCGAAATAAGAGAACAGCGTCGCGAACACCAGGAACGGGATCATCGACACCGCGATCGCCGCGCCCTCGCCGAGCTCGCCGCCGGCAATGCCGCGCTGGAAGGCCAGCGTGGCCAGCAAATGCGTCGAGTTGCCGGGGCCGCCGCGGGTGATGGCATAGACCAGCTGGAAGTCGGTGAAGGTGAAGATGATCGAGAAGGTCATGACGATGGCGAGGATCGGCATCATCATCGGAAAGGTGATGTAGCGGAACCGCTGCCAGGCGCTGGCGCCATCGAGCATCGCGGCTTCATAGAGCGAGGGCGAAATGGTCTGCAGGCCCGCCAGCAGCGAGATCGCGACGAAAGGAATGCCGCGCCAGATGTTGGCGGCGATCAGCGAGAAGCGCGCCGGCCAGGGCGAGCCGAGAAAGTCGATATTGGTCGTGCGCCAGTGCAGCACGTCGACCAGAAGGTAGGAGATGATCGAGAACTGCGGATCGTAGATCCACCAGAACGCCAGCGCCGAGAGCACCGTGGGCACGATCCAGGGCATCAGGATGATCGCACGCAACAGGCTCTTGAACGGAAAATGGTTGTTGAGCAGCAGCGCGAGCCAGAAGCCCAGCGCGAACTTCCCGAAGGTCGCGATCCCCGTGTAGACCACGCTGTAGAACACCGCGTTCCACCACAGGGAATCGGTGAGCAGATACTGGAAATTCTCGAAGCCGACGAAGACGCCTTTTCTGCCGATCGTGGTGTCGGTGAAGGCGAGCCAGATGCCGAGGCCGAGTGGATAGGTCAGGAACACCGCGAGCAGCCCGATCGCGGGTGCGAGGCACATCACGATCAGGAACGGCTTGTAGTCGAACAGGCGTACCAGCCAGGAGGGCTGCCGTCGTGCGAGGGCGAGAGTGGGAAGTGTGGTCACGGACATCGGGTCGTTGTCCTGTCTCTGGAAGTCACCACGCCCGTCATTGCGAGGAGCGAAGCGACGAGGCAATCCAGGCTGTAAGCGCGGAGACAGGCTGGATTGCTTCGCTTCGCTCGCAATGACGAACTTCTGTCCAGCGCTACTTCTGCCGCCGGAAGTACCGCTTGCAGCGCTGCTCGGCTTCCGCGGCCGCGGCTTCCGGTGTGGCAGCGCCGGTCGCAACCGACGCGAACATCTGAATCAGCACGTAGTCGGCGGTGACCGCTCCGCTCGCGGTCGAGATCGGTCCCTTATAACCGCTGTAGTAAGTGCTATTCATGGTGTTCTTGAAGATCGATACCTTGGGGTCCTGCGTCCATACCGCGGCATCGGCATAAGCCGCGAGCGGCTGCGACCAGTAGCCGGAATTGGCGTTGAGCCATGGCTCGTACTGGTCCTTTTCCAGCATGTATTGCAGGAAGGCCTTTGCGGCGTTGGGATACTGGCTGTGTTTGAACACCATGGCATTGAGCGTGAGTCCATCCATCGGAGAGACCTTGGCGAGGCCCTTGGGCAGTAGCTGATGCTCACTATCATCCGCGATCGCCTTGGTCGCCGGATCGTTCTTCAGTGAGAAGTACAGCGAGACGCCGTTCGCGGTCAGTCCGATCTCCTGCGCGGAATAGGCGCGATTGTTCGACACGTCATTCCATGACGTCGTGCCGGCGATGAAGGTCGGGTAGAGCTGCTTGACCCAGTTCAGCGCTGCGATGGTCTCCTTGCTGTTGATTGTGACGTTGCCGTCTTCGTCGAGCAGCGCCGCGTTGTGCGACCACAAAGACCAGTTCGCGAAACCAGTGCCGTCACCTCTGGCATTGCCGAGCGCGAAGCCTGCCGGCTTGCCGGCCTTCTGGAGCTTCTGGCAGAGGTCGAGGATTCCGGCATGGTCTTCCGGCACCTTGTCGAAGCCGACCGATTGCAGGATCGACTTGCGGTAGATCAGCGGACCCGCGGTGGCGCCGAACGGCAGTCCGATCCAGGCGTCGCTCTTGTTCTTCTTGCCGTAGCGCTGCGCCAGCGGCAGCCAGCCGCCGTAACGCTTGCCGAGATAATCGGCGACGTCGGTCAGCTCGATCAGCTTGTCGATATAGATGTGCGGCGCATCGGAGAAGCCGATGATGATGTCGGGACCGGCGCCGGAATTCGAGGTCACCGCGGTCTGCTGGTTGATGTCCTCCCAGCCGACGAAATCGACCTTGACCTCGACGCCGGTTTCCTTGGTGAATTTTGCCGCATTGGCGCGGAACACGTCCTCGTCGGCCTGGACGAAACGTACCGGTCGCAGCATGCGCAGGGATGCGCCTTTCTCGATCGGCAGTTTCGGTGCGGGGACGTCCGCGGCCTTGATCGCGGATTGCGCATTTGCCGGAGCACCGGTGGCCGCGATTGCCGCAGCGGACAGGCCCAGCGCCAAGGCATCACGACGTGTGATGTCGTTCCTCATCGGTTCCTCCCTATGTGTTTCCCTTCCCGGCGTTGATCGCCGGTGAAGGGTCGTTTTCAGTCTTTTGCCGGTTGCCGGCGCGCCTTCGCGGCCGTCCCGCCTAGCTGTTCGGGCCGCGGTCCATGCTGACAGGCTGCCAGCGGCGGAGCGCGGTGTCTTGCAGCACCGACGGATTGACGCAGCTTACCGGCCACATGCCCTGAAGCACCAGTGACAATTCGTAGCCCACCCGGCGCTTGCGCGCCTCGTCGAACCGTGCCGAGGCGGAGGCGACATGGGCGGTCAGGGTGACGTTGTCCATGCCGAGCAGCGGATTGTTGTGCGAGGGCGGCTCCTTCTCCAGCACGTCGAGGGCGGCATGGGCGATCCAGCCCTCCTGAAGCGCCTTGATCAGGCTTTCCTCGTCCACGGTGGCGCCGCGGCCGGTGTTGATGAAGACCGAGCCCTTCTTCATCTGCCGGAAGTGCTTCTCGGTGAGCATGTGATGCACCTCGGGCCGGGCGGGGGCGTGCATCGAGACGAAGTCGGATTGCGACAGCACCTCGTTCAGCGTCGCCGGAATCACGCCGTGGTCGGACATCAGCGTTTCCTGGATGAAGGGATCGTAGGCCATCATCCGCAGCCCGAACGGCGCCGCGCGTTTCGCAACTGCACGCGCGACGCGGCCGAACGAGATGAAGCCGAGCGTCTGGCCCATCAGCCGCGGAATCTTCGACAACGCCGGCCTGCCCTCGGCCCAGCGGCCGCTGCGCACCATCCGGTCCTGCTCGACCAGGCGGCGGAAGCCTGCGAGCAGCAGCATCATGGCATGGTCGGCGACCTCCTCGATGAAGGTGTCGGGGATGTTGGTGACGGGAATGCCGCGCGCGGTTGCAGCCTTGATGTCGACGCTGTCGACGCCGACCGAGCCCAGCGTGATGACCTTGCAGCTCTCCAGCGCGTCGATGATGGTCTTGGTGATCGGGATACCCTTGGCGTAGATGGCGTCCGCTGTCTTCGCGGCGGCGATGAACCCGGCCTCGTCGGCCGGGGCCTCGACGATCTCGGCGTCGATCGGATCGAGCGCCTCACGCTCATAGGAATAATCGCTGCTCGCGACCGTGAAGCTCGCGCCCTTCGGCGTCACGATCCTGTATTTCGGCATGTCCTGCTCCCGATTTGGTTTCTTGTTGCGACCCGCCTTCGCGCGGGCCTTTGCGTCTTTTACGCGAAATCGGGGCGGTTGCGTACAATCGGCGGTTGCCGTGGCGGCGATTTGTGCGACGGCCCCGACGTTTCCTCCGGGCTTTTACGGGGCGCTCCGTAACAGGTTGCTAAGGGCTCGCCACTAAAAGTTGATTCAATTGCGATCGATTCCCTCGCGTGTCCTTATCCCTTTGTTGCCGGAGCATCCCGTGAAATTGAGCAATCTGAAGATCGCCCCCAAGCTCGGCATTCTCGTCGGCGTCACCTTGTTCGGCCTGTGCATCTCCGGATTTCTGGCCGGCTATCTGATGAAGCAGGAGATGGTGAACGCGCGTATCGAGCAGGCCAAGGCCATCGTCGACATGGGCCGCAACTATGCGGTGGCGCTGAAGAAGCGGGTGGATGCGGGCGAGATGACGAAGGACGCCGCGATGGCTGATCTTCGCCGCTACGGCAACGCGATGACCTATGACAAAGGGGCCGGTTATCTATTCGGGACGTCCTATGACGGTATCACGCAGCTGGCGCCCGATCCAAAGCAGATCGGCACCAACCGCATGGAAGTTCTGACCAATGGCCGCAAACTGTCCTTGGAGCTGATGAACGGCGCGAAGGCTAACGGTTCGATCCTTTTGACCTATGAATACGCGAAACCGGGCCACGAAGGCTTGATCCGGAAGATGGGCTACGCGGTGGCCGTCCCCGAACTCGAGATGTATCTCGGCACCGGCGCCTATCTCGACGACATCGACGCAAAGATGGGCCCGGTCTACTGGCTGCTCGGTCTCGCCATGTTCGGTATCGTCATCGTCGCCGGAAGCGTCGCCTGGCTGCTCGGCCGCAGCATCAGCCGTCCCTTGGCGCTGCTCGGCGCCCGCATGAAGGATCTCGCCGAGGGCAAGCTCGAGGGCGACATTCCCGGCGTCGGCCGTGGCGACGAGGTCGGCGCAATGGCCTCGACCGTCCAGATCTTCAAGGACAACGCACTGCGCATTCGCGAAATCGAGAAGAGCGAAGCCGATGCCAAGGATCGTGTCGCGGCGGAACGTCGCAGCGCGATGGAGGGCATCGCCAGCGACTTCGAACGCAGCGTCAACGGCATCGTCCGCTCGGTCTCCTCGGCCGCGACGGGTATGCAAGCCACGGCGCAATCGATGACCGCGACCGCCAGCGACGCCTCTTCGCGTGCGGCGACGGTCGGCGCCGCCTCGCAGAGAGCGTCGGGCAATGTCGGCACGGTTGCCGCCGCCGCCGAAGAGCTGTCGAGCTCGGTTGCGGAGATCTCGCGCCAGGTCACCCGCTCGACCGAAGTGGCGAGCCGCGCCGTCAACGACGCCGAGCGCACCAATGCCACGGTGCAGGAGCTCTCCACCGGCGCCGAGAAGATCGGCGAGGTGGTCAAGCTGATCCACTCGATTGCGGCGCAGACCAATCTGCTCGCCCTCAACGCCACCATCGAGGCGGCGCGTGCCGGTGAATCCGGCCGCGGCTTCGCCGTCGTCGCTTCCGAAGTCAAGGCCCTCGCCAACCAGACCGCCAAGGCGACCGAGGAAATCTCCGCCCAGGTCGCGGCGATGCAGACCTCGACCAGCGATGCGGTCGCCGCCATCGGCGGCATCACCCAGACCATCGCCGAGATGAGCCAGATCACCGCGGGCATTTCCGCCTCGATCGAGCAGCAGGGCGAGGCGACCCGCGAGATCGCCCGCAACATCCAGTCGGTCGCCGCCGGCTCGAGCGAGATCAACGCCAATATCGGCAGCGTCACGTCGGCCGCGGAAGCGACCGGCACGGCGGCAGCCGACGTGCTCACCAACGCCCGCGAGCTCGACAGCCAGTCCGGCGCGCTGCGCAGCGCAGTCGACGGCTTCCTCGCCAAGATGCGCGCGGCGTAGGTTCTTGCACTGAATTCGTAGGGTGGGCAAAGACGCGAAGCGTCGTGCCCACCCTTTTTCTTTTTGAGTTCGCGGTAACTTCTCGGTGGGCACGTTTCGCTTTGCCCACCCTACGAGACCGTTCTACTGCTTCTCGATCCCCGCCTCCCGGATCAGCTTCTCCCACAACACCAGCTGTTCGTTCACGAACGTACCGAGCTGCTCCGGCGTGCCCGAAAACGCGTCCATGCCGAGGGTGGCGAGCTTGGCCTTGATCTCCGGCTGCTCGATGATCTTCCGGATCTCGCCATTGAGTCGCGTCACGATCTCCTTGGGCATGCCGGCGGGTCCGAAATAGCCCTGCCACGACGAGATGTCGAAGTCCCGCACGCCGGCCTCCTGCATCGAGGGCAGGTTCGGCACCAGCGCCGAGCGGTCCTTTGTCGTGACGGCGAGCGCGCGCAGCGCGTTGCCCTGGACATGCGGCAGGCCGGTCAGGATGTCCACGAACATCATCGAGACGCGTCCGCCCATGACGTCGTTGAGCGCCGGCGGCGAGCTCTTGTAGGGCACGTGCAGGAGGTCGAGCCCGGCATTGTGCGCGAAGGTCGCACCCGACACGATCGCCGAGGACGAGCCCGAGGCGTAGCTCAGCTTGCCCGGATTGGCCTTGCCGTAGGCGATGAGTTCGCCGACCGTCTTGGCCGGCACCTCCGGGTGGATCACCAGCATGAAGGGCAGGTCGCCGGTGCGCGCGATCGGGGTGAAGTCCTTGACGGGATCGTAGGTCAGGCTTTTGAGCAGATAGGGATTGGCCGAATGCGTGGTGTTGGTGGTCACCAGCAGCGTGTAGCCGTCGGGCGCGGCGCGCGCGACATAGGTGGCGGCGATCATGCCGTTGGCGCCCGCCTTGTTCTCGATCACGATGCCGACGCCGAGGGCCTGCGACAAATGCTGCGAGATCAGCCGCGTCGTGGTGTCGGTGCCGCTGCCGGCCGCGAACGGCAGCACCAGCGTGATGTTGCGGCTCGGATAGTTGTCGGCCTGCGCAGCGGACGCGGCGGCGAGACAAAGGACGGCCGTGCCGATGGCACGCAGGTTTCGGATCAACGCTGAAAGCATGTCGGTTCGTTCCCTCTTTTTTCGTTGGCGGGGAACCTAGCGTCTCCTCGTCGAAATCGGAAGACGCGAGTTTGTCGCCTCGTCTCGCGCTGCGGAATTACTTCACCGCAGACCCCTGGCGCGAGGCGATCACGACGCCGGCGAGCACCAGCAGGTATCCGATCAGGTGGAATGGCTGAATCTTTTCGCCGAGCAGCAGGATCGCCATCGCCGAGCCGAACACCGGCACCAGATGGAAGAACGGTGCGGCGCGGTTCGGGCCGATCAGCGCCACGCCCCGGTTGAAGAACAGATAGGCCAGCGTCGAGGGAAAGATCAGGATGTAGCCCAGCGTCGCCAGCGTCACCCCGTCGAGTTGCAGGACGCGGCCGCTCCAGGCCTCCCAGATCGCGGTCGGCAGCAGCATCGTCGCGCCGCAGCAGGTGGTGAAGGAGAGAAAGGAGAGTTGGTGGATCTTCGGTCGCCGCGGGATGAAGGCGGAGTAGATCCCGAACGCCACCAGCGAGGAGGCGAACATGATGTCGCCCCTGTTGAAGCTGATGCTCGCGAGCGCGGCGAGATCGCCGCGCAGGATGATGATCAGCACGCCGAGAAGCGAGATCCCGATGCCGGCGAGCTGCGCACCGGTCAGCCGCACTCCGAACAGCACCAGCGACCACAGCGCCACGAACAGCGGCCCGGCCGACTGGATCAGCAGCGCGTTCAGCGCTTCCGTGTACTGCATCGCCCAGTACGAGATCGCGTTGTTGAAGGCGAAGCCCACCAGCGACAGGAACAGCATCAGCGGCAGGCTCTTGCGCAGATTCGGCCAGTCGCGCTTCAGATGCGGCCAGGCGAACGGCAGGAGGATCAGGAACACGCCGAACCATCGGATCGTGGTCACCGTCAGCGGCGGCACATGCGCGCCGACGTGGCGCGCGAGCACGATGTTGCCGGCCCAGAACAGCGAGCTCAGGCTGAGCAGCAGATAAGGCTGGTTGTTGAGCCAACTGGCCGGATTGGAGGCCGGTGGCGCGGGCGAAGCGATCGTCATTGGCGTTGGATACGAGCTTGCGCCGGATTTACGTCGTGACACAAGTCACGCGGCCGCAATGCTACAATGCAGGCATGACCAGAGGAGGCGGCATTGACGGTTAATATGTTGAACATCGACGGCTTGGAGCGGCTCGATTCGAGCGCACCCGTGGTGATGCTGAACCTGATGCGCTTCCACGCGCGCTCCGGCGACGGCGACGGTTCCGGCTGGGACGCCTATTTGCGCTACAGTGCGGTCACAGTGCCGATGATCAAGGCGCGCGGCGGCACGCTGCTCTGGACCGGCGACGCCAAGGCGGTCGCGCTCGGCCCGCAGCAGGGCAACAACTGGGATTTCGTGGCGCTGGTCCATTATCCCACAGTTGCGGCTTTCGTCGACATGATGACGTCGGAGGCCTACGAGCGTGACGCCGATCCGCACCGGCGCAACGCCTGCGCCGAGCATGTGATCGTTGCGACGGAGCAAGCCTACAGCAAATTCAGCGCCGGCTGATCCTGCCGGACTCACGAACCAAGCGTGCGTGTTTGGATATTCTGTGCAACCTTTGGGCGCGACTTCGACCCAGTTGCGCGCCAAATGTGAACTATTCGGTTGCCTGAGGGTGCCAAAGATGATGCCTTTGGCCGGTGGGCGCGGATGACCGGCATTGCAGGCTAGGCATCGCGCGTTGCGGTGCTGCTTCCTGCTGGTCGACTATTGCTTCGTTGGGGATCAGATGCTCTGTGAGAGTTGTGGCGGTGACAATCCGGCGACCAATCGCTTCTGTCACGGCTGCGGTTCGGCTTTGCCGATGGCCTGCTCCGCCTGCAATCATCTCAACCCGCCCGGCTCAGGTTTTTGTGGGGCCTGCGGCGCGGCCCTGAATGCTGCGAGCCGCCCAATCCCGGCAGCGGCGGGGCATTCTACGAGGCCGCTTCGGGGCGAGCTGAAGCAGGTGACGGTGCTGTTTGCCGATCTCGTTAGCTCGACCGAGATCGTCGCCGGCCTAACCGCTGAAGATGCCATGCAGCGTCTCAAGCCCGCGCTCGATTCCATGTGCGACGGCGTGGAGCGGTTCGAGGGCACGGTGGTCCGAACTCTCGGCGACGGCATCCTCGCCTTCTTCGGCGCACCGCGCGCGCAGGAGGGCCACGCCCTGCTGGCGTGCGAGGCGGCGCTGGCGATCCGCGACACGTTTCGTGCGCGAGACGATGCCATGTCGGTACGCATCGGCCTGCATTCCGGCGAGATCGTCGCGGATGCTCCGCTCGTCGACACGGTCACCGAGCACGGCGCTTACGGGCTCACCATTCATCTGGCGAGCCGGCTGCCGGCCAAGGCGGAACCGGGTGAGATTTGCCTGACCGACGAGACCTACCGTCTGGTGCGCTCGTTCTGCGACGTCGGCCCGCTCGGCCGTCACCGCCTGCGCGGCGTGCCGGAGCCGATCGAGCTGTATCTTCTCAAGAACCTCAAGCCGGCGGTGGCTAGCCAGCAATTCCGCGGTGTCGCCTTGGCGACGTTCCGCGGGCGCGAGCGGGAGATGGCTCTGCTGCAGCGGACTTTGGCGGCGGTGGAGACCGGCAGCTCGCGCGTCACCGGCATCGTCGGCCCGCCCGGGACCGGCAAGAGCCGGCTGTGCTACGAGTTCGCTGAGTATTGCCGCGCGCGCCACATCCCGGTGTTCGAGGCCCGCGCGCAGCCCTATGGCACGGCAACGCCGCTGCAGCCGGTGCTGGAGTTCTTGCGTTCGACCTATTTCAACGTCTCACCGGACGACGAGCCTGATCTGGCGGTTAAGCAGATCGCCACGCGCCTCGCCGAGCTGGGCTCTACATTCGAGGCGGACCTCTGGCTGGTCTGCGATTTCCTCGGCATCAGGCACGGCCAGGGCCCACCCTCCTGGCTTGGTCCGCGCGCACGCAACGTTCGCTTGCTGGACATCGTCCGGCACATGATTCGCCAGCGCGGCGCGTCGGCGTCGGTGATCATCATCGAGGACCTGCATTGGCTCGATCAGGCGAGCGAGGAATTCGTCGCAACGCTCGTTGACGCGGTGATCTCCACCAAGACGGTCCTGATCGTGAATTTCCGGCCGGCCTATTTCGCGCCTTGGATGCGCGAGCCGCTGTACCAGCAGATCGAGCTCGCCGAGCTCTCGCCGACGGATACGGACGATCTCGTCAACGAGCTGCTCGGGCCGGGGGACGAGCTGTCCGAGGTACGGCGGCGCGTCGCCGAGCGCAGCGGCGGCAACCCGTTCTTCGCTGAGGAGCTGATCCGTTCCCTGGTCGAGCATCTGGCCATCGTTGGCGAGCAGGGCGGTTATCGGCGCGGCATTTCCGGTGTCTCCGACGTGCTGCCGCCGACCGTGCAGGCTGTGATCGGAGCGCGGATTGATCGGCTGGCGCCCGGCGATCGCGACCTCCTGCACACGGCCGCGATCATCGGCAAGGAGTTTCAGCTCGCGGTGCTGCAGAGCGTTGCCAGCGTGTCCGCTGTCGAGCTCGAGGCGACGCTGGCCCGGCTCTGTTCCGGCGAGATGCTCCAGGCGCGCAGCGGCGAGGACGGCCAAGGCTACAGCTTTCGCCATCCCCTGATTCAGGAAATCGCCTACTCGACCCAGCTCCGCGCGCGGCGCAGCCTTCTGCACGCGCGGGTGGCGCGTGCGATCGAGCAATTTTATCCTGAGCGGCTCGAGGAGCTTTCAGCGCTCCTGTCGCACCATTTCGAGCAGGCCGGCGAGATCGACGCCGCCGCCGAATACGCCGCGCGCGCCGCGCGCTGGATCGGCTCGACCAGTCCGGCAGAAGCGATTCGGCATTGGCACAAGGTGCGCGCGCTGAAGGGGGGACAGAAGCGTACTCTCGCGGGCGATGTGCTCAGGATCGCGGCCAGCAGCCAGATCGCTTGGCTAGGCTGGCGCGAGGGCATGACGTCGGAGGACGCAAAACCCTTCATTCAGGAAGCGTTGGAATGGGCGCAGGAGATCGACGATTCCATGATCCCGCTCCTGCTGTTCGTCGAAGGACGGATCGCGGGTGCGAGCGGCGGGCAAGCCGATGCCTACGTCAACACCGTCAGGGAAGCCTTGGCGCTGACCGAATCGCGACAGCTTACCAGTCGCGCCGCGACGCTCAATGCCTCGCTCAGCCAAGCCTACGGCTGGGCCGGCCTTTTGCGCGAAGCCCTGGCGGCGAGTGATGCGGCGCTCGCCGGCGTTCCTGGCATCACCGACTTCGAGCACCAGTTCCTTGGCTACAATGTCGAGCACTGGATCTTCGGCCTCCGCGGCCGAATCCTGGTTCGTCTCGCCCGTTTTGACGAGGCGCGGCGGTGCTTCGATCGAATTCTCGCCATCGATCCGACGCTGATCGATCCGACGGTGCAGTTCATCGCCCATCTTGGGTATGTCGATCTGGCCTGGTGCCTTGACGATTCCGCGATGGCCTCCACCCATGCCTGGCGCGTGATCGAACTGGCGACGCGCCAGGCCAGTCCCTATTTGCGCGCCTATTCGCTCGCCTGCATCGGCACGGCGCAGGGCATCGCGCAGAACTATCAGGCCGCAATCCTGTCGTTGACGGAGGGCGTCGAGTTCGTGCGCGCGGCGCGCGTTGCCATGGAAATCGAACCAGAGATGCTTGCGAGCATCGCCGACTATCAGCTTCGTTCCGGCGCCCACGCCGCGGCCATCGACAAGGCACGGGAAGCGATCGCGGTGGCGCAGGAACGGCACGCCCGGCTGCCGGAATGCCGCGCCACCATCGCGCTCGCCGCCGCGCTGGCGGCGAGCAACAACCCGGATCACCTCGGCGAGGTGGCCCTCCTCGTCGATCGGGCCGAGGCCCTGATCGAGCTGACGGGGGCGGGCATTTACCGGCGGCTGCTGGAGGAGACTCGACGACGGCTGTCGGTCGGCGCGTGAAGGCTAGGGTTTCCGCACGATGAGCGTGAACTCCATCAATCCATAGCCGTCGTGCACCTCTGCAATGGCATTGAACCGGCTGGCGCAGTAGCGCGCCCAGGATACGGTGTCGGTGGTGTAGAGGCCTCGGCGGGCAGGCGCGCTTTCCGGCCGCTTCATGAAATTGACTGCGAAGCCGCGCCTGGTGGTGCGATGAAGATCATCGAGGCTCGCCGCGATGAACTGCTCCCAGTCGTGCTGCGGCTGATCCTGCGCAACGTTGAAGATACCGCTGGCGACCGCGTAGTCGGCCGTCCGGGGGCTGCTATGGCCTATGGCGAACGCGGCGTCGCCGCGGTTCCGCCAAAGCCGCAGCGCCCGCCGAACCATCGGCTCCGAGACGTCGATACCGAGATAGTCCACCGCGCAGCCGTTATGCCGGCGGCCGAGATAGGCGATCAGCGCGCCATAGCCGCAACCGAGATCGTTCAGCGAGAAGGGCGATGCGAAGTCGCACAATCTTAGGAGCTGGACGAAGCGCATCTCCTGCGTGGCCTGGCAGGTCCAGTCGACGCCGTTCGGCGTCGCGCCGAAGCGTGCGACCTTCGCCGAATAATAGGCGGCGATGCCGTTGTAGATCCGGCTCAGGTCTCCGGCGCCCGGAGAGGCAAGCTCGCTCGTGACAACGGCGGCGCGCATTAGCCCGCCTATTTCTTCGACTTCTTCTTCTTGCCCTTGCCTCCAGGCGGGACCTTGGGCGCCATCGGCACCGAGATCGTGAGATACGTTCGCTCGATGTAGAAGACCGGGTTGTCTTCGCGAACCACGACCCGCAGGCCGTAGCCGCCGGTATCGCGGGAATCATGGGCCTTCATGAAGCAAGGCAGCGGCGACTTGCGCGCAAAGTTCTTGATTAATGCGTTCACGATGCGCTGGTCGCCCGTTTCGCCGTCCTGGTCCGAGGGGACCTTGGCCAGCCAGGCCAGCACACTGTACCACCGGTTCTTTGCACGGTTGTTGTTCAGGCCGCCCAATCCGAGGAGCTTTGCGCTCTCGACGAGCGGCCGTCCTTCCTGGAAGATTTCGAATTCGTCCTGCAGGGCCTTGATTTCGGACACGCCCCCGGCAGTCAGTTCGATATCTTTCTGCTCGGGACCAAATCTCAAATTGAACAGATCGAACAGCGGGCCGATATAGATATCGTCCTCGGCCATCAATGCGCCCATATCACTCTCCCTGCAATTACAGTTGGGTTATTGGATCGGGAAGCCAGCAATCGGGACATTGAACCTTGGTCCCGGACAAATTGCAAGGAAAGCGAGACGCTCGTGGCCCTACTTCTTCCGCTCAGTGCGCTTTCTGTCCCGCCAGTATCAACCCATCAACAGCGGCGCGTCACGCGGCCTGCATCAAGCGGCAGACCTCCTCGGGCGACCGCCGCGGGCGCAGCTCCGCAAACGTCTTGAGGTGGCGACGATCGCGGTCCTGACCGGAGCCCATCTCGGCCATCTCGCCCACTCCGGCAGCTTCGGCACGACCGAGCAGGCCCTCGCGGTCTGCGCGTTGATCGCGGTCGGCGCTCAGGCCGCAATTGGCCCCGCGCGGTTCTCGCCTTGAGCCGCGGCTCGGGCGATTCAGCGATCATCCATTCACGCATTGCGACTGCTCAGCGCGTGGCCGCGGCGCTGCTCACGACGCTCTGCATGGGTGCGGCGCGCTACATTTGAAGACGAGCTATGCCGCCTGCTTCCGTGACGCCACGAACACACCGGCCAGCACCAGCGCGAAGCCGATGAAGTGGAACGCCTGCGGGTGCTCGCCCAGAAACGCCATCGCCATGATCGAGCCGAACACCGGCACGACATGGAAGAACGGCGCGGCGCGGTTGGCGCCGATCAGCCGGACACCGCGATTGAAGCAGAGATAGGCGAGCGTCGAGGGGAACACCGCGACATAGAACAGGGTCAGGAGGTTCGGCCCGTCGAGCTTCATCACGGGACGCGCGGACAACTCCCAGATCTCCAGCGGAATGAGACAGGCCGCACCGCAGCCGAACGTGAAGGCGAGGAACGACAGGCCGTGCATCGGCGGCCGCTTCAAGGTCAGCACCGAATAGAGCGCGAAGATAACAAGCGCGACGACGAAGATGAGGTCGCCCTTGTTGAAGTCGATGTTCGACAGCGTGGTGAAATCGCCATGCAGCAGAATGATCAGCACGCCGCACATCGACAGCAGTACGCCGAAGGCCTGCGCCGCGGTGAGCCTGACGCCGAGGATGGCGAGCGACCACAGCGCCACGACGAGCGGCGCGGCGGATTGCAAGAGCAGCGTGTTGAGCGCCTGCGTATGCTCGAGCGCCCAATATTGCAGCGTGTTGAAGGCGCCGATGCCGGTGATCGAGAGCGTGACCATCAGGCCGAGCTTGCCGCGGATCGCGGGCCAGTCCTGCGCAAGGTGTTTCCAGGCGAACGGCAGCACCAGCAGAAAGGCGAAGAACCAGCGCAGGAACGACAGCGTCACCGGCGGGATGTGACCGGCGGCGAGCCGTCCGACAATCGCATTGCCGGCCCAACACAGCGCGGTGATGCTGAGCAGCAGATAAGGCTGGTTGGCGATCCAGTTGTGGCCGGACGTGGCGGCCCCGGTGGTCTCGTCGGTGGCGGACATTGTGATTGTTGTGGCCCCGCGTCATGCGCCGAGCCTCCAGCCCGGCGGCACCCGGGCCGGTTCAGACCCGGCCCGTTCAAAGACACGGAAATCCGGCCGATATCAACGGCGCGAGGCGCATCGCGTCCATGCATGGCAGCGGCCGGAACCCGCTCAACGCTTGAGCCCGGCACGGATCGCGAACGGCTTCAACAGTTCGGCACAGGCGAGATAGACGGCAACCAGAACCGCGATGCCGCCCATCATGACCGGTGGCGGTGCAACAAAGCCGAACCAGGCACCGACCGGCGTGAAGGGCACCACCATCGCGACCAGCAGGGCGACCAGCGAGGAGGCGGACAGCACCGGATCGGGCCAGCTGCGCCACGGTCGGCCATTGGTGCGAATGATGAAGATCACGAGGATCTGCGTCGCCATGGATTCGATGAACCATGCGGTGCGGAATTCGTCCGGCGACGCATGAAACAGCATGATGAGAGCGCCGAAGGTCAGGAAGTCGAAGACCGAGGACAACGGCCCCATGATCGCGGCGAAACGCGCCAGCCGCGTCATGCTCCAGACCTGCGGCTGCGCGGTGGCCGCGCGCGAGACCTGGTCGAAGGGGATGCCGAGCTCGGAGAGATCGTAGAGCAGGTTGTTGAGCAGGATCTGCGTCGGCAGCATCGGCAGGAACGGCAGCGCCATCGAGGCGATCGCCATCGACAGCATGTTGCCGAAATTCGAGCTCGCGCCCATCCGGACGTATTTCATGATGTTGGCGAAGGTGCGCCGGCCCTCTTCGACGCCGTCGGCGACGACTTCGAGATCCGAGGCGAGCAGGATGATGTCGGCGGCGGCCTGCGCCACGCCGGTCGCGCCGTCGACCGACAGGCCGATATCGGCGGCCTTCAGTGCCGGAGCGTCGTTGATGCCGTCGCCGAGGAAGCCGACCACCGCGCCGCCGGCCTGAAGGGCCTTCACGATGCGCGACTTCTGATCGGGCGCTAGCCGGCCGTAGGCGTCGGTCGATTGAACCTGGACTGCCAGTGCTTCGTCGCTGAGTTCGGCGATGTCGGCTCCCGACAGGACGCGGTCGGCATTCAGCCCGACCAGGCCGGCGAGCCGCTTCACCACCACCGGATCGTCGCCCGACAGGATCTTCAGCGTGATGCCGGTTGCCGCGAGCCGTGCGATCGCGGCCGCGGCCGTCGGCTTCGGCGGGTCGGCGAAGGCGCAAAAACCTTCGAACGCGAGATCGGTCTCGTCGGCGGTCTCGACCTCGCGCGTTGCGCCGGTCCAAGGGCGCGAGGCGATCGCGATGCTGCGGAGCCCTTCGTTTGCGAGTTCGTGCACGCGGGCGATCGCGCGGGTCCGGGCGCCGTCGTCCATCACGCACAGCTCGAGCACCGCCTCCGGCGCGCCCTTGACGATGAGCAGCGCGCCTTCGGGACCGGTCGCGAGCACGGATCCCAGCCGCCGCGAAAAGTCGAACGCCTGCCTGCCGGCGAGGGTCCAGCCCTGCGCGGCATTCGACTGGCCGGCAACCAGCGCCGCGTCGAGCGAGCCGCGATCGCCGCCGAGTTTCGCGGCGATGGCGCCGAGCCGCGCGGCGCTGGCATCGTCCTTGCCGGCGGCGTCGAGGCTCTTGGCCAGCGTGATCTCGGCCGAGGTCAGCGTGCCCGTCTTGTCCGTGCACAAGACGGTCATGGCGCCGAGATCGTGGATCGCGGCGAGGCGCTTGACGATCACCTTGCGGCCGGCCATGCGCAGCGCGCCGCGCGACAGCGTCACCGTGGTGATCATTGGCAGCAGTTCCGGCGTCAGCCCGACCGCGAGCGCCACGGCAAACAGCAGCGAGTCCATCACGGGGCGGCCAAACACCACGCGGACGGTGAGCACGACCAGCACCAATGCGAGCGTGGCGCGCGCGATCACGAGGCCGAATTCGCGCAAGTCGCGTTCGAACGGTGAAGGCGTCTGGGCCTCGGCAAGTGCGGAGGCCGCCGCTCCGAACACGGTGTCGCGTCCGGTCCTGACGACGAGCGCGATCGCCTCGCCGGTTTGCGCGACGGCGCCGCGAAACAGTGCATTCGACGTGTCGTCCGGGTCGGTGGTGGCGCCGGCGCGCTTCTGTACCGGATAGGGTTCGCCGGTGAGCGCCGCTTCGCCCGCGGTGAAGGCTGTGCACTCCAGGATGAGCGCGTCCGCGGGAATGATGTCGCCTGAACGGACGCGCAGGATGTCGCCCGGCACGAGCCGATCGACGTCGATCTCGCGGAACTCGTTGTCGCGTCTGACTTCGGCCTTGAGCGCCACCGATCGGCGGAGCACTTCCGCGGCCTGCAACGCATGGCCTTCCTGGACGGTGTCGAGCCCGATCGAGAGCACGAGTATCAGGACAATGATGAGCCCGCCGATATCATCGCCGGTGAGCATCGAGACGATGCCGGCAACCAGCAGGATCAGAGACAGCGGCTCCAGCAGCCGGCGCGTGATCGCACGCGCCGCCCCCTCGACGCGCGGCCGCGCGTCGCTGTTCGGCCCAAAGCGATCGAGGCGCTCGGAGGCGTCCGCGGCGGTCAGGCCGGTGAGGCCGCAGCCCAGGCGCTTGCATAGCTGATCGGGTGAAAGATGCCAGAAGCGGTTGTCGGCGTGCGCTGGACTGTCCGACAAGCAAGGCTCCCGTTTCGAAGTGTCTCGTCAGGCAGATGCCTCGAAATTCGGCGCAACCTGTTGACCTACCGCAATCTGGAATGCCAAGGGCACGCTAGCTTCATCGGCATCAAGCCCGGCTTTCGCCGGGCAACGATCGAAATCGAGATGAGGACGAATCCGCCGGCCGGTCCGGCGCGATTCGGATAGCGTTATGGTCGAGCAAGCGATGATCCTGCCGCCGCCTGACAGGCGGGTCTCCATCACGGCGCTATGGTCGGGATTTCTCAGTCACAAATGGTTCATCCTGGTTGTCGTCGTTTTGCTCGGCCTCGGGGTCTGGCAAAGCGCGCGGACGATCCTCGGGCCCGCCATGGTGGTCGACCAGGTCAAGCGCGGCCGCCTGGTCGAGACGGTGGTGGCAAGCGGCCACGTCGAGACGCCGTTCCGGGTCGAGATCGGCAGTCAGCTCACTGGCACGGTGCAGGATGTGCTGGTGCAGCAAGGCGAAAAGGTCACCAAGGGCCAGCCCCTGATCTCGCTGGAATCGCGCGAACTGAAAGCGAGCGTGGTGCAGACGCAGGGCGCGGTGGCCCAGGCCGAAGCGCGCATCAGGCAGATCGAGGAATTGACGCGGCCCTCGGCTGACGAGGCGTTGACCCAGGCCAAGGCGACGCTGCTCAACGCCCAGCAGACCTACGACCGCACCGCGCAGCTTGAACACAACGGCTATGCCACGCGCGCCGCGCTCGACGATGCGCAGAAGACGCTCGACGTCGCCCGCGCCCAGATGCGCTCGGCGCAATTTCAGGTCTACACGGCAAGCCCGGGCGGCAGCGACTACGTGATGGCCCAGACCCTGCTCAATCAGGCGCGCGCCAATCTCGACACCGCCGAATCCCGCCTCGATTACGCGACGATCACCGCGCCCCGTGACGGCGTCCTGATCACGCGCAGTGTCGAACGCGGCACCGTGGTGCAGCCGGGCAAGACGCTGCTGGTGCTCGCGCCGGCCGGCGACGCGCAACTCGTGCTGCAGATCGACGAACGCAATCTCGGCAAGATAGCGCTCGAGCAGAAGGCGCTCGCCTCGGCAGACGCCTATCCGGACCGGCGCTTCGCTGCCGAGATCACCTACATCAATCCCGGCATCGACATTTCCCGCGCATCGGTCGAGGTGAAGCTGACGGTCGCCGATCCCCCGGACTATCTGCGCCAGGACATGACGGTCTCGGTGGATATCGAGGTCGCCGCAAAGGACGATGCGCTGGTCTTGCCGGTGCGCTCGGTGCACGACGCCCTGTCGGGCGCTCCCTGGGTGCTCGGCATCAGGAACGGCCGCGCCAGCCAGCGGCCGGTCCGGATCGGCTTGCGCGGCAACAGCCATATCGAGATCACCGACGGACTCGCTGCCGGCGATGTCGCGATCCCGCAAAGTTCCGGCGTCCTGACCGGTCAGCGCGTGCGTCCTGTCTTGCCATGAACCGCTGGCTGCCCTTCGAATGGACCATGGCCGTGCGTTTCCTGCGCGAAGGCCGGCTCCAGACCGCCTTCATCATCGGCGGCATTTCGATCGGCGTTGGCGTCATCGTCTTCATGTCGGCGATGCTGGCGGGGTTGCAGGCCAATTTCATCAAGCGCGTGCTGACCTCGCAGCCGCAGATCCAGCTTCTCGCGCCCGACCAGGTCGCGCGCCCTCTGCGCAATGGCGCAAGCGAGTTCGAAGACGCGGTGGTGCAGCGCCCGAGCCAGCGGGTGATCTCGATCGATCAATGGCCGAAGATCAGGAACCAGATGCAGGCGATGCCCGAGGTCGTCGCTGTATCGCCGACCATCCTTGGCTCCGTGCTTGTGGTGCGCGGCGACGCCAGCCGTTCCGTGACGCTATCCGGCGTCGAACCGGATTCCTATTTCAAGATCGTCAAGGTGCCGGACTATATCGTCGTCGGCGAGCCGCGCCTGACCAGCGAGGACATCATCATCGGTATCGAACTCGCGAAGGATCTGGGCGCCACCGTCGGCGACAAGCTCAACATTCGCGCCGCATCCGGTGCCACGCGCGTGCTCACGGTCTCCGGCCTCGTCGACCTCGGCAACAAGAGCGCCAACCAGCGCATCTGCTATGCCGCGCTGCGCACCGCGCAGTCGCTGCTCGGCATGATCGGCGGCATCACCACCATCGATATGACCGTCGGCGACATCTATGCGGCCGAGGAGATCGCCCAGCGCATCCAAGCCTCCAACGTGGTCGAGGCCGACAGCTGGATCAAGACCAATGCGCAGTTCTTCACCGCGGTGCAGGCCCAGCAGAACACCAACACCCTGATTCGCCTGTTCGTCGGCCTTTCCGTGGCCTTCGGCATCGCGGCCGTGCTGGTCGTCTCGGTGATCCAGCGTTCCAAGGATATTGGCATCTTGCGCGCAATGGGCTCCTCGCGCGGCCAGATCCTGCGCGTGTTCCTGGTGCAGGGCGGGCTGCTCGGCTTCGTCGGCTCGCTGTTCGGCGCGGCCATGGGCGCGTTTGCGCTAATCTATTGGCATTCGGTGGCACGCCAGGCCGACGGCACGGAATTGTTTCCGTTGGTCCTGGAGCGAAGCCTGTTCATCTATACGGCGCTGCTCGCCACCATCACCGGCCTGCTCGCCGCGATGGCGCCGGCGGTGCGGGCGGCCAAACTCGATCCGGTGGTGGCGATCCGTGGCTAGCGAAATCCTCCGCCTCGAGAAGGTATGCAAGGCCTACAATGTCGGCCTGCCGACTGAAACCGAGGTGCTGCACGGTATTGACCTTGAGCTCGACCACGGCGAGTTTCTGGCGCTGATCGGCCCGTCCGGCTCGGGCAAGAGCACGCTGCTCAACATCGTCGGCCTGCTCGACCGGCCGACCTCGGGCCGCCTTCTGATCAAGGGACAGGACACGGCTGCGCTCGGCGACGCCGAGATCACCCGATTGCGCGGCCATACCATCGGTTTCGTCTTCCAGTATCATCTCCTGATCTCGGCCTTCACGGCGCGGGAAAACGTCATGATGCCGATACTGGTCGATCGCGGCTTTCCATCTGCGGAGATCGAGGAGCGGGCGAACCGGCTGCTGGCGCAGGTCGGGCTGGAGAAATTCGCCGACAACCTCGCCAACAACATGTCGGGCGGCCAGCAGCAGCGGGTCTCGGTAGCGCGCGCGCTCGCCATGAATCCGGATCTCGTGCTGGCGGACGAGCCGACCGGCAACCTCGACACCAAATCGGCCGATGCCGTGTTCGAGCTGATGAGGCAGGTCAACCGTGACAGCGGCACGAGCTTCCTGCTGGTGACCCATAATATGGATCTGGCGCGGCGCTGCGACCGCATCATCGAAGTAGTCGACGGCCGCATCCGGGCCTAACGTCGTAGAGCCCGTCCGGGAAGCGGATTTTTAGGGGATATCAAGGGCTTGGATAGAGCATTGGGCCCCGAAAAAGCCCCGTTCTTGCTTGCTTACAGAGGCTGCATCCTTTATCCGGTTGGCTGCCTCGCGTTCGAGCGGCCCCGGCCGTGATTGGGCTGGGCGCATCTAACAGATTGCATAGGGATTACCCGCGAATGGCCAATGTTGTCGTCGTCGGCGCCCAGTGGGGCGACGAAGGAAAGGGCAAGATCGTCGACTGGTTGTCGGAGCAGGCGGACATCGTCGTCCGTTTCCAGGGCGGCCATAACGCCGGCCACACGCTGGTGATCAACGGCAAGACCTACAAGCTGGCGCTGCTGCCCTCGGGCGTGCTGCGCGAGCAGAAGTTGTCGGTGATCGGCAACGGCGTCGTGTTCGATCCCGCCGCCTTCCTCGACGAGGTCGCCAAGCTGCGGTCGCAGGGCGTCGCGGTCGGCCCGGACAATCTGCGGGTCGCCGAGAACGTCACCCTGATCCTGCCGCTGCACCGCGAACTCGACGCGCATCGCGAATCCGCCAATGCGGCGACCGCGATCGGCACCACCCGCCGCGGCATCGGCCCGGCGTACGAGGACAAGGTCGGCCGCCGCGCCATCCGCCTGATGGACCTCGCCGATCTCGACACGCTGCCGCACAAGATCGACCGGCTGCTGGCGCATCACAACGCATTGCGCCGCGGCCTCGGCCTGCCGGAGTTCGACGGCAAGGAGATCGTGCAGGAATTGACCGCGCTCGCGCCGCAGCTCCTGCCCTATGCCGAGACGGTGTGGCGGCTGCTCGACATCAAGCGGCGCGAGGGCAAGCGCATGCTGTTCGAGGGCGCGCAAGGCGCGCTGCTCGACGTCGATCACGGCACGTACCCGTATGTGACGTCGTCCAACACGGTGGCGGCGCAGGCCGCGACCGGGTCGGGCCTCGGCCCCGCCGCGGTCGGCTATGTGCTCGGCCTCTGCAAGGCCTACACGACCCGCGTCGGCCAGGGCCCGTTCCCGACCGAGCAGGACAACGAGACCGGCCGCAAGATCGGCGAGCGCGGCCGCGAGTTCGGCACCAATACCGGACGGCCCCGCCGCTGCGGCTGGTTCGATGCGGTTCTGGTTCGCCAGGCGGTCCGGACCTGCGGGATCAACGGTCTGGCGCTGACCAAGCTCGACATTCTCGACGGCTTCGACACGATCGAGGTCTGCACCGGCTACAAGCTGGACGGCAAGGAGATCGATCATTTCCCGGCGGGCGAGGGCGCCCAGGCCCGGGTCGAGCCGATTTACGAGACCATCGAGGGCTGGAAGGAGCCGACCGCCAATGCGCGGTCCTGGGCCCAGCTGCCGGCCCAGGCGATCAAATATGTCCGCCGGATCGAGGAATTGGTGGGGTGCCCGGTCGCACTGCTTTCCACCAGCCCCGAACGCGAGGATACTATCCTCGTACAAAATCCGTTTGAGGCTTAACGATCTCTTACCGGGACGCGCGTATAATTGAGTAGAAATGGCTGATTACTATCCGCTGATCGCCCGCGCTATTGCCGCCCTGGACCCCAACGCTCCCGGCGAGAGCCGTCGCGCGCTCTACGAGCGGGCGCGCACGGCGCTGATCGCGCAGCTCCGCAGCGTACAGCCGCCGCTCTCCGAATCCGAGATCACCCGCGAGCGCCTCTCGCTGGAAGAGGCCGTCCGCAAGGTGGAATCGGAGGCTGCCCAGCGTGCCCGCGAGGCCTCGCGCCCCGGTGGCGGCACCCGCAGCAGCGGCAGCGGCGATGCCTTCCGCCGCGCCAGCACCCGCGCCACCGAGGGCAACGCGCCAGCGCCCCAAACCGGCGCCCCGCCGCGCACCCGTCCGGCTCCGCCGCCGCCGCCGCGCGCCGACCGGCCCTCCTTCAATGTCGATGACCAGGGCGAGGCCCCGCGTGCGCCGCGGGCTCCGCGTTTCGACGCGCCGCGACAGCCGGGTCCGCCGGCACCGCCGTCGATGCCGGAGCCTCCGCCGGCCGGACGTGATCGCGCCGGTGGCCGCCGTCCGCCGGACATGGGACCGCCGCTGCCGCCGGCACCGGGCGTGCGCGGCTTCCGCGACATCACGGCCGACGCCAATGATCTCGGCGGCGCCGCCGCGCAAGCCAACCGTGCCGCGCGCCGCACCTACGCCAACGTGCCCTCGCCCTCGCCGGAATTCGACCGGCTCGAGCCGAGCCTGGAGAATCGCGCCGCCGGGGCGGACGCGCCGTATTCCTACGACGAATCGATTGAGGAGGCCGAGCGCTACGCGCCGCAGTCGCAGCCGCCGTCGCAACGTCCGCACATCCCCGTTCTCGATCGCGACACGAAGAAGAAGCGCGCCCGTACCGGCTCCGCCTTTCCGTTCAAGAGCGCGATCGCCGTCGGCATCGTGCTGATCCTGGTCGGTGCCGGTATCCTCTGGGGCAAGCAGTTGGTCCAGACCGCGACCAACCTGCTGAAGTCTTCGCCGACGCAGGTGGTGGAGGCGCCCAGGGATTCGTCTCAGCCGCAGAGCAAGCCCAAGATTCCGGATCGCGTCGGCCAGCCCTCGGCCAGCGACCAGCCGGTCGCGCCGGTGGCGCAGAAGGTCGTGCTCTATGACGAGGATCCATCCGATCCGAAGGGCAAGCAATATGTCGGCTCGGTGGTGTGGCGGCTCGAGCCGATCAAGGCGTCGGGCAACCAGAAGGCCGACGTCGCCGTGCGCGCCGACATCGAGATCCCCGACCGCAAGTTCAAGATGACGATGTCGTTCCGCCGCAACACCGATTCCTCGCTGCCGGCGAGCCACACGGCGGAGCTGACCTTCGTGCTGCCGGCGGACTTTTCGGGCGGCGGCGTCGCCAACGTGCCGGGCATCCTGATGAAGTCGAACGAGCAGGCACGCGGCACGCCGCTCGCAGGCCTCGCGGTCAAGGTCACCGACGGCTTCTTTCTGGTCGGCCTCTCCAACGTCGACGCCGACCGCAGCCGCAACGTCCAGCTCCTGAAGGAGCGCTCCTGGTTCGACGTGCCCCTGGTCTACGCCAACCAGCGCCGCGCCATCATCGCCATCGAGAAGGGCGCTCCCGGCGAGCGCGCCTTCAACGACGCCTTCGCGCAGTGGGGCGACTAGATCTCTACTCCGTGAGACCTCGGCCTGCATGGTTCGAGACGCCCGCCTTGGTGGGCTCCTCACCATGAGGGTTTGATATCTCGCCGCGAAACGAGACCTCATCCTGAGGGCCCGCCCCTTGGGCGGGCGTCTCGAAGGATGGCCGCAGGTACGCTCTCTCTACTGCGCCGTGGCTTCCCGCTTGCGCGATGTCGCGGCTGCGTGCTCGCGGTCCATCACGGCGCGACAGCCGGGGCTGACCTGAGCCTTTTTCTGCACCATGCAGGCCCTGATTCTGGGGATGTCGGGGATCTCACTCGAGCACAGCCGCATGGCATCGCCGGAGCACATCTGCTGCGCTTCGGAGGAGAAGGCGAGGCCGGGCGATGTCTGGAATGCGATGGCTGCGGTTGTGACGGCGAAGAGAGTTGCGATCGTCTGATTGCGTGTCATGCAGAATGCGTCCCCGAGTTCCGTGGGCTTGAGCCACTTGATTTTGGGGCGCCGCACGCGGCTTGATCTGCCGCATGTCACAGCCTTCACGCCGGGACCTCAATCCCGCATGTGGTCGCTCGATCTCTCGTGATGTTCGAATCGAAAAGTGCTGCGCCGCCCGAATCAAGTATGCGCCATTGTCGCGCGGCCGCAATGGCAAGCGAAAAGGAATTCGCAATTGTTGCGCGCACGTCACGCACAATGCGACTCGCGTGCGATCAGATCAATCGATCGGAGGATACGCTCGCTTGCTCCGCATCGCTTGCGCCAAGCGCTGCGTGCTCCTCGACAGCCGTAACGCCCTTTGCCGTGAGCTCGAACAGATCGCCGTCCTTCATCACGTAACCGTCGGCGATCAGCTCGCCTATCTTGCCGTGCCGGTCGTCGGCAAAGGCGATGGATTGGCTGATGTCCCTGAGAATCGAGAGCTGTTCGTCGCGCAACATGGCTTCACTCTCCGTTCGCCGGGATGGTTCCGGTCCTCACATGCCGTGGCTCTGAAAGACCTTGCTGCAGGACCGCGACAGTTTGGCCCGGTTGGCTTGCAAGCAGCCTTGTACGGCCATGTCGTTGCCGAGGTCCTTGCGGCAGAAGCGCGAGGCGTCCCGCGAACAGGCCTTCTGCTCTTGCGGCGAACCCATATGGCCTTGTGCGAAAGCGGGCGCGTTCGACAGGCCGCTCACGGCCGCCAGCGCGATCGTCGCCAGGAAGAACAGTTTGCGGGACATCGGCGGCTCCAGATCTGACAGGTGAGTTTCAAGTCCGTCGCTATGCCGCTTGTTCCCAGGGCAGAGCCCGCACCTCCCGCTATTCAAGGTTCCCGCGGCGCTGCTATAACGGGGCGAAGGATGAGGGTGCCTGATGAAACGCTATCTCGTGTTTGCGCTGGTTGGCCCGTTCGTGGGCGGGTTCCTGCTGCTGCTGACGACGACCTATCAGTCCGGCTATTGGACCCAGACCAATCTCGCTGAGGTCGGCAAGCTGTTCGCGGTGTTCTTCAAGTCCCTGCAATACAGCTATCTGTTCGGATTCCTGCCCTCGCTGATGATCGGAGCGGTCGACGACATCCTGGTCCACATCCGCCGGATCGGCCCGGTGCTGCGGATGCTGCTGGTCGGCGTGTTCGCCTTCATCCTGGCCTCGCTGACCTACAGCTCGCGCGGGCCGGACTCGGGCGCGGTGCAGTTCATCCTGTACGGCCTCGTCGGCTTCGTGCCGGCGGTGATTTCATCCTGGCTCGTGCATAGATATGTCGAGGAGCCGCAGCCGGCGGCAGCACAGACTTGAGGGCGCGACCTTCGATCACGCCGCAGCAACCTCCGCCGCGCTGGCGCGTTCCCTACAGGCCATGACCATGCCCGATGACGATATCCTTGCTCCGCGTCGCTCCCGTTCGGGAAGCCGCGCGGGTGCGGCCTCTTCGGGCACCGAGGGGCGTGGGCCGATCATCGATCAGGATGGTCACGAGATCCGGCCCGAAACGCTGGAGCAGGGCTTTCGCGAGTTTCGCTTCGAGTTCGGCAAAGATAGTCCATTTGCTGGCAACCCGTTCGGCAATCGGACCCGCGAGCAGCGGATCGCACGGATGGAGGCGATCGCAAAGCTGCTCGACGTCGCCTTCGTGCTGCCCGGAACCAATATCCGCTATGGCATCGACGGGTTGATCGGACTGATCCCCGTCGTCGGCGACATCATCACCACCGCGATCTCGCTCTGGCTGGTGCGAGAGGCGAGGGCGCTCGGGGCGCCCTGGTACATCACTGCGCGCATGCTCGGCAATGTCGCCCTCGACGGCGTCGTCGGCATCGTCCCGTTCGCGGGCGACGCCTTTGACGTCATGTTCCGTGCCAACATGCGCAACGTGCGCCTGCTCCGCCGCTGGCTCGACAAGCAGCCGCGCATCTGACACGCCCCAAAACGCAAAAAGCGCGACGGCCTTTCGGCCATCGCGCTTTCAGCGCACATCGGAGTGCTTTACGAAAACTTATGCCGCGTCGGCGGCGTCGGTGCTGGCTTCCACCGGCTTGCGGTGGCGGGGCAGCGGGAAGGCTTCGCTCTCATAGAGCGAGCGGATGCCGTTCTGGTCGAAGCGCGCTTCCTCGACCTGGAGATAGGCGCCGTTCAGCGAATCCGTCGGCAACTGCTCCATCGCGAACTGCACGGCTTCGGCCGCGGTGCCGAACCGGCGATAGGTGAATCCTGCACGCTTCTTCTTGCGGATCGCAGCGGGGAAGAGTTCGGCGGAAGTGTTGAAGTTGAACGGACGCAGTGGACGCATGGTCAAAGACCTCGTGATCTCTCTGGGGCTTTAAGCGCGTGGGGTTGGGACCGGCAGAGGCCACCATTGGGTGGGCGCCGCACATGTCATTTTCGTCCTCTAATATAGCCCGTTTTGACAAAATTGCGACCCCCGCGATGCGAGATGATGAATCCACGCATGGCAGCTCCGCAACCGTGAAAGTTTCAACGATATCAGTGGTTTGAACGGTTTATAGCTTGCCAAGGAGCAGCAGCACGAGCAGCACCACCAGGACGAGGCCGCCGATCCCCATGCCGGAATGACCCATTCCGTAACCGTATCCACCGATGCGGCCCGACAGGCCGCCGACGAGATAAATGATCACCAGGATGATCAGGATGGTCCCAAGCGTCATGGCATCCTCCCTGGCGGCCGCCGCAACGCCATGGCCGGCCGCACCACCAGGTGAGAAAAGCACATCGCGGCGCCGGGTTCCATGACGGAACCCGGCGCCGCGTGAGGTTTATTTGGGCTCGAGCTTCAGCGCTGCGGAATTGATGCAGTAACGCAAGCCCGTCGGCCCCGGGCCGTCGGGAAAGACATGGCCGAGATGGCCGCTGCACTTGGCGCACAGCACCTCGGTGCGGACCATGCCGTGGCTGACGTCCCGCTCCTCGTCGATATGGCCCTCGACGGCGGGCTGGGTGAAGCTCGGCCAGCCGCAGCCGGAATCGAACTTCGCGTCGGACTCGAACAGCTCGTTGCCGCAGCCGGCACAGGTATAGATGCCGGCGCGGTGGTCGTGTTCATATTCGCCGGAGAAGGGACGCTCGGTCGCCTTCTCGCGCAGCACCGCGTATTGCATCGGCGACAACTCGCTGCGCCATTGCTCTTCGCTCTTGATGACCTTGTCGTCCGTGGTTTTCGTCTTGGTGTCGGGCATGGGTCTCCCGTTTTTCGATGATCTTGTTTTCAGTGATCTTGTTCAGTGATCTCGCGATCAGTTGGTGGCCTTGCTGGCGCTCACCAGCGTCGGCTTCTCGATATAGTTATCCGCGAACAGCTTTTTCAGGTTCTCGACCTTCGGAAGGTCGTTGTAGGCGATATAGGGCTGGTTCGGGTGCAGCGTCAGATAATCCTGGTGATAGGCCTCCGCCGCATAGAAAGCCTCCAGCGCGCCGACCTTGGTCACGATCGGCTTGCTGAAGACCTTGGCGCCGTTGAGCTGGGCGATATAGGCCTCGGCCACCTTCTCCTGCTCGTCGGAAGTGGTGAAGATCGCCGAGCGATATTGCGTCCCGCTGTCGGGGCCCTGCCGGTTGAGCTGGGTCGGGTCGTGCGCCACCGAGAAGTAGATCTGGAGGATCTTGCCGTAGGAGATCTTCTTGGGGTCGTATTTGATCTCGACGGATTCCGCGTGGCCGGTCCGGCCGCTCGATACGGTCTGGTAGTCGGCCGTCGCCTTGGTCCCGCCGGCGTAGCCGGAGACCGCGTTGACGACGCCTGCGGTGTGCTGGAACACGCCCTGCACGCCCCAGAAGCAGCCGCCGGCGATCACGGCGGTCTGGATCCCGCTAGCGGGCGCCGCATCAACCGCGGGAGCGGGGATCACGACCGCATCCTCTGCGGCCCGGGTCGGCGCGGCAAAAGCCAGCGTCAGGGCGGTGGTTGCGGCGAGCAGGGACAGGATGGCGGGTCGGCGCATGGCAATCCTCTTTCGGAAGGTCTGACAGTCTAGGGCGATTGGGGCCGGGCGAACAGCCTGCCCGGCAATTTCGGATAGTCCAGATACGGGCGGACCGGGCGATTGTTACGGCCGGACGGACACGAGTCTGTGAAACGCGCCGCCTGGAAGAGCCGGCTTGGCGAGGACCGGAACTCCGCGCTAGATGAACCGGTGCGATCGGTGATCGACCTAAAGAATGATGGCTGGAGCTGACCTGACAACATGCTGCGCGTCGTATCCCTGACCCTCGTCCCCGTGCTCGCCATCCTGGCCGGCTGGAGTTCGATCGCGGCGGCCGATCCGAAACCCGGCGACGACCTCGCCATCTGTCGCGACCGCCAGGCGGATGCGCAGGCGAGGGCGCAGGCCTGCGACAATTTACTCAACGCCGACCGGCTCACCGGCAAGGACAAGGCCATCGCGCTCTCCGTGCGCGGCAATACGCTGATCAACAAGCGCGACTACGTCCACGCGATCGAGACCTTGTCCATGGCCGTGGACCTCGATCCCGACAACGTCGTCACGCTCAATTTGCGCGGCCTCGCCTATGAGCGGACGGGCCAGGACGACCTTGCGATGGCGGACTACAACCTCGCGCTCCAGAAGCGTCCGACCTACGGTGTCCCCTACAACAACCGCGGCATCATCCAGGTGCGCCGGGGGGCGCTGCAAAGCGCGCTCGACGATTTCAACCTGTCGATCAAATACGCGCCCAAGTTTCTGCTCGGCTACACCAACCGCGCCCGCGTGCGCACGCTGATGCAGGATTTTGATGGCGCGCTCGCCGATTTCGCGGAGGCCGAGAAGATCGAACCGGCCGCGCCGCAGATCACCAGCAATCGTTGCATCACCTACGGCATGATGGGCAAGTTCGACCAGGCCTTCGCCGATTGCAACGGCCTGATCGAGAAGCAGCCGAAAAACGTGTACGCGATCAACAATCGCGCCGACGTCAACATGCTGAAAGGCGATCTCGAGGCCGCGCTGAAGGACTACAACATTGCGATCCAGATCAACCCGAACAATGTGCGGGCGCATTCGGGGCGCGGCCAGATCTACGAGCGCAAGGAGGATCTCGCCCAGGCCCGTGCCGACTATCGCGCGGCGGCCTATTCGCTGACGAAGTTCGACGAGTTCGATGTCGCGCGCGCCCGCGCCATTGCGCAGGAGCGATTAGCCGCGCTGACCCCGCAGCCGTCGGCCGGATCCACGGGACGCCGCGTGGCGCTGGTGATCGGCAACGGCGCCTACAAGAACGTCCACGCCTTGCCCAATCCGCCACGCGACTCGAAGATGATCGCAAGCGTGCTGCGCGATGTCGGCTTCCAGACCGTGATATCCGTCAGCGACCTGACCCGCGACAAGTTCTTCGAAGCGTTGCAGACGTTTGCGGCCGAGGCGGAAAAGGCGGATTGGGCGGTGGTCTATTACGCCGGCCACGGTTTCGAGATCGGCGGCGTCAATTACCTCGTTCCCGTCGATGCCAAGCTTGCCGCCGACAGGGACGCCGAGACCCAGGCGGTCGCGCTGGAGCAGGTGATCGCGGCGGTGGGCGCCGCGCGAAAAGTGCGTCTGGTGATGCTGGATGCCTGCCGCGACAATCCGTTCGCGCCGACCATGCAGCGCACGCTGTCGCTGAAGCTGGTGGACAAGGGCTTTTCCAACATCGAGCCCGGCGCCGGCTTCATGGTGGTCTATGCCGCCAAGCACGGCGAGACCGCGATGGACGGCGACGGCGGCGCCGACAGCCCGTTCGCCACCGCGCTCGCCCGCGAGATCAAGGTGCCGCGCGTCGAGATCCGAAAGCTGTTCGACATCGTCCGCGACGACGTCTGGCTTGTGACCAAGCACGTGCAGCAGCCGTTTTCGTACGGCTCGCCGCCGGGAAGAGAGGATTTTTATTTCGTCGCGGGGAAGTGAACGCCGCGCTCGAATTTGTAGCCCGCATGAGCGTAGCGACATGCGGGTCCGTCTGTCCCGGATATCGCTTCGCTCATCCGGGCTACGGCAGCCACGGCAGCCTCACACCACAATGCTCAGCCGCTTCGCAGCCCGCGTGATGCCCGTGTACAGCCACCTCGCGCGACTCTCCTGAAACGCAAAACTCTCGTCGAACAGCACGACGTCGTCCCATTGCGAGCCCTGCGACTTGTGCACGGTCAGCACATAGCCGTAGTCGAACTCGTCATAGGGCTTGCGCTGCTCCCAGGCGATCGCCTCGACGCCGCCCTCGAAGCAATCGGCGCGCACCGAGACCTTGGTCACCTTGTGGCCGAGATCCTCGTCCGGCGACAGCCTCATGCTGAGAATGCGGGATTTCGAACGCGAGGTGTTGCGCGACTTCACGCGCCACAGCCCGCCGTTGAACAGGCCTTTCTTGCGGTTGTTGCGCAGGCAGACCAGCTTGTCGCCGGCGACGGGGAAGACGTCCTCGATGTTCTGGCGCTGGCGCACCCGCATATTGTACGCGCGCCGCGTGTTGTTGCGGCCGACCAGCACCTGGTCGGCGGCCATGACGCGATCAGGATCGAGCTCCTTGCGCGACACCACCTCGCTCTCGCCGTAGCGGCCGATGTCGAGCTCGCGGCCCTCGCGGACGTCCATCGACATCCGCACGATCGGGTCGTCCTGGGCCTGGCGGTGTACCTCGGTCAGCATCGCGTCCGGCTCGGTATTGGTGAAGAAGCCGCCGCCCTGGATCGGGGGCAGCTGCGCCGGATCGCCCAGCACCAGCAGCGGGCAGTCGAACGACATCAGGTCGCGGCCCAATTCGGCATCGACCATCGAACATTCGTCGATCACGATCAGCTTGGCCTTGGAGGCCGGAGCGTCGTCCCACAGCTCGAAGCTGGGTTGTTCCTCGCCGGATTCTCGGGTGCGGTAGATCAGCGAGTGGATGGTGGAGGCTTCGTCGCAGCCCTTGTTGCGCATGACCAGCGCCGCCTTGCCGGTGAAGGCGGCGAACTTCACCTCGCCGTCGACGCCGTCGGCGATGTGCCGCGCCAGCGTGGTCTTGCCGGTGCCGGCATAGCCGAACAGGCGGAACACCGGCGGCGTGCCGTTGCGGCCGGGTTTGGCCTTGAGCCAGTCGCCAACGGCCTTGAGCGCGGCATCCTGATGCGGGGTGAATGTGGCCATGTCTGTCTTGAGGAGGGGGCGAAACGGAGCGATTCGCCAGCCCCAAAACTAACCATTCGCACCGCCGGTTCAAGCCGGGCGGGGCCTCCTACTGCCAGCCGGGAACGCCGCGCATGTCGGGCAGATGATGGGCGATGCCCTTGTGGCAGTCGATGCAGGTCTTTTCCTTGGTGAACAGGAAGCGTTGGTGGGCGACCGAGGCCCGCGGCGACTGCTTGGTGATGTCCATGGAATCGGCGCTGTGGCAGTTGCGGCATTCCAGCGAGTCGTTGGACTTGAAGCGCGCCCATTCATGCGCCGCCAGCTCGAGCCGGTGATCTTGGAATTTCTCGCGGGTGTCGATCGTTCCGAAGAGTTTGCCCCAGACCTCCTTGGAGGCCTGCATCTTGCGGGCGATCTTGTCGGTCCAGTTGTGCGGCACGTGGCAATCCGGACAGGTCGCGCGCACGCCGGAGCGGTTGGCGAAGTGGATGGTCGACTTCAGCTCGGCATAGACGTTGTCCTTCATCTCGTGACAGCCGGTGCAGAATTTTTCGGTGTTGGTCAATTCCAGCGCGGTGTTGAAGCCGCCCCAGAAGATCACGCCGGCCATGAAGCCCGCCAGCACCAGCACGCCGAGCCCGAACACCGAGCTCGGACGGATCAGGACCTGCCAGAGCTCGAGCGCAAAGTCCCAGCTTCGCGCGACGAAGCTGCGTTTGGCCTTCATTCCCTCGTCGGGCTCATCGGCGGTCGTCGTCATCGGCGGCCACCGGGGCTTGCACGCGACAGCAGCGTGTCGATGTCGGTGAAGTCGTTGCTGACGGGCGGATTGGCGGTGTTCTGCGGCACGTGGCATTCCGTGCAGAAGAAGCGGCGCGGCGAGATCGAAGCCAGGAACTGGCCGTCGCGATCCATGAAGTGGGTGATCGAGACCATCGGCGCCTGCGATTCCGCGATGCGCGCCCGCGCATGGCAGGACAGGCACTTGTTGCCGTTGAGGTCGATCTGATAGCCGTCGATCGTATGCGGAATGACAGGGGGCTGCTCCGGATAGTTGCGCACTTCCCTTTCGGAGGTGTTGCGGTTCGGCAGCATCGGCGGCGCCGGACCTTCGTCGTTGAGCGGGGTCGGGCCGCGCAGGCCTGAGGTCACCGTCTGCGCGGTCAGCGAACTCGCGCCGGCCGCGATCGCGACTGCGAGCAGCGCTACTCCAAATCGTTTCATCATGACACGTTCACCCGCTCGATGCGCACGGCGCACTTCTTGTAGTCGGTTTGCAGCGAGATCGGATCGGTGGCGTCCAGCGTCACCTTGTTGATCAGCTTGGACTCGTCGAACCACGGCACGAAGACGAGGCCACGCGGCGGCCGGTCGCGGCCGCGGGTCTCGACGCGGACGCGGATGAAGCCGCGGCGGGAGACCACCTTCACCTCGTCGCCGCGGCGGATCTTCGCCTCCTGCGCGTCGTCGGGATGCATGAAGCACACGGCCTCGGGGAAGGCCTTGTAGAGCTCGGGCACCCGGCGCGTCATGGTGCCGGAATGCCAGTGCTCCAGCACGCGGCCGGTCGAAAGCCAGTAGGGATATTCGTTGTCTGGCGATTCCGCCGCCGGCTCGTAAGGCAGGGCGAAGATGCGCGCCTTGCCGTCCGGATAGCCGTAGAACTGCACGTCGGTGCCCTGCTTGACATAGGGATCGCTGCCTTCGCGGAAACGCCATTTTGTTTCCTGGCCGTTGACGACGGGCCAGCGCAGGCCGCGTTCGCGGTGATAGGTGTCGAACGGCGCGAGGTCGTGGCCATGGCCGCGGCCGAAGGTGGCGTATTCCTCGAACAGGCCCTTGTGGACGTAGAAGCCGAACGCCTTGGACTCGTCGTTGAGGTAGCCCTGCTCGATGTCGGAGACCGGAAACTTGTCGACCTGGCCGTTCTTGTAGAGCACGTCGAACAGCGTCTTGCCGCGCACGTCCGGCTTCTTGGCGATCAGCTCCTCCGGCCACACTTCCTCGATCTTGAAGCGCTTTGAGAATTCCATGAGCTGCCAGAGATCGGACTTCGACTCGCCCGGGGCAGCCACGAGCTGATGCCAGAACTGCGTACGCCGCTCGGCATTGCCGTAGGCGCCTTCCTTCTCCACCCACATCGCGGTCGGCAGGATCAAATCGGCGGCGAGCGCTGTCACCGACGGATAGGCGTCCGAGACCACGATGAAATTGTCGGGGTTGCGGAAGCCCGGATAGGTCTCCTCGTTGGCGTTGGGACCAGCCTGCAGGTTGTTGTTGACCTGCACCCAATAGGCGTTGATCAGGCCGTCCTTCAGCATCCGGCTTTGCAATACGGCATGCGCGCCGGGCTTGTCGGGAATGGTGCCTTCGGGCACCTGCCAGATGTGCTCGGTCTTGGTGCGGTGTTCCTTGTTGGTGACCACCATGTCCGCAGGCAGGCGGTGCGAGAAGGTGCCGACTTCGCGCGCGGTGCCGCAGGCCGAGGGCTGGCCGGTCAGCGAGAACGGGCTGTTGCCGGGCGAGGAGATCTTTCCGGTCAACAGATGGATGTTGTAGACGAGGTTGTTGCACCAGACGCCGCGGGTGTGCTGGTTGAATCCCATGGTCCAGAACGAGACCACCTTGGTCTTGGGGTCGGCATAGAGCTCGGCCAGCGCCTCCAGCCGGTTGAGCGGCACGCCCGACATCTCGGCCGCCTTCTCCAGCGTGTACTCCGAGACGAACTTGACGTACTCGTCGTAGCTCATCTCGGTGGAATCGTTGGCCTTCGCCGCGCCCGTCGCCTTCTTCTGCAGCGGATGCTCGGGCCTCAAGCCGTAGCCGATGTCGGTCTGGCCGCGCCTGAAGATGGTATGCGCGGCAACGAAGTCCTTGTTGACCCGGCCGGTCTTGATGATGTGGTTGGCGATGGCGTTGAGGATGTAGAGGTCGGTCTGCGGCTTGAAGATCATGCCGATGTCGGCGAGGTCGAACGAGCGGTGCTCGAAGGTCGAGAGCACGGCGACGCGAACATGCGGTGCGGACAGCCGGCGATCGGCGAGGCGCGTCCACAGGATCGGATGCATCTCCGCCATGTTGGAGCCCCACAGCACGAAGGCGTCGGTGGCCTCGATGTCGTCATAGCAGCCGGCCGGCTCGTCGATGCCGAAGGTGCGCATCATGCCGGCCACGGCGGAGGCCATGCAGTGGCGTGCATTGGGGTCGATGTTGTTGGTGCGGAAGCCGGCCTTGAACAGCTTCACGGCCGCATAGCCCTCCCAGACCGTCCACTGGCCGGAGCCGAACATGGCGACGCCGTTCGGCCCGCGCTTCTTGATCGCCTCCTTCCACTTCACCTCCATGATGTCGAAGGCTTCGGTCCAGGTAACAGGCGTGAATTCGCCGTTCTTGTCGTATTTGCCGCCCGTCTTGCGCAGCATCGGCTGTGTCAGGCGGTCGTGGCCGTACATGATCTTGGAGAGGAAGTAGCCCTTGACGCAGTTGAGGCCGCGATTGACCTCGGCCTTGATGTCGCCGTGGGTGGCGACAACGCGATTGTTCTTGGTCGCGACCATCACCGAGCAGCCGGTACCGCAGAAGCGGCAGGCGGCCTTGTCCCATTTCAATTCGGCGACGTCGCGCTCGGCGACGAGGTTTGCGGCGAGCGTCGGTGCCGGCATGCCCGCAGCGGCGGCCGCAATGGCGGCGGCCTCGAGCTTCAGCATCTGGCGGCGGTCGAGCTTTGGCGATGTCATGACGACTCTCCCGGCCTTAAGCCGTTTCGATGGCGTGAAAGACCAGGGCCGCGGAATAGACGTCGGGCAGCGACTGGATGGTGTTGAGCAGGGTGCCGAGGCTGCCGGCATCAGGCGCCTCGGTCACGACGATGAGCTTTCCTCGCGCATCGCGGCCGTGAATCTCGCAGCCGGCAAGGGCGGTGATCGCGGCTTCCAGCTGGTCCAGACGCTCGGGGCGGGCCTGCACGATGATGCTGGCAATTTCGCAACCGGGTGGCGCGACGATGCGGTCGGCGCTGAGCACCCGGCCGGTGATCAAGGCGCGGCGGTTGAGTTTGGATTCGGCCATGATGCCTGTCTTTCGCTTCGAGGAATCAATGCGGGGAGGGCGGTGGGCCGGGAGGGCCGGCGAACATCTGGTAGATCCAGACGCCGAGCCCGTAGGAGCCGACCGTTCCGACCGCGAGGACGGGCATCACGATCGCGGTCAGGAACAGGAAAGCGAAAATCTCCATGCGCTTACGGCGCACGCGCGAAGTCGCGTCGTCGGGGGCCGACATATTCGGTCTCGTCTGAAAATGTGGGGATTGGGACGGCATCCGGGCCGTTGCCTTGCCGCACTTTAGATGCAGCAGGGCCACTGACGCCTTGATCTGGATCAACCTGTCAATTTGCGGCGGTCGCTGTGGCCTTAGCCAGCCGCAAGTTTGGGTTGTACCCGTGCGAAGGCGATGCGACAATTTGGCATCGAACGGGGATACGAGCTGTGACCGCGACAGGGCTGACGGCGATCGATCTCGGACTTCGCGGCGCGGCGAGCGGCGTGTTCCTGTTGATCGTTCTCGTGGCCTTGCTGCGTCGTGCGACCGGCCAACAGGCTTTTCTGGGCATCGCGATGTGCGCAGGCGGCATATTCTATGCGATCGCGACGGCGCCCAACCTGCCCAAAACGGCTTGGTGGTGGGTGTTGCCGATCCTGTCCGCGCAGCCTGCGGTGTTCTGGCTGTGGGCGCGCGCGGCGTTCGACGACGATTTCGTGCTGAGGCGTTGGCACGGCGCCCTGTGGCTGAGCATCGTGGCTTTCGGATTTGCGATCACGCTGGGCTGGGCGAACTGGCCCGCTTTGGCCGGCGCAGGCGGGCGAGTCCTGGCTCTGGCCACCCTGGTGCTGGCCCTCGCTGCCGCGGTTCAGACGGTCAAGACCTGGCGAGCCGATCTGGTCGCGCGGCGACGCCGACTGCGGCTGGCGATGCTTGCGATCAATGTCGTGCTCATCGCGACCGTCGCCGTCGCCGGCTTCGCCGCAATTCCCGTCGCGGTTCCCGGCGCGCCCGGCAGTCTCCCGACCGCGCTCGGGCTGTTCATCGTGGCCATGCTTGCCGCCATCGGCCTGTTCAGCGCGCCGGCGATGGCCGTCGATGACGCCACGGCCGCGATCGCATCTGGCGAGGCGGGGAGGCAAGCCCCGGCCGCCGATCGCGCCGCCGCGGGGCAGGCCGTCGTCGACCCGATCCTGCTCCGGCGTCTCGACCATCTGATGACGGTCGAGCGAACCTACCGCCAGGAAGGCCTTGCGATCGGAGCGCTCGCGGCGCGGCTCGACGTTCCCGAGCATCGGCTGCGCCAAGCGATCAATGAAGGGCTGGGCTATCGCAACTTCAATGCGTTCCTCAACCGCTACCGTATCGAGGACGCCAGGCTGGCGCTGTCCGACTCGACGCAGCGGGAGGTCCCGGTGCTGACCATCGCCATGGATGCGGGCTTCCAGTCGATCGGACCTTTCAATCGCGCGTTCAAGGCCGAAACCGGCATGACCCCGACCGAATTCCGGCGCGAGGCGCTGAGCCGGCCCGACAGCGCTGAACTCAGCCAGCCGCGCCGCGAAATCGGCTAGCCGATTTTTGGATCAGGCGAGAACGCCGCGCCCCGATTGGGCAGACTGTCCGGCAGATCCTCTCGCCAGCCGAATGAGCCCACCCATGTCACCTTCGACCGCCGCCACCCCTGCATCGGAACGGCTGCACGCTCTTGATGCACTCAGGGGCGGCGCCCTGCTGCTCGGCATCGTCCTGCACGCGGCCATGTCGTTCGTGCCCGCCACGCCCCGGTTCTGGTTCATCCAGGACACCCATCCAAGCCTGCTCCTGGGCCTGCTGACCTTCACCATCCACGTCTTCCGGATGACGACCTTCTTCCTGATGGCGGGTTTCTTCGCCCGCATGAGCTTTCATCGCCGGGGCGTCAGGGGCTTCGTCCGCGACAGGCTCCTGAGAATCGGGCTGCCGCTCGTGATCGGTTGGCCGATCCTGTTCACGCCCATGTACTTCATCGCGATCTGGGCGTCTCATTTCCCGAACGGCGGCTGGTCCCGCAGCTGGCCACCGGTGCTGCCGAATTTCCCCCTGACCCATCTCTGGTTCATCTATGTGCTGCTGGAGCTTTATGTCGCCGTTCTGCTGCTGCGCGGCGCATTTGTCTGGCTAGATGCGTCAGGCGGGTGGCGAGTGGTAATTGACCGCGTCTTCGCCGGGATCATGAAAAGTCCGCTGGCCCCCCTTGTTCTGGCGATCCCGATCGGCGTCGCCTTCTGTCTCGATCAACGCTGGATCAATGTGATGGGCGTGAGGACGCCGGATCAATCGCTCATCACCAACGCGCAGGCCTGGATCGGCTTCGGCACCGCCTTCGCGATCGGCTGGCTGCTGCATCGGCAGATCGATCTGCTGCGGCTGATTGAGCGGCGCTGGCTCCCGCATCTTCTGCTCGCAATCACTCTGATCCTGATCAGTTTCGTGCTGGTTGGGGCGATGACGTCCGCGCCGGGTGCACCGAAACTGCCTTTCGGCTTTGCCACGCTCCGGCTTGTCTCCGTGATCCTGTATGCGCCGGCGATATGGATTTCGACCTTCGCGGTCATCGGCCTCGCCCTCCGCTTCATGTCGGGCTTCAGCCCGACCTGGCGCTACCTCGCCGACGCCTCCTACTGGCTCTATCTGATCCACCTGCCGATCGTGATGGCGCTGCAGGTCGCGCTGTCGCAGCTCGACTGGCCCGGGCTGATCAAGTTCGCGATCATTCTCGTCGTCGCGCTTCCTTCGATGCTGGCGAGCTATCATCTGCTGGTGCGCTTCACCTTCATCGGCACGGTGCTGAATGGCCGCCGCGCTGAGAAGCGTGTTCTCCCGCAAGGCGGAATTGCGACTGCGTAGACAGCGCCGCCCCGCGCATTAAGATGCCCGCAACAAAAATAAGCGGGAGAGGCGTCATGAAGTTCGGCATCTTCTATGAGCTGCAACTGCCACGTCCGTGGGTGGCCGGCGACGAGCTCAGCCTCTACCAGAACGCGCTCTCGCAGATGGAACTGGCCGACGGGCTCGGCTACGATCACGCCTGGGTCGTCGAGCATCACTTCCTCGAAGAATACTCGCACTCGCCGTCGCCGGAATCGTTTCTCGCGGCCGCGAGCCAGCGCACCAAGAACATCCGGCTCGGCCACGGCATCCTCCAGCTCACCACCAACCACCCGGCACGTGTCGCCGAGCGCGTCGCGGTGCTCGATCTGCTCTCCAACGGCCGTTGCGAATTCGGCATGGGCGAGAGCGCCTCCATCACCGAGCTCACGCCGTTCGGCCGCGACATGGAGACCAAGAAAGAGGTGTTCGAGGAAGCCGTCGCCGCGATCTTCCCGATGTTCAAGGACGCGGGAAGCGAGCACCACGGCAAATATTTCGACATCCCCTTGCGCAATGTCGTTCCGAAGCCGGTGCAAAAACCGCATCCGCCCTTGTGGATGGCCTGCTCGCAATTACAGACCATCGAACGCGCGGGACGGCACGGCTTTGGCGCGCTCGGTTTCCAGTTCGTCAGCGCGGATGCCGCGCATGCCTGGGTGCACGCCTATTACAACGCCATGACCAAGCGGCTCACCAAGCTCGCCGACTACGAGATCAACCCGAACATGGCGCTGGTGTCGTTCTTCATGTGCGCGAAGACGGACGAGGAGGCCCGCGCCCGGGCCGACGGCGCCACCTTCTTCCAGTTCGCGTTGCGCTTCTACGGCGCCTCGCAGAACCGCCAGCGTCCGGCGCCCTACACCGTCAACATGTGGGACGAGTACAACAAGTGGAAGCGCGACAACCCGGAAGCGCAGGAGGCGGCGCTGCGCGGGGGCCTGATCGGCTCGCCAGAGACGATCCGAAGGAAGCTGAAGCGCTTCCAGGGCTCGCACATCGACCAGGTCATCCTCCTGAACCAGGCGGGCAAGAACAGCCACGAGCACATCTGCGAATCGCTGGAGCTGTTCGGCCGCGAGGTGATGCCGGAATTCCAGAACGATCCCGCGCAGGCCGCCTGGAAGCAGGGCGTCATGAGCGGCGAGATCAAGCTCGAGGAGATCGACACCGAGGCCTTCACCGACCGCTACGGCAAGCTCGCCGTCAGCGTCTCGCCGGCCAAGGCGGCGGCGGGGTAGGGTCTTTCACCGCCGCGGCCGGCTGACTTTATTTGGATTCCGTTTTCGTCTGGACGTTCTGGACGGCTCCGTCCACCGGCGTCCACTGCACCCGGCCATCCAACGCGGAGAGGTTTAGACCACCGCCGGTCCCGAAGAGAACCATGTGCCCCGAACTGGCGGAGTCCACAGCGAGCGTCGCGCGGGGAAGTTTTGCAGCATTGTACATCGTCAAGGACGCATCCTGATGATCATTCAGGGACAGCACCGCCCGATGACCTTGCTCCGTATCGAGGAGCGACACCGAAGGTGCACCATCCTGGCGAAGCCCGATGCTGAGACGCACCTTCTCGCGGCTATCGAAGAGCGAGATATGCGGCGTTCCGTCGGAAGTGGACGAGATCAAGGCGACAATTTTTCCGGTGCCATTGCGCAAGGCTATTGTTTCCACAGAGAGGCTTTTGGTCTTGACCGCATCGGCGTTTACGGTCGCATGCCATTGCGACGAAATGATCGCCGCAGCCGCCATGATCGTAGCCCCTAGAACGCTCCATCTCATTGCCTTCAGCGATCGGTCCTGCCGCTGGATATGCGATGCCAGATTTTCAAGTGTGGGTTCGACCTTGAGCATGGCTTCGCCTCTGCCTTCGAGTAAGTTTGAAATCCGAGCATGCACTGCTGGTGCGAATTCTGCTAACCCAGCAGGGAATGCCGGCAATACACCGTCGAGACAGTCAGCTCAGCGGCCGCCCGGGAGGTAGTTACGCTTGCAGCTTTCGATATTCTTGTTTCGGTTCGGGTAGTCGGCACCGAAGGCCCCCACGTATTTGAGGCAATCCATGTATGGCTTGTTTCCCATCCATCCGTATTGCGAGCCGAAGCCTGCTGCAGCAGGTGAATAATGTGCGGATCCGAGCAGAGAGCCGAGTCCGACGAGGGCGGCGAAGACAGCGAAGCGAGCGGCTTTCATGTGAGGTCCTCCTGTTTTGGGTGGCGGGTTGCGGCCACGATGCAGAGTGCCGCAACTGCTTTGAACCTTCAGTGACCCATATCACGGGGCCCCCAAGATCAATCCATCGCGAGCGCTGATCAAAGGCGTGGTTTGCGGGGTCCGGGTGGAGGATGTCAAAGAGCCGACGATGCGAGAGATCCGCTACCTGGACAAGCTGATCGATGAGCTGGCCAAGGGAAAAGCAATGGACAAGATTTTGCGGAAAAGTGCCGCCTGAGGCGCCAGCCCTGGTCAGCCTGGCTTGGCGACCTTGCGGCGGATATCCGACGACACCCGCCTTCCGCCGCGCGGCCATTGCTGATAAATTTCATCAAAAGGCGATAGGGAGAAAACGATGCGCCCTCACGGGACGCCCGCAAATCCGGCGGCTGGCTATGTCACACCCGCGGTGCTCGCCATCGGTCGCCCGGATTTCCCTGATATCCTGATCGATACACTGCGCCGGCAGGCCGGGGTCGGCCATTGCATGGTGTTCGCCCTGAGCCGCGCGGGCGCCGCACACTGCCTGCTCGATGCCGGCAACATCCCGATCGGCGGCGATCTGGGCGCGGCCTATGCCGGGCAGTTCCACCAATCCGATCCCAACCGCGATGCGCTGTTCGAAGGCGAGGGCCGCGCGCCGCTCGTGCTGCCGGCCTTCGCGCCGCGCATGTACGGCGCGCGCTACCGAAAAATGTTCTTTGTGGATTCCGGCATCGTCGACAAATGCGCGACCGCGATCTGGGTCGACGATACCTGCTTCTACGTCAATTTCTATCGCATCGCTGTCCAGGGCCGCTTCAGCGACGCCCAGCGCGCGCGACTTCAGGCCATCGCACCGGCCATCAGTGCGAGCGTAGCACGCCATTTCCAGCACAGCTCGTCGGCGACGACTGAGCAATCTCTCGCCGCGCTCTTCGCGACGCGCGCGCCGCTCGCCAGCCTCACCCCGCGTGAGCAGGACGTTTGCCGGCGCATCCTCTCCGGCTTCAGCTCCGAGGCGATCTCGCAGGCGCTCGGCATCAGCCTGCATTCGACCCTGACGTACCGCAAGCGCGCCTATGAACGGCTCGGCATCTCCTCGCAAAGCGAGCTGTTTGCAATCGTGCTGCGCCTGCTCGCCGGCCCGCGCGGCCTGAACTGAAGCTGTCCCAATCGCTGGGGACAGACGGCGCCTCCTGAAGCCGCTAGCCTTGGCGGTGAACAGCAATGGAGCGAAGCTTGAGCACGGCGCCGCGCATCGACATCGACCCGGCCGCATTCTGGGCCGACCCCTATCCGATGCTCGCCAAGATGCGCAAGGAGGCGCCGATCGCGTTCGTGCCGCAGCTCGGCTCGACGCTGCTGACGAGCCGCGACGATATCTCCATCTCCGAGAAGCAGATCGACGTGTTCTCCTCGCACCAGCCCGCGGGCCTGATGAACCGGCTGATGGGCCACAACATGATGCGCAAGGACGGCGAAGCGCACCAGGTCGAGCGCCGCGCGATGTTTCCAACGGTGTCGCCGAAGACGGTGAAGGCGCATTGGGCCGCGCTGTTCCAGGCCCATGCCGATCGCATCATCGACGCGATCGAGCCCGGACGTATCGATTTCATGCGCGACTTCGCGTTGCCGTTCTCCGGCGAATGCCTGAAATCGATTACCGGCCTCACCAATATCGGCTTTGCGGATATGGACGCCTGGTCACAGGGCATGATCGAGGGCATCGCCAATTACAGCGGCGACGCAGCCGTCGAGGCGCGCTGCCATGCGGCAACGTCGGGAATCGATGCCGCCATCGACGACATCCTGCCGGTGATGCGCAAGCATCCCGACCAGAGCATCCTCGGCGTGCTCCTCGCCTCGGGCATGGCGATGGAGAGCGTGCGCGCCAATGTCAAACTCGCGATATCAGGCGGCCAGAACGAGCCGCGCAAGGCGATCGCCGGCACGGTTTGGGCGCTGCTGACCCATCCCGACCAGCTCGATCTCGTGCGCCAGGGCGAGGTGACCTGGCTCCAGGCCTTCGAGGAATATGCCCGCTGGATCTCGCCGATCGGCATGTCGCCGCGACGCATCGCAAAGCCGTGGACCATCCGCGACGTCGTGTTCGAAACTGATGAGCGCGTATTCCTCATGTTCGGCTCCGCCAATCGCGACGAGAAGCACTTTGAGCGCGCCGACCAGTTCGACGTGCGGCGTGATACGGCCAAGAGCGTCGCATTCGGCGCCGGTCCGCATTTCTGCGCCGGCGCCTGGGCCTCGCGTGCCATGATTGCCGACGTCGCACTGCCGACCTTGTTCGCCCGTGCCAGCCGGCTCGAGATCGCCGACGACGAACCGGTGCGGGTCGGCGGCTGGGCGTTCCGCGGGCTGCAAAATCTGCCCGTGAGGTGGCTGCATTAGCCCGGCAAGGACCGGTCCATCCGCAACGCCGCCATGATGCCATCCTGCTCCTGTTTTGCCCGACGAGTCAAGTTGATTTCGGATAAGCGTAAGTCATTGTTTTCCCACGCCCCGGCTACTGTGCATGGGGTTGTTTTCGCGATTTTTTAATCTCTCGGTCGGGTCGCGGGCCTCGAAGGCTCGATCCTGAGCCACCTTTTGTCGGCGGACGATCGTACCTAGATAGAGAGGGACCCCCGCTTGGGGACGATGCCATGAATGTAGTGCCCCGCGATCTCATGACCGAAAATGCCGTCTCGCCTGCTGATTTCCGCGGCGCCATGCGCCATCTCACCGGCGGGGTCAGTGTCATCACCGCCGGACGGGGCAAGGACATCACCGGCATGACGGTCACCTCGGTCAGCTCGTTCTCGGTCGATCCGCCGACGCTGATCGTCAGCATCAACCGCGACGCCTCCTCCTTCCCGCTGATCCGCCGCCACGGTGCCTTCGGCGTGAACATCCTCGCGGCCGATCAGCTCGACATCGCCGAGCGCTTTGCCGGCAAGGGCGGGCTCAAGGGCGCCGATCGTTTCGCGGGCGCCAGATGGGTGACCGCGGTCTCGGGTGTTCCGCTGCTGGTTGGCGCATTGTCGGCCGTCGATTGCGAAGTCGAGGAGATCATCGAGCGCCATTCGCATGGGATCATCATCGGGCGGGTGCGAGACGTCAGGAATTCGACCCGCAACGCAGCGCTGGCCTATTGGCACGGTCAGTATGTGGCGGTGGATCAGGACGAAGACGCGGTCAGGCTTGCGGACGTCAGCGTTCCCACCCACGTCCGCCGCGGCATTTGATCGCCGCCGGCCACAGACCGTCCAGGCTGGCCTTTTCGCCCTCATCGCTCTAGAAGCGCTGCCTGAGCCTCCCGCCGGGACAGCAATGGAGCGCAATGATGAAACGCGTCGCGACCTGGGCCTTCTACGCGGTCGGCGCGATTGCGATCGCCTATCTCGCGCTCTACGCCTATGCGATGTTCAGCGGCCATCCGATCGTGCCGGGCGACCCCATCCAGATCTTTCGCAGGCCGGATGCGCCGAGCTATTCGTAACGGCTCTCTCCTCGTCATGGCCGGGCTTGACCCGGCCATCCACGCGCAGCCGCCATTCCCGAGAGACGTGGATGCCCGGGACAAGCCCGGGCATGACGGCAGAGTGCGTGACGACTACCCCCGCAAGATCGCCAGCGCCAGCGCCTGCGCGCGCGGCACGATGCTGTCGAGCTCGAGATATTCCTCCGGCGTGTGCGCGAGCCCGCCGACCGGGCCGAGGCCACAGATGGTCGGCGTTCCCACCGCGGCGGTGAAGCCGGAATCGGCGCAGCCGCCGGAGAACTCGCCTTCGAGCGTGGTGAGACCGGCCTGCTTTGCTGCGGCCTGATAATTCTCGAACAGTGCCTTTGAATCGGCGCTCTGCACCACCGGCACGAACTCGCCCTTGACCGTCAGCGTTGCGCTGGTGCCGGGCACGTAGGACGTCGCGATGATGGTCTCGATCGCGGCCATCACCCTCGCGCGATCCGCCGGATCGACATAACGCAGGTCGATCTGCCCTTCCGCGTAAGGCGCCGTGGTGTTGACGGACTGCCCGCCCGAGACGAGGCCGACATTGAGCGTAATGCCCTTGTCGAGATCGGTCAGCGCGTGGATATGCACGATCTTGTGCGCGAGCTCGCCGATCGCGCTGACGCCGGCGGCGAAATTGGCGCCGGAATGCGCGGCTTTGCCGGTGATGGCGACATGCATGAAGATGCCGCCCTTGCGTCCCGTGACGATATTGCCGGTCGGGCGGCCCGGCTCGGAGTTGAACACGGCGCGCGCGGCGCGTCCTTCGCGCTCGATCACCGGCCGCGAGGAGGGCGAACCGATCTCCTCGTCCGAGGTGATCAGCAGCTTGATCGGGTGCGGGTTGCCGCCGAATTTGTGGAAGGCGGTTGCCACGAATATGTTCATGACGACGCCGGACTTCATGTCGGCAACACCGGGACCATAGGCGCGCTTGTCTTGAATCGTGAACGGACGCCGTCCGGCCTCGCCCTTGCCGAACACGGTGTCGCGATGTCCCATCAACAGCACCGGCTTCTCGTTGCTGCCGGGCTTTGCCACCTCGGCGTGGATCGCATCGCCGAAAGTAGCGTGGCTTTCGCGCCGGAACGGAATGCCGTGCTCGGCGAAATGCCGCTCGAACCGCGCCCCGACCGCATCGACGCCTTCCTTGTCATAGGATCCGGAATCGATGTTCACGACATCGCGCAGCAGGTCGATCATCGCCTGCCGCTGCGTCGCCAGCCAATCCGTGATTTGAGCTTGAGACATTTTACCCTCACGTGGTCCTCGGTGGCGCTTATAGGGCCTGGCGCTGTCGCGACCTAGTCGGAGAACGCGGTGCGGCCATGTCGCAGTCTGCGGGTTTTGATCCACGCTGCCTCCCCAACGTCGTCCTGGCGAAAGCCAGGACCCATACCGCGGAAACTGTCGAGGGAGGGCGGTAGGAGTACCGAATGACGAATCTTCGCCAAACTCCTCCTTGGAGTAACGGGTCCTGGCTTTCGCCAGGACGACATCGAGAGTCTGGAGGCTGTCTGCACTTCACCAACAAAAATGCCCGGGACGAGCCCGGGCATTCGCATTCTCTCAATCAGGGTAGAGCGTCTACGCCCCCACCATCGGCATGCGTGGATATTCGCCCGGCGTGCCGGCTGGCGTAATCGGAATGCCGCCGTCGGAATATTCGTTGAGCTTGTTGCGGAGCGTGCGGATCGAGATGCCCAGGATATTGGCGGCATGGGTCCGGTTGCCGAGGCAGTGCTTCAGCGTCTCCAGGATCAGGTCGCGCTCGACGTCGGCGACGGTGCGGCCGACCAGCGCCCGCGTCACCTGCTCGGCGGCCATGGTGGCATGCGCCACGGCCGGCGCGGTCTTGGCGAGGTCGAGGCGGTCGCCGTCGGGCGTGAGGATCGCATCGGCACCGATCTCGTCGCCCTGCGCCATCAGGACCGACCGGTGCATGGTGTTTTCGAGTTCGCGGACGTTGCCCTGCCAGCGGTTGGTGGAGAGCACGCGCCGCGCTTCCGCCGAGATCGGGCGCATCGGCACGCCGTTGGCTTCGGCGTATTTCTTCACGAAGTGCTGGGCGAGCTCGAGAATGTCGAGGGGACGCTCGCGCAGGGGCGGGATCTTCAGATTCACGACGTTGAGCCGGAACAACAGGTCCTCGCGGAACGTGCCTTCGCGCACCGCGTCCACCAGGTTGCGGTTCGAAGTCGCGATGATGCGGATGTCCACCGGGACGGGCTTGGTGCCGCCGACACGGTCGATCACGCGCTCCTGGATGGCGCGGAGCAGTTTCGATTGCAGGCGGACGTCCATCTCCGAGATTTCGTCGAGCAGCAACGTGCCGCCGGTTGCCTCCTCGAACTTGCCGATGCGGCGGGCGATCGCGCCGGTGAAGGCGCCCTTCTCGTGGCCGAACAGCTCGGACTCCAGCAGATGCTCGGGGATCGCAGCGCAGTTGATTGAGATGAACGGACGCTTGGCGCGGGCCGAGCGGGTGTGGACGTAGCGAGCCAGCACTTCCTTGCCTGTCCCGGATTCGCCGGTGATCATCACCGAAGCGTCCGAGCCCGCGATCTGCTGCGCGAGCTTGATCACCTTGGCCATCGCCTCGTCGCGATAGACCAGCTCGCGGGAATCGTTGGCGACGGCAGCCAGCACCGCCGCGATCAGCTCCGGGTCCGGCGGCAGCGGGATGTATTCCTTGGCGCCGGCGTGGATCGCGGCAACCGCGGCGCGGGCGTCGTTGGTGATGCCGCAGGCGACGATCGGCGCGTGGATGTGCTCGGCCTCGAGCCGCATCACGAGATCGCGGATGTCGAGGGCGACGTCGACCAGCAGCAGGTCGGCACCCTTGCCGCCGCGCAGCACGCGCATCGCCTGATCGTGATCCTCGGCGTGGGTTACGGTGGCGCCGTTCGCCATCGCGATCTTGGTGGCGGTGGTGAGCTGGCCCTTCAATGTGCCAACGATGAGAAGCCGCATGTCAGTCTCCTGTCCGTCTGGTCGCGCTGCCGCGCGTCGTCGCTTTAGGCGCGTTCAGTCTTGATGATTTCGGTCATGGTCACGCCGAGCTTGTCCTCGACCAGGACGACTTCGCCGCGGGCAACCAGCTTGTTGTTGACGTAGATGTCGATGGCCTCGCCGACGCGCCGGTCAAGCTCGAGCACGGTCCCGGGTCCGAGCTTCAACAGCTCGCTGACGTCCATCTTGGAGCGGCCGAGCACGGCCGAAACCTGGACCGGCACGTCGAACACGGCCTCGAGGTCGGCGGCGGCGCGCGTCGCGTATTCGTCCTCGTTGTAGCCGACGTCGGTGCCGGCAGGCGGCATCGGGCCGTTGAGATCGGGCAGCGGGACCTGTCCGTCAGTGTCGCTCATGATTTAACTCCCCCTGCGGGACGCAACGTAGCGTCCCACCATTTCGTCGATCTTGGCCGCGATGGCGGCGCGCTCCAGCACGACGCCGCCATCGGCCCATTCGATCCGGCAGTCGCCGGTGGCAATCTCGGGCTCGGCCAGAATCACCAGCCGGCCTTCGAAGCCGTTCTGCCTGGCCAGCCGCTCGATGTTCTCGCGAGCGGCATCGTAGAGCGCGTCGTTGATGCGGACGACGAGATGCGGCGTCGCGACCAGATGCGAAAAGCAATCCTTGACCAGCGCGACGATCTCGCCGAGCGGCTCGGCGGCGACCAGATCGGCGCACAGCTTGCGCGCCACCGCGACCGCAACGTCGACCGCCTCGGTCTCCATCTTGGATTCGATGTTGCCGATGCCCGAAGCGATGCCCCGGATGGCGATGTTGATCTCTTCCATGGCAAGCGCGACACGGCGGTCGCTCTCGGCCTTGGCCTCGCGCTGGCCTGCGGCGAAGCCGTCCTGATAGGCGCGCGCCTCGGCTTCCGCGACCTTCTGGGCGATCTCGGCCGCGGTTGCGGCCTTCTCGCGCGTCCGGTCGGGCGCCGCGAAGTCGTTGTCGAACAGGAATTTTGCCGGAGCTGCCATCAGTACACCAGCTCGTCGTCGGCGCGGTTCTTGGTCAGCATGATCTCGCCCTTGGCGGCGAGATCCTTGGCCAGGTTGACCAGCAGCGCCTGGGCCTCGTCGACGTCGCGCAAGCGGACCGGACCCATCGCCGCCATGTCGTCCTGGAGCATTTTTGCCGCACGCGAGGACATGTTGCCGAAGAAGAAGTTGCGGACGTCCTCGTTGGCGCTCTTGAGCGCGACGCCGAGCTTGTCCTTGTCGACGTTGCGCATCAGGGTCTGGGCGGAGCCGGAATCCAGCTTCACGAGGTCGTCGAAGGTGAACATCAACGCCTTGATGCGCTCGGCCGATTCGCGATTGTCCTCTTCCAGCGAAGTGATGAAGCGGGTTTCGGTCTGGCGGTCGAAATTGTTGAAGATTTCCGCCATCACCTCGTGGGCGTCGCGTCGGCGGGTCTGCGACAAATTGGACATGAATTCGGTGCGCAGCGTCTTCTCCACGCTCTCGATCACCTCCTTCTGCACCGCCTCCATCTTCAGCATGCGGTTGACGACGTCGAGCGCCAGATCCTCCGGGAAGATGCCGAGCACGCGCGCGGCGTGTTCCGGCTTCAGCTTCGACAGCACGACCGCGATGGTCTGCGGATATTCGTTCTTGAGATAGTTGGCGAGCACCTCTTCCTGCACGTTGGAGAGCTTCTCCCACATGTTACGGCCGGCGGGGCCGCGGATTTCGTCCATGATGCCGTTGACGCGCTCGGGGGCCAGATATTGCTGGAGCAGCCGCTCGGTGGCGTCGAAATTGCCCATCAGCGCGCCGGAGGCCGACATTCGCGAGACGAACTCGAGCAGCATGTCCTCCACGGTGTCGACCTCGACGGTGCCGAGCGTCGACATCTCCAGCGAGAGCTGGCGCACCTCGTCATCGTCGAGCAAGCCCCAGATCTTGCCGCCATATTGCTCCCCGAGCGCCAGCATCAGGATCGCGGCGCGCTTCGGCCCCGGTACTGCTTCGGTCTTGGCGCCCGCGCGGCCGACGGCACGCTGACCGAGCGTGGAGATCACGCTGGTGATGTCGTTGGAATTGGCGTTTTGCAGGGCTGCGGCCATGTCAGATCACTTCTCGATTATTTCGCGGGTTCGGTCAGCCATTGGCGGATGATGGCGACGGTCTCGTTGGGATTGCGCTCGGCGAGTTCGCCGACGCGATGGACGGATTGGGCATGGACCTGGCCCTGGACGGTGGCGACGTCGATCGCGCTCGCAGCGCCACTCGGCAGGAGCGGCTGGCTGGCGGGCGCGGCCTCGTCGCTCGCCGGGCCGGTCAGGGCGCCGGAGATGGCGGCTGCGACTTCGTCGGATGCCAGGATGCGCTTGACCAGCGGCCGGACCACCAGGAACAGCACCACCAGGCCGAGCAGCATCATCACGCCGAGCTCGACGAAGTACATGACGTCGTCCTTGGTGAACTGGAGCATGCCGAGCAAGCCGCTCGGCTCCGCGATTGGGGTGGTGGAGGGGGCGTCGGCAAAGCGCAGATTGACGACCTCGACCTGGTCGCCGCGCTTCTGGTCGAAGCCGATCGCCGAGCGCACCAGCGTGGCGATGCGGTCGAGCTGCTCCTTGGTGCGGTCCTGGTAGGCCAGATCGCCCTTGTCGTTCTTGGAGTAGATGCCGTCGACCAGCACCGCGACCGAGATGCGGTTGACCCGGCCGGCCTCGGTCACCTCGGTCTTGGTGGTGCGGGAGATCTCGTAATTGTTGGTCTCTTCGCTCTTCTTGCTCTGGTCCTTGGCCGCGACGCCGCCGTTCTGCTGGTTGCCCGGCAACTCGTTGTTGACGGTGACCTGGCCGTTGTTGTCGGCGGTCATGCTCTGCTCTTCGCGGGTCTGGCTCGAGCGCAGCACGCGGCCTTCGGGATCGTACTTGTCCGAGGTCTGGGTGATCTTGTTGAAGTCGAAATCGGCGGAGAGCTGAACCCGGGCGCGCCCCGTGCCCACCACGGAGGAGACGATGTCCTCGACCTGCTTGCGCATCCGCTTCTCGAAGGCGGTGCGGCGCTCGTCGCCCATCGCCTGCTCCGGATCGGTCTGGGCGCCGTCGGCGAGCAGCTGCCCGGTCTCGTCGACGATCGAGACCCGCTGCGGCTTCAACCCGTTCACGGCCGAGGCGACGAGGTGGCGGATGGCGCGGATCTGCTGGGCTTCCAGCGCGCCGCGGACCCGCACCACGATCGAGGCCGACGGCTCCGGCGCCTCGCGCGAGAACAGCGGGCGCTCGGGCAACACCAGATGGACGCGGGCGGCCTGGATGCGGTCGATGGCGCGGATGGTGCGGGCGAGCTCGCCCTCCAGTGCGCGGAGATGGTTGATGTTCTGGACGAAAGAGGTGGTGCCGAGCGCATCCGACTTGTCGAACACCTCGTAGCCGACGCCGCCGCCCTTGGGCAGGCCGCCCTCGGCGAGCTTCATCCGCAGGCGGGTGACCTTGTCCTTGGGCACCATGATGATGGTGCCCTCGTTGCGCAGCTCGAACTGGATGCCCTGGCGCTCCAGGTCCTTGATGATGCCCGAGGAGTCCTCGACGCTGAGATCGGTGAACAGCGTCGTCATCTGCGGCGTGGTGACGCGCATGATGACGAACGCGAAAAAGCCGACGAGCGCGGCGGTGACCGCGATCATCGCCCCGAACCGGGCGGCTCCGATACCCTTCAGAAAGTCCGCAAGACCTTGCAAGCAACCGCCCCGACAGATTCGGCTGCTTTCACAGGAAAGGCCGACTGGGCAATTATTGCCTAGGTGATGGTTTCGATATGGTTAACGAAGGTTAAGAGCTGCGACAAAAGTCGCGCCAAAACGAAACATGAAAAAAATCGGCCTCGCAAGGCGAGGCCGATTTTCGTCAAAAGCCGCAGATTTCCGGATTGCCTACTGGCGATATTGTTGGATACGGGTGGTGCGAAGTCCCGCCAGACCATGCTGGTCGATCGAAAACTGCCAGGAGAGGAATTCGTCAACCGTCAGCGTATAACGGCTGCAGGCCTCCTCGAGGGAGAGAAGACCGCCACGGACTGCGGCGACGACCTCGGCCTTGCGGCGGATGACCCAGCGTTTGGTGCCGGGTGCAGGCAGATCCGCAATCGTCAACGGACTACCGTCCGGCCCGATGACGTATTTTACCCTCGGGCGATGGGGTTCTGTCATGGCGTACTCACAAACTCTCAACCACTGAACTCACTCAGGAACCGTACGCCCGCCGGCTTAAAAATCCGCTAAGCCTAAGGCTTCAATACAATTCTCGTTGAAAATGGCTGGAACGCAGCCGACTCGACCGGCGGGACGGTGCGTCCAGGCGGGCCGAGGGGGGTGTTCGTAAATACTTTACTAACGAACGAGGCCTGCGCGCGGCGCTGCAAGGCCCAATTGTCGTCCTGGCGAACGCCAGGACCCATTACCCCAGCGCGAAGTTTGGCGACGACTCGGGGTCACGTCCTCGAACCAAAACGACTTTCGGTGGCTATGGGTCCTGGCTTTCGCCAGGACGACGCGGAATGTGGTTCGCGCGCCGCCTTCAATTGCTGGCCGTCGCGATGATGCTCTTGACCTGGCTCAGCGTGTAGCTGGCGCCGTCGATGGTCAGCAGCGGCGGCGACTGGGTCAGGTCCACGGATGACACGACGCCCTGCACCTGCGCGGCGATGCCGACATTGTTGTTGGCGACGTCCTTGCCCGTGGCCGAGATCGTGTACTTGCCGTCGGGCCATTGCGTGCCGTCATTGCCCTGGCCGTTCCAGGTGAACGGAACGTCGGTGCCGGCGCCGGCGGTGTATTTGCCGGTGAACACGGTCTGGCCGCTCGCATTGGCGATGGTGATGTCGACCGTGGCGTCGCTCGGCACGTTGAGATGCCAGGTTGCCGACGAATTCGTCATGGTCCCGGTGGTGCCGTCGACCAGGGCGGTCTTGCCGACGAAGCCGAGCGCCTGGGTCGCCTGCGTGGTCTGTTGCAGGGTAACGAGTTGGGACAGCGAGTCGTTGGTCTTGAGCTGCTGTTCGACGCCGGCGAACTGCACCAGCTGCTGCGTGAACTGGTTGGTGTCGAGCGGATCGAGCGGGTTCTGGTTCTGCAGCTGCGTCGTCAGCAGCGTCAGGAAGGTCTGGAAGTTGCCGGCCAGCGTCGCGCCGGTGCTCGAGCCCAGGCTCGGGTTCGACGAGGATTTCGGCAGGTCGGTCGTGCCCGAGACGACGGACGGGGCGGTGGCGGCATTCGTGGTGGTCATGATCGAATACTCCTCACACTCTGATGTCGACGCCGCTGCTCGATCCGAGCATGCGGCCGTAGCTGCGCCCGACCGGGGCCGCGGGAACTGCGTCCTCGTCGCTGACGATCAGCCGGCGGGCATTGCCGCCATTGTCGTTGTTCTGGCCGGAGTTCTGGCCCGATGAATTCTGGTCGCGCAGGCTGAAGGACAGCCCGTTGCTTCCGGTCTTGAGGCCGGCATCGTCGAGCGCGCGCTGCAATTGCGGCGCGTCCTGCCGCAGCATCTGCAGCGTCTCCGGCTTCTCGACGGTGAGATGCGAAGTGACCTGTCCGTTGCGGTCGACATTGATGCGGACGTCGATGCGGCCGAGGTCGAGCGGATCGAGGCTGATGTCGAACCGGGTCTTGCCCGCGCGCGCGGCGGCGGCAATTTCGATCGGCACGCCGCTGATCGGAATGGCGTTGGCATTCGCCGCGGTCGCCGTGAGCGTCGCGGTCGAAGCGGTCGCGGCCGATGTCGTGTTGGTCAGCGGCGCTTGAATGGCAGAGGCCGCCTGCGCGCTTGTGTCGGTGGTGGGGACAGCGGCCTGCGTGCCCGCATGGGCATGCGTCGTGGCCGTGGCCGGTGCCGCATCGGCCGTGCGGTCGGAAGTCCCAGCCTTGGCGTCGGCTGCATTCGCATCGATTGTCGGCTTGTCGGCGTGCGGATGCGCCGTGTTGGCGGACGCTGCCGTCGCCGGGGTCTGCGCGGCGTTCGCCTTGCCGGTGTCCTGGCCGATATTGGAAACGTCGCTCGCGCCTTGCGCGATGGCTGCGGCCTTGAACGACGTTTTTGGCGTGCCCTGGTCGGCGGCGGCGATCAGGCCGCCATTGGTCTTGGCGTCGGTCGCGGTCGAATCGGTCGTCCCGGTCGCGGCATCGGCCAGCGTCGCCGAGGTGTCGGCATCGACCTTGGCGCTCGCGGTCTTGGCGCTCTTGTCGCCCGGCGTCGCGGTGTCGGTCTTGGGGCCGGCGATCTGCGCCGTGATGGATGCGCTGGCGGCGATGCCGGCGGCGGCGATCGTCAGCGGCGAGGAGGCGGAGCCGGCGGTCTGGTTTGCGGCCGCGTTCGGATCGACCGGCACGGCCACCACGAGTGCGTTCGGATCGGGTAAGGCGGCCTGCGCCGCGTCGATCTGCGCGGCGGCGGCGGTATCGACGGCGGCCGCGAGGCCATCGGTGCCGTCGGCCTTGTCCGCCTTGGTCTGGTCCGACTTGTCCGCAGACTTGTCGGCCGATTTGGCGTCGGACGCCTTCGGCTTGTCCTTGGTCTTGCTATCAGCCTTGGCCGCATCGGCGGTCGAGTCGCTCTTGGCGTCGTTCCTGGCGTCGCTCTTCGCGTCGTTCTTGGCGTCGTTTTTGGCGGACGCGGATTTGTCGGTGTCGTCGCTGGCCTTGCTCTGCGAGGACTTGTCGCTCACTGAGCGATCGCGCGGGCTCTTGTCCGAGGCGGCGGACGATGAATCGGTCCGGCGCGGGGTGTCCTGCGCGGAGGACGCCGCGCTGTCGCTGATCGCCTGGGTGTTGCTGTCCACCAGCGAGCCGAAGGAGTCGTTGGCGGAGCTCTCTTTCGGCGCTTGCGACCGGGCAGGCTTTTGCTGCGCGCTCTGGACTTGCACGCTTGCCGCTACATCTGACGTACGACCGACCACAGGCAACCCCTTGGAAACATCTTCGCCATGAGAGGGAGCAAGGAGCGGGCCACCGTCGCGCTGAGTAATTTTAACTAATAAAATCAGAGGTTTAATGATTTGGCGTCCCCGCCGCGGGGCCTCCCGAAGCCCCGCCATTTCTGCCTCCCCGGCAAGAATTGCCGTAAACCTTGCGGGGTCCGTGATTGCTTCACCGGAAGGCCGCCTATATTAAAGAGACAGCTCTCAACCGCTTTCGACCGGGCAGGCCGCGCCCTTCGGGAACTCTCGGTTCCCGGGGATTGCCTTTGTCCCGCCGGAAGCACCCAGCGGATCGCCGAACGCCGCCGTCACAACGCTTTAAGGCCCATGCTCAACAGTCTGGATCTCGAAGGCCGTCCTGAGGATACCAGGGTCGTCGTTGCCATGTCGGGCGGCGTCGATTCATCGACGACGGCTGCGCTCTTGAAGGCGGAAGGCTACGACGTCGTCGGCATCACGCTGCAGCTCTACGACCATGGTGCGGCGACCCATCGCAAGGGCGCCTGCTGCGCCGGCCAGGACATCCACGACGCCCGCGACGTCGCCGCCAAGCTCGGCATTCCCCATTACGTGCTCGACTATGAGGACCGCTTTCGCGAATCCGTCATCGACAATTTCGCCGACAGCTACGCGCTCGGCGAGACGCCGGTGCCGTGCATCGAGTGCAACCGCTCGGTCAAGTTCCGCGACCTCCTGAAGACCGCGCGCGAACTCGGCGCCACCGCGCTCGCCACCGGCCATTACGTCGCCTCGCGCCGCCGCGACGACGGCTCGCGCGCGCTGGTGTGTGCCGCCGACGCCGATCGCGACCAGAGCTACTTCCTGTTCGCGACCACGCAGGAGCAGCTCGATTATCTGCGCTTTCCGCTGGGCGACATGACCAAGCCCGAGACGCGCGAGCTGGCGCGGCGCTTCGGCCTCGCGGTCGCCGACAAGCACGACAGCCAGGACATCTGCTTCGTGCCCACCGGGCGCTACACCGATATCATCACCCGCCTGCGGCCGAACGCGATGGACCCCGGCGACATCGTCGATCTCGACGGCCGTGTCCTTGGCCGGCACAACGGCATCGCCAATTTCACCATCGGCCAGCGCCGCGGCCTCGGCATCGCAGCCGCCGCGCCGCTGTTCGTGGTGCGGCTGGAGGCCGCCAACCGCCGCGTCGTCGTCGGCCCGCGCGAGGCGCTGAAGATGCACCGCATCGTGTTGCGCGACGTCAACTGGATCGGCGATGGCGACATCGACCGCGCCATCGGCGATGGCCTCGAAATGTTCGTGCGCGTGCGCTCGACCCGCGCGCCCCAGCCGGCGTGGCTGCGCGGCGCCAATGGCCATTACGAGGTCGAGCTCGTCGCCGGCGAAGAGGGCGTTTCGCCGGGGCAGGCCTGCGTGTTTTACGACGCAGCCAGTGGCCAGGCCCGCGTGCTCGGCGGCGGCTTCATTCAAAGCGCCGCCGCGAAGGCCGCAAGCAGCACGACGAGGCCGCTCGCAGAAGCGGTCCGCGGCTAATCCATGAGATCGGACCGCACTCTCGCGACGCCGGAAGTGCGCCCCCTCTCCCGCCTGCGGGAGAGGGTTGGGGCGAGGGCTCTCTCCACCCGCGATATCTCGCGAGCGGATAAAGCCCTCACCCGCCACGCTCTTGCGAGCGTGCCGACCTCTCCCGCAAGCGGGAGAGGCGCCAGACCGCGCGCTGGGCTGACTTCGATTTCACCAATGATCAACTCTCCATAGAATTCAAGCAGGGCAGGGGGCATGGCAGCAGACATCTCGCGGGCCGGGGTCGAGAAGGCCTATGGCCGCTGGGCGCCGGTCTACGATCTCGTGTTCGGCAAGGTGTTCGACGCCGGAAGGCAGTCGACCATCGCCGAGGCCGACCGCATCGGCGGCCGCATCCTCGACGTCGGCGTCGGCACCGGGCTGTCGCTCTCTGATTATGCGCGCACCACGAAGATCTGCGGCGTCGATATCTCCGAGCCGATGCTGCGCAAGGCGCAATCGCGCGTGCGGAGCTTGCGGCTCTCCAATGTCGAAGTGCTCTCGGTGATGGACGCCAAAAACCTCGCCTTCCCCGAAAACTTCTTCGACGCGGTGGTCGCGCAATACGTCATCACCGCGGTGCCCGATCCCGAAGGCACGCTCGACGAGTTCGTCCGCGTCTTGAAGCCCGGCGGCGAGCTGATCCTGGTCAACCACATCGGCGCGGAAAAGGGTTTGCGCAAACTCTCCGAGCTCGCGTTTGCGCCCTTGGCCCGCCGTCTCGGCTGGCGCCCCGAGTTTCCGTGGGCCCGCCTGGTCGACTGGGCCGCAAAACACGGCGGCGTCACGCTGGCCGAGCGCCGCCCGATGCCGCCGATGGGGCACTTTTCGCTGATCCGCTACCTCAAATCGTGATCGGGGGCGCGGAACACGCGGCAGCACCCGCGCGTTTCCCTTCCATGCGCACCACATCGAACGTCATTCTGGCCAGCCTCCTGATCGCCGCCTCCGGCAGCGCGATCGCGCAGGCCCCGCCCGCCCCGGCGACGCCGCCGCAACAAACCGCGCCGCCATCCCCGCAGCACGCCACCAATTGCACGCCGCAGGACCGCCCGAACCGCTCGGCCGACGGCACCACCACCGGCCAGTCCCGGGAAACGCTCGGCGACAAACTGGCCAAATCGGACGGTGTGCTCTGCCCGCCCTCCGGCGTCGACCCCGAGATGCACGCCCCGGCGCCCAGCACGAACGGCGCCATGCCCGTCATCCCGCCCCCCGGCAGCCCCGGCGGCGACCCGACGGTGCGGCCGAAATAACGAATAGTCGCGCATCCGCGCTTCTTCGCCTCCCCCCGCCTGCGGGGAGAGGCCGGAATCCGCGCGACGCGCGGATTCCGGGTGAGGGGGACTCTCCGCGAGTCCGGTGCTTGAGTGGCGCGATTCCCGCGCCAAATCGGCCCGAACAGAAGCCGGCGACCTTAGCTTGACAGCCCGCCGCCCCCTTCCTTATATGCCGCGCGTTCGCGAGATCGGCCTGTTTCGGCCCTCGCGACCCTGTGGCGGGGTAGCTCAGCTGGTTAGAGCACGGGAATCATAATCCTGGGGTCGGGGGTTCGAGTCCCTCTCCCGCTACCAAATGTTCTCTGCAACTCCCCGACGTCGCATTCGCCTAGTTTGCATCGCAACAACTGAGCACGCTAATTTTGCGTGTTTCAGTCATTTGATGCAACTAGACGTGCAAACCGCTAATATCCGCGAGGACTTAAATATTCGCTGGATTCGTCGTGAGCGGTAACCAGGCCCAAAAGCGCGATCATCTCAAGAATCTTTTGGCCGAGGTGCCAATAGCGGTCATTCAGCATGCGGATGCCGAGCATGGTCGATTTCAGGCTGCCTTTCAGGTCGGTGATTGTTATCTCTGCAATCATCCTTTGAAGCATTTCGATGTGACGCAGCCTTGCCCTCACTGGTTGCTCAACCCGCCGGGCTTCAAGAAACGCTTCTTTAAAAAATTGTCTGAGCGTTTTGGCTATCTCGACCTTCAAAATTTTCTGCGTTGGGTTGCAAATGAAAGTGAGTTCGCGATCAACATAAACGACCTACCTATCGAAGCTGATGGGAAAATGCTGGCTAGCACCATCGTTTATGAAGATTTCGAGTGGTCATTTTCTTGTTCAGATAGCGACTTTGCGGGTCATCCGACAAGCCAGGAAGCCAAACATCCTCATTATCATTTCCAGATGCGAGTGAGAAAACAGCCGCTCATTTTCTACAACGATTTCCACGCGCCATTTTCAAGCGACGATTTGGCAAAATTGGAGGTTATTCGCGCGAGGCCACCCAAACGTCTGTTTCCACATGGCGAAGGTATGCACGACCTTCTGAATGAGGACACACTAGAAGACTTCGTGAAGCTTCCTGCAGACGGCCCATCCGGTGAGCCCCTTGTTACGTTTGATGCTATAGCTATTGCACCGACTAAAGAAGGTTTCAGGGTCGAAGATGTTATGGTTGCAGTGAGGAAGGCTGCAAAAACGGGCGCCAGACCGGGAGCCGGCCTTCTGAATTTGAAGGATGCGAAAGTTCAGGGAATTGTACGTCCTGCAGAAGGATTGCTGCCGATTGCAAAGCGTAAGGGAGGGCGGAGCAAAGACAGCGCCGATTAATGTCGGTCGATAGTCTGGACTCGTGGATACATACGCGACCTCATCATTGTTTCATCGGCGTACAAGACTCGGTGTGGTTACTTTGCTCTATTCATTCCACGCACTGGATCGTTTCTAGGTAAAACCGCGATATTGCCATAACGCCAATAAGCTAGAGTTTTTCAAATGGGGGATACTTCACAGCGGCTCAGCCGTGGCTCTGTCTGGCATCGGTGGGAGCCCCACATTCACGCGCCCGGGACAGTTCTATCGGATCAATATCCTAAGAAGGACAGTTGGGAACTCTATTTGAATGCCCTTGAGGCTGTTTCGCCGCCCCTGAGCGCGATTGGCGTGACGGATTACTGCATCCCCAGGTCATACGAACGCGTGAAGGCGTTCAAGGAAAAAGGACGTCTTAGGGGATGCGAACTGCTGTTCCCAAACATCGAACTTCGTCTGAATACCGGGACCGTCAAGGGCAATTTTGTCAACGTGCATCTGCTGGTCAATCCAGAAGACCCCCATCACTTAACGGAGCTTCATCGATTTTTGAGCCGTCTATCGTTTGTCGCTTTCGACGACAAATTTGCCTGCACTGAAAGTGACCTTAGGCGGCTCGGGGCGCGCGCGGACCCCGGCAAAAGCAATGAAGAGGCCGCACTTCAGCACGGCTGTCTACAGTTCAAGGTATCCCGAGAAGACCTTCTGGAAGTCTATCGGGACATGAAATGGGCGCAGAGTAATATACTCATTGCTGTAGCGGGCAACGCTGACGGAACGTCCGGCGTAAAGGAAGCATCTGACAATGTTTTGCGCCGGGAGATGGAGAAAGCTGCTCACGCAATCTTTGCCGGTAGTCTCAAGCAGCGGGATTTTTGGCTCGGGTATGGAGCAGCAAGTCTCGATGAGCTTCGACGTGACTACAACGGTCCCAAGCCGTGCCTTTGGGGCTCTGATGCTCATTCGCTCGACCGCGTAGGAAAGCCGGACGAAAGCCGTTTCTGCTGGATAAAGGGCCAGCCGACGTTTGATGCTCTACTGCAGGCCTGCATTGATCCTGAGCGCGCTTACGTTGGTGAGGTGCCTCCGTCGCCCGCCATGGAATCTCAGGTGATTGATGAGGTTCATATCGCGAATGCTCCGTGGGCGATAACCCCAAGAATACCGTTGAATTCTGGCCTTGTAGCCATCATCGGTGCCCGCGGCGCGGGCAAGACTGCGCTCGCAGACATAATAGCGACGGGATGCGGCTCTTATGTTCCGTCATCGGAACGCCCGTCGTTTTTGGCTAGAGCCCACGAATACCTATCTGGAGCGACCGTCTCTCTAAACTGGAGAGGGCAGCAAGGGCCGACACGCAGTTTGCTGGACTTTCCAATTGATCTTTCGGCCGACGCCCATCCACGTGCTCGTTATCTGTCTCAACAGTTTGTTGAAGATCTTTGCTCAATCGAGGGAATGCCAAGTCTCATAAGAGAGATAGAGCGAGTCATCTTCGAAGCCCATCCAGCGCTTGAGCGCGATGGAGCCGCAGATTTCGACGAATTACTCGACAATCGCGCGTCGACTTATCACGATACCCGTGTTCGCGAAGCCACTGCTTTGGCTGGGATCTCAGATCAAATAGCCATTGAGATGGAGAAGACCAAACAAGTTTCCGTCGTATCTGCGCATATCGCTGAAAAAGAAAAGCTAATCGCGCGCTATCAAGGAGATCGTGTCAGTCTCCTGCCCAAGACGCAGAGTAAGGCTTCCGACCGCCTCCAGCAGGTGCTCTCTGCGGCTGAAACCGTGAGAGGAAACATCCGATACTTCTCTAACCAGCAAACCTCGTTGGCTGGCGTAAATTCAGATGTTCGGGATTTGCGACAGAACCGCGCTCCCGCGGCGCTTCGATCGATGCAAGAGCAACATCAGCGCGCTGGAATAACGCCTGAAGATTGGAAGCGATTCCTCTTGGACTATACCGGCGATGTGAGCTCTGTTGTCGATCAGAAGTCGAAGGAGGTTTCGCAAAATCTAGCTAGTTGGAAAGGGTCGTCTCCAAGGAGGCCCGTTCAAGACGACGGAGCCTTTGTCACTGACAATGCCAGGCTTGATCATTTATCGCTCGCAGTGCTTGACGCTGAGGCGGAGAGGCTAGGAAGGCTCGTCGCAGCAGATAAAGTCACCGCTGACCGGCTCGCCGCCATCTTAAAGCGGCTTGCGGACGAGAATGTCTCACTGCAAAAGCTCAAAGAGAAGCTCGCGGATTGTACAGGAGCGAAGCAGCGCGCCGAAGAACTGGTATCTTTGCGTGACAAAGGTTACACGCGTGTATTCGATGCAATCTTAGATGAAGAGAGTGTTCTTACCGAGTTATATGCTCCGCTGACGAAACGTCTCGCAGCCGCCGGGGGGACGTTGGCAAAGCTTTCCTTCACGGTTTCGCGGGTGGTGAATGTAAGGGGTTGGGCCACACGCGGCGAGAGTTTGTTCGATAAGCGAGGCGGGCCTTTCAAAGGAATAGGGACCCTAGAAAGGGAGGCGAATACGCTTCTTGCTCAAGCTTGGCATAGAGGTAACTCAGCCGATGTATCAGGGGCTATGAGTGCATTTATCGAGAGACATGTGCCTTCTTTGTTGGAAGACGCGCCCTACCCGAAGAGTGATACTTCGAATTATCGAGCTTGGAGTAAGCGGTTTGCGCAATGGTTATACAGCACCGATCACATCTCGATCGAATACGGCATCAAATACGATGGAATTGACATTCATAAACTGTCGCCTGGAACTCGTGGGATAGTCTTAGTTCTACTTTATCTAGCCCTAGACGACGGTGACGATAGGCCTTTGATAATAGATCAACCGGAAGAGAATCTTGATCCAAAGTCGATCTACGACGAACTCGTTCCACTATTTCAGTCGGCCAAGAGCCGACGTCAGGTCATTCTCGTCACCCACAATGCCAATTTGGTAGTCAATACCGATGCGGACCAGATAATTGTCGCGAAGGTGGGCGCTCATCCGGGGAATGGATTGCCGCCAATCACCTACTATGCTGGGGGGCTCGAAGAAGAATCTATGAGGAGAATAGTTTGCGATATTCTAGAGGGAGGCGATCGCGCCTTCCGAGATCGTGCGCGGCGACTGCGGATCGGGCTGAATCGCTGAGCGGCGGTGCAATGTAGGGTTCGCCGTCGGGCAAAACACCCGCCATCCCGTCAACCCCTCCCCACAAAAATATTCCACTTTACCGAAATTCGGTTTTGACGTATGTGTCGCTCATCCCGGCTCATCCTTGAGGGGCGATCTCGTTGTCGTCTTGATTGCGAGCCGGGCTTGCGATGGACGCGGCAGCGTCGGCACGAGATGGTGCGGGCAGGGCGGGTAGTCCCTGTGAGCCCGAAAACCGCGTGCGGACGAGCGGCGCTGCTAGGCTTCGTCTCGCCTGTAAGTTTCCGGCTCCGTCGACAGGGCTGGAAAAACTGCGGCGAAATGGCGGGCCGTGCGTACGGCAAAACCGTGTGGTCCTGGCCGTCGTTGCTACGGTCAAGCTGTCGCGGAGGTGTGTGCGAGCCCAACCGGGCGGACAGCATCATCCAAATTCGCGAGGCGAGGGAGGCCAGAAGGAAAGTTCGGCTCCCGGGAGAGCACGGCATAAGCCGTCCGACCATCGCGCAGGGAAGGCCGAGTGATTGGCACCACCTGTATGCTGCTGTGCGGTTTTCCTGCGTGTGCTTTTCGCGCAGCGGACCGCGGGTGCGAGGTCAGCACCCGGCCTTCCCTGCGCCCTCTTGGAATAGAGGGTGGAGTGACCAGGCAAACCTCGGGCGAATTTCGCCGCGAGAATGCGAAAGCGTGTCCTGCGGGTTGCAATGCGTGTCAGAGGACTGCGATGCCGTCCGCCAGATGTCGTTTTCATTTTGGAACGACGCTTCATGATCAGAAAGAAGGGTGGCGACACGAGGCGCCAGCCCGATAACAAAACTCCGGTGTTGTCAGCCTCACGCATCTTGCGGCGCCGCTGCTCCGGCGGTCCGTCGCCGTGCCGGCAGGAAACACCCCGCAATCGCGCCGGCCAGCGACAGCGTTGCGGCGAGGCTCATCGCCGCGGCAAATCCGCTCTCGAAATGAGCGGCCGAATCGACCCCGCCATGGGCCGAGAAGTTCGCCACCAGCGCGGCGATGCCGAACATGCCGCCGAGGAAGCGGCCCATGTTGAAGATGCCGGACGCCTTGCCCATTTCGGCCACCGCGACCGAGCTCAGGATGGCGTTCTGTGCTGCCGGCATCGCCATCGAGACACCGACGCCGGCCAGCACCAGCGGCGCGACCAGAGCGGAGTAGGCAACCGCGGGGCTCACGATCTCCGCGATCCAGCCGAGGCCGATCGCCTGCATCAGCAATCCCGTCACCACCAGCGGCCGCTCGCCGAACCTGTTGACGACCGCGCCGGCAATCGGGGCGGTGACGAACAGCGTCGCCGTCCAGGGCAGCAGGCGAAGTCCGGCGCCGAAGGCGTCGAAGCCCAGCGTGGTCTGGAGGAACTGCGGCAGCAGGAACAAGACGCCATACATCGCGGCGTAGAACAGCACGCTTGCGGACATGCCGGAGGCAAGCGCCCGCGATGCGAACAGCCGCATCGGCACCATCGGCGCGGCCGCGCGCAATTCCCAGAGCACGAATCCGGCCGTGAACACCACGCCTGCCATCAGCGTGGCCATGATTTCGGCGCTCGCCCACCCCACGGCGTTGCCGCGCAACAGGCTCCACACCCAGGCCAGCGCCGCAAGCGCAACAAGCACCAGTCCGGGGATGTCCAACGCGGCGGCCGGGCCGAAGCTTTCGCGCAACCGTGCCAGCACCAGGGCGATCGCGATCAGGCCGATCGGCAGGTTGATCCAGAACACCCAGCGCCAGCCGAAATGTTCGGTGATGAAGCCGCCGATGGCGGGGCCGATGATCAGCGCGCAGCCGGTGATGCTGGCGAAAATGCCGAGCGCGCGGGCTCGCTCCTCGCGGCCGAACGTGCCGCTCAGGATCGCCATTGCCAGCGGCATCACCAGTGCGGCGCCGGCGCCCTGCAGCGCGCGGGCGGCGATCAGCGCGGTGGCATTGCCTGCGAACGCACAAGCCGCCGACGCAACGACGAACAGGGCGATCCCGGCCGCGAACATGCGGCGGCGACCTAAGCGGTCGCCGAGCGCGGCCCCGGTCAGGAGCAGCACGGCAAAGGTCAGGTTGAAGGCGTTGACGGTCCATTGCAGCGTCTCGACCGGGCTGCCGAATTCGGCGCGGATGGTCGCGAACGCCGTCGTGATGATCATGGCGTCCAGCGCCATCATGAAGGATGCCAGCGCGGTGACGCCGAGCACCCAGTTCTGCGCGGCGCGATTGGTCGAGGTCTGCATCGCCCTGTCTCCGTGTGTCGCGCCAGCCTGTCGCGGCGCGTTCTGCGGGTGAGACGAGGGCTGAGCGGCAAAGGATGCGCCCAAAAATAATTTGTTCCGGGCCGCATCCTTCGCCGACCGGCAAACGTCTTGGGGTGATGCGGCCATTTGCGCGATTTTGAGCGAACCAGGTCGCGACATGAGCAAGGAGCGCGCGATGAGAAGGACGTTGATAAGGTACAAGGCCAGGCCGGAGCTGGCCGATCGGAATGCCGAGCTGGTTTCGGCCGTATTTGCGGAATTGAAGGCGGCCGGGCCGGACGGTGTGCGCTATCTGACGCTGCGGCTGGAGGACGACACCTTCATCCATCTTGTCGAGGCCGCGACCGAGGACGGCTCGAGCCCGATCCCGAAACTCAAGGCGTTTCAGACCTTCCAGGACGGCATCCGTGACCGCTGCTCCGAGCCGCCGCTGGTTCGTGATGTGAGGATCGTCGGTAACTATCGTATGCTGGACGAGTCCTGACCAAGCGAAGCGGAGGAGCAATGGCGCCAGACCCCCTGGCCACCGTCGATGTCGAGGCCCTGCTGGCGCGGATGCGGCCGAAGCTGCATCGCTACTGCGCCCGCATGGTCGGCTCGGTCATCGACGGTGAGGATGTGCTGCAGGATGCGCTGATCAAGGCGATGGAAGCGCTGCAATCGGTCACGCCTGTCAATATGGAGGGCTGGCTGTTCCGCATCGCGCACAACACCGCGCTGGATTTCCTGCGCCGCCGCAACCGGCAGGAGGCGCTGCATTCGGCCGAGGAGGTGGAGATGATTGCCGACCGGCTCGATGATGTGGAAAGCCGCCAGATCGCAGCGACCAGCCTGCGCACCTTCATGCGGCTGCCGGTGGCGCAGCGCTCCAGCGTGATCCTGATGGACGTGCTCGGCTGCTCGCTTGCCGAGGTCTGCGACATCATGGATTTCAGCCTGCCGGCGGTGAAGGCCGCGCTGCATCGCGGACGCACGCAGCTGCGTGAGTTCGCCGGAGAGCCGGACGACGTGTCGCAGCCGGGCCTGTCGGAAGCCGATCGGACGCGGCTCAACGCCTATGTCGGCCATTTCAACGCCCGCGACTTCGACGCGATCCGCGCCATGATCGCCGACGACGTCAGGCTCGAGCTCGTCAACCGCACCAGGCTGAAAGGCAAGGCCGAGGTGTCGAACTATTTCGGCAATTATTCGAAGGTCAGCGACTGGCACCTGGTGACGGGGCAGGTCGAGGGACGTCCCGCGATCCTGGTGTTCGATCCGAATGAGCCGAGCGGGCGCGCGAAATATTTCATGCTGCTCGACTGGTCCGCCGGCAAGCTCGCCACCATCAGGGATTTTCGTCACGCGGCCTATGTTATCGATGGTGCGCAGTGCGTGGTGGATAGAGGGTGAACTCGCCCATGTGCTTTTCGCGCAGCGGACTGCGGGTGTCAGCCGGCCCCCGGCCTTCCCTGTGCCCTCTTGGATTTGAGGGTGGAGCGACGAAGAAAAGCTCGCGCGAAGGCGCCGCGGGGACGAGAGTTCATGCCCGTTTGAAAGATCGGACGCACCATTTTCAGGGATATGTCAACGTTGCTGGCGCTACGCGGCCAGCTCACGCGGCGCTGCGGTGGGCCTTTGCCTTTGTCTTTGCCTTGGGCTTCTCCGGCGCCGTCGATGCCGGGATGCGTCGAGCACCTGGGCCGAGGTGGGTATGAACCTCCTTGGCCAAAAGCGGCTCGCCGCATTCGGAGCAAACCATGACCGGATCGAAGTCCTTGCCGCATTTGCGGTGTTGATGCAGCAAAGGTCGTCCGCGCGCGTCGACCATATGGGTGTCGCCCCAGTGCACGATCGCCATCATGATCGGATAGAGATCGAGCCCCTTCTGGGTGAGGATGTATTCGTGCCGCTTGGGCGAGTCCTGATAGGGGATACGACGCAACACGCCCTGCCGGACCAGCTTCTTCAGCCGTTCGGCGAGCAGGTGGCGCGTGATTCCGAGCGAAGACTGAAACCCCTCGAAACGGCGTGTGCGCAGGAAGCATTCACGCAGGATCAGAAGGGTCCAGCGGTCGCCGATCACGCCGATGGTTCGGGCCATCGAACACGGCTCGTCCTCCAGCTCACCCCATTTCATTCCAGATCTCCACTCTGCCCGCGGCTTCTGCACGAATCGTCCAGGAAGCCTTTGGTGTTGTTACAATTCTAAATCGGAACTGACTGTGAAACAACGTCTTTGAAAGGCTAAATTAGGTTGGAAAATCGCGCAGAAATTGACAGTTCGTTTTTAGAACTGTAAGAACAATCTGCGGCCTGGATGATGGTCCGACGACCGGATCCAGACCTGACCGGGAGAAGACCCTTGCAAAAGAGAAACGCGACCGTGGCCGTGATCGGCGCCGGTGATTTTATCGGCAGCGAGATTGCAAAGAAGTTCGCCTCCGAGGGCTTTACGGTGTTTGCGGGACGCCGCGACGGCGCCAAGCTCGAACCGCTCGTCAAGGAGATCGAGCAGGCCGGCGGAGAAATTCACGCGCGCGCGCTCGATGCGCGGAAGGAAGACCAGATCATCTCGTTTCTCGGCGATGCCGACAAGCACGCCCCGCTCGAGGTTTGCATCTTCAACGTCGGCGCCAACGTCAACTTTCCGCTTCTGGACACGACCGAACGGGTGTTCCGCAAGGTCTGGGAAATGGCTTGCTATTCCGGCTTCCTCGCCGGCCGCGAGGCCGCGCGCCTGATGCTGCCCCGCGGCCAGGGCAATATCTTCTTCACCGGTGCGACGGCGAGCTTGCGCGGCGGAAGCGGCTATGCGGCCTTCGCCAGCGCCAAGTTCGGGCTGCGGGCGGTCGCGCAAGCCGCGGCGCGCGAATTGGGCCCGAAGAACATTCACGTGGCGCATCTGATCATCGATTCCGGCGTCGACACGGAATGGGTCCGGCAACGGCGGATCGAGGCGCTCGGTCCGAACGCGCTTGACAATCCCGACCTCCTGATGCCGCCATCATCGGTCGCCGAATCCTACTGGATGCTCTATCAGCAACCCAAGAGCGCCTGGACCTTCGAGCTGGAGATTCGTCCCTTCGGCGAGAAATGGTAGCGAAGCCGGCTCACGATGACCCGTGCAAAGGTTCAGGATGAATTGCCGAAGCGGTGTTCTGGAAGTCCCTGTGCGATGCCATCGATGGCCAGAACATGACCCGATTGGGGTTCGCGGCCCAATTGCTCACGATCCAGAAACTTTCTCGCCGTCGTCACGAACAGGGTCTTCAGATCGGCTCCGCCGAAGCACACGCAGGTCGGGTTGGTCGCCGGCACCGGAATGACGGTATCGATCCGGCCGTCCGGCCGATAGCGCACCACCCGGCCGCCGGAGAAGAATGCGGTCCACAGTCCGCCCGCAACGTCGATGCACGCGCCGTCCGGCCTCCCGCCGGAGGCGCTGTAATCCGCGAACAGCCGTCTGTTGCGGATCACGCCGTCATCGAGATCGAAGTCGAATTGCCAGGTGCAGTATCGCCTCGTATCCGTGAAATAGAGTGTGCGATTGTCGAGTGAGAACGCGATTCCATTCGTCACGATGACATCGCCGAACATGTGCGTTGTCCGGCCGTCCGCGTCCACACGATACAGCGCCCCGTTCGGTCGATGCAGCTGGTTGTCCATGGTGCCGATCCACAGCCGGCCCCGTGCATCGACGCGTCCGTCATTCAGGCGGTTGTCGCGGCCGGTTTCGACCTCGCAGAGCTGGCTTGGAGGACCGTCACTGGGCGAGTGGCGATAGAGCCCCAGATCCTGCGCGAGCAGGTGGGAGCCATCTGCCGTCAAGGCCTGACTGCCGAGCGAGTTGCACGCGTAGGGAAAGACCTGATGCACGCCGGTCGCCGGATCGAAGGATTGATGCAGCCGCCGGTCGATGTCGACCCACCACAGCTTGCGGGAGCGGTCGCACCACAATGGCGTCTCGCCGAGGATGTCGCCCGCGGCGACCGCGGTCTCGACCTGATGCGCGGGGATCATGTCAGGAGTCATCCCGAAATCCGATTGCAGCGACGAGCGCTGTCTCCGAACGACGTCAGGCCGCGGACGATCAATCCTCGTTCCAGGAGGCGAGGGCGTGCGCAACGCAGCCGTTGATGTGGTCGGTGAGCACGGTTTTAGCGCCTTTGATGTCGCGCTTGAGCGCGCATTCGAGCAGCGCCTTGTGCTGGTTGATCGTCTCCGCGCCGCGGTAGCGCAGCGCATAGCGGAAATATTTGTCGAACACGATCGCGTGGGTCTGCATCAGCTCGCGCGAACCGCAACTCGAGATGAGAGCCTGGTGGAATTCGCCATCGTAGCGTTTGCGCAGCTCGGGATCGTCCCCCTCCTTGAGGACCGTGCGTTCGGTGGCCGCCAGCTTGTGATGCGCGGACACCACGCGGCCCTCCCACTCGACGTCGCCGGCACGAAACGACTCGGCCATTGCATGCTGCTCCAGCAGGATACGCAGACCGGCGAGCTCACGCAGGTTCTGGATGGATATCGGCGCCACCTCGAAGCCGCGCTGGCCCTCGGCGACCACAAATCCCTCGGAGGTCAGACGATTGAGGATCTCGCGCAATGTGGAGATGCTGACGCCGTAGTCCTCCTTCATGGCGTCCAGCTTGAGGCGTCCGGACGGCGTCAGCACGCCGAAAATGATGTCGGCCCGGATGCGCTGATAGCCGCTGTCGCCCGCCGACAGGGGCCGTTCCTCGAGTGACGTCATGCCTTCTGATCCCGCCTGTCCCGGTCGGTCGGCCACTTCGGAGGCGGCCGAACCATCAATGTTGCCAGCAATATAGCAGATTTCCAGTGTCAGACGTATAGTAAATCATCATACGAAACAAAGATCGTCATTTGACATGGAAATATATGTGTGATGTCTAAATAGACTGAGGGTACGAAAAATGATGGCTTAAGCCGCCGTTCGCGCCCGTTCGAACAGGGAGGAAACGATGAGCTTGTTGGTACGGGCGCTGTCTGCGACGGCGATCTGCGTGGCGCTGACGGTCGGTGCATCCGCTGAGGACATTCAGGAGCGCACGATCAGGTGGGGACATCTGAACAACACCGATCACCCCGTCAGCGCGGGGGTGCAGAAATTTGCGGAGATCCTGCTGGCGAAGAGCGGGGGCAAGATGAAGGTCCGTGAGTTCGCGGCCTCGCAGCTCGGCAACGAGCTGCAGCAGCAATCGGCGCTGCGCGGCGGTACCCAGGAAATGCTGTCGGCCTCGACGACGTCGCTCGCAACCGTCGTGCCGGAGTTCGGCCTCATCGACTTTCCGTTCATCGTGAAGACCATCGAGCAGGCCGACGCGCTGGGGACCGGCAAATTCGGCACGTCAATGCTCGATACGTTGCCGCCGAAGGGGCTGATCGGTCTGGGATATTGGGGCCTCGGCTTCCGCAACGTCACCAATAGCACGCGGCCGATCACGAAGGTCGAGGATTTCAACGGCCTCAAGCTTCGCGTCATTCCCAACCCGGTCTACCTCGAGACCTTCGGATCATTTAAGGCCAATCCCGTTCCGATGGCCTTCGGCGAACTCTATTCCGCATTGGAGACCCGCACCGTCGACGGCGAGGAGAACCCCTTCACGGTCATTCTCTCCAACAAGTTCTACGAAGTGCAGAAATACGTCTCCGCCACCAATCACACCTTCACCCTGAACATCATCCTGGTGAGCAAGGCGTTCTGGGACAAGCTCTCGCCGACCGAGCAGCGCCTGATGCGCGAGGCGTATGAGGAGAGCCGAGGCTATCAGAAGGAGCAGACGCGCCTTCAGACCGAAAAGGCCCTCTCCGAATTGCAGGCAAAGGGCATGCAGTACAACACCGTTGCGCCGGAAGAGCTCGATCGCATGCGCAAGACGGCGCAGCCGGTGGTCGACAAGATTGCCGCCAATCTCAAGCCGGACGCGGTCAAGCTCTTCAACGACGAGCTCGACCGCATCCGCAAGGACGTGAAATAGTCGACTTGTCAGCATGCATAAGTAGGAGCCGAACGGTCGGCCGGCTCTTGAACTGACCTTGCCCGGACGGCACGTATGGCGCGATTTCTCGACCTCTATTGTACCCTACTGAAGGGCATCATTGCCGCATTTCTTGCGGTGATGGTGGTGCTGGTGTTCGGCAACGTGGTGCTGCGCTACGGCTTCAACTCCGGTATCGCGATTTCCGAGGAGCTGTCGCGCTGGCTCCTGGTCTGGCTGACTTTCCTCGGTGCTGTCGTGGCAATGCGTGAGCACGCCCATCTCGGCGTCGATAGCCTTGTGCGGATGCTGCCGGCTTACGGCAAACGAATCTGCTTCATCGTCAGCTATGTCCTGATGCTGTTCGCCGACTGGCTTCTGCTCTCGGGAAGCTGGCGTCAGACGATCATCAATATCGACGACCGCGCGCCGGCGACCGGCCTGTCACTCGGCATCTTCTATGGCGTGGGCGTGATTTTCGGCGTTTCGGCCGGAGTGATCCTTCTCTACGACCTGTTCCGCGTCATGTCCGGACAGGCCAGCGAAGCCGACATGGTGGCCGTCAGGGAATCGGAGGAGCACTGATGCTGTCTCTCCGTATCGTGGCGCCCGGCGCTCTCATCCTGGAAATCACCGGGATCACGCCATGACCATTGCGGTCTTCACCTTCTCGCTGCTCGGCGCCATGGCGCTGGGCATGCCGATCGCCTTTGCGCTGATCGTCTGCGGCGTGGCCCTGATGAGCACGATCGACATGTTCGACGCGCAGATCGTGGCGCAGAACGTCATCAACGGCGCGGACAGCTTTCCGCTCATGGCCATTCCCTTCTTCATGCTCGCCGGCGAGGTCATGAACAAGGGCGGTCTGGCCAAGCGAATCGTCAACGTTGCGCTCGTCGCGGTCGGCCATTTTCGCGGCGGACTTGGTTACGTCACGATCCTCGCGTCCTGCATCCTTGCGTCGCTCTCGGGCTCCGCGGCAGCCGATGCCGCGGCGCTGGCCGCCCTGCTGGTGCCGATGATGGTGGCGGCGGGTCACAAGAAGTCCTATGCGGCGGGTCTGGTGGCGGCCGGCGGCATCATCGCGCCCGTGATTCCGCCCAGCATCGGATTCGTCATTTTCGGTGTCGCCGCGGGCGTGTCGATCTCGAAGCTGTTCCTGGCCGGGATCGTCCCGGGGATCTTGCTCGGGGCAGGGCTCTGCCTGGCCTGGTGGTGGGTGGTGCGCCGGGAGAACCTGACACCCCCGCCAAGGGCATCGCTCTCGGAAATGGTGAAAGCGGTGGTCGACGGCTTCTGGGCGCTGATGCTGCCGGTCATCATCATCGTCGGCCTGCGCTTCGGTATCTTCACCCCGACCGAAGCCGCAGTGGTCGTCGCCGTCTATTCGCTGTTCGTCGCGACCTGCATCTATCGGGAATTGAAACCGTCGCAGCTTTACGAGGTGTTCGTCTCCTCGGCCCTGACGACGAGCATCGTGATGTTTCTGGTGGCAGCGGCGCTGGTATCGTCTTGGCTCATCACCGTGTCCGAGATTTCGGCACAGATCGTCGCCCTGCTCAAGCCTTTCATGGGCAACAACACGCTCCTGATGCTTGCGATCATGGTCGTGGTGGTGATCGTGGGAACGGCCCTCGACATGACGCCGACCATCCTCATCCTCACGCCGATTCTGATGCCGATCGTCAAGGCGGCGGGCATCGATCCCGTCTACTTTGGTGTTCTCTTCATCATCAACAATGCCATCGGCCTGATCACGCCGCCGGTCGGTATCGTGCTCAATGTGGTTTGCGGTGTCTCCAGGATCAGCATGGAGGATATCATCAAGGGCGTCTGGCCCTTCTTGATTGCGCAGCTCGTGGTTCTGTTCCTGATGATTCTGTTCCCGGGGCTTGTAACAGCCCCTGCCAAATGGTTCGCCGGCTAGACGCGTCGGCAACACAAGAAGGACAAGCGAAAATGGCCGCAAGGATCATGATCCTCAACGGACCCAATCTTAATTTCCTCGGCATCCGCGAGCCCCACATCTACGGCTCGACGACGCTCGATGAGATCGAGGCGAGCTGCCGCGCGCTGGCCGACCAGCTCGGCGTTTCGATGTCGTTCCATCAATCGAACATGGAGGGTGAACTCGTCAGCCTGATCCAGTCCGCCCATGGCAACGCGGACGTCATCATTATGAATCCCGCGGCCTATTCATTCACCTCGATCGCGCTGATCGATGCGCTGAAGATTTTCGAGGGTGTGAAGATCGAGGTGCATATCTCGAACATCCACGCGCGGGACGAGCTGCACCGCCACTCGATCACGTCGAGCGCCTGCACGGCGGTCATTTGCGGACTGGGTCCCTATGGCTATCTCGCCGCGATGCTCGCGGCCGTCCAACGGCTGGGGCAATTGCCTGAGACCATTGCACCGGCTCTGCGCGGGCTTGCGGCCGGCGGCAAGGCGTAGGCATGGAGGGCGCAATGCGCGGCACGGGATTTCTCGCCATCTGGAGCGACGTCGAGGCTCACGACCTGACCGACTACCGGCATTGGCTGACGCGTGAGCACACGACCGAGCGCGTAACGACGAAGGGGTTCCTGGCATCGCGTGTCTTCCGCGCGGCAAGGGACGACATCAACCGCTTCTTCATTCTGTATGAGCTGGAGACGCCGGAGGTCCTCGACGGCGAGGCCTATCTGGCGCGCCTCAACGCACCGACGCCGTGGTCCCAGCGCATCATGCCGAAGCTCGGCAATTTCATGCGGGGCGGGGGCGTCATGATCGCGCGGGCAGGGCGGGGCGAAGGCGCATCGATCGTGGCGCTGCGGATCGAGACGTTGCCGAAAGATCCCCAAGGTCTGGCTCAGACGTTCGTTGCGTGCGACGGGGTTGCCGCGGTGCAGATCGGCGCGACCGACGAGGCGCGGACATCGGTGCGGACCGCTGAGAAGGGCATGCGGACGAACGAGGGCTTTTTCGCGGGGCTCTTGCTGATCGAGGCGCTCGACGTCTCGTCGCTGCAGGCCGCCTTGCTCAAAGCCGCGGAAATTGCCCCCGACGTCATGGCCGTGGCGAGCGAGCCGGAAGTTTATCAAAGCATGTTTGCGCTCGACGCCCGTATCGCGGATTTCGGCTGATGACAACGTTCTCGCTAGGAACTCTTGCGCACCATTGAGGCTTGACTCAGCGGGCCAGCGTCGCCGCCGATTTGCTGGCCTGCACGGCCCCGCCTCCAAGCCCCCATACCCCCCAGGGTGGGGCCGTGTCTCTTCGCAGGAGACACAATGCCCGAGCCAACCGATCACGACATCAGAGAACGCGCGCACCGCTTGTGGGAACAGGCGGGCAAGCCGGAAGGCCGCGAGGAAGAGTTCTGGCACGCGGCCGAGCAGGAGCTGCGCAACGAGGACAAGTCGAACCCCATGCGGACGCCGGATACGCTGTGACCGACAAGAGCTGCCCATTCTGCCACGGTCTGGGATGGGTCTGCGAAAACCATCCGCTCCGCGCCTGGAGCGACGAATTGGGCGGCTGCCGATGCGGTGAGGGCATGCCCTGCACCTGCAACGCGACGGAAGATCCCGAAACAAGGGCGGTGATCGTCGAAGCGGACACGACGTGGCATTGAAGGACCTGGCATTGAAGGACCTGGCATTGAAGGACCTGGCATTGAAGGACCTGGCATTGAAGGCGGAACAGAGCCTTCCAGCAGGAATTGAGGTCGTGAGCAGCACGGGCTGCGACGCAGGCCCGTGGCTACGGCGGGGTTTGCGGTGGACGAGCGGAAAAAGATAGAGCACCAGATCGAACTCGCAACGCGAGCGGCAGCCCTTGTCAAAGACGAAACCACTGTCCAGCGATTCAGGACGTTCGCCGAGGAGCTGAAGCAAAAGCTGCTTCGGATGATGCGGCGCGGCAAGGTGCGAGCGCGCGCGTACGAGCTCTGGGAGCAGGCCGGTCGCCCGGTCGATCGGGATGTGGAGTTTTGGCTCGAGGCCGAACGGCAGATCGAAGAAGAGCGCGATCAGCGAAGGCCCTCGGATTGCTCAGACAAACGGTAGAAGTTCCGGTAGCCACATCGGCAGCGAACAAGCTTCGGGCCGCGCGTTCCTGGACAGAGAAAAAGCCGCCGAGTTCTTCACCTGGCGGCTTCAAAAGTCCGTAGCTGTTGGTCGCCTCTCCAGCCTCGTGCGTACCGCCGTTACCTTGTTTGCGGCCATGCAAGTTCAGTCTAGGCCAAGGCGCTCGATTCTGCTGTGACCTGAAGCACACATTGGAAGGACGATGTCGGCAAGCCTGGGAGGGCACCGACTTTGATGGGACTGCTCCGTCATTGCTTTACGCGCCCGCCGCGACACCCAGGCGGCCTATGCCTGGAAGCTTCAGCGCGGGGCGGCGGATGTCGAGGCCGAGCACCGCGCCGAGGAAATTGATCTCGACCCCTTCGACCCAGCCGATGGTCATGCCGAGATAGCCCGACAGCGACGCGTAGAGCCCGGTGCCGGACGCCGTGATGCCGGCCCAGCGTCCGCTGTAGGGGAAGTCCTTGCCGATCGCTGTCGGCGGCAGCACGGCGCGCAACTCGGGAACGGCGTCCAGCGCAGCCTGCACGAAGGTGTTGGAATTCGGTCCCGGCCAGGCGCTGTAGTCGCCATAGGCGCGGAACTTGTAGTTCTCGATGACGGCACGGATCTTCGGAATCAGCGCTTCGGCCCGCGCGCCGTCGACCGCCACGACCGTTTCCGGCAGGGCCCCGAACCAGCGGCCGTCGGGCGCAAAGCCGTTGCTGCGAACAGGGTCGCCCCAGGCCGTGTAGTCGTATCGACTGTAGGTCGCGGCGCCCTTCTCCTTGACGACGATCCAGGTATGGACGGCAAAGATGCTGCGCCAGCGCACGGTGCGCGCGGCGAACACGCGGATCAGCGCGTCCGGATTGGCGGATGCGGGCGGCAGCAGGCCGGCGCTGGAGCGATCCGCCGTCTGCCAATTGCCGCGGCCGTCGCCGCGCAAGTAATAGCGGCCGGCCGATACGCCGATCGGCAGGAAGATCAGCAACAGGAACAGAATCAAGGATTTCCTCAAGGGCAAACGCAGTCAGGCGGGACGATGCCACCAATATAGTTCGCAAGGCACGCCGCGCCAGCGCTCTCCTGCTCTTGCATTCGGGTGGTGCGGCCATATGTTGCGTCCATGAGGAAGTTGTCGCTCGTCGAGGACCAGGCCATCCAGGCGCGAATCGCGTACATCGCGGGCGCCGAGATTTTCGATCGCCTGTTCGCCGGCATCCGGTTCGACGAGATCGACGGTAATCTGCTGTTTGCCATCGCCAGCGACGAGGACTGCGCGGCCGAGATCGAGGACGAGTTCTCGCACCAGCTCGCTGTGGTCGCCACGCAGATCCTCGCGCAGAGCGTGGACGTGGTCGTGGTGCTGCCGAAGGTCCTGCAATAGCCGCCTGTCCGTTAGCTTCTGCCCGCTCAGGCCGCTTGCCTTCCCCCGCTGTCTCTGCTTTTCAACGCAATTGCAAAATTGTAATGACGTCACTGGGCGCTCAGGCCCGAGGCGCGTTATCGACGGAGCTCGACGGGAGGGCTCGTCGTCGCTCGCCTCTATTTGCGAAACAAAGTTGGATACACATTGGCGCCCACCAGGAAAGCCCGGGCCACGACCGGCGCGATAACGACAAAAAGCAAGAGCTCGAAAAGCAAAGGCTCGATAAGCAAAAGCGCGAAACGCAAGAGCACGAAGAGCACGAGCTCGAGAAGCACGAGCTCGAAAGGCCAGCGCCTGGAGAAGAGCGCCTCGCGTTCCGCGGTCGCCTCCTCATCGCCGCTCGGCATGCTGGCGCTGCATCTGCTCGAGCAGTGGGAGAAGTCCGGCCGTGACGGCCTCGTCTTCCTCTGCGACGACGAGAGCAGGGCGGAGCGACTGGGCGGTGTGATCCACGCCCTCGATCCCTCGGTCGACGTGCTGGTGTTTCCGCGCCTGAACACGCTGCCCTTCGACGGCCTCGAGCCCTCCCGCGAGATCGCGGGCCGGCGCAGCTCGGTGCTGCGGCGTCTCGCCAAGGCAAAGAAGCCCGTCTTCCTGGTGTCCACCGCGGAAGCGATCATGGAACGGCTGCCGCTGCCGGCGAGCTGGTCGCGGTCGAGCCTCACGCTGAAGGTGGGCGCGCCCTATTCCGGGCCCGAGCTGGAGACGCGGCTGGAAGCTCTCGGCTACGATCTCGACGAAGAGGCGGAGTATCCGGGCGGCGTCCTGTTCCACGGCAAGACGTTCGAAGTGTTTCCCGCTGGCGCGCTCGCTCCCTTCCGGATCGAGCATTCCGGAGACACGATCCGCAAGATCGTCGCCGTCGATCCCATCGAGCACGAGGTCGTCTACGAGACCGCCGAATTGATCATCGATCCCATGTCCGAGCGGATCGCACTGGGAGCTACGCGCGGACAGCGGGCGACGCTGCCGGATTATTGCAGCCGCGCGCGATGGATCGCGGATGCCGGGGTATCGACCCACGCCGAGAGCTGGCTGGGCACGATCGAGGACGCTGCCGGCCGCAGGGATGCGGAGCGCGAGTATCTGGGGCAGGCGGACTGGAAGCAGCTGAAGAAGCGCATCAGCGTGCTGCCGCGCAAGGCCGCCTTCATCTCGACGCCGGAGTTCTCGAAGCTGGCCTCGCCGCGCAAGGCGCTTCGCGCCTTCGTCGCCGACATGCAGCGCGGCGGATCGCGGCTGCTGTTCGTCGCAGCCGTCGAGGACGACCTTCGCGCGATGGAGCGCATGAGCGGCATCAAGGCGGAGCGGCTGGCCGATTGGAGCGAGGTGACGAAGGCACGGAGCCGCGAAGGCGCGCTGCTGGCCGATTTCGACGCGGGGTTCATTGGCGCCGGCCGCAAGCCGCTCGTCGTCGTGACCGCCTCCGACGTGCTCGGCAGCCGGGCCCATCATCCCCAGCCGATGGCGCGAGCCTGGAACCCGGCATTCGATCATCCTGATGTGCCCGAAAAGGGCGCCGCCATTGTCCATCTGCAACGCGGGCTCGCCGTGCTCGATGGCTTGCAGACCCTCGACATGGGCAAGGGATCGCGACGCGAGATGATCAGGCTCAAATTCGCGGGCGACAATGCCGTGCTCGTACCGCCGTCCGATCTTGCCGTGATCTGGCCCTATGCTGGCGAGCCCGGCAAGCTGACGCTCGACAAGGCGGACGGCAGCAGCTGGTGGGCGCGGCGCACCGAGGCGGAAGCGGAAATCCAGGTCGCCGCCAAGGCTCTCGCCAAACACATCAGCCAGCGCCTCCGCCGTCGTGCACCCAAACTGGTGCCACCGGGGCCGGCCTACGAAAAGTTCGTCGCGCGGTTCCCCTATTTCACGACAGTGGACCAGGGCCAGGCGATTCAAGACGTCCTCGACGATCTTGCGGCGGGCCATCCGATGGACAGGGTGATCTGCGGTGACGTCGGCTTCGGCAAGACCGAGGTCGCGCTGCGGGCGGCGGCCGCAGTGGCGCTGTCGGGCAAGCAGGTGGCGATCGCCGCGCCGACGACCGTGCTGGCGCGGCAGCATGTCGAAACCTTCCGCAAGCGGTTCGGCCCTCTCGGCATCGAGGTGGGAAGCCTGTCGCGAGCCAGTTCAGGCCCGGAGACGCGAGAGACCAAGGAGGGGCTGCGGCGCGGCGCGCTGAAAGTCGTGGTCGGCACGCAGGCGCTTGCGGCAAAGGACGTGAAGTTCGCCGACCTCGGCCTCGTCATCATCGACGAAGAGCAGCATTTCGGCGCAGCGGAGAAGGCGAAGCTTTCAGGCCTCGCCAAGGGAGCCCATTCGCTGTGGATGAGCGCCACGCCGATCCCGCGCACGCTCGCGGCGGGACTTGCCGGCTTCCGGGATCTCAGCGTGATCGCCTCGCCGCCGGTTCATCGCCTTCCCATCGTGACCAGGATCGCGCCGCTGTCCGACGCTGCCATCGCCGCGGCGCTGCTGCGCGAGCGCAGGCGGCATGGTCAGAGCTTTCTGATCTGCCCGCGCATCCAGGATCTGGAGCCGATGCTGGCCCGTGTGCAATCGGTGGCACCGGAGCTGCGCATCGTCTGTCTTCACGGCAGACTGCCCGTGGACGAGATCGACGACCGCATGATGAGTTTCGTCGATGGCGAGGCGGACGTGCTGTTGGCGACCAATATCGTGGAAAGCGGTCTCGATATTCCGCGCGCGAACACCATCGTGGTGTGCTGGCCCGAAAAGTTCGGACTTGCGCAGCTGCATCAGCTCAGGGGACGGGTGGGACGCGGCGGCACGCGCGCCTTTGCCCATCTGCTGACGGAGTCGACCTCGGAGCAGTCCGAGAAGCGTCTGGCGGTGCTGGAGGAGTTCAGCAAGCCGGGTGCCGGCTTTGCGATCAGCGAGCGCGACCTCGACCTCAGAGGCGCCGGCGATCTGTTCTCGCAACAGCAGTCCGGCCACGTCCAGGTGTTCGGACCGGTGCTCTACAGTCACCTTCTGAAGCGGGCGTCCGAGCGAGGCAGCGATACCGGCGCCGATCTGTGGGTGCCCGATCTCAATATGCCGTTGGCTGACATGTTGCCTGAAGGCTACGTGCAATCGGAAGCGGTCCGGCTCGAGATCTATGGGCGCGCTGCCAGGTGCCGAAGCGACGACGATCTGGAAGATCTGGAGGAGGAGATCTCGCGTCGTTTTGGCAGGCTGCCGCCGGAGGCCCGCGACTTCTTCGCATCCGCCAGGCTCCGGATCGATTGCAAGCGGCGCGGCATCGTCAGGCTCGATGTCGGGCCCGAGGCCGTCGCCGCGACTTTCCTGCCGGGGCGGCTGCGGAAATCCAGGGGGAAGTCGCAGGCGGGAGCGCTACAGCGCGACGGCGACCGCGTCGTCTACGCCGGTCGCCGTGATCAGGACCCGTTCAGGCGCGTCGAGGAATTCCTCGAACTCCTCGACGCCTGAGGATCATTCGGTCTGCTCGACTGCCGCGGGCATTTTCGCCACCGACATCAGCGAGCGAGCCACCTGGTTGAGGAGCTGATCGGCATTCTCCTCCTCGGCGAGTGATTTCGACAGCAGGGCGACAATGGCACTGTGGCGAAGCTGCTGGGCGAGGTTGCGCGCCGTGGTGTAGCCCGCGATCTCGTAATGCTCGACGCGCTGCGCCGCGCCGATCAGGGCGAGGTCGGCCGCCGCGTCCTCCTTGTCCTCGCCCTCGGCCATGACTTCCTGGCCCTCCTCGACAAGGCCCATCATGCCCTTGCAGGGCTTGGCGCGGCCGGATTTGCCGAGCATTTCGAAGCACTCGTTGATGCGCTCGATCTGCGCTTCGGTCTCCGCGAGGTGCTGCTCGAACAGCTCGCGCAACTGGTCGAAGCGGGCGGCCTCCGCCATCTTGGGAAGCGCCTTGGTCAATTGCTTCTCGGCATGCAGGATATCGCGCAGCTCGTTGATGAGCAGATCGCCGAGACCGGCTTCGTCCGCCGGCGGCGAGCTCTCGGTGACGATGGCCGAGGCCGGACCCGGTTCGCCCGCCTGGATCGCCGGCGAGTCCGTGAAGACCCAGTCGCCGCCCTCGTTCCATGGGCCACGCGTGTCGATCTCGCCATGATCGCCGGCGCCGGTGGAATCGTTGAAGAACTGGTCGACGAGGCCGGGCGTCGGGGCGATGCGGCCGATGCTGAACGCCGGCTTGCCCATGCTCTCGAGCGCGAGCGCGAAAGCCTTCATGTGCGTGATCTCGCGGGTCATCAGGAACTGCAGCGCGTCCTTGCTGCCGGCGTCGTCGCAGAAATTGATCAGTCGCTCGTAGACGATCTTGGCCCGCGCCTCTGCGGCGATGTTGCTGCGCAGATCGACGTCGAGCTCGCCGGTGATCTTCAGATAGTCGGCGGTCCAGGCATTTCCCTGCGAGTTGAACAGATTGACTCCGCCGCCGCCCGCGATGGCGATGAGGGGATCGGCTTCGGCGGCCTGGCGGTCGAACTTCGAGGGCTTGAGATGCATCCGCGCCAGCGTGCCGACCACTTCCAGATGGCTGAGCTCTTCGGTGCCGATGTCCATCAGGAGGTCCTTGCGATCGGGATCCTCGCAGTTCAACCCCTGGATCGAGTACTGCATCGCCGCAGCGAGCTCGCCATTGGCGCCGCCGAACTGCTCCAGCAGCATGTTGCCGAAGCGGGGATCCGGCTCGTCGACGCGAACGGTGAACATCAGCTTCTTGACGTGATGATACATGGTGGACTCTCGGTGCAGGAGGGAGTGGAAAGAAGGTGAGTCCCGAACGGGCGGCTTCAGCGTTCGTTCCTAGCGAAACGACCTGCGCCGATGATATCAGGCGCAGGTCGTTCGAAGTCGATCGGCAGGATTGTGGACGTGTTCGTTTAGCGCTGGTCCGGACGCTTGGCGGGCGGCCCATTCTTGTTGCCCGGTGCGCCCTGAATATGCGACGGGTCCTGCGATTGCACGGCGGTGTTGCCAGTGGAGCTCGTCGAATTCGATCCAACGGTTTCACCGGGCTTGGCGGCCGGACCGTTCTTGTTGCCGGGCTGTCCGGCAATGCCGGCACCCGAATTCTGCGCGCTCGGCGCGGACGAAACGTCAGGCTTGCTGGCCTGCGCCCAGGCTGCTCCAGGCAGCACGAGAGCGGCGAGGATAACGGCACCTGTGAACTTCATCTCGGTGTTCTCCGACTGATGCCCCATCTACTCGAACGCCGGTGACCTGCGCGCGTTCCCTGTTGTCATCAACTCGACAGCGTCGGCTCACCGTGTGACGACGAACTATCCCGGCAGCGGCGCCTCCACGACGTCGAGCAGCGCGCCGAGGCCCTGTCGCAAACGGCGCGTGGCGATGCTCTCGGTCGCGAGGCCGAACACCACCAGGGATCGCCCGGTCATCGCATAAACGTGCCCGAAGTCGAACGCGGGCATCTGCCCCTCCGGCTGATTGGTGTCGATCAACCCGACCCAGCTGCGTCCCTCGGCGACGGCAGGCAAGGTGAAATTGACGACGTCGTGATAGGCGTTGTAGATCAGCAGCATGGTTGCGTCCGAGCCGCGGCGCTTGATCCCGGTCTCCTGGGCGCGGCCGTCGAGCAGCAAAGCGAAACATTTGGCGTTGCCGTCCTGCCACTGTTCCGTCGTCATTTCCTCCCCGGACGGCGCGAGCCACGTCACGTCCTTCACGTCCAGCTCTTCATTGTGGGAGCCGACCAGGAAGCGGCTGCGGTAGAGAATCGGAAATGCCTTGCGCGTGGCGATCAGCTTGCGCGTGAATTCGCGCAGGCTGCGGCCGTTCGCGGTGATGCCCATCCAGTCGAGCCATGTGGTCTCGTTGTCCTGGGCGTACGCGTTGTTGTTGCCGTGCTGGGTGTGTCCGAATTCGTCGCCGGCAAGCAGCATGGGCGTGCCGTGAGACAACAGCATGGTCGCCAGCAGATTGCGCTTCTGTCGCTCGCGCAACGCAATGATTTCCGGATCGTCCGTCGGTCCCTCGGCGCCGCAGTTCCAGGAATGATTGTTGCTGTGGCCGTCGCGATTGTCCTCGCCATTGGCTTCGTTGTGCTTGTCGTTGTACGAGACGAGATCGTTGAGATTGAAACCGTCATGGGCGGTGACGAAGTTGACGCTGGCCCATGGCCGGCGTCCGCGCTTGTTGAAGAGATCGCCGGATCCGGACACGCGCTTGGCGAAGTCCGCGATCGTGCCTTCGTCGCCCTTCCAGAAAGCGCGCACGGTGTCCCTGAACTTGTCGTTCCACTCCGCCCATCCCGGCGGAAACTGACCGACCTGATAGCCACCAGGACCGATATCCCAGGGCTCGGCGATCAGCTTGACGCTGGAGAGCACGGGGTCCTGGCGGCAGGCGTCGAGAAAGCCGCCGCCTTCGTCGAAGCCGTAGGGCTCGCGTGCCAGAATGGTGGCGAGGTCGAAGCGGAAGCCGTCAACCCGCATCTCGGTTGCCCAGTAACGCAGAGAGTCCGCGACCAGTTGCAGCACACGCGGGTGTGACAGGTTTACCGTGTTCCCGGTACCGGTGTCGTTGATGTAATAGCGCCGCTGGTCCGGCAGCAGGCGGTAATAGCTGGCGTTGTCGATGCCCTTGAACGACAGGGTCGGGCCGAGCTCGTTTCCTTCCGCCGTGTGATTGTAGACGACGTCGAGGATGACCTCGATGCCATGGGCGTGGAACTGGTTGACCATGGCCTTGAATTCGTTCGCGAACGGCGTCTTGAGGTAGCGCGGCTCCGGGGCGAAGAAGGCGAGGGAGTTGTAGCCCCAGTAATTGCGCAGGCCTTTCTCGACCAGATAGCTGTCGTCGACGAAGGCATGGATCGGCAGCAATTCTGCACTGGTGATGCCGAGCGATCGCAAATAGGCCGGAACTTCCGAATGCGCGAGACCGGAGAACGTGCCGCGATCTGCGTCCGGTACCAGCGGATGCAGCTGGGTAAAGCCCTTGACGTGCATCTCGTAGACGATCGTCCGCTCCCATGGCACTTCCGGCTTGCGCGCGGCGCCCCAGGTGAAGGCCGGGTCGATGACGCGGCATTTCTGCATCAAGGGCGCGCTGTCGCGTTCGTCGTAGGAGAGATCCTTGTCGGCATGGTCGAGCTGGTAACCAAACAGCTCCGGTCCCCAGCGCAACCGGCCGACCAGCTGCTTGGCGTAGGGATCGAGCACGAGCTTGTTGGGATTGAAGCGGTGTCCCGCGTCGGGTTCGTAGGGGCCATGGACGCGGTAGCCGTAGACGGTGCCGGGACGGGCCGCGGGCAAATAGCCGTGCCAGACTTCGTCGGTATATTCGGGGAGCTCGATCCGCTCTAATTCGGTCTCGCCGTCGTCGTCGAACAGACAGAGTTCGACCTTGGTCGCATGGGAGGAAAACAGCGCGAAATTGACGCCGAGCCCGTCCCAGGTGGCGCCGAGCGGAAACGGCTTGCCCTCGCTGATGCGGGAGCGGCGCAGGCTTGAGGCCGCTCGCGTCAGGGCGTCATCCGAATGTACTTGTTGATCCATCGTTCCCCCCGAACAGCCCTTCAAGAATTTGGTGCAGTTGCCGTCACTTCCGCGTCGCCTGCTCGCCGACGGTCGCCGAAGCGATCACGGCGACAGGAGGCACATCGTCCGGCTTGGGCAGCGTGGTTGCCCTTTGCAGCGCCGCCTCCTTGCTGATGGCCGCAATCGAGTTGCCGGTCCGCTCGACGATGCTGGTCAGCTCCGCGTCGGACAGTCCGAGACGCTTTCTGACGAGGCGCACCTGAGTACGGTCGGCCAAGTCGAGCTTGTTGCGGATCGGTTGCGGCTTCGGGCGGCGCATGGCGAGAACTCCTGTGTAGAATTGCAACCGTCGCCCACGCGATTCCGTTCCCCATTTGCAACAGTGATCTTCCCCACCCATCGTCGCCGCACCTCGGCCCAAAAGTGCACACAACGGGTGTGGCGCCGGCCTGAGGAACGAATGCCTGCATCTCGGCTTTTCCCGTCCTGAGCATGCTCAAGCGATCGTAAAATCGAGCCTCGCGAAGCGTGCTGTTACTTCCAGCCACGCAAAGGCGGCCAGTTTGAGTCACAGATTGGGAATGGCCGGGCAAGCGCGACACCATGGTCCTCGATGCCTCGATCACGGGGTCTGCTTCAATCTCTGGGCGCCAACGGCGCAATCGGTCGAATTGCTCGAGGCCGGCCGGCCGCCACTCCGGATGACGCGCGACGAGGACGGCTGGTACCAATCGTTGAGTCCCACCGCGCATGTCGGCACGCGCTATCAGTTCAGGATCAACGGAGACCTGGTCGTTCCCGATCCGGCCTCGCTCTTCCAGCCCGACGACGTCGGGGCGCCGAGCGAGGTGATCGACGCCGCGGCGTTCCGGGATTCGGTGCTCTATCCCGGCCGCCCCTGGGCGGAGGCCGTGATCTACGAGCTGCATGTCGGCACCTTCAGGGAGGAAGGCACCTATGCCGGCGTCGAGAAGAAGCTGCCCTATCTGCGCGATCTCGGCATTACCGCAATCGAGCTGATGCCGCTCAATGACGTCCCCGGCCGGCACAATTGGGGCTATGACGGCGTGCTGCTGAATGCGCCAAATGCACGCTACGGCAGGCCGGAAGACCTCAAGCGGCTGTTACGCGCGGCGCATGCCCTCGACATCATGGTCTATCTCGATGTCGTCTATAACCATTTCGGGCCGCAGCTGAATTACCTGCACCTCTATGCGGAAAGCTTCTTCACCACGCGCCACAGCACCGGCTGGGGGCCTGCGGTCAATCTCGAGGGACACGACGGCGCGTTCGTGCGCGAGTTCCTGATCGAGAACGCGTTGATGTGGCTGCGCGACTACGGGTTCGACGGCTTGCGGCTGGACGCCGTTCACGCCCTGAAGGACGATTCCGACCGCCATTTCCTGATCGAGCTTGCCGAGACGGTTCGCAGTCAGCTGCCGGGCCGGCGCGTGCATCTGATGCTGGAGAACGAGGCCAATCAGGTCCGCCTGCTCGACCGTGCTCAAGGGCGAGCCCGGCTCTATGACGCGCAATGGGGCGATGATTTTCACAACGCGCTCCACGTCCTGCTGACGGGCGAGGAGGAAGGCTACTATCGCGCCTTCGCAGACAGGCCGCTCGAACATCTCGCGCGAGCGCTCACCGAGGGCTTTGCCTACCAGGGTGAAGTCTTTCCGCTGCATGACGAACCGCGCGGCGAGCCGAGCGCGCATCTGCCGCCTGAGGCCACCATCTTCTTCGCCCAGAACCACGACCAGATCGGCAACCGCGCGTTCGGGGAGCGGCTTTCCGCGCTGGTAAGTTCGGAGAAGCTGGACCAGGCCGTGGCGCTGGTTCTCTTGAACCCGCACATTCCGATGTTGTTCATGGGTGAGGAAGCCGCGGCCGAGACGCCATTCTTGTTTTTCGCCGACTGGTCCGGCGAAGCTGCCGAGCTGACGCGGGAAGGGCGGCGCAAGGAGTTCGCGCATTTCAAGGCGTTCTCGACATCCGACATGCGCGCCAGAATTCCGGATCCGTGCGATGAAAAAACCTTCGCGGCATCGAAGCTCGACTGGACCGGCATCGACCGCTCTCCCGCCAGCGCCAGGTTTCGCGGCCTCACAACCCGATTGCTGAAGCTACGGCGCGAGAAGATCGTGCCGCTGATCAAACGGGGTTTCGTGTCGGCTCGTTGCAAGTTGCTGGGAGAGGACCAGCGTAAGGGCGGCCTGGACGCTCGTTGGCGGACGGAGAACGGAGACATCTTGCAGATTGTCGCCAATTTCGCGGACGGCGAACTGCCCATGCCGGCGCTGGTTGCGGGCGAGAGCCTATGGCGATCGGGCGCGGCCGAGGCGCCGCCCCTGTTGCCGAACGACATCATCGTGCGGCTTGGCCAGGAGGCGTGATGGAACCGCGAGGAACGCTTCCGAAAGCTTTCCGTTAGCGGAGTAAATCTCTGGAGCCGCTTCATGACTGAATATCCAAAGCCGCCTTTCCCGCCGCAGCAGCAATCGATGCCCGGCTCGACGCGCGCGATGAATCCTCGACCGGATCACGGGGAGGAAAGTTACAGGGGCTCCGGGCGGCTGGCCGGAAAGAAGGCAATCATCACCGGAGGCGACAGTGGCATCGGCCGCGCGGTCGCGATCGCCTATGCCCGGGAAGGTGCCGACATCGTCATCGCCTACTTGAACGAAGAGGAGGATGCCGCCGAGGCCAAGACGCTGGTGGAGCGCGAGGGACGCAAGGTCGTCCTGATCCCCGGCGACATCCGCAATCCCAATCATTGTCGCGCAATCATCCAGCGCACCGTCGAGACGTTCGGCGCAATAGACATCCTCGTCAACAACGCGGCGCATCAGGACACCTTCAAGGAGATCGCCGATATCAGCGACGAGGAATGGCAGCGGACGTTCGAGACCAACATTCACGCCATGTTCTATCTCACCAAGGCTGCGGTCCCCCACATGCGCCCGGGAGCGGCGATCATCAACACCGCGTCGGTGAACTCCGACATGCCGAATCCGACCCTGCTGGCCTATGCCACGACCAAGGGCGCCATTCAGAATTTCACCGGCGGGCTCGCCCAGATGTTGGCGGCGAAGAGCATTCGGGTCAACGCGGTCGCCCCGGGTCCGATCTGGACGCCGCTGATCCCGTCGACGATGCCGGAGGACAAGGTGAAGAACTTCGGCAAGCAGGTGCCGATGCAGCGGGCCGGCCAGCCGGCCGAACTCGCGACCGCCTATGTCATGCTCGCCGATCCGCTCTCGAGCTACACATCGGGAGCGACCCTGGCGGTCACCGGCGGCAAGCCCTTCATCTGACCGAACCTGCAACGAGAACGTGGCAGCCCCGCGGGGCCGCCACGTCCAGTACGTCTTCACCAGCACGCCGTGACCAGCAGGTCTCGATCAAGCAGCGCTGGACGCCTTGGCATTGACGCCCTTGCGAAGCGCCACCGTGTTCAGCTTGGTGTTGGCGGCCTTCTCTTCGTTCAGGTTCGTCGTGAGGAAGCGCACGATGTCGTCGTGCCCGAGTTCCTCCGCCCAGGCGATCAGCGTGCCGTAGCGGCACATTTCATAATGCTCGACGGCCTGTGCGTTGGCCACGATCGCGGCGTCGAGCACGGCCTTGTCCTCGATTTCGCCCGCGGTCTCATCGGCCTCCTTGATGATGCCGTCGATGGCGGGACAGTGTGTGCCACTGGGCTCCTTGCCGAGTTTCGCGAATACCTTGCCGAGCCTGTCGATCTGCTTGTTGGTCTCTTCCAGATGGGCTTTCAGTCCGGCGACGAGGTCTTTGTTTGTCGCCTTGTCGATCATCTTCGGCAGCGCCTTGAGGATCTGCTGTTCCGCGTAATAGATGTCCTGCAGCCCGTGCAGCAGCAGGTCTTCCATCGATTTGATGTCCTTGGTGAAGAAACCCATAAACGACACTCCTTTAACAATGATGGAACTGGAACGCCGCACAGCCCTAGCTGTTCCATTCCCGTGATTAGATCAGGAGAGCCGAATGAGTGATGGTGCGGATCATCTTGCGGGCCTGCTCGGACGGGCGGCGATGGACGTGTGGGGTGACATGCCGCGCGACATCCAGGAAGCGCTGTTCGAGACCGCCATGAAGGGGCGTCCTGCGGAGCGGGAAGAACTCGCGCGGCTGCTGCACGAGCGGCATCCCCGTACGCTGCATCCGGCGCGGCCGGGCTGACGCCGCGGGGGGAACGATCGGGCAAGAAGCCGATTTGTAAAATGGGGGAGGCGCGGTGAATGGGATTCGACGAAGCCCGCGAGCCGTAGCTCCGCCCAGGATCAAATCGGTGAGTCGATCGGCGTGACTGAAATGATGATCGGAAAATGGTACGACCCGATCTCCCAGAGATGGATCGTGCCGCGTGAAGCGCACCCGGTGGCGGGCTATTCGCAGTCCAACCCGGAGAAGGGTCCGGAAACCCGCGCATCGGGCGAGGCGCAGCGGATATGGGACCTGTTGGTCGATTGCTGCGCGCGCGGGTGATTCCCGAGCCGCACCATCATTGGCTTGTGCTGTCGGCAATTCACAGAGTGATGACATAGACCGCGAAGGCAATGATGAGCGCCAGGCTTACGACGGCGGTGCTGATCAATATCTTGCCCATGGCGCGTCCGTGCTGTCTCGCCGCGTCAATGTAACAGTCGCCCTTTTCGTTCCCGAACCGTCAGCTGAAGGCTCCGACTGTTCACATGTGAACAAAGCGTCGGTACCAAATGGCTTGAACTATATCATTTGATATAGATATGGCTGCGCCCGCTCTTATCATTGGCAATCCGGAAAGGCACCGCATGGTGCCGTGACATGGAGACCCGATCGTGCTCAGGCGGCGTCGCGTTCAGCAAACCACCACGCTTCAAGAGCGGCTTGCGGAGTTCACCAGGACCATCCGCAAAAAGGCCGAGTCGTTGCCCGACGGCAAGGAGAGGGATGAGCTCATGAAACGGCTGAGAAGCGCCGACACGGCGTCAAACCTCGACCGTCAATTCGCCGGCGGGGATTGAATTGGCAAGGATTGAACTGGCAAGCACTGAGATGGAAGGCGTCAGCTGCGGTACCAACTCGCCAGATTCCAGGTCGTGACGTCCCATCCCGACATGTCGACCATGAGGTTGTTGACCCCCGCGTTGACGATGTTGCGGGATAGAAGCGGCAGGAACACGTTGGCCTCGCAAAAAGTCTCGTCCACCTTGATCAGCAGCGCGGCGCGCTTGGCCGGATCGAGCTCGTTCTGCGCAGCCTTGTAGGCCTTGTCGGCCTCGGGATCGGACCAGCGCGAGACGTTGCGGCCGAGCCATTTGTTGTCCTTGTTGGAGATCTCCCAGGAGACGCACTGGTTCAGGAAGCGCTCCGGGTCGGGCTGCGGCTGCGTGGTGTTGTACATCTCCATGTCCGCATAGAACTTCGAGTAGGTGTCGGGATTGCCGACGTCGGAAGAGAAGAATACCGATGCCGTGACCGCCTTGATCTCGATCTCGATGCCGGCCTTCTGGCAGGCCTGCTTGATGATGGCCTGCGTCTTCTGACGCGGCGCATTGGTCGAGGTCTGGAAGACGAATTTGAGCTTCTTGCCGTCCTTCTCGCGGATGCCGTCCGCGCCCTTGGCCCAGCCGGCTTCGTCCAGGACCTTGTTGGCCTTGTCGACGTCGAACTCGTATTTCAGCTTCGGCGACTTGAACTGTTTGGGTGCGTTGACGAAGCTCGCGGTGGCGGCGCCGCCGCGCCCGTAGATGAACTTCTGGATCGACTCGCGGTCGATCAGCAGGTTGATCGCGCGACGAACGGCGGGATCAGACAGCGTCGGGTGCTTGGTCTTGGGGCTGGAGCGCTCGCCGTCCACCTCGGTCCACGGGTCCGTCGTGTTGAGGATGATGAACTCGACGTTGCCTGACGGCGTGACGTCGAGCTTGCCCTTGCCGCTGGCCTCCATGCGCTTGAGGACCTCCTCCTCCACCTGCATGTTCCATGCAAAGTCATATTCGCCGGTCTGCAGCACGGCGCGCGCCGCGGACACCGCATCGCCGCCGCCCTTGATTTCGAGCGTGTCGAAATGCGGCTGGTTCTTGACGTGATAGTCGGGATTGCGTTCGGCTCGGATCAGGTCCCCGGGCTTGAACTCGACGAATTTGTAGGGACCGGTGCCGACCGGCTTCAGATTGCCGGGCGCCTCGCGCGACTTCGCGCCGACATAGTCGCCGAAATGATGTTTGGGCAGGATCGGACCGACCGAACCGACGAAGGGGTCGGCCCAGAATGGGGTCGGGGCCTTGAAAAGTACCTTGACGGTGTAGTCGTCGATCTTCTCGACCTTGATGTCCTTGTATGAACCGGTGGTGTACGCCGCCGTGGCGAGATCCGAGGCGTATTGCCAGGTGAAAATGACGTCGTCGGCGGTGAAGGGCTTGCCGTCGTGCCATCTCACGCCCTGCTTCAGTTTCCAGGTCACGCTCAGGCCGTCCGGCGAAAGGCCGCCGTTCTGCTTGGACGGAGCCTCGGCCGCAAGGCAGGGGACGAGGTTGCCGTCCTTGTCCCAGCCGGCGAGCGGCTCGAAGAAGACGCGCGAGGCGATCTGGTCCTTGGTGCCGAGCGCGAAATGCGGATTGAGCAGCGTCGGAGCCTGCCAGAGCAGGATCTTCAGCGGGCCGCCGCCGCCGGCCTTGGTCGGCTTGTAGGGCAGGGTGGCATCCGCCATCGCCACGTCGTTCCAGACCAGGATCTGGCTCGCGACCGGTGCTGCGATCCCGATCGCAGCCATCGTCTGCATGAACGAGCGTCGCGACAGCGTCCCCTGCTTCACCTGCGCGATGGACTTGCGGATTTCGTTCTCGTTCATCGGATGATCCCCACTTTACAGACTTGTCGTCACTGGCCAGGACCCATCATGTTTCATCGAGGGCGAGGCGGCAATGCCGACAGGGTCAGAAAACCCTGCGGCGAAATGACGAATGTGCGGAGGTTGAAGCCGGGATGGCGCCGAGCGCAAACCAGGATAGGTCCTGCCGCGCAGGCGGCGCCCCGGATTGCGCTTCGCTCCATCGGGCTAGGACAACGATCCGTGCTGTTTTGCCGTGATGCGCCTCACGCCTGCGCAGGTGCCTTCGTTCCCCACATGCGGACGAACGGAGAAGCGTCGTCCGCGCCAGGAGACCAATTTGGATTTCCATTTCATTGATTTCGCGCCGCGGAGAAGCGAATACGGTTCCAATCATTTCCGCCGAGTCATGGAGACCAAGATGTCGTTTCGCCTCCCCCTGATCCTTGCAACCGTGCTCGCCGCCTGGTCGGCCGCCGCTTCAGGCGAGACCATCAAAATCGGCGTGACGCCGGGGCCGCAGGCCCAGATCTTCGAGGCCGTGAAGCCGATCGCCGCCAAGCAGGGTCTCGACATCCAGCTCATCGAATTCTCCGACTACGTCGTGCCGAACGCCGCGCTGGATGCCGGCGAGATCCAGGCCAATTCGTTCCAGAATCAGCCCTATCTGGACAACCAGAAGGCGGACCGCGTGTTGCTGCTGCTGCGCGACAAGGGTGCGATCAAGCTGAAGGACGGCACGGGCTTCAAGCCGACGGTGCTCGATATCACCGAGAATCCCAAGAAGCTGAAGTTCATCGAGGTCGACGCGGCCCAGGCGCCGCGCGCGCTCGACGACGTTGACGCTGCCGCGATCAACACCAATTACGCAACCCAGGCGGGTCTCGATCCTGTCAAGGACCCAATCCTGCGCGAGGACCCGAAGGGGCCCTATGTCAACCTGATCGCCGTTCGCGCCGCCGACAAGGACAGGCCCTGGGTCAAGATCCTGGTGGACAGCTACCACACGGCGGGGGTCAAGGAGTTCGTCCTGACCAAGTTCAAGGGCGCGGTGCTGCCGAGCTGGTAGGCAATCTGCCCAACCAAAGTTCAGCTCGGGACGATCCCGGCGGGCAGGCTTGCGTATGAGCCTTGCACAATGCCCGCTTGTCTGGAGCTGCGGCAACCGACATCATCGGGATCCATCCTCGTCCGACAGGGGTCGTATGAAACGCTTAGCAAACCTGAAACGCCTGGGTTTTTTCACGCGGCTGCTCGACGAGGCCCCGCCCGCCGACCGATATCGCTTCGCGGCTGAGCAGATCGTGCGCGCCGAGAAGGCGGGCCTCGATTCCGCGTGGATTGCGCAGCACCATTTCCACGAGCGCGAGGGTGGCCTGCCGTCGCCCTTCACCTTTCTCGGTTACGTCGCAGCCCAAACCTCGCGCATCCGGCTCGGCACCGGCATCGTCACCTTGCCGCTTGAGAATGCGGTACGCGTGGCTGAGGACGCCGCGGTGCTCGATCTGCTCTGCAACGGTCGCTTCGAGCTCGGTGTCGGCACCGGCGGCAATCCCTCGGCCTTTGCCGCCTTCGGCCTCGACAGCGCCCAGCGCAACGAGATCTTTGCGCGCAATCTGGAAATCGTCCGCACCGCGCTGCTGGGCAAGCCGCTCGACGGTGGCGACACGCTCTATCCGCAGCGGCCGCAATTGGACAACCGGATCTGGCAGGCGACGTTCTCTGTGGCGGGCGGCGCGCGTGCCGGCAAGGCGGGCGATGGCCTGTTGCTGTCGCGCACCCAGCCTCGGACCAAGGAGGCGCCGAAGGCAACGCTGGCCGAGATTCAGAATCCGGTGATCGATGCCTATCTCGAAGCGCTGCCGCCGGGACGGGAGCCCCGCATCATGGCTTCGCGCACCGTCTTCGTCGCCGACGACCGCACTGAGGCGATGCGCCTTGCCGATATCGGGCTGCGGCGCGCGCTGCCCCAATTCCTCAAGGGCGGCCACGCCAAGCCGGGCGAGACGCTCGAGGAGATGATCGCGGCGTTCGACACCCATGTCGGAGCGGCCGACGACGTCATCGCTTCGCTCCGCGCCGACGCCACGCTGGAGCGGGTGACCGATCTCGTCTTCCAGGCGCATTCGGTCGATGCCCCGCATCCCCATATCCTGCGCTCGATCGAGCTGGTCGCGGAGAAGGTCGCGCCGGCGCTGGGCTGGGCGCGGACCGCACCCGACGTGGCACTGGCGGGTTAGTCGGAATGAACGGAATCGCGTTGCACGAGGCTCAATGATGGGTACCAAGGATATCATCGATACGCTCGCCGGGATCGAACCGGGTTCGGCGCTCGATACCATTCGCGGGCGCCGCCTGCAGGCGCGCGACAACGCGCAGAACAGCTATCTCTCGCTGTTCGAGCCGATCGACGCCGGCGATGTCTCGCTGGTGGAGCGCGCCGCGGTCGCGCTCTTCGTGATCGGTCTTCACCGCGAGCCCACAACGGCCGGCTTCTACCGGGCGAAGTTAGCTGCGACCGCCGATGGCGCGCGCCTGGTCGAAGCGGTCGATGTCGAAATTGCGCGGGGCGAGACCTCGGGCCCCTACGGTGCGTTTCCAGCTGGCCCGCTGTCGGTCGAAAACAAGGCCGGCCTGATCTATCGCGTCAGCGCGGAGCGCAAGCCCGATCTCGGGGACCGGCTCGCTGCGGCGTTCGAACATGCGCATCTGCTGGTGTTCCGCCCGCGCGATGCGGCTGCAGCCGACATGAAGGCTCTGCTCGCCGCCGGCTGGTCGAACACCGGCATCGTCACGTTCTCTCAGCTCGTTGCGTTCCTGTCGTTCCAGGTGCGCGTCGTCACCGGACTGCGCGTGCTCGGTGCCTCGCTCGGGCGCACCGCGAACGCCGCGGCCGGCGCGTAAGGAGGCTGCATCATGAGCGCTGTAAACAATGTCAATCCGCCCGTCGTCTTCACCCAGGATGAACTGGGCTGGGTGTCGTGGATCGATCCGCTGCCCGAAGCCGAGCTGACCGAGCGGCATTTCGCCGGCCTCGTCGATCGGTCCCGTTCCAAGTCCGAGTATTTCCGCCTGCTGGTGCGCGATCCCGAGGTGCTGGAGGCCCGCACCAAGACCGACAAGGACATCTTCTACAACGTTGCCGACGGCCTGCCGCGCGCCGAGCGCGAGCTCGCGGCGGCTGCGACCTCGCGCTACAACGGCTGCATCTACTGCGCCTCCGTGCATGCGCGTTTCGCCAGCACCTATTCCAAGCGCCGCGACGATGTGCAGCGGCTGCTCGACGACGGCGTCGGCGCTGATCTCGGCGAGCGCTGGAATGCGGTCGTCAAGGCGTCGGTGGCGCTGGCTGCGACGCCGATCGCGTTCGGCCCCGACAATATCGATGAGCTGCGCCGCGCCGGTCTCGACGATGCGGAGATCGTCGACGTCATCAACGGCGCGTCTTTCTTCAACTGGGCGAACCGGCTGATGCTGTCGCTCGGCGAGCCCTCGAAATAGGCCAATCTCATCGGCATGGAAATTGCTGGTTGTTTCAACACCTGACAGGATGGAGCCATCCATGAGCAACATCGATCGTCGTACCCTGGTCAAGGGCTCGCTTGCCGCCATGATGGCGGGAGCAGCTTTCTCGCGCGCCGCGGTTGCGCAATCGTCCGAACCGATTTTGCTGGGCGTCAGCGGTCCATTGACCGGGCCGAACGCACAATATGGCACGCAGTGGAAGCAGGGCTTTGATCTCGCGCTCGACGAGATCCAGGCAGCGGGCGGCATCAACGGCCGCAAGCTCGCCTATAGTTTCGAGGACAGCCAGAGCGACCCGCGCCAGTCGGTGGCGATCGCCCAGAAGTTCGTCTCCGATCCTAGGATCGTCATGGAGCTCGGCGACTTCTCCAGCCCCGCCTCGATGGCGGCCTCGCCGATCTATCAGCGCGGCGGGCTGGTGCAATTCGGATTCACCAATTCGCATCCCGATTTCACCAAGGGCGGCGACTTCATGTGGAGCACCTCGGTCAGCCAGGCTGACGAGCAGCCGCTGCTGGCGGCCTATGCCGTGAAGCGTCTCGGGTTGAAGAAGCTCGCCGTGCTGCACCTCAACACCGATTGGGGCCGCACCAGCCGCGACTATTTCGTCAGGGCCGCGAAGGAGAACGGCGCCGAAATCGCCGTCACCGAAGGCTACATCGCAGAGGAGCGCGACTTCCGCTCTACGCTGGTGCGGGTCCGCGATGCCAATCCGGACGGGCTGATCCTGATCTCCTATTATTCCGACGGTGCGCTGATCGCGCGCCAGGCGCGCCAGGTCGGGCTGAAGCAGGTGATCTGCGCCGCGAGCTCGGTCTACTCGCCGAAATTCCTGGAGCTCGGCGGCGAGGCCGTCGAGGACGTCCATGTCGGCACGCGCTACTTCCCGGAAGACCCGCGCCCCGAGGTGCAGAAATTCATCGCGGGCTTCAAGAAGAAATACAACGGGGTGGAGCCCGACGCATTCAACGCCTACGCCTATGACGCGATGAACATGGCGGCTGCCGTGGTGAAGATCGGCGGCACCGACCGGCGCGCGATCCGCGACGCCTTCACGAAAGTGAAGGACGTCTCGAGCGTGATCTTCGGCAAAGCGACGTTCGACGTCGAAAGCCGGCGCGTCAAGGGCGCCATGAACGCCGAGCTCGTCGTGCGCAAGGGCCAGTTCGCGCTCTGGGACGGCAAGCCGACCTGAGGGGATCTCCTGCGTGTCTTCCTGGCTCGACTACACGATCAACGGGCTGATCGTCGGTAACGTCTACGCTCTCGTTGCGGTCGGGCTCGCGCTGATCTTCGGCGTCAGCCGGCTGATCAACTTTGCGCAAGGGTCGATCTACCTCGTCGGCGCCTATATCGGCTGGGTCGCGGTGGTGCAGCTGCATACGCCGCTGCCGCTCACGATCATCGTGGTCGCGGTGGCGGCGGCGCTGGTCGGCTTGATCATCGAACGGTTCGGCCTGCGTCCGCTGCAGAACTCGGTGCGCATCGCACCGCTGCTGGCAACCATCGGCATCAGCTTCGTGCTCGATCAGCTCGTGATACTGACTTTCTCGCCCAATCCGCGTGCATTGCCAAGCCAGTTGCCGGATGTCCGCTTCCAGATCGGCGGCGGCACGATCGGCCCGCTCGATCTGCTCATCGCTGGCGTCGGCGTCACCAGCGCGCTGCTGCTGTTCGTGTTCCTGCGCTACAGCAAGCTTGGCTGGGCCATCCGCGCCACGGCCCAGGATCGCGACGCCGCGATGCAGATGGGCGTCGACGTCAACCGCGTCAATCAGGCCGTGTTTGGCATTGCGGCTGCGCTCGGCGGCGTCTCCGGCCTTCTGGTTGGCATGTACTACAACCAGATCGACACCGCGATGAGCCTGCAGGCGACGCTCAAGGGTGTCGTCGCCGAAGTCGTCGGTGGTGCCGGCAACGTGCCGGGTGCGGTGATCGGCAGCCTGCTGCTCGGACTGGTCGAGAGCTACGGCGTCGCCGTGTTCGGCACCAGCTACCGCAATCTGTTCGCCTTCCTGCTGCTGGTCGTGGTGCTCGTACTGCGCCCGAACGGCCTGTTCGCCAGCGCACGGCAGGCGCCGCCCGAACCGCTCACCGGCACTTTCATCGCGCCGAGCCGCCCGGTGCGGATTCCGCGCTGGGCTCTGCTGATCGCTGCCGCTGTGTTCGCGATCCTGCCGCTGTTGCCGGTGTCGTTCTATGTGCTCCAGACGCTGATCAACGCCTGGCTGCTCGGCATGCTCGCGCTGAGCCTCACCCTTGTTGCAGGCACCATCGGCCAGGTCTCGCTGGGACACGCCGCGCTGCTCGCGATCGGTGCCTACACCTCCGCGCTGCTGTCGCTCACGTTCGCCGTCCCGGTCGGCCTTGCCATCATCGCTGGCGGCTTGATGAGCGCGGCGCTGGGCACGGCGCTGATTTCCCCGTCGTTCCGGCTGCGCGGGCACTATGTCTCGATCGCGACGCTCGCGATCGGCGAGATCGTCTCGCTGGTGATCCTGAACTGGGAGAGCGTCACGCGCGGGCCGATCGGCATCTCCGGCATCCCGCCGCTGTCGCTGGCTGGCTATGAGCTGGTCAGCCCAGTTTCGATCTACTGGTTCAGCTTCATCGTGATGGTCGTGCTGGCGCTGCTGCAGGGACGCCTGCTCGGCTCGCATCTCGGCCGCAGTTTTCGCGCTATCCGCGACGACGACATCGCCGCGCGCGCCTATGGACTCAGCCTGAATCGATACAAATCGCTCGCATTTATCTTCGGCGGCTTTGCCGCCGGCGTCAGCGGCGGCATCGCCGCGCATCTCTATTCCTACATCAACCACGAGACCTTCAACACGCAGCAATCCATCCTGGCGCTGACCGTCGTGATCCTCGGCGGCCTCGGCAATGTCGTCGGGGCGATTCTCGGGGCGGTCGCGCTGGTCGGTCTGCCGGAAGTGTTCCGCATCGCGGCGGAGTACCGCATCCTGATCTACGGCATCGTGCTGCTGCTGCTGGTGCGGTTCAGGCCGCAGGGCCTGCTGGGGACGATGTGATGAGCACGACCATGCTGTCCCTGCGCGGGCTGACGCGGCGCTTCGGCGGCCTCACCGCCGTCGACGCCATCGATCTCGATCTCGCCAAAGGCCAGCTGATCAGCATCATCGGCCCGAACGGGGCCGGCAAGACGACGTTGTTCAATCTCGTGACCGGGCTTGACCTGCCGGACGCCGGTACGGTTCGCTTCGAAGGTCAGGACATCACGGGTCTCTCGCCGGAACGGCTCGCCGCCGAAGGCATCGCGCGGACGTTCCAGCTCGGCCGCGTGTTTGGCAATCTCAGCGTCATGGACAACGTCTTGATCGGCGCCCATACGCGGCTGCGTGCCGTCAAGCCGGCCGTGCCGCTGGTCGGCCCGCTGCTGGAATTGGGGTTGGCGCTGCTGCGCCCCGCCAGCGTCAAGGCCGAGGAGGAGCGGCTGCGCGAGGACGTGAAGGTCATTCTCGCGCGCTTCGGCGAACGGCTGCTGCCGCGCATCGACCAGCCGGCCTACAGCCTGTCCTACGCCAATCGCCGCCGCGTCGAGATTGCGCGTGCGCTCGCGCTGAAGCCGCGCCTGCTGCTGCTCGACGAGCCGACCGCCGGCATGAACCCGACCGAGACCACGGAGATGCAGGGGCTCGTCGCCGAGCTGAAAGCCGAAGGGCTGACGATCTTGCTGATCGAGCACAAGCTCGAAATGGTGATGCGCCTCTCCGATCGCGTCATCGTCATGGACGAGGGCAAGAAGATCGCGGAAGGCCCGGGCGAAGCGGTGCGCGGCGATCCCAAGGTGATCGATGCCTATCTCGGCCACGGCCTGACGACGAAGCAGGAGAGCGCGGCATGACGAACCCGCCTCCCGATGCGCTGCTCGCGCTCACCGACGTCAATACCTTCTATGGTCAGGCCCAGGTGCATTTCGACCTGTCGATATCAGTTCCGCGCGGCCACATCGTCTGCCTCCTCGGCGGCAACGCCAGCGGCAAATCGACGACGATGAAGATCATTTTAGGTCTCGTGAAGCCGCGTTCCGGTGACGTGACTTTCGACGGCGCCTCGCTGATCGGGCTGACCACGCCGCAGATCGTCCGCCGCGGCATCGCCTCGGTGCCGGAGGCGCGGCGTCTGTTCGCGGACATGAGCGTGCGCGAGAACGTCCTGATGGGCGCCTTCGTGCGCGACGACCGCGAGGCGATCGCGCAGGATCTCGACAAGATGCTGACGCTGTTCCCGAAGCTCGGCCAGCGGCTGTCGCAGCGCGCCGGCTCGCTCTCCGGCGGCGAGCAGCAGATGGTCGCGATGGCGCGCGCGCTGATGAGCCGTCCAAGGATGATCGTGATGGACGAGCCGACCATGGGCCTGTCGCCGCTTTATGTCGACCGCGTGCTGGAGCTGATCCGCGCCATCAACCAGGAGGGCGTCTCGGTCTTCATGGTCGAGCAGAACGCCAGCCTCGCGCTCGAGATCGCGCACGAGGCCTATGTGCTGCAGACCGGCAAGATCGTTCTCTCCGGCTCCGCCCGCGCGCTGAAGGACGATCCCCGCATCCGCGACGCCTATCTCGGCGGATCCGAGGCGGCCTAACTCGATGTCGGCCTTATGGTTCGAGACGTCCGCCGTTGGCGGGCTCCTCACCATGAGGGCATCTCGCAGCGAAACAAGACCTCATCCTGAGGAGCCCGCGCAGCGGGCGTCTCGAAGGATGGACACAAGCATTCCTGCAAAGCGGCTTCCCGGGATTGCACTGGTCAGTATGACCATCTTATGAAAAGATCATACCGCTCGTGCGATAGGCGCGCAGTGGACAGAATGATTGTCGTGACGAAATTATCTTTGCGGGCGGTCGAGCCCCGAATGGTGCTGCTGTTCGGCGGGTTGATCGCGGCCAACATCGCGGCGTGGGCCTGGGCCTTCGCGGCGTTCGGTGACCGGCCGACGGTGATGGCGACCGCGCTGCTCGCCTGGGTGTTCGGCCTGCGCCATGCCGTCGATGCCGACCACATCGCCGCCATCGACAATGTCGTGCGCAAGCAGATGCAGGCAGGCGGCGCGCCGCGCAGTGTCGGTCTCTATTTCGCGCTCGGCCATTCCACAATCGTCGTGGTCGCGACCATGCTGCTCGCGCTCGGCGTCGTGAGCCTCGGTGGCGATAGCCTGCTCAAGGAGATCGGCGGCTTCATCGGCACGTCGGTCTCGGCGCTGTTCCTGCTGGTGATCGCGGCCATCAATCTCGTCATCTTCGCCGGCCTGTGGCGGACGTTTCGCGCGGCACGGGAGCAGGGGATTCACGACGCGGAGGGCCTCGATGCCCTGCTTGCCAATCGCGGCGTCCTCGCCCGGCTGCTCGGCCCGATGTTCCGCCTGGTGACAAAACCCTGGCACATGTATCCGCTTGGCTTCCTGTTCGGGCTCGGCTTCGACACCGCAACCGAGATCGGCCTGCTCAGCATCTCCGCCGGCGAAGCCGCGCGCGGCGCTTCGTTTGCCGATGTTCTCGTTTTCCCCGCGCTGTTCGCGTCGGGCATGGCGCTGGTCGACACCGCCGACTCCGCACTGATGGTGAGCGCCTATCGCTGGGCCTTCGTCGATCCGCTGCGAAAGCTCTGGTACAACCTCACCATCACCGGCGCCTCTGTGGCGGTGGCGCTGTTGATCGGCGGAATCGAGGCGCTCGGGCTGATCGCGGACCGGCTCGGCCTGTCCGGCGGCGTCTGGGCGCTGGTCGACGCGCTCAACGACTCGCTCGCCAATGTCGGTTTCGCCGTGATCGCGCTGTTCGCGATCGCATGGCTCGTCTCGGTCGTGCTCTATCGGCGCATGTTTGCGCTGGGCGGCGGCGCCGCGCCAAAAGTCCTGAAATGCGCCGATGCCCCCGAGGCGGTCTGAGCCCGGTCGACGCTGCGGAACGCTGACGGCATTTTCCGCCTTGGTGCTGCTCGCAGGTGGCGGTGACGCCTTCGCGCAGAACACAGGCGCCTCGCGTGAGCTGCCGCCGGTCCAAGTCAGCGGCGGCGACACGAAACCTCGCAAGAAGCCGGCCGTGGCGCGACGCGCCAGCGAGCCGGTCCAGTCCGGCGGCCGCATCGTTGTTGATTCCACAGCGATACAAGCGGCGGATGCGGGCGGTATCGCCTCCGGCGTCAAGGGCCCGCCGCCCGGCATGGCGAGCGAAATCACCGTCTCCGGCGAGGACATCAACGCGCGCCCTTTCACACGGCCGGGCGAGGCGCTCGAAGCCGTGCCGGGGCTGATCGTGACCCAGCATTCGGGCGAGGGCAAAGCCAACCAGTATTTTCTGCGCGGCTACAATCTCGACCACGGCACCGATCTCGCGATCGCCGTCGACGACGTGCCCGTCAACATGCGCACCCACGCGCATGGCCAGGGCTATGCGGACGTGAACTGGCTGATCCCGGAGACCATCGCCGCGATGGACGTGCGCAAGGGGCCGTACTTCGCCGACGAGGGCGATTTCGCCTCCGTCGGCAGCGTGCACATCGGCCTGATCGACCGCACCAAGGGCCTCGCCCAGGTGACCGCCGGCAGCTTTGGCTATCGCCGCCTCGTCGGCATGGACTCCGCGAAGGTCGGGGACGGCTCGCTGCTCGTCGCCGGCGAGATCGGCACCTATAATGGACCGTGGGACAATCCGGACAATGTCCGCAAGCTCAACGGCCTCGTACGCTACAGCCAGGGCACCGCGACGGATGGCGTATCGGTCACCGGCATGGCCTATGCGAACAAATGGAATTCGACCGACCAGGTGCCGCAGCGCGCGATCGCGCGTGGCCTGCTCGACCGGTTCGGCTCGGAAGATCCAAGCGACGGCGGCAGCACCAATCGCTTCGCGCTCTCCGCCCGCATCGCGCAGAGCGACGATGTGGGGTCGTGGAAAGCCAACGCCTATGTGGTGAAGAGCCAGCTCGACCTCTTCAACAACTTCACCTACTTCCTTGGCGATCCCGTGCTTGGCGACCAATTCCGTCAGCACGACGACCGCCTGATGGCCGGCGCCAACATCGCGCGCACGCTGAACGGCTCGTTTGCGGGGCTGCCGATGCAGACGACCATCGGCCTGCAATCGCGCCATGATTCGATCGATCTGGCGCTGACCAACAATTTTCGGCGCGGCTTCGTCTCCAACGTTCGCAGCGACAAGGTCGGCGAAGGCAGCGTCGGTGTCTACGCCGAAAACACCGTGCGCTGGACCGATTGGCTCCGGACCACTGTCGGCTTGCGCGGCGACTACTACGCTGCCGATGTCGCCTCGCTGTTCAATTCGAACAATTCCGGCCGTGCCGACGCCGCGCTGGGCAGCCCGAAATTCAGGCTGGTCCTCGGTCCGTTCAATCAGACTGAATTCTTCCTCGCCGCGGGCTACGGCATGCACTCGAACGACGCCCGCGGCGCCACTACGACCGAAGACCCCGGTGATCCCAGCGCGAGACTTTCGCCGTCGCCCCTGCTGGTGCGCACCAGGGGGGCGGAGGTCGGCGTTCGCAGCAGGACCGTTCCAGGCCTCGACAGCTCGCTCAGCGTCTTCATCCTCGACCAGGATTCCGAGATCCTGTTTTCCGGCGATGCCGGCGACACCTCGGCGACCCGCGCCAGCCGGCGCTACGGCTTCGAGTGGACCAACCATTATCGCCCGCGATCATGGATCGATATCGATGCCGATCTTGCGATGACGCATGCGCGCTTCCGCGGCACTGACAGCGACCAGGCCGAGGTCTACGCCTCGCTCGCCGGTTATCCCGAGGCGCAGGCCGGCAACGCGCCCGGCAATTACATTCCGAATGCGCCGGCGATGGTGGCATCAGCCGGCATCACGCTCGGCGAGAAGACCGGCTGGTTCGGGGGCTTGCGCTGGCGCTATCTGGCGTCGAGCCCACTGACGGAAGACAATGCGTTCCGCTCATCCGCGACCAGCGTCTTCAATGGACGCCTCGGCTATCGCATCGACAATGGCTGGCGCCTTCAGCTCGACGTGCTCAATCTCTTCAACACGCAGGCGAACCAGATCACCTACGCCTATGGGTCGCTGCTGAAAACCGACACGCTCTACGCCCTCTGTACCTCTGGCACCGCGCCCGCCGCGGTCTGCCAGAACGGCGTGATGGACACCGTGCTGCACCCGGTCGAGCCGCTGACGTTCCGCGTGACCATGGTGGGGGCGTTCTAGGCCGACGCCGCGCTCGCGACCTGCTCCGCTGGCAGATCGTCGGCATTGGGATCGCCCGGCGCGGTGGCCCAGGCCAATTCCACCAGCGTCACGAACCTGCGGCCGGCGCCGTCGAGCTGGCAGACGATCAGGCCCTGCTCTTCCATGTAGCCGAGCAGGCGCTGCGCCCGGCGCAGCGAATGCGAGCCGTAGGCGCGTGCGATGGCGGCGTCGCCGGGACACGGCCAGCCTTCTTTCGCCGCGCGCGCGATCATCATGAACACACCCTGCATGTCGTCGGGCAGAATCGAGGCGCGCAGCGACACCTCCTGCCAGGCGTCGTCCTCGGCATGCTCGGCGCCGAGCCCGGCGCGTGCGCGTGTCAGCATGCGGCGGAATTCGGTGAGATCGGGCACCGCCGAGCCGAGCCCCTCGATGCGGCAGCGAACCACGAACTCCTGGTACAACACGCCGACCGCGCGGAAACCGGCGTCGGGCGCGGCGAGCACGGCACGAAGGGTCCGATCCACGCGTTCGCGCCGTTCGGCGAGCTCTTCGGCACTGGTCGGGACCTCGATCATTTCGGGGCCGATCTCCGGTGCCGCAGCCTTGGCGGCGCGGAGTTGCTCGAGCAGATCTGGCGCGGGCCGGCGCTGCGGCCGGCTGGCATCGGGCGGCGGCGCGGCCAGGATCACGGCGCGCATATTCTCGAGTGCGGCTTCAGGCATCGGCATCAGCCGCGGGGTGGAATTGCGCGGCTGGGTTTCGGTCGCACCGATATTCAAACGCAGGGGGCGTCGCGACAGTGCGGGGCCGAGCGCCATGAATTGTCCGCGTTCGAGATCGCGAAAGGATTCGGCCTGCCGCCGCTCCATGCCGAGCAGGTCGGCGGCCCGCGCCATGTCGATGTCGAGGAAGGTGCGGCCCATCAGGAAGTTGGACGCTTCGGCCGCGACGTTCTTGGCGAGCTTTGCCAGCCGCTGGGTCGCGATGATCCCGGCAAGCCCGCGCTTGCGGCCGCGGCACATCAGATTTGTCATCGCGCCGAGCGACAATTTTCGCGCTTCGTCCGAGACTTCGCCCGCGACCGCAGGCGCAAACAGCTGCGCCTCGTCGACGACCACCAGCATCGGGTACCAATGGTCGCGGTCCACGTCGAACAGCCCGCCAAGGAAGGCCGCGGCGCGGCGCATCTGGTTCTCGGCGTCGAGCCCTTCGAGATTGAGCACGGTGGAGACCCGGTGCAGCCGCGCGCGCTCGCCGGCGACCTGAAGGCCGCGCTCGGTGTGATCCTCGGCCTCGATCACGAGATGGCCGAAATGCTCCGCCAGGGACACGAAATCACCTTCGGGATCGATGATCGCTTGCTGCACCCAGGGGGCGCTCTGTTCCAGCAGCCGCCGCAGCAAATGCGATTTGCCGGAGCCCGAATTCCCCTGCACCAGGAGGCGGGTCGCCAGCAGTTCCTCGAGGTCCATGGCCGCCGCGGCGCCCGCCGTGGTCTGCCCCATCTCGATCGCAACCGTCATGCCCGACTCAAGTCCCATCATTCGCGGACTGGGGCTTAACAACCCGGTCGCGGCGCGTCGAGCACCATGGCGAAAATGATGCGTTGTTGCCCACGGCGGAGTTCAGGCGTGATTCGATTGCCGTAGAAGTGCGGGCCGATAGGGGGCTTGCGGATCGTCGTCCTGGGGTATCGCTTGCGGGAGTTCCCCCGCTGATGTGCGAAACCGCCATTGCGCGGTGCGCTCGGCATGCGCCCAGTCAATGATGGGTGTGCGAAGTCCGGCAAAGGGGATCGCGGCCCGCTACAGCGCGCCCGATCCTCCCTGCACGATCTTCTCGTTGAGCTTCAGGTCCACGGTCTCGACCGTGCGGTCGATCTCTGCATTGGGCGCGCCGAGCTGATGCGAGATCAGCTTGACCAGCAGGTCCACGCGCTCGATGAAGGGCGCGCCGCCGGCCACCGCGCGTGCGGCCGATGACGGCTTCAGCAGGCTCTCGGCGGCCTTGGCGTATTTCGCGAACGGCACCTGGTCCTGCGGATCGGCGCCGAGACGCCGGGCGATGGCGTCGACATGCTCGTAGATCGTTTGCGAGCGCGCGAGATCACCGTGCACGGCATCGCGGATCGACTGCGGCTCGTGCGGCGTGATGCAGCGGTAGTTGCCGGTCAGCAGCATCGACCATTTCGCCAGCGGCACGAACAGAGAATCGAACACCTTCAGCTTCACCGGCACGTCGTGACCGTCGAGGGTCACCGCGTCGATGTCGGCTTCGAGCTCGCGCAGCACCTTGTTGTGCTTCTCGTCCGCGAACACCGATGCCTTGAAATTCGTGGGCAGGCCGACGTGGAGCACGTTCGCAGCCTCTTCCGGCGGACGGAACGCCTGCGGGTCGGGCGAGCACAGGGTCACCAGCCCGGGCTCGAAGCGCTCCCACACCTGCGCATTGGTGTAGGCCTCTTCGAGATCCATGTCTGCGAGCGAGGGGATCCGCTTCAGATAGGGCAGCGGCGGCATGTTCATGATCGACAGGCACGGCAACTTCGCCGCCGCGATCCTGACCATGAGAACGCGTACCGTGTGGTTGGTGTATTGCGGCTCCTGCATCGCAAGGCCGACCATGTCGTAACGCGACAAATCCACATTGGCGGGTGTCACGGCGTCGAGCTTGCCGGGCAGGTCGCGCGAGAAGATGGCGCGGTGAACCGCCTCGTCACGCAACTTGATGCGCACCTCGGTACCCTCGCGGTTGATCAGCTCCGCGGTCTTGGCGCGGCAGACCAGGGTCACGTTGTGCCCCGCCATCAGCAGCTTCGTGCCCAGCAGGGAACCGTAGGAAGCCCCGAGAATCAGGATGTTACGCGCCATGTCTCGTCCCTTTGACGATTTGTGTGATGAGCCCGGCCATCATCCGCGGGCGAGTTTGGCGGGCATGTAAGGCAAAGTGCGTGAGGATGGCAACTGGTATAATGGATGCAAGGGCTGGGCGAATATGACATGGCCCGATGGAGCGCAGCGCGATCCCGGGCGGCTCGCGCGGCATTCGGCACCTTCCCGGATTACGCTTGCGCTCCATCCGGCTATGCGACCGCCTCTGTGTCGCCCCCTGTCAATCCGCGCACGCAAAAATATTCTGCTTTACCGAAATTCGGTTTTGTCGTATGTGTCGGTCATCCCGGCTCATCCTTGAGGGGCGATCTCGTTGTCGTCTTGATTGCGAGCCGGGCTTGCAGTGGACGCGGCAGCGTCGGCATGAGAGGTGCGGGCAGGGCGGGTAGTCCCTGTGAGCCCGCAACCGCCTGCGGACGAGCGGCGCTGCTAGGCTTCGTCTCGTCTGTAAGTTTCCGGCTTGGTCGACAGGGCTGGAAAAACTGCGGCGAAATGGCGGGCCGTGCGTACGGCAAAACCGTGTGGTCCTGGCCGTCGTTGCTACGGTCAAGTTTTCGCGGAGGTGTGTGCGAGCCCAACCGGGCGGACAGCATCATCCAAATTCGCGAGGCGAGGGAGGCCAGAAGGAAAGTTCGGCTCCCGGGAGAGCACGGCATAAGCCGTCCAACCATCGCGCAGGGAAGGCCGAGTGATTGGCACCACCTGTATGCTGCTGTGCGGTTTTCCTGCGTGTGCTTTTCGCGCAGCGGACCGCGGGTGCGAGGTCAGCACCCGGCCTTCCCTGCGCCCTCTTGGACAAGAGGGTGGAATGACCAGGCAAAGCTCGGGCGAAACGCGCCGCGAGGATGAGAAGCTGTATGTGCAAGTTAGATACGAATGCGACGATGGATTTCACTCTCGTGCCCCGGACGCAGCGCAGCGCCCTTGCGGTGCGCTGCAGAGCCGGGGCCCATGTCGCGACATTGGACCGTGTCGTCATGTGGATCCCGGCTCTGCGCTGCAACGCTTCGCGCTGCAGCTTGTCCGGGACACGAGAGACGAAATTGTCCGCAAGTTCAGCGCAAGCTCGGCCTGCGGAATCTACGCGTGCCTCACCTCTGGTTCGCCACGCGCGCGCGGTCGAGATGCTCCTCGATCTTGGGACGGTCGCGGGTGCGCTCGAAACTGGTGCAGAGCAGTTCGGTCTCCTCGAGCGAAACCGGGGCGCGATACAGCCGGCACATGAATTCGGCCGTTGCGCGTCCCTTGCCGGTACCCGGCCCGCGTTCGGCGAGAAACATGCAGTCTCGGCAGATGCTGGCATCGAGCCGCTGATGTGCCGCGTCGAGGTGATTGAGGATCTCGCGCAGCGAATCGCGCAGCCTGACGCACTCGTCTGGTCCGAGCGCCGTGACCGCGTTCAGCACGTGATTGATCGGATCGTGCTGGTTCAGGCACTTTTCGCCCTGCGCCGTGACGTGCAGCACGACAGAACGCTTGTCCTCGTGCGACGGCTTTCGCACCAGGAAAGACTTGCTCTCCAGCGTTTTCACGATCTGCGATGCGGTCGCCCTGGTGGCGCCGATGAAGCCGGCGAGCGCGGACGGCGTGCGTGAAAACCTGTTCGCCCGGCCGAGAAAGCGCAGCGCCATCCATTCCCGGTCGCGCAACCCATGCTGATTGCCTTCGAAATACCAAGCCCTCGCCGCCTGAACCAGCAGCTCGACGGCTTCTCTTGCCAATGGCATGAATTCCTACCTTGCCCCGGGAATCACGTTTGCGGCGCCCCGGAGCCGCCTTCCGTCGTTGCGTACCAGCCGTTTGCGAGAAGCCGTACTGACCGCAACGCCCGACATATGCACCGTGCTCTTCTCTGGCGTGAAGGCACGGCCTGCCCGGCGCCCGACCTGGACTGATGAGCACTGCAAGCTATGGCGCGGGAGGTGATGTTGCTGTTGGTATGCCATTCGCGGCGTCGTCGTACGGGAGCCCGAATAGCCGTCGCCAGCAGACGATGGATCGGAGTAGTTCAACCGAAGCCCCTAAGGTTCAAGTCATACGCAGACGTTTCTTATCTTCGACGAAACGATGAATGAGCTTCTCAACAAAATCAAGTAGAGACCCTCTCGGAGACTGGATGTGGTCGCAGGCGAATGTAACGTTCAAGACAATCTCGCGCTTCGGGGACACATGATGGTGAACGCAATGTCCCACCAGCAACATGCACGCGACTATGCGACAGTTTCATTGCACGGCACGTTGTTGGCCGTCGTTGATGCAAGTTGATCGAAGCTTGTGCATGACGACGATGTACGTCGGCATGTCATCCACAACTTGTGCGTTCTGCCAAGGATTGTCCGAGGGAACTCACAGGAATTGCACGCGGCGGTTGTCCAGCCCCTATCGAGGGATCGCCGGTTCAGTCGCATTCGGCGCGGCTGCGCAATTTTCCTCACCCGAACGGTGGAGGCGATCACGGTGGAAGCCGGAGAAGGGCGCGTATGCGCATGCGCTGGAAGCGTGGCGGCATGCGCAATCGCCTGTCGAAAACAAGGAGCGAGTGATCGCGGGGCGCCTCGCGCCCCGACTCATGCTGAGACTTGCTAGTCGCCCTTGAGCATGTCCCGCAACTCGCGGAACGGATCGGCGCTTGGCGGAGCCGAGGCGTCCTGCCGCATCGCGCCGTAGATCCTCGGGACCATGTCGACCGCCTGGTCCAGACCCGAATCACGTCCCGCCTGGTATCCACCCATCAGGCGAAGGTCGCGCGTGTCCTCGTATTTGGCGATCATGGCGCGCAGCTTGCTCACCAATTCGCGCTCTTCGGGGTCCCAGACATTATGGGCGAGGCGCGAGACCGAACCCAGAACGTCCACCGCCGGGTAACGCGCCTGGTCGGCGATGTGCCTGGAGAGCACGATGTGTCCATCGAGTGTGCTGCGGATGGTATCGGCGATCGGCTCGTTGTGATCGTCGCCGTCCACCAGCACGGAGAAAATCCCGGTGATCGTCCCGGACCCCTCCTCGCCGGGTCCGGCGCGCTCCAGAAGGCGCGGCAGATCGGTGAAGACGGTGGGTGCGTAGCCGCGCGCGACCGCGGGCTCACCGGCGGCGAGCGCCACTTCACGGGCGGCGTGGGCGAAGCGGGTGATCGAATCGACCATGAGCAGGACCGATTCGCCCCGGTCTCGGAAATATTCGGCGACCGCCATGGCCGTCTTCGGCGCCAGTCGCCGCATCATCGGGCTCTCGTCTCCCGTCGACACGATCGTGACAGCGCGGTGACGATCGGCGCCCAGCACGTCCTCGATGAACTCGCGCACCTCGCGGCCGCGCTCGCCCACCAGGGCCAGCACGACCGTGTCAAAACCCTGACTGCGGGCGAGCATCGCAAGCAGTGTCGATTTACCGACACCGGAGCCGGCAAAGATGCCGACGCGCTGGCCGGCACAGATCGGGGAGAACAGGTCGATGACGCGTACGCCGGTGCGCAGCGGCTTGTGGACCCGCGCGCGCTTCATGGCCGAAGGCGCCTCCGCCTCGGCCGAGACCGGACGCGATCCGGGGGTGAGAGGGCCCTGTCCGTCCAGCGGCGCCCCGAGCGCGTTGATGACGCGACCCTTCCAGCTTGGATCGGGCGCGAAGGACAGGGGGGGCATCCGGTAGGCGACCGAGCCGAGGCCGCCAGCGAACTGCCGGTCGAACGGCTTGGCGATGATGCCCTCGCTGTCGATCCGCACCACCTCGCCGATCTGGGGCCTGCCGCCGGAGTTGACGCCGATCAGTTCGCCGAGCCTGACGAAGCGCGACAGGCCGGAGACGCGGAAATGCGTCGAAGCGATCTCGGAGATCGCGCCGCTGACGCTTGCCAGGGGAGTGCTCTGCTGAAGCTCCAGCAGCGCCCACTCAAGTTGCCGAAGAGCGTTCAAGGAAACCGTCCAACCTCAATGCGCGCGGGGCGCAGTCTATTTGCCGGGTTCGCCCAGCGTCCGGATTGCGTTCTGGAGCGAGCTCTCGGTGCCTTCGATCATCGAATTGGTGCCGTCGAAGGCGCGCGAGGCCGCGATCAGCTTCGTCAATTCCATCATCGGATTGGCCCCGGAGCCCTCGACATAGCCCTGCTTGAAGCCGTCGCGGGAGAAGTCGGCGATGGCGGTCGCAGGCCGGTTGGGCGTGACGCCCGAATTGCCGTAGCGGTCGAGATTGGCGTCGGCGGGAATGTTGAACAGGCCGATGGTGCCGATCTCGTTGTTGTCCTGGGTGATCGCGCCGCTGCGCGCGATCGAGACCGGTCCGCCGTTCGGATCGAGGGTGATCTGCGCGCCGCCGGAATCGATGACGGGGAAGCCGGACACGGTCTGAAGGTCGCCGTTGGCGGCGATCTGGAGACGGCCGTCGCGCGTATAGACCGTGCCGTTCGGACCGGCGAATGCGATCCAGCCCTGTCCGACCACGGCGACGTCGAGCGGGTTGCCGCTCTCCGTGATGCTGCCCATCTCGCGCGAGATGATGTTGTCGCCGGGCGAGGAGAAGGCGACCGGGTTCGCGCCCGCCTTGGACAGCACGGTCTCGAACTTCACCACGTCGGTGCGGAACGCCGCCGTGTTGACGTTGGCGACGTTGTTGGCGATCGTCTGGAGACGTTTTTCGAGGGCGACCTGCGCCGACAATCCTACATAGAGGGCCGATTGCATGACTTACCTGTTGAACTTGATGTTCTGAAGTGTCGTGAGCACGTTGGTGTCCATGCCGATCGACGGTGCGGCGCCGCCGATCAGGACCAGCGCCGGGTTGGTCGAGGCGTCGCTCTGGGCCTGGGTCGCATCCCACATCGCCGCGAAGCGCTGCACGAATTTGGTGACCTTGGCCGGGTCCTGGAAATCGGTGAGGTTGATCTTGCTCGTGATCATCTTGGCTTGGGCATCGATATCAGCCGAACTGATCGTCGACGGCAGGCCGAGCGCCGTCTGGACCACTTGCGTCATCGCCTTGTCCGCGAGGATCTGGTAGGAATTGGTGATCGTGGAGGCCTTGCGCGTGAAATAGAGCGCCAGCCGCAGGCCCTCGTTCTGGTCGCCGGCCTTCTCCTCCATCGTCTGCGTGACGTATTGGGTCGCCGTGCCGGTCGTGGCCGCGGCGGTTTGGGTGGCCTTGTCGCCGAGGGCTGCGAAATTGAACGCGGCGGCGAATTGCCGGTAGCGGGTGTCGGTCAGCTTGTTGGCGAAGGTCTTGTTGTCGGCGATACCCTCGGTCAGCACCTTGCGCATGAACGCCTTGGCATAGGCCATGTCGCCGAGGCCATATGCCTTCATCGCGTAGGAATAGAGGCGATAGTCCTTCAGGAAGTCGTCGATCGTCTTCACGTTGCCGATGTGGCTGAGGAAGTAATCGGTGTCGCGGCTGACGTCCGGCTGCGTCGCGACCTGTGTCAGCGACTTGCCCATGTCCTTGGTCAGTCTGGTGTAGTCCGCGATGGTGGATAGCATGACCCGCGCCCCTCTGGCCGCTCTCGCGACGTCGTCCCAAGCTGCCGTGAATTGCTTGCGCGAGGCTGGCGAGGGGGAAGCCAGCCTCGCGCAAGGCTCGCCGACTAGATATTCCCGATGGGATCGGTGATGGAGCGGCGCGTTGGGCAGTTTCGTGGGGATCGTCATCACGGTAGCGGCACTGCTGGGCGGATTCGCCGCCATGGGCGGGCATCTGGGCGTGCTCATGCAGCCGTGGGAGTTCGTGATCATCATGGGCACCGCGGCCGGCACCTTCATCATGGCCAATCCCTGGAAGACGGTCGCGGATACCGGGCTTGCCTGCGTGCAGGCAGTGACGGGAGCGGTGCCCGGTCAGCGCTACTATCTCGATCTGCTCGGCGCGCTGCACGCGCTGATGCGGGAGCTGCGGGGCAAGGGCCGCAACGAGGTCGAGGCGCATATCGACGATCCCGCGTCCTCCGAGATCTTCAAGGCGTTCCCGAGCGTGCTCGGAGATCCGTCGCTGCTGCAGTTCATCTGCGACTACGTCCGCCTCATCATCATGGGTAACGCGCGAACGCACGAGATCGAAGCGCTGATGGACGAAGAGATCCACACCATCGTGAAGAGCAAGCTGGCGCCCTACCACGCGCTGGTGGTGGTCTCGGAAGCTCTGCCTGCGCTCGGCATCGTCGCCGCGGTGCTCGGCGTCATCAAGGCCATGGGCGCGCTTGACCAGTCGCCGAAGCTGCTGGGCGGCTTCATCGGCGCCGCCCTCGTCGGCACTTTCGCCGGCATTTTCCTGTCCTACGGCATCATTTCGCCCTTCGCGATGAAGGTGAAGATGACGCGGGAGAAGCGTTGCCGGCCCTACATCATCGTCAAGCAGACGCTGCTGGCGTTCATGAACGGCGCCATGCCGCAGATCGCCGTCGAGCACGGCCGCAAGATGATTGCGAGCCCCGAGCGGCCCTCGATCGACGTCGTCGAGAACGAGACGATCGCGGGCCCCAAGGCGGTCGTGACCGAGGTTGAACCGAAGGCTGCGCGCGCATCATGATGGAAGCCCTCGACGTCGATCAGCGCAAGCCGCTGCCGAACTATCTGCTGGACGCCGCCGGCATCTCGATCGAACGCATGCCGATGCTCAATGTGATCTTCGATCGCATGGCAGCATCGTGCACGGACAGCCTGCAGCCGATGGCTGGAACGCCATGCTATTTCTCGGTCAACGGCATCACCAACGATCGTGTCGGCGACATCATCAAGGACTACGAGGCCAACGCGGTTGCGGCCGTGCTCTATGCCGAGCAGTGGGACTCCCGCATCATCATCATGCTCGACCGCGACTTCGTGTTCACGATGGTCGAGGCGATGTTCGGCTCCGACGGCGCCGAACCGCCGCTCGACGTCGAGCGCAGCTTCTCGAACATCGAGATCCGCCTGGTCCAGGCGCTATTCGAGCGGTTCGCCAAGGCGTTGCAATCCGCTTTCGCGGGCACCTCCAACGTCACCTTCCGCGTGGAGCGGGTCGAGACCGCCATGGCCTCGCTGGCGATCGGGCGGAGCGGCAACATGTCGATCTGCGCGAACATCATGCTGCAGGCGCTCTACCGCGGCGGTCAGATGTTCCTCATCATTCCGCACTCCGCGCTCAACCCGCTCAGGCAGAAGCTCGCGACCGTCGTCGTCAGCGACGGCCGCGCCGCCGATCCGCGCTGGCGCGAGCAGATGGAGACCGAGGTTCACCGCACCGAGGTGACGCTGAGCGCCGTGCTGGACGAGAAGATGATTTCGCTCGGCGACGTCGTGAAGTTCCAGGTCGGACAGGTGCTCGAGCTCGAAGCCACGCCGCGCACGCTGGCTCGACTCGAGAGCAACAACCAGGTGCTGTTCTGGTGTCAGATCGGCCAGCTTGATGGCTATTACGCCATGCAGGTGGCAGATCCCGTCGATCAGAAACGGGAGTTCGTCGATGATATCCTATCTCGTTGATGCCGTGCTGCTGATAGCGCTCGCCTTCACCAGCATGCGGGTGACCCGGATGCATCGCGAGCTGGCGCGGTTGCGCAGCTACCAGGGCGAGTTCTCGACCATCGTCCTGGAGACGGCGGGCGCGTTCGACACGGTCATCACCGCGGCGCATGATTCCACCGCAAATCTCGGGCGGCTCGCCAACGTGCTGAGCACGAAGATCGATCAGGCCCACGAGGCGATCGCGGCGCTCGATGCGAGGAGCGGGCTCGCATCCGCGGCGACCGCGGGCGGCGCCGACGTGAACAAGCATTGAAGTCGAAGCCGGCGGAATAAATACGATCGGAACGTCGCGGCGCTCCGTGAGCGGAAATACCAAGAGGCGATACCAGATGGCGCAATCCTTCGACTATGAGTCAGCATCGGCGTCCGACGACGGGCATACCGAGACATCTCCGCTGGAGCGGCTGGCGGAGATCGCCGCGCGCACTGCGGAGGAGACTGGCAAATTCGCCAATGTCGATGCCATCCTGCGCATTCCCGTGACCATGCAGGTGGTGCTGGGATCGGCGACCATTCCGGTGGCAAACCTGATGAAGCTCGGCCGCGGCGCGGTGGTTCCGCTCGACCACCGGGTCGGCGAACCCGTCGACGTCGTCGTCAACGGCCGCGTCGTCGCCCGCGGCGAGGTGGTCGTGGTCGAAGAAGACAATTCCCGCTTCGGCGTCTCACTCACCGAAATTGTCGGGCCGTTGGGACAGGGTGATACCTGACCATGGCGGCACAGGTCGGCATGGCCCCTATCAAGCAGCGAGGCGTCGCCACGCTGGGCGGAACGGAGAAGGTCGCGGCACTCCTGCTCGCCATGGGCCGGCAGGCGGCCGCGAGCGTGCTCGCGCAGTTCGAGCCGCAGGATATCCGCACCGTTACAAAAGCCGCGGCCGAGCTGCGGCCGATCACGGCGCAGGAACTCGAAGCGATCGTCGAGGAGTTCGCCCAGCAATTCTCGATGGGCGCCAATATTCTCGGCACCCTCGGTGGCCTGGAAGCGGTGCTCGGGGACGTACTTCCGGCCGACCAGGTCTCGGCCATCATGTCGGACCTGCTCGGCAATTCGAGCCGGTCCGTGTGGGACCGCGTCTCGTCGGTGTCGGAAAACTCGCTGGCAAGCTATCTCTCCAAGGAGCATCCGCAGACCGCGGCGCTGATCCTGTCCAAGGTCAAGCCGTCCTGCGCCGCCAAGGTCATGAGCCAGCTGCCGTCGAGCCTGCGCAACGAGCTGATGCGGCGCGTGCTCAGCCTCAAGCCGATCGTCGACGACGCCATGAGGGTCCTCGAGAAGACGCTGCATGAGGATTTGACGCTGAACTTCGCCCGCAACCTCGGCGCGGACACCTATGCCCGCGTCGCCGACATCATCAACAAGATGGAGCGCGGACATATCGAGGACATGCTGAAGAGCCTGTCGGAGAAGCGGCCGAAGTCGGCCGAAGTGCTGAAGGAGCTGCTCTTCACCTTCGACGACGTGACCAACCTGACGCCGAAGGCGCGCACCATGATCTTCGACCAGGTGCCGACCGATCGCATCGTCATCGCGCTGAAGGGCACCGACAAGCACTTCCGCGAGATGATCCTGTCCTCGGTCGCCTCGCGCGTCCGCCGGGTCGTCGAGCACGAACTCGCCATCGGCGAACCGTCGAACCAGCGCGACGTGCTGGAGGCGCGGCGCGTGATCACGGACCTCGCGCTCGACCTTGCGGAAAAGGGCGAAATCGAGCTCAACCCCGAGCAGGAGGATGAGCTGGTCTTTCGCTGACCGCTGAACGGGCATGGCAGAAACAACCGATCAGGAGAGCAAGACAGAAGAGCCGACCGAGAAGAAAGTCCGCGATGCGCTCGAACAGGGCAAAATCCCGGTCTCTCGGGAGGCTTCCATCTTCGCCTCGATGGCCGCGCTGATGGTGATCCAGGCGTTCCTGATCGGCCAGGGCGTGCAGCAATTGACGCCGATGCTGACGGGCTTCCTCGACGATCCCGACGGCTTCCCTCTCAGCACCGGGGCTGACGCCCAGAATCTCCTCATCGTGGTCGGTCTTCAGGGATTGCGGTTCCTGACGCCGCTGGTCGTCACGTTGGCGGCGTTCGGGCTCGCAGCCTCGCTGTTGCAGAATGCTCCCAGCCTGGTGCTCCAGCGCATCACGCCGGACCTTTCGAGAATCTCTCCGCTCAGTGGCTGGAGCCGGCTGTTTGGATCGCAGGGCCTCGTCGAGTTCGCCAAGTCGCTGTTCAAGCTCGCCGCGGTGACTATCGTCGTCGCGTTCGTGCTGCGCTCGTCGGAAGCGAAGGCGTTCGAGGCGATGTACACCGATCCGGTCGCCCTGCCGGAGATGATTCTCAGCATCGCCATGCGAATCGTCTCGGCGATCTGCATCGCGACCATCGTTCTGGTCGCGGTCGATCTGGCCTGGGCGCGCTTCCACTGGCGGCGCGAGCTGCGTATGACGCGGCAGGAGATCAAGGACGAGCACAAGCAGGCCGAAGGCGATCCGCTGATCAAGGCGCGCCTGCGCTCGCTGGCGCGCGACCGCTCGCGCCAGCGCATGATCGCCTCCGCATCGCGCGCGACGCTGGTGATCGCGAACCCGACGCACTTCGCGATCGCGCTGCGCTACAATCGCGAAGAAAATCCGGCGCCGATCGTCGTGGCGAAGGGCATGGACGTGATTGCGCTGAAGATCCGCGAAGTCGCCGAGCAGAACCGGATTCCGGTGATCGAGAACAAGGCGCTGGCGCGCGCGCTCTACGAGGCGGTTCAGGTCGACCAGGTGATTCCGGCGGAGTTCTTCCGGCCGGTCGCCGAGATCATCTACTTCCTGCAGTCCAAGCAGACGCCGCGGTCCGAGAAGGTCCAGTAGAATTCCGAGGACGGCGTCCCTTCCATCAGCCTGACGAAAGCTTGCGACCCTAAGGTTACACCGTCTGAACCAGAATGGTGCTGCCGTGGGACCGCTCTATCTCTTCGAACTCGCATCGTCGCAGGCGCGATACCTCGAGCTCCGCCAATCGACGATCGCCACCAACGTGGCCAACGCCAACACGCCGGGCTTCAAGGCGCGCGACGTCGAGCCCTTCAACAAGGTGCTCGACAACACGCCGGTGAGACTGGCGACCACGTCGCCGTCGCACCTGCAGCTCTCCCCGACCGAGAGCGACACGCGGGCGACCGCGAAGAAGGACAGCTGGGACGTGGTTCACTCCGGCAACTCCGTCAGTCTCGAGCAGGAAATGATCAAGGGCAGCGACGTCAGTCGCGATTACTCGATGAACTCGGCTATCGTGCGGTCTTTTCACCGCATGCTGCTGTCGAGCGCGAAGACCTGAGGTGAACTGACATGCTGGACTCATTGCAATCCTCGTTGACGGTCGCGAGCTCCGGGCTCGAAGCGCAGTCGACGCGCATGCGCATCGTCTCGGAGAACCTCGCCAACGCGACGTCGACGGGGCGCGTCGCCGGCGCCGATCCCTATCAACGCAAGACGATCACCTTCGATGCCGCGATGGACCGCGCCTCGGGCGCACAGCTGGCGAAGGTCAAGGAAATCGGGGTCGACACTACCCCATACCGCGTGGAGTACGAGCCGGGGCATCCCGCCGCCGACAAGGCCGGCTACGTCAAGCTGCCGAACGTCAACATGATGATCGAGATGGCGGACATGCGGGAAGTCAACCGGTCCTATGAAGCCAATCTGCAGGTCGTGAAACAGGTGAGGTCGATGCTGGGCATGACCATCGACCTGCTGAGGAGCTGATAATGCTTGAAGCGATTTCATCCACGGCGATCTCGGCCGGGCAGGCGGCAAGCCGCGCGACCGAGACGCAGGCCATCTCGTCGGCGGCCACACCCGCGATCCAGTCCGGCGGCGACGTCGGATTCGAATCGGTCATGAAGCAAGTGACGACGGACGCGATCGGGACACTGAAGGCGGGCGAGGCGGCCTCGATCTCGGCGATGCAGGGCAAGGAATCGACGCGGCGTGTTGTGGAGGCTCTGATGTCGGCCGAGCAGGCCTTGCAGACGGCGGTCGCAGTTCGCGACAAGGTCGTGCAGGCCTACCAGGAAGTCGTTCGGATGTCGATCTGATCAAGGAGTGACGCTGTGAAATCGCTTGCCATCGCGGCCACGGGCATGAACGCCCAGCAGACCAACATCGAAGTCATCGCGAACAATATCGCCAACATCAACTCGACCTCGTACAAGCGGGCGCGGGCCGAATTCACCGATCTGTTCTATCAAATGGACCGCATGCAGGGCGTTGCGAACACCAGCGGCTCCTCGCCGATCCCGGAAGGCGCCAATCTTGGCCTCGGCGTCAAGTCGGCGGCGATCCGCAAGCTGCACATCCAGGGCGCGCTCACCCAGACCGGCAATCCCTACGACATGGCGATCAACGGACGCGGCTGGTTTCAGGTGCTAGGCCCGAACAACGAGGTGCAATACACCCGCGCAGGTTCGTTCAATACCAATGCCAACGGCCAGCTCGTCACGATCGATGGCTACTTGCTGGATCCGGCCATCACGGTGCCGCAGGGGACAGTTCAGGTCACGGTCAACCAGACTGGACAGATGTTCGCCAAGCTGGACACCGAAGTGAACCCGCGGCAGATCGGTCAGCTCAACCTCGCCAATTTCGCCAACGAGGCCGGCCTCGAACCGCTGGGCAGCAATCTCTATCGCGAGACCACGGCGTCGGGCACGCCGGTCGTCGGGCTGCCCGGCGATTCCGGCTACGGCAAGATCAACCAGCAATATCTCGAAGCCTCGAACGTCGACCCGGTCAAGGAAATCACCGAGTTGATCTCTGCCCAGCGCGCCTACGAAATGAATGCCAAGGTCATCCAGGCCTCGGATGAAATGGCCCAGACGGTCTCGAAGGGCATGCGCTAGTTCCGGTGTATCCATGTTGAACAGGATGGGCTCGATCATGCGCGGGTTGGCCGCCGTGCTGCTGGTTCTCGTCTCGGCGCGTCTCGCCGCGGCCGAGGAGAAGCGGCTTCCCGTGCCGGCCGTTTCGATCCGCGCCGGTGAGCTGATCCGGGACGACATGATCACCGAGCGCGCCTTCGCGCCGAACGTGCTCGGCGTCGCCATGTTCATCGAAGGACGCCAGGTCCTGGTCGGCCGCATGGCGCGCCGCGCGCTGCTGCCCGGCCAGCCGATCCCGACCAACTCGGTGGAGGATCCCTGGACGGTCGCCCGCGGCGCGATGGTCAAGGTCGTGGTCGAAGACAGCGGCCTGTCGATCGTGACCTATGGCGCAGCGATGCAGTCGGGTGCGCCCGGCGCGCTGATCCCGATACGAAATACCGATACGGGCGTGATCATCAGGGGCGTCGTCCAGCCGGACGGCACCGTCAAGGTCTTGGACGGGTCATGACCAGAGTCCTGCTTGCGCTCGTCCTGCTCGTTTCCGCCGCCAGCGCCCAGGCCGCCGTCCGCATCAAGGACATCGCGGACATCAAGGGATTGCGCGAGAACCAGATCGTCGGCTACGGCCTCGTCATCGGCCTGAACGGCACCGGCGACACGCTCCGCAATGCGCCGTTCACGGAGCAGTCCCTGCAATCGATGCTCGAGAACATGGGCATCAATGTCAGGAACGAGACCACCAGCACCAACAATCCGCCGCGTCCGACGACGCTGCGCACGCGCAACGTCGCGGCCGTCATGGTGACCGCGGACCTGCAGCCTTCGATCGGTGCGGGCGAGCGCATGGACGTGACCGTGTCCTCGCTCGGCGATGCGACCTCGCTGCTCGGCGGCACCCTGGTGATGACGTCGCTGCGCGCGGCGGACGGTGCGGTCTACGCGGTGGCGCAAGGCGCGGTCACGGTCGCCGGCTATAGCGTCGGGGGCCAGGCCCAGAACGTCAGCCAGGGCACGCCGACCGCGGGCCGCATCCCGAATGGCGCGCTGGTCGAGCGCGAGGTGCAGGGTAGTCTCCATGAAATGGAGTATCTCGTGCTGGAGCTCAAGAACCCTGACTTCGTCACTGCTACGCGAATTCTCGACGCCATCAACCGCTACGCGGGCGGACGCTACCGCGCGCAGATCGCCTTCGAGCGCGACTACCGCACCATCGTGCTGTCGAAGCCGCGCCACATCGGCCCGGTCCGCTTCCTCGCCGAAATCGGCGAGCTGACGGTCGAGCCGGACACGCCGGCGCGGGTCGTGATCAACGAACGTACCGGTACGGTGGTGATCGGACGCGACGTACGGATATCGACCGTTGCCGTGACGCACGGCAATCTGACGGTCCGCGTCACCGAGCTTCCCGTGGTATCGCAACCGGCGCCGTTCTCGAAAGGGCAGACGGTGGTCGTGCCCCAGACCGTGGTCGAGGCCAACGAGGCCGGATCGCAGGTGGCGATCCTGAGCGGCGTCGATCTCCAGCGCTTGGTGCGCGGCCTGAACCAGATCGGCCTGAAACCATCCGGCATCATCGCGATCCTCCAGGCGATCAAGACGGCCGGCGCCCTCCAGGCGGATGTCATCGTGCAATGACGCGTAAGCGCCGTGCAAGCTTGGTCGCTCAATGCTCTCTCGACCGAGAATCGCACGCGGGCCGATGTTGAAGCTGGATCATAAAGCCAAACTCCTCCTCCTGGTCGCGGCCTCCGCGCTCGCGAGCGCTTCGCCCGTTCTGGCGCTGGATGAGGCCAAGCCGTCGAAGCCGCTCAACCTGCTGTCCTTCGCGCGCGCCCGCACGCCTGCCCCGCAGAAGCCGATCTCATCGATCCCGAGCGACAATGCGTCGATGCGGGCGACGGCGTGGGCAGCCGAAGATTCGGGACCAGTGACCACGGGTGCCGTGCCGGCCTCCGAGAAGCCCGCGCCGGCACCCACAGCCGCGCCGCGACCGGCCAAGCCCGGCAGCGTCACGGCGCCGCCGAAGCCGGTACCGCCCCAGGCCGCTGCAACCGCGGACAACGAAGTCGCCCTGTTCTGCAGCAATGTCGCCGACCCCGCCGTCGATGCAAGGTTGGCCTGGCAGCTCAAGGAGCTGGAGAAGGCCGAGATCCAGCTTCGCGAGCGGATCGCCGAGGTCGAGGCCAAGCGCGCGGAATATGAGAAGTGGATGGCGTTGCGCGACGACTTCCTAAAGAAGGCCGAAGCGAGCGTCGTTGAGATCTACTCGCGCATGAAGCCGGACGCCGCCGCAACCCAGATCGCCGGGATGGCGGACGAGACGGCCGCGGCCGTGCTCGCAAAGCTCAGCCCGAGGAGCTCGAGCGCAATCTTCAACGAGATGGAGACGGGGCGCGCGGCGCACCTCGCCGATCTGCTCGGCGGGATGCGTCGCGTGGATGACGGAAAGACCAAATAGATGAAGAATCTGATCCTCATCCTCTCGCTGTTATCGCTTGCCGGATGCGTCACTGATCCGGCCGAGGTCCTGACCGGCCCGCGATTGTCGCCGGTCGGGAGCGGCCTGAGGACGCAGGCCGATCCGATTCCCGTGACGCCCCGCATGCGCTCACCCGTCAGCTATCGCTCGACCTGGGACGACGGCACCGATCTCTACCGCGATCCGCGTGCCCGCCGCACCGGTGACGTCGTGACGGTGATCATCTCGATGCAGGACAAGGCCAAGCTCGACAATAAGACCGACCGCTCGCGCGATTCGCAGATCAAGTTCGGACTCGACTGGCTGATGGACGTCGCGGGATGGCAGGACAAGGGCTCGACGAGCGCCAACCTCAACACCAACACCCAGATCAAGGGCAACGGCCAGATCGACCGCACAGAGGATATCAAGCTGTCGATCGCGGCCGTCGTCACCGACGTGTTGCCGAACGGCAATATGATGATCAGCGGCTCGCAGGAATTCAAGGTCAACACGGAAATGCGCGTGCTCAACGTCGGCGGCATCGTGCGTCCACGCGATATCTCGCGAACCAACACGATCTCCTACGAGAAGATCGCCGAGGCGCGCGTGGCCTATGGCGGTCGCGGAAATCTGTCTGACGTGCAGCAGCCCGGATGGGGACATCGGATCTATGACGCCGTGGCACCGTTCTGAGATGCGCGACCGTCGGGCCGTGTCACGAGGGCAGGGGACGTCATGCGCCTGATTGCGGCCATCGTGGTGCTGACCCTGGTCGCGATCGGCGCGGGCGCGCTTGCCGGCCTGCATCTGTTTGCGGCCGCCGAGCGCGTTGCCGATGCGAAGAAAACCGCCACGCCGCCGCCTCTTGCCTCCAGCTACGCCGGCAGCGCGCGGCTCAGGAAGCTGTCCCCGATCGTGACCAATCTTGGCGCGCCGGCCAACAACTGGGCCCGCATCGAAGCCTCCATGGTGACCGACAGCATGAGCGACGAGGATGCCGGCATCCTGGCGGCCCATATCAGCGAGGACATCGTCACCTATCTGCGGTCGGCGACGGTGGCGCAGTTCGAGGGATCGCGCGGGCTTCAGCACCTGCGCGACGACCTGACCGAACGCGCCAATATCCGCTCCTCGGGCAAGATCCGCGAATTGATCATTGAGACGTTGGTGATTCAGTGAAACTGAGAGTCCTGCTGCTTGCGTTGCTCCTGGTCGTGCTGCCCGAAGTGGCACTGGCCCAGATTCCGGACCTCAATTCGCTGCTGCCGCCGGGCAACGGCTCGACCAGTGGCCGGATCATCCAGTTGATGGCGGTGATCACGGTGCTGTCGGTGGCGCCGGGACTGCTCATCATGGTAACGAGCTTCACGCGATTTGCGGTGGCGCTGTCGTTCCTGCGGGCCGGTCTCGGCCTCCAGACCACGCCGGCCAATCTGGTGCTGATCAGCCTTGCGCTGTTCATGACCTTCTACGTGATGGCGCCGACCTTCGACCGCGCCTGGGAAACCGGCATCCAGCCGCTGATGAAGAACGAGATCTCGGAGGAAGAGGCCTATCTGAAGATCACCGATCCGTTCCGCGAATTCATGCTGGCCCATGTTCGCGACAAGGATCTGCAGACCTTCGAATCGCTCGCCGCGGAGAGCTTCCGCAGGAAGTTCGACGACAAGCGCGTCGACATGCGCGTCATCATTCCGGCCTTCATGATTTCCGAGCTCAGACGTTCGTTCGAGATCGGATTTCTCATCATCCTGCCGTTCCTCGTCATCGACATGATCGTGGCGACGCTGACAATGTCGATGGGCATGATGATGATGCCGCCAACGATCCTCGCACTGCCGTTCAAGATGCTGTTCTTCGTGCTGATCGACGGCTGGAACCTGCTCGCCTCAGGGCTGGTGCGGTCGTTCTCGTGACGGCAACGAGCGCGAGCCGGATGGCTATGGTTAGCGAGAAGTACCGGCCTATGGTTAGCAGTAGGTAATGTTAACCATCTGATTTTACTGCGTAATTCAAGCCGATCTTAATCTGCGCGCAAGCTTCTGCGTGTTAGCAATGCGGCACGGCGGGTTGGACCCCACCCACATCAGTCCAAAGGCATGATGCCGCCCCTCCGTACCGGTGAAAGCCCGGTATGTCCCCTCGTGAAAATGTAACGCGTACATAAAGGGACATTCGCAATGTCAAGCCTGCTTACGAACTCGACCGCCATGACCGCACTCCAGACCTTGCGGTCTGTGAGCTCGCAGCTCTCCACCACGCAGACCCGCATCTCCACCGGCCAGCGCGTCTCGACCGCTTCGGACAACGCCGCCTACTGGTCGATCGCGACCTCGATGCGCGCCGACAACGCCGCGCTCTCGGCGGTCTCCGACTCGCTCGGTCTGTCGGCCGCAACCGTCGACACCGAATATACCGCTCTGACCACGGTCATCGGCGACAAGGACTCCGGCCTGACCAAGCTCCAGTCCCTGCTGGTCGAAGCCAAGACCGCCGGTATCGACCGCAGCAAGATCCAGGCCGACGTCACCCAGATCCAGCAGCAGATGAAGGCGACAGCCAATGCGGCGACCTTCAACGGGATCAACTGGCTGAGCACGACCGCCACCACGCCGACAACCTTCAGCCTCGTCTCGTCGTACTCGCGTGTCGGCGGCACGCCCACCATCGGTTCCATCACGGTGACCACCGCCAACTACTCGCTCTACACCTCGGCGCAGGGCGGCATTCTGGACACGGCCGGTTCGACCTCTCCGTCGATCGACACGATGAGCATCTCCGCGCTGACCGACTCGGCAGCTGACCAGACCACGCTCGATGGTTACATCGCGCAGGTCACCGCTGGCATCAACTCGGTGGCCTCGGCCGCCGCCAACCTCGGTGCCGTCAAGAACCGCCTCTCGACCAACACGGACTTCGTGAAGTCGCTGATGGACTCCGTGGATCGCGGTATCGGCCAGCTCGTCGACGCCGACATGAACCAGGAGTCCACCCGCCTGTCGGCCCTCCAGGTCCAGCAGCAGCTCGGCGTCCAGGCGCTCTCGATCGCCAATAGCAGCAGCCAGAGCATTCTCTCGCTGTTCCGCTAAGCCTCAAACGATCTTCGGAGGGCCGCGCTTCTCGCGAAGCGCGGCCCTTTTTTTGGCGTGACGTCGCGCGCCGTCATTTCGGCCGCGCCTTGTTGCGGCAAAGACACAGAGCCACAAGCCTCGCACAAGCTTCGCGGGCTATCGTCCCCGTTACGACAGGTTGGGCCTTGACGCTTTTGCGCAGCCCAAAGGCATGACGCCGCCCTGCCGTACCGGTGCAAGTCCGGTATGTCCCCAAACTCAATCCAATCTCCAAAGGGACATCAAAATGGGTTCTAGCCTCCTCACCAACTCGTCTGCAATGACCGCGCTGCAGACCCTTCGCAACGTCAGCTCGCAGCTCGCGACGACGCAGAACCGGATCTCGACCGGTATGCGCGTCTCGACCGCCTCGGACAACGCTGCCTACTGGTCGATCGCGACGTCGATGCGCTCCGACAACGCCGCGCTCTCCGCGGTCTCCGACTCGCTCGGTCTGTCGGCTGCGACCGTCGACACCGAATATACTGCTCTGACCTCGGTCATCGGCGACAAGGACTCCGGCCTGACCAAGCTCCAGGCGCTGCTGGTCGAAGCCAAGACCGCCGGTATCGACCGGACCAAGATCCAGGCTGACATCACCCAGATCCAGCAGGACATGAAGCTCAAGGCCAACTCGGCGACCTTCAACGGCATCAACTGGCTGAGCACGACCGCCACCACGCCGACGACCTTCAACCTCGTGTCGTCGTACTCGCGTGTCGGCGGCACGCCCACCATCGGCTCCATCACGGTGACCACCGCCAACTACTCGCTCTACACCTCGGCGCAGGGCGGCATTCTGGACACGGCCGGTTCGACCTCTCCGTCGATCGACACGATGAGCATCTCCGCGCTGACCGACTCGGCAGCTGACCAGACCACGCTCGACGGCTACATCGCGCAGGTCACCGCTGGCATCAACTCGGTGGCCTCGGCCGCCGCCAATCTCGGTGCTGTCAAGAACCGCCTCGCGACCAACACGGAGTTCGTCAAGACCCTGATGGACTCCGTGGACCGCGGTGTCGGCCAGCTCGTCGACGCCGACATGAACGCGGAATCGACCCGCCTTCAGGCGCTCCAGACCCAGCAGCAGCTCGGCGTTCAGGCGCTCTCGATCGCCAACCAGAACAGCCAGAGCATCCTGTCGCTGTTCCGCTAAGCCGCGGCTTCGAAAACGACCGTGCTCCCCAGGGAGCACGGTCTCCGCCATGAACGGCGGATCTGACGGCACACGACGTGCCCACATCGATCTTCTGACGCCGCATCCCAGGCAACATGCCGTCGTCGATCGCACGGCGATGCAACCGGCCGTCCGCCTGTTGCAGACGCGCGCGATTGCGTCACTCGCTCTCTTGTAAAATTGCAACGCCTCGCCGGCGAACCGATACATTCGTGGTCTCGCGCAACCTTCAGGCAAGGTTGGCAGCAGAGTGTCCTCTACGTTCGCATTGGTACGAGGTCACATGCTGCTCAGTCGTGCGCAGGTACAGCAACTGCTCAATAATCTGCTGGAGCTTGGGCCGCGACGCCTGATGGCTTTGGGATTGATCGGTTTCGCCGTTCTCGTCACCGTCGTGGGCGGCGCCTATTATCTGAGCCGGCCTGAATTCGAAACGCTCTATACGGGCCTTTCCCGCGAAGACGTGACGCGCATGGGTGCCGCGCTCCGCGAGCAAAACATCACCTTCGACGTCAACACCGCCGGTGACGCGGTCTCGGTGCGTCCGAGCCAGACCATGCAAGCGCGGATGCTGCTCGCCGAGAAGGGACTGCCGACCAGCGCCAATTCCGGCTACGAGCTGTTCGACAAGATCGGCTCGCTCGGTTTGACCTCGTTCATGCAGGAGGTCACCAAGCTCCGGGCGCTGGAAGGCGAAATCGCGCGCACGGTGCAGTTGATGAAGGGCGTGAAGGCGGCGCGGGTGCATATCGTGATGCCGGTGCGGGGGTCGTTCCGCGCGACGCAGCAGCCACCTTCCGCATCGGTCGTGCTGCGGACCGACGGCGCAATCGAGGCGCGCACGGCGCAGTCGATCCGTCATCTCGTCGCGGCGGCCATTCCGGGCATGAGCCGCGACAAGGTCACGGTGCTGGACGCCGACGGTTCGATGCTGCTTGCCGAAGAGGACGAGGCTACTGCTGCCCCGACCAAGATGGCGAGCCTGCAGAAGACGGTCGGCGGCATGGTGCAGGAGAACATCCGCAAGGCGCTGACGCCGTATCTGGGCCTCGACAATTTCGAAGTGAGCGTGGCATCGCAGCTCTCCACCGACAAGCGTCAGACCAACGAGACCGTCTACGATCCCGAAAGCCGCGCCGAACGCTCGGTGCGGAACGTTCGCGAGAACGAGAAGTCGCAGAACGCAGATCGTTCGCAGCCGACCACGGTGCAGCAGAATCTTCCCGACCAACAGGTGAACGCCGGCGGCACCAAAAGTTCCAGCGAGGACAAGACCCGCCGCGAGGACGTCACCAATTTCGAGGTCTCGTCCAAGACCACGACGACGGTGAGCGACGGCTATTCGGTGAAAAAGCTGTTCATTGCCGTGCTGGTCAACCGCGGGCGGCTCATTGCCGACCTCGGGGACAAGAGCAACCAGGCCATCGTCGACAGCAAGCTCGCCGAGATCAGCCAACTCGCGGCCACGGCCGGCGGGCTGGACAAGGCGCGCGGCGACCAGATCCAGGTGACGGCCGTCGATTTCATCGAGGGCTCGCGCGAACTGGCGCCGGTGCCGCCGATCAGCTTCGTCGAGATGATCAACAAGCAGCTCGGCAGCGTCATCAACGCAGTCACGATCCTGGCCGTAGCTTCGATGCTGGTGTGGTTCGGACTTCGTCCTGCGGTCAACGGCATTTTGACCCATCGCGCGGCGCAGGAGCAGACCGAGGCGGCGGAAGCTGCCCAACTCGAGTCGGCCGCCGGCGCCCTTGCATTGGCGGACAGCGAAGAGGCCGAGCTCAACCTGGTCGAAGACCTCGAAGGCAAGATGCAACGAACGCCGCAGAAGCGGTTGGAGCAGATCGTCCGTCTCGATCAGATGCAGGCGGCAGCGATTCTTAAGGACTGGATGCGACGCGAGGAGGCGGCATGAACGCGGCAATCGGAAAGCTCCTGACGCAGTTCGACGCGAACGGGCGGGTCAAATCGCCTCCGCCTCCGCCGCCGCCCAAGATCCAGGATGTGCTGACGAGGCCGAAGGAAGCCCGGCGCGAGCCTCAGCCTCAGCCGCAGCCTCAGACCCATTCGCAACCGCAGTCGCAGCCGCAGCTTCAGTCGCCGCCTCCGGCGCCGAAGGCGGAGGCACCGGCGGTCAATCTCCTGGACGATGCCTTTCGGCGCGGCCATGCGGCCGGCGTCGCGGAGGGCGAGTCCAGGATCGCCGAGGAAAGAGTTCGCAGCGCGATCCGGCTCGGCGAAGAGCGGGCCAAGTGGTCCGACCAGCAGGCAGTGGCGGTCGTCAGCGGCTTCGAGACGGCTTGCCGCGAAATCGAGACCAACATCGCGAGCTCCGTTGCGCGGATATTGCTGCCGTTCCTCGCCGATGCGGTCCGCGACAAGGCGATCGGGTCGCTGGTCGAGCAGATTGCGGCGCTGACCGGCAATTCGCCGGTGCCGGTGTTCAAGGTCACCGGCCCGAGCGAACTGCTCGACCTGGTGAAGACGCAGCTCGGGACGGCCCGGCGAACCGGCTTCGAGTATGAGGCCGCCGATACTTTTGAGGTTCGCGTCGTGGCCGACCAGACCGTGATCGAGACGCAGATCACGGCCTGGAGCGAGCGCCTGAAAGAGGCGCGCCGGTAGTCCGTCATGAATGAGGTCAAATCAGAACTCGTCATCATCCGCCGGCGGGGCGCCTTCGACGACGAGAAGCCGCACGGCGGCGTCTGGAAGATCGCTTATGCGGACTTCATGACCGCGATGATGGCGTTCTTCCTGGTGATGTGGCTGATCAATGCGCTCAACCAGGATCAAAAGCAGGTGGTCGCGAGCTATTTCAATCCGATCAAGCTCGCGGAGAACGCACCTGCCCCGAAGGGCCTGAAGGATCTCTCCAAGAAGGAGCCGTCGTCGTTCGACGGCCAGGACGGCAGGCGCCAGCCGGGAGGACCGAGCGAGGAACGTCGCGGTGACTCTCCAACGGCCGAGAAGCCGCCCTTCTACGAGGAGAAGGTCCTGTTCCGCGATCCCTATACGACGCTTGCCGAGATCGCCAGCAGCGCGAACCAGGCCTCGGGTCAGCGGCGCGCCGGCGCTCTGACCTCTGCCGAAGAGGATGGCCTCAAGGGAGGCGACGCCTACCGCGATCCGTTCGATCCCGGCTATTGGAAGCTTGCGCCGCAGGCAGCCAAGGATGCCGATCGCATCATCGAGGGCGAGCCCAAGCTTCAGTCCAAGCCCGAGTCCAAGCCGAATGCGTCCGCGCGCGACACCGCATCCGGCACAGGCCAGGGCGAGCCGCAGGCGCGCCGAGCCAGGCAGGATGATGCCGGCGGAAGCGTGGCTCCGAACGCCGATGCGTCCTCCGCAAGCCTGTCGCCTCTGCTGCCGCCGGGGCCCGCGCCATCGCAGGCCTCACGCGAAGGGAACGCGCAGCCGGGTGCCCAGGCTGGTAATCAAGCCAATGCGGCCACCCAATCGCGTTCCAACGACACGACGAAGGAATCCGAGTCGCGCGACGCGGCTCAGGCCCAGCAACTAGCGGTCAAGCAGCTTCAATCGGCGATCGCGGATGCGCTGTCGGACGTCAAGGCCGGCGCGGGACCGGTGGCCGAGGTGCGTCAGGTCGAGGAAGGCCTGCTGATCAGCCTGACCGACGATGCGAATTTCGGCATGTTCGCGGTCGGCTCGGCTGAGCCGCGGCCCGAGCTCATCCGTGTGATCGACAAGATCGGCCCGCTGCTGACAAAGCGTCCCGGCCTGATCATCGTCCGCGGCCACACCGACAATCGGCCGTACCGTTCGGAGACCTACGATAATTGGCGGCTGTCGACGGCCCGTGCGCAGATGGCCTATTATATGCTGGTCCGCTCCGGCGTCGATGCGCAGCGCATCGAGCATGTCGAGGGTTACGCCGATCGGCGGCCGAAAATTCAAAACGATCCGGCGGCGGCGCAGAATCGCCGGATCGAGATCATGGTCCGGGAGAAGCGTCCTTGATCAGGGCTCTTTTCCGCGCCGCGCTGCTGATGCTGCTGTTCACGGCGGCAGGCGCTTTCGCCGAGCCGGCATCGATGCCGGCCCCGTCGGCATCGGCATCGGGCGAGCCATATGAGCTCGTTCGGGCGTTGCAAACCGTGCAGGACGGCATCGCTAACGGCGATACCGCGGCGCACGGCAGCCACGGCGCATTGATCCGGCAGATCGGCGAAAAATTTCTCGCCGCCGATCCGGGCGTGTGGAGCAACCCGCAGAACGGCCAGGCCGCTGTCATCTACCTGCTCAGCGGCGGCGCGCCGCAAATCATCCGCAAGCTGCCGCGCGACAAGCTGAACGTCGATGGACGGCTGTTCGATGGCGCGCTTGCCTATGTCGAGGGTCGTCAGGACGAAGCGCGCGAACTGCTCAAGGAAGTCAAGCCGCGGACGGTTCCGTCGGGCCTGGGCGGGCAGCTCGCGCTGGTCCAGGGGGCGCTGTTCGCACGCGCTGAGGCATCGCTCGCAATCGAGCGTCTAGATGACGCGCGCTTGCTCCTGCCGGGCACATTGGTGGAGGAGGCGGCGCTGCGGCGCGAGATCCTGTTGGTCGGGCAAGCCGAGGATTTCGACAAGTTCGAGTTCCTGACGCTGGCCTATATCCGACACTACCACAACTCGGTCTATGCCGGGGACTTCTGGCAGCGCTTTGCGACCGGCCTGACGCAGTCGAGCCTCGCGCTCGACGAGCGTCGGTTTGCGCGGATCACCACCCTGCTGGAGCAGATCGACCGCGCGAGCCGCCTCAAGCTCTATCTCGTGATCGCGCGGACCGCGATGGTGCGCGGAGGGCTGGCCGTGACCCGGCTTGCCGGCGAGCGTGCCCTGACTCTCAGCGCCGATGCCTCGGCGGAACGCGAGCGGGCGCATTTGTTCCGCGGCGTGTCGCGGGCGCTCGCCGACGAATATGACGGCGGTCTCGCCGAGTTGAAGGCGCTCGACCGGTCGAAGCTGCCCGAGCGCGACATTCCCTTTGTCAATGCAACGGTGCAGCTCGCACTCGACGTTCGCAAGCCGTTCGCCGGCGGATCCGCCGCCGCAGCCGAGAAGCCTCCGGTCACACCGGCGCGCCTCGATCTCGCGTCGTCGACTGCAACGCTTGCGCGCGCGCAGAAGCAGCTCGGCGAGCTCGAACTTCTCACCAGGGATCGCCGTCCATGACGAAGCTCAGTGGAACCTCCGGACAGGTCTTTTCGAGTCTCGCCGAAAGCCTCAACATGCGGGGCACATCGCGCTCCGGCAAGAGCGCCGGGGCGAAAGCGCAGGCGGACTCGTCCTTCAACGATCTGCTGCACACCGTCTCGAAGCTCGCGAAGCGCGCGCTCAACGATGAGGGCAGCGACACGGCCGTGAAGGCCGGAACGCTGCGGACACGCCTGGCGCATCAGAGCGGGAAGGACAACGCGAGCGACGAGACGGTGCACCAACGTACCGCGGCGGTCGAAGAGCCCAGATCCAGCGAAGAGACCACCGAGAAATCTTCCGACAAAAAGACCGACAAGTCGTCCGTGAAACATGGACCCCTCGATCATACCGAGCAGGCCGACGTCCAGAGCCGATCGAGCATCGCCGGGATCATCGGGCAGGAGATCGTCGCCGGGCCACCGGTCGTGCAGCCGCAGATGCAAGCACCGGCCGGCGACAAGAAGGATGCGTCCGGGCGCGACGAGCGGTCTTCCACGACGAAGCGCGACGTTCAGGCCATTGGCACGGCGAAGGCGACGACAGCCGAGCCCCCATCTCTCGTGGCTCCGACCGCCGCGCACTCGCAGGCCGCGGATTCGCACGCGACGACCGGCGCCCAGGCGACATCGACGGACGGCAGTGAGCCATCGCCGAAAGCAACGGCACCCGGCTTTGAGACCGTCGCGGCCAATGTCGAGCGTGCCGCCAAGGCTTCGGCGCGGGACCCATTGCCCGAGACGACCAAGGTCACGGTGGTCCAGCAAGAGACCCATCTGCCGCCGGCGCAATTCAACGCGCCGCAACAGGTTGCCAACGCTGTCGTCGTCGAGCTGAAGGAATCTCCGGCACCGGCGGCGTCCGCGGCCCCGGATCTTGCAGCGTCCCAAGTCAATGCGCCGGATCAGCCGCTCAAGATCCTGACCATCAATCTCGAGCCGCCCGCGCTCGGCAATGTCACCGTGCGCCTTCGTCTCGTCGGCAACGAGGTGTCCGTCCACCTCGCCGCCGAGCGCAAGGACACGAGCCAGATGCTGGACCAGCAGCGCGATTCGATCCGCGATCTGATGCAGTCGGCGGGCTACGTCGCCGACGTCGCGCCCGTCCAGCACGGCTCGCTGGATGGATTCCAGAGCGGCTCCGGCCAGTCGCAGCCGCAGCTCTCGGGCCAGCAACAGCCATCGCCGCAGTCGCAAGGCACGTTCGACGGTACGAGCAATTCGTCGGGACAGGCGGACGGCGGCGCGAAGGAGGCCCGACAGGAGCGCCGGTCCAACGAGGAGACGCGTCATGACCAGGACGTGGCGCCGCAGATTCGTCGCGGCCCTGTTTATCTGTAACGCCAGCGCCGCGGCCGCGGCGACCGACAACGCGCGCCCGTGCGAGCGCGAGATGGCGCGTGCGTCCCGGCAGCACGGAATTCCGCTCGGCATTCTCTACGCGGTCGGCCTGACGGAGACCGGGCGGCGCGGCGCACTTTATCCTTACGCGCTCGGCGCCGAAGGACAGACCGTGTTCGCCAAGGACATGAACGACGCGATCGCCAACTTCGAGGCCATGCGAGCCAAGGGGGTTAAGCTGATCGACCTCGGCTGCATGCAGATCAACCATTACTATCACGGCGATAAGTTCGCCTCGGTCCGGGCGATGTTCGATCCCGCAGGGAATGTCGACTACGCCGCGCGCTTCCTGAAGGAGCTGAAGCAGCGCGAGGGCAGCTGGACCATGGCAGTCGCCCGCTACAATGCAGGCCCCAACAACCAGCCGGCGCAGAAGCGCTACGTCTGCCACATCGTCGCGCATCTCGTCTCCAGCGGCTTCGGCGCGTGGACCGACAAGGCGCGCTCGTTCTGTCAGCCCAAGACGACCTAAGGAGACGACACCAAGTTGTGCATCGTTCCCCATCATCAGCCCCGCGCAAGCAACAGCCTCCATTGTAACTGCAACCTACCAAAGGAGCCCAATTCATGAGCCTGTATGGTGTTATGCGCACCGGCGTTTCCGGGATGAGCGCGCAGTCCAACAAGCTGTCGACGGTTTCGGACAACATCGCGAACGTCAACACCACCGGCTACAAGCGGGCTTCGACCGAGTTTTCCTCGCTGATCCTGAAGAGCGGCTCGGGCAATTACGATTCCGGCGCGGTCGAGACCACGGTGCGCTACGCGATCAGCGATGCCGGCAATTACCAATTTACGACCTCGGCGACGGATCTCGCGGTCCAGGGCAACGGCTTTTTCGTCGTGCAGGATCCGAACGGCAACAACTTCCTGACGCGCGCCGGTGCGTTCGTGCCAGACAGCACGGGCAACCTCGTCAACGCCGCCGGCTTCCAGCTGATGGGCTACAACATCCAGAACGGCGCCGTGCCCAACACTTCCGCCAACGGTTTCGGCAACCTGCAGGTCATCAACGTCAATCAGATGGCGCTGCAGGCGTCACCCTCGACCAAGGCCACCGTGGCTGCCAACCTGGATCCGAGTGCGGCAATCGTTGCTGCACCGGCCGCTGCGGCTGGCCCGGGTAACTACACGTCGAAGACGTCAATGGTGACCTACGACAACATCGGCAACGCCGTGACGCTCGACGTCTATGCGGCCAAGACCGGCGCGAATACGTGGGACGTTGAGGTCTACGATCCCGCGGGCAACGTGCTTACAGTGCACGGCGCTGCCACGACGTTCACGTTCGACGTGAGCTCGACCGGAAAAGGCAAGCTGGACCTGGTGGGCCCGCCGCCGAGTGCGACATCGCTTACGGTGGCGATCCCCGGTGGTTCGGCTGCCTTCAACATTGACCTCTCGGCCATGACCCAGGTCGCCTCCAGTTTCGACTTCAAGGCGAACGTCGACGGCAACGCGCCCTCCGCTGTCGAGAAGGTCAACATCGACGACAAGGGTGTGGTCACCGCCGTCCTGAAGAACGGCACCACGCTGCCGAGCTTCCAGATCGCGCTCGCCACCGTTCCGAGCCCCGACCGTCTGACGCCCGAAGTCGGCAACGTCTACTCGCCGAACCTGGATTCTGGAAACGTGCAGGTCGATGTGTCTGGCAAGAGCGGGCTCGGCACCATCCAGTCGGGTGCTCTGGAAGATTCCAACGTCGATCTCGCGGACGAGTTGACCTCAATGATCGAGGCGCAGCGCGGCTTCACCGCGAACTCGAAATCGTTCCAGACCGGCGCCGATCTGCTGGACGTGGTCGTTAACCTGAAGCGCTGATTTCTTCAGCGCTCGTCCCCGGCAAGAGCAGATCATGAACCTTACCGCCGCTCTCGAATCCGCCCGCTCTTCGTTGATGGCGTCGGGCATCCAGTCGTCGGTCATCTCGCGCAACATCGCCGGTGCCAGCTCCGCCGGCTATTCGCGCAAGATTGCCGTGCTGGACAACCTCCCGGGAACCGGCGTCTACGTGGCGGCGATCCAGCGCGCCGCGAGCTCGGGTCTCTACACCAACGTGCTGACCGCAACCTCGACGTCGGCCAAGCAGAGCGCGATCCTTGACGGTCTCCAGAAGATCGCCTCTGCCACGGTGGACGATCCGGAACTCGACCAGTCGCCGACGGCGCAGCTCAATGCGCTGAAGAAGGCGCTCCAGCAATATGCCAACGCCCCGGACAACACCACGCTGGCGCAGGCGGCGGTGACGTCCGCCAAGGACATGGCGACCGCGCTCAATCAGGCGACCCAGTCCGTGCAGTCGGTCCGTGAGGGGGCGGATGCCGACATGAATACGTCGGTTCAAAACATCAATCGGCTGCTCTCCCAGTTCCAGACCGTGAACACCGCGATCGTGAAGGGGACGATCTCCGGCGACGACATCACCGACTACCTCGACCAGCGCGACAGCATCGTCTCGCAGCTGTCGCAGGAGGTCGGGGTGTCAATGTCGCTCCGTCCCAACGGCGATGCGGCGCTCTATACCGACAGCGGCATCGTGCTGTTCGACAAGACGGCGCGAACGGTGAGCTTTGCGCCGACGAACGCCTATACGGCCGGCACCACCGGCAATGCGGTCTATATCGACGGCGTTCCGGTGACCGGCGCCAATTCCGCGATGCCGCTCAAGTCCGGCAAGCTTGCTGGCCTGGCCCAGCTGCGCGACAATGATACGGTTACTTACCAGAGCCAGCTCGACGAAATCGCGCGCGGCCTGGTCGATGCCTTCAAGGAAAGTGACCAGTCGCCTGTTCCGACACTGCCCGACGTCCCCGGTCTCTTCACCTATCCCGGCGCGCCGGCGATGCCGGCGAGCGCCACCGTCTTGGTGGGCCTCGCTGGTACGATTTCCGTTGCTGCATCGGTCGATCCCGCCCAAGGCGGCAATCCCAACCTGCTGCGCGATGGCGCGATCAGCGGCAACGTCGCATACCAATACAATACCGCCGGCAACGGCGGTTATTCGGCCCGGCTGCAGCAGCTCATCGGCGCCATGGATGCGTCGCAACCGTTCGATGCGACCACGCAAGGCAAGCCGAACGGCAGCTTGATCGACTTCGCTTCGTCGTCGACGAGCTGGATCGAAAACCAGCGCAAGACCGCCGACTCCAACGTCACCTATCAAAAAACGCTGCTCGACCGCAGCACGGCGGCGCTGTCGAACGTCAGCGGCGTCAACATGGACGACGAGATGTCGTTGATGCTTCAGGTCGAACGGACCTATTCGGCCTCGTCGAAGATCATCTCGACCGTCGATGAGATGTTGCAGAGCCTGCTGGCTGCCGTGGGAAATTAAGTCATGATGAGCGCAAACTACATCTCGACCTTGATGCTGTCTTCGTCGTTGAGGTCTTCGATCACCAACAATCAGGCCGCGCTGGCCAGGGCCTCGAAGGAAGCCACCACCGGCCGCTTCGCCGATGTCGGCCTCGAGCTTGGTGCCACGACGGGAGGCGACGTCACCCTGCGGGCGGACCTGAGCTTCGCCGATCAGCTCGTCGATACCAACGGGCTGGTCTCGGGACGCCTGGACATCACGCAGAGCCGCATCACCCAGCTTGGTTCGACCGCGACGGACTTCCTCAAGGACCTGATCGCGGCGCGCAGCACCGACGGCGGCGGGCGGATCATCCTGCCTCCTGCGTCCTCCAACCTCCAGGATCTGATTGGCGCGCTGAACGTCTCCTATAACGGCTCGTCTCTCTTCTCGGGCATCAACACGCAGAACACGCCGATCACGGCCTACACCGCGGGCTCGGCCAGCAAGAACCAGGTCGACGCCGACTTCCTTGCGACCTTCGGCTTCTCGCAATCATCGCCCAGCGTGAACACCATCACCCCGGCCCAGATGCAGACCTTCCTCGACACCACCTTCGATGCGGAGTTCGCGAGCCCGGCCTGGAACACCAATTGGTCATCGGCGACCGACCAGGTCATGCAAAGCCGGATCTCCACGACCGAGATCGCCGATACCTCCGTCAGCGCCAATCAGACAGGCTTCCGCAAGCTCGCCGAGGCCTACACCATGATGGCAGATCTCGGGAACGCCAATTTGGATCAAGCGACGTTCCAGGTCGTCGTGGACAAGGCCATCGGCCTTGTCGGCAACGCCATTACTGACCTTGCGACCCTCGGCGGCGACATCGGCACGGTCCAGCAGCGGATCACCTCCGCAACCGACAAGCTCAAGACGCAGCAGGATATTCTGAACAATCAGATCGTCGGTATAGAGAAGGTCGATCCGACGGAAGCCTCGGTCAGGGTCAACACCTTGCAGACGCAGATCCAGACGGCACTTGCGCTCACCTCGCAGCTCCAGAAGATCAGCCTCATCAACTATCTCTGAGTCCAGATCCTTCGTAAGGCGCGTAAACCTTGTCTTGTTGTTCGGTCTCCTGCGCAGAGTTGTCCTGATGACGTTTGAAGCCTATGAATCGGTCGTCGACGAGAGCGGCTATGAGGCGCGGGGCCGCGAGCGGCAGGCGCTCAGCCTCGGCATCGACCGGCTCGAGCGGATCCAGAAGGACCGCTTCAGCCTCGAGGATCTGGTCGAGAGCCTGCTCTATGTGCGGCGGCTGTGGACGATCTTCATCGAGGATCTCGCGCATCCGGAAAACGGGCTTCCGGAAAAGCTGCGCGCCGACATCATCTCGATCGGGCTGTGGGTGGTCAAGGAAGCCGACCGCCTTCGCGAAGAAAAGTCGAACGACGTGATCCAGCTCATCGAAATCAACCGCCTGATCCGAGACGCACTTTGATGAAGATATCCTTGCGTGCGGGCGAACGGGTCTACATCAACGGCGCAGTGCTGCGCGTGGACCGCAAGGTCTCCGTCGAGCTCGTCAATGACGTGATGTTCCTGCTCGAAGGGCAGATCATGCAGGCCTCCGACGCCACCACGGCGCTGCGGCAGCTCTACTTCATCGTCCAGCTCATGCTGATGAATCCGACCGATGTCCGGGATGCTTCGGCTCTCTACGGGCAGCATCACGCCGCTCTGCTCGCGGTGTGCGAGAGCCAGGAGATGCTGGTCGGACTTGGTGCGGTCGACGACCTGGTCGGAGCGACCCGTTACTTCGAGGCGCTCAAGCGGATCCGGGCATTGTTTCCAGTGGAGCAGGCCATCCTGGCCGGCGCCAAGATCGATTCCCCATTCGAGGCTGCCTGACAGCGGAGAGCGACATGAACGTCACCAGCGCGACCGATAGCACCAGCAAGTCGACCAGCACGACGACGACCTCGAGCACCGGCGTCGATTACAACACATTTCTTCAGCTCCTCATCGCGGAGATGAAGAATCAGGATCCGACCAATCCGATGGATACCTCGCAATATATGAGCCAGTTTGCGCAGCTCTCGTCGGTCGAGCAGGCGATGCAGACCAATAACAAGCTCGACGCTCTGCTGTCTTCGCAGTCGTTGTCGCAGGCCAATGGCCTGATCGGAAAGACCGTCAGCTTCACGGACTCGACCGGAGCGAGCTTCAGCGGCAAGGTCGCTTCGGTCTCCATCAACAGCGACGGCTCCATCGCGACACTCGAGAACGGTACGAAAGTCGCGATCGGCCCCGGTCTCACGATCAGCCAGTCATGAACGAACGGGATGCCCTCGACATCGTCCAGGCGGCGATCTGGACCATCATCGTCGCGTCCGGGCCTGCCGTCGGTGCCGCGATGCTGGTCGGCACCATCATCGCGCTGATCCAGGCGCTGACCCAGATCCAGGAGGTGACGCTGACCTTCGTTCCGAAGATCATCGTCATTCTCGTGGTCGTCGCCATCTCCGGCTCCTTCATCGGAGCCCATCTCTCCACCTTCACCGAGATGGTCTATTCGCACATCGAGCACGGCTTCTGATCCCGGGCACCCCTGCCACCACCCCCGCGTAAGCTTTGCACGGCAGATTACGGGCCGGATCCTCTGCCGGTGACCCATGACGGATACGTTAGCTGCTAGCCTGCCGACCCCGCGACGATTGGGCGCCGACGCCTTTTTCGCAGGCGGCATCGTGGCCATGCTCACGATCCTGTTCCTGCCCATACCGCCGATCCTGATCGATCTCGGCCTCGCATTCTCGATCGCGCTCTCGGCACTGATCCTGATGGTCGCGCTGTGGATCCAACGGCCGCTTGATTTCTCGGCCTTCCCGACCGTGCTCCTGATCGCGACGATCCTGCGGCTTGCGCTCAACGTCGCAACGACCCGTCTCATCCTGTCGCGCGGCGGGGAGGGGGAAAACGCCGCGGGCCATGTCGTTGCCGGTTTCTCGAAGTTCGTCATGGGCGGCGACTTCGTCATCGGCTTGATCATTTTCGCGATTCTGGTCACGGTGAATTTCGTCGTGATCACCAAGGGCGCAACGCGTATCGCCGAAGTCGGCGCCCGCTTCACCCTGGATGCGATCCCCGGCAAGCAGATGGCGATCGACGCAGATCTGTCCGCGGGCCTGATCGACGACAAGGAAGCCCAGCGCCGGCGCCGCGAGCTGGAAGAGGAGAGCGCGTTCTTCGGCGCCATGGACGGTGCCTCGAAATTCGTCCGCGGCGACGCCGTCGCCGGCCTGATCATCACCGCGATCAACATTTTCGGCGGTATCATCATCGGCGTGACGCATCACGGGTTGACGCTGGCACGGGCCGCCGACGTCTACACCAAGCTCTCCGTGGGCGACGGTCTGGTAACGCAGATGCCCGCGCTGATCGTGTCGCTGTCGGCGGGCCTGCTCGTCTCGAAGGGCGGCACCAGAGGTTCGGCCGAGCAGGCGGTGTTGCGACAGCTCGGCGGCTATCCGCGCGCGGTGTCGGCCGCCGCGCTGATGATGTTCGTGCTCGCCTTGATGCCGGGGTTGCCGACGGCGCCCTTCCTGCTGCTCGGCGGCGTCATGGCGTTCGTCGGGTACTCGCTGCCGAGGCGGCAGGCAGCCCTGAAGCAGAAGGAAGATGCGCGCAAGGCCGACGAACGCGCCCAGGTCGATGCCAAGGAATCCGTCAAGGAATCGCTCAAGACCGCGGAGATCGAGCTGGCGCTCGGCGGCCACCTCTCGGTCCATCTGCTGGGCTCGCGCAACGAGCTGGCGCACCGCGTGGCCAAGATCCGCAAGAAGTTCGCCAAGCAGTACGGCTTCGTGGTTCCCGAGATCAAGCTCACCGACAATCTGTCGATCGATCCGAAGGGATACCAGATCCGGATCCACGACACCCGCGTCGCCCAAGGCGAGCTCAGGCTCGGCGAAGTGCTGGTGCTCGTCGACAAGGACGGCAAGCCCGACGTTCCCGGCGAAGAGGTGATCGAGCCGGCCTTCGGCATGAAGGCGCTGTGGGTGACGGACGCGTTCACCGACGAGGTCAAGCGTCAGGGCTGCAAGCCGGTCGATAATCTGTCGGTGCTGCTCACGCATCTGAGCGAAGTGATCAGGGCCAACCTCGCCCAGCTGCTGTCCTACAAGGACATGCGCGGCCTGCTCGACCGGCTCGATCCCGAATACAAGCGCCTGGTCGAGGATCTCTGCCCGTCGCAGATATCGTATTCGGGGCTGCTGGCGATTTTGAAGATCCTGCTGGCCGAGCGCGTGTCGATCCGCAACCTGCATCTGATCCTCGAAGCCATCGCCGAGATCGCGCCCCATGTGCGGCGCTCCGAGCAGGTGGCCGAGCATGTGCGTACGCGCCTTGCCCAGCAGATATGCGGCGATCTCTCCGACAACGGCGTGCTCAACGTCGTCCGTCTCGGCAACCGTTGGGACTTGGCGTTCCACCAGAGCCTGAAGCGCGACGCTAAGGGCGACGTCGTCGAATTCGACGCCGATCCGCGCCTGATCGAGCAGTTTGCGACCGAAGCCAGCGCCGCGATCCGCAAGTTCACCGAGAACGGCACCAGCGTGGTGCTGGCGGTGACCCCGGAAGCGCGTCCCTACGTCCGGATGATCCTGGAGCGGGTCTTTCCGACACTGCCGATCCTGTCGCATGTCGAAGTCGCACGCAGCACCGAGATCAGGGCACTCGGAGCCATATCGTGATCAACGGCCTCACCGACAGCGTGCTGGTGACGTTCATCGTGTTCTGCCGCATCGGTGCCTGCCTGATGCTGGTGCCCGGCTATTCCAGCGTCAACGTTCCGGCCCAGGTCCGATTGTTCGTCGCGCTCGTCACGACGTTTGCGCTGACGCCGATCCTGATCGCCGTCCTGAAACCTCTCACGGACAACGCGGCGCCGCTGACGCTCGTGCTGCTGATCTGTTCCGAGCTCGTGGTCGGCAGCGTCATTGGGCTCGGCGGTCGCGTGTTCTTTCTCGCACTCCAGACCATGGCCACCGTGATGGCGAGTGCGATCGGGCTGAGCAACATTCCGGGGACGCCGGTCGGCGACACCGATCCGGCGCCGGCCCTGGTGCCGCTGATCATGACATCCGTCACCACGCTGTTCTTCATAACCGACCAGCACTGGCAGGTCCTGCGCGGGCTGATGAACTCCTACGATGTCTGGCATCCGGGCGACCGGCTCGGCGGCAGCATGCCGCTCGACCAGCTCGTCGGCAGGCTATCGGAGGCATTCGTGCTGACGCTGCGGATCGCTAGCCCTTTCATCGTCTATTCGGTCGTCGTCAACCTGGCGGTCGGCCTGATCAACAAGCTGACGCCGGCGATTCCGGTCTATTTCATCTCGGTGCCCTTCGTGCTGTTCGGCGGCTTCCTGCTGCTCTACCTGACGAGCGACGAGCTCCTGACGCAATTCATGCTCGGCGTCTCGTCCTGGCTGGCGGAGTGATCGGTCATGACGTCACGCGCGGACAAGCTCGGCCGGATGGTCTCGCTCGTGAAGCTCCAGCTCCGGCTGTCAAAGTGGCAACTCGCGCATCTGCAGCAGCAGGAGCGCAGCTTGCAGGACGAACAGGAATGGCTGGTCGGAACTCTCAACGAGGGCAAGCCGCCGGCGGGATCATCGAGCGAGTCGATCGCGCGGCGCCTGACCAGAACCAGCGCCGGCGCTCGCGCGATTCAGGTCCAGGCCTCGCAGCAGCTCGACCAGGTTCGCGCGGAGAGCCGCCGCGTGAAGCAGTTCGAGCAGGTCGCGAAGGCGGCGCTCGCGGACAAGCTTCGCGACGCCGAGAAGCGATCGCTCGAGGAGATGACAGGAACAAGCCTCACCGTGCGCGAGTGGACGCCACGGCCAGCTAACCGGAACAAGACATGATCGTGACAGCGACACCCGACCTCGTTCTCGACGTACTCGACGCCGCCGATCCCGTGACGCAGCGCGCGGCCACGGCGAAGCTCGACGCGCTCAAATCATCGGACGCGGATTTCGCCGCCACGATGGACGCGGAGGTCGGCAAGGCCAAGGCTGCGGCCGCCGCCGAACAATCCGTGACGAAGGTTTCGGAACCGCAGTCGGGTGCGGTGAACGGGGCGCCGGTGCAGGTGATCAAGGCGTCGGCCTCCGGCGAGGTGTACCGGAAGTTCGAAGCCTTCATCCTCCAGACCTTCGTCGAGACGATGCTGCCGAAGGAGTCGGAGGAGGTCTTTGGAAAAGGCACGGCCGGCGGGGTCTGGAAGTCGATGCTGGCGGAGCAGCTTGGTGCCCAGCTGGCAAAGGGCAAGGGCATTGGCATTGCCAAGCAGCTCGCTGCCGCGCATCCGGCGGGACCGGACGCTACGGGCAAGGTCGGATGACGATCCGGCAATGGATGACAGAAGTTGAAGGGTGAATTTCCTATGCAGACACAAGAAGGCGCGGCGGCCCTGGTGATGGAACAGCCAGCCGTGGACACCGAGGCGATGACGACGGCGGCCGTGTCGGGGGATGCCCTGCTGCCCATGCTGCTGCCGAATGTCGGCGGCGGGGTGGCGAACGACGGCGCGGACGCGGCGAGATCGGACGAGGTGCGCGGCCTGTTGGCTGCGATCCGCCGGCTCGCAAGCATCGTCGAGGAGGAGACGGCCGCGCTCGCGACGGGCAAGAAGATCGACTTCGACGAGTTCAGCGCCCGGAAGAGCCGGAGCATGCTGGAATTCGTCCGCCTGATGCGGGCACGAATGCATCTCGGCGGCGAGGTCGAGATCACCGAGGAGATCCAGCGGCTGCGCGAGAAGCTCGAGCGCAACCGTTCCATCCTCGAAATGCATTGCGACGCGGTGCGCGAGGTCGCGACCATTATCGTCAAGGCCATCAAGGACGCCGAGTCGGACGGCACCTATACCGGTCGCGCCGCACAGGACGGAAAATGATCAGACTCGTGCTAGCCGGGCTCTGGGTATGCATCCTCACCGCGGGAACGAGCTATGCCGTAGCCTATTGGAAGGAAAATGGCAGCCTGCTGCCGGCAAAGGACGAATATCTCGAGGGGCTGCAGTACCAGAAGACGCGGGCGCTGAGCGTGCCCATGGTCGAGAGTGGCAATGTGCAGGGCTACATCGTCGCGCGCTTCGTCTATACCGTGGAGGCGCGGACCATGCACCAGCTCAACGTTCCGCCCGAGCCGTTCGTCGTCGATGAAGCCTTCCGCAGGATCTATGCCGACGACCGCCTCGATTTCAGAAAACTCGCCCGTTACGACCTCTCCATCCTCACGACGGCCATCAAGCAGCGTGTCAACGAACGAATGCAGGCCGAAGTCGTCCAGGACGTCCTTGTCGAGGACTTCAATTACGTGTCGAAGGAAGAATTCCAGCAGAAGCCCTAGGGCATTACCGGTTCTGATTGAATCAGAAGCGAGCCTCTAGAATCGGACGCCAGCCGCGGCGCCGGTACTGCCGCGCCTCTGTTCGCCGTTGATGTCGCTGAAACTACAACGGCCTCTGCGAAGGTGGTTCGCAGAGGCCGTTGTCCGTTGCGTGGCAGCGCCCTGCCGGTCAGTTTCCGGCCGGATACGCTGCCGGAGCGGCATGCGCCCTGTTCAGCAGGATGCCGACCTCGTCTAGCTCCTGCATTGGCACGTCGATGGTTTCGCCGGCCGGGATGTCGAGGCGGTATCCGACGTAGCGCCGGGCCACGATCGCATCGAAGCCGAGGCGGTCGCGGAGTTTCTTGCGCAGCTTGCTGACGTGGCTCTCGATCACGCTCTCGTCGAATGTCGCTTCGAAGATGCCGTAGACCGCGTTGAAGATCTGCGTCTTTGTGACCCACTTGCCGTGGTTGCTGACCATATATTCGAGAATGCGCAGTTCGCGGCGGGGCAGGGTGAGAGCGTGGCCAGCGATCTCGGGGTCGCGTCCGTTGAAGAAGACCTGGATCCTGGTCTCGCAAGGCCTCGGCAGTTCCCCGACCCGGCGGCGCGCAATCGCGGCCGTTCGGGCGAGGATCTCGCGGAGATGAATCGGCACGTGGACGACGTCATCGACGCCCGATTCGAACAGCTCCAGCGTGTTCTTGAGCATCTTCTGGCCGCTCATGGCGATGATGGGCGCCGAGGAGCGCTTGCGCATCGCGCGCGGCAGGCTTCCGCGGGTGTCGCAATCCCCGAGGAGGAAGGCGTCCACCGCGGCCAGATCCGGTTCACTCGCAGATTGCAGCCAGTCCCAGAATTCTCCGGAGGAGAAGCCGATCGACGATACACCTTCGCGAACGAGCCCTCCGACATAGCTGTTCGTGACGCTCTCGCGATCATCAACGATAATATACATCAGTCTTTCGCCCCTGTTTCGCACTTGTTACGGCCGGTTCGTTGTTGTGATGCCCGGCTCGGCAACTGTGCTGTTTGACGATATTCCTTCCCGCGAACCGTTATTATGGTTTCGATATTCGCGGGCAGCCCTACGCATTCAGTGCCTGCGTCTCGCAGGCCTGCTACTTCGACTCGATACTGAACGCTTACTGCGTGAGGCTCGGCGGGTGTCTTGCGGATCACCTCGCGGAGCGGATTGAGAAAGCGACCTAGAACAGTTGCGCCAAGTTGCTCATGCGTCCGAACGCCACTGTACTGTGTCGATCTCCTCGCCAACTGGCGAGAATCACTTGAGTAGGACCGTAACAATTGCCGATTTCCGATCAAGCGTGCGCAACTAAGCGTTTGCTACACGTGCTTGATGCTGTTGATTCGTTTCGAGTTGTTTCTTGGTATATTCAATCGCATCAGTTGATTTGGAATTCGAACTAGTTTTGCACCATGGCGGTTCTAAAGTTCCGCATCCCCGTATGATTACTGCTATTTTGGGTGGTGCTGCGCTTCATGCACATCGAGGGATTTTCAACCCGGGATTGACTCCCATCATCGTCTTTCCACCTGCGACAATTCGACTCATGTATGGCGAGGCGACTCCAGCTTGGCGAAATCTTGGCGAGGGTGTGTCTTTCGAGTCGCACTCTCGCCACGTGCGTGACGCGTTTGACTCATGCGACGTCGCTTCGCGCGTGATGAAAAGTTTTCGATGCGCACGTTTCAGGCAAGCTTCGGCGAATAATGTCACCGTTCGACAGATCGAACCGAACGGAGCATTCTCGCATGTTGTCCGATGGACAAGCTCGTCCCAACGCGACCGCCGATGTTTCCGCAGCGGCGAAACCGGCTGCGGAGACGCGCGATGCCAGAGACAATGCGGCGCCGACGGCCAAGCCTTCTACAAATACCAAGCCTTTTGCAAATACCAAGCCCGCTACGAACACCAAACCTGCGTCGGCAGCAGCGAGTGATGAAACTCTGGCGAAAGAGGCGCTCGAGGGTCTGAAGCGTATTCGCGCCAAGGCGCGCCTCGACAAGATGGCAATCCACAAGCCTACGCCGACCGTGATCAAGCCGGCCGTGATCGTGGCCAAACCGCCGCCGCCGCGTCCGACATGGGTCGCGCCGCTCGCGACATTGGCCGTCGCTGCGATCCTGGTCGTCTGTGCCTGTACCGGCGTGATCGCCTATTTCGCCATGCAGCCCGCCCAGACCAACGTCGCGGCCAATACTGAGATCAGGAATCTGCGCGAGACGGTGGCGCAACTGCGCAGGCAGGTGTCGGGCGTGTCCGACAATCTCGACGGCCTGCGCACCGCGGTCGACCAATCGAGCAAGGCGACCAATGACCGTTTTGGCCGTTTTGGCGAGAATCTGGACCGCATCGAACGGGTGAGCTCGTCCTCTACGGTGAAGCTCGACAAGCTTGCCCAGGTGCAGGCTCAAGTGCAGGCCCAGGTTCCAGCGCCCGTCGCCTCACAGCCAATGCCAATTATGGCCTCGGCCGCTACGCCCGAGGTCACGGGATCGGTAACTCCGTCCGAGCGCATCTCGGCGCCGCGCAAGACGGTCAAGGGCTGGTCGGTCCGCCAGGCCTATGAAGGGATTGCGATCCTGCAAGGCCCGCACGGCGTCGTCGAGGCGGTGCTGGGACAGCACGTGCCCGGCCTTGGTCGCATCGAGGAGATCAAAAACGAGAACGGACGCCTGGTCGTCGAGTCCAGCGGGGGCGTCATCTATTCGTCACGCAAGGCGACGCCCTGATCGAGGGCCGCCTGCTATTTGCGGTGATGCTCGAAGCTGGTGCATAGCAGATCGACCTCCGCCTCCGCGATCGGCGCGCGAAACAGGCGGCAGCTGAACTCGGCCGTCGTCCTGCTGTCCGTGGTGCTGCGATCTTCGCGGAGGAAGATGCATCGCTTGCAGACGTCGGTATGGTGCCGCTGTTCGGCTGCGTCCGACTGATCCAGGACGTGGCGGAGCGCGTCGCGGAAGCTGACCTTCGCCTCGTCCTCGAGCACGCCGATGGCCTCGACAAGGACGTTGACGGGGTCGCGCACCAGGAACTTCTTGCCCTGTTGTGTCACGCTCAGCATCACCGACCGCTTGTCCTGGACCGAGCGCTTTCGCTCGAGATATCCGAGCCGCTCCAGCTCGCCGATGATGAACGAGGCGGTGCCACGCGTGGTGCCGACGTAACTTGCGAGCGCCGACGGGGTCCTGGAAAACCGGTTGGCGCGGGAAAGGAAACGCAGCGCCATCCACTCGCGGTCACGCAAGCCGTGCTTGGTGCCTTCGAACCACAGGATCCGGGCGACCTGTTCCAGCAGTTCGATCGATTCGCGAGCCAAGTTCATTTTAATTCCACGTCGGATAAATCTTGATTCAATTGAGCTTTTGGTAGCGCAATCCGGCGGCTGATAATGGAGATCCCGAGGCGGAACCCTCGGTCGTGGAACTAGAGCGTCACGAAGAAAGTTCGAGTAAATCGCCCGGCTCAACTCTTCTGAAAATTTCAGTCAAATGACCGCGGTGTACGCGCAAATTCCGATAGCGCGGGATGTGCGTGCAACATGATGTGTCATCGCGACCACCGCAGAGCCCATTTGTTGCGCGATCCGCTTTGGATTGCGCGAGCAGGCGGATGGGCAGCAACTCGTGGCAGCGGAAATGGGGACGAGGGAACCGCCGTTTTCAGTTAATGGATGTTGCGTTGCAATGCGGCCAGACGGTTAAATCGAAATAGGATCGAGCCCGGGAATGCCAGAGTGTCGTCCGTGATCGAGCAAGTGAGGCCGTTCAGCGTCAAGCGCGCAGCATTGGCCGCCACCGTCGGCAACATGCTCGAGTTCTACGACTTCATCACTTACAGCTTCTTCGCCATCCAGATCGGCCATACCTTCTTCCCGATGGGAAGCGAGTACGGCAGCCTGATGCTGTCGCTGGCGACCTTCGGCGCCGGCTTCGTGACGCGGCCGATCGGCGGAATCGTGCTCGGGATCTATTCCGACCGGATCGGCCGGCGGCCTGCCATGCTGCTGAGCTTCGCGCTCATGGGGCTATCGATCCTGACCATCGCGCTCACGCCGTCCTATCAATCGATCGGCCTTGCCGCGCCCGTCATCGTGATCGCGGCGCGTATGGCGCAAGGCTTTGCCCTTGGCGGCGAGGTTGGGCCGACCACCGCCTATCTGATCGAGATCGCCCCGCCCGAGCATCGTGCGCTGGTGGTGGCCTGGCAGCCGGCGAGCCAGGAGATCGCCGCGACCGCGGGCGCTCTCGTCGGCGTCATCCTGAGCAAGACGATGGCGCCGGAGATGCTCGACGCCTATGGCTGGCGGGTGGCGTTTCTGATCGGAGCGGTCTGCCTGCCGTTCGGGTTCTGGATGCGCCGGACGCTGCCCGAGACGATCCCGCAGGCCGAAGCCGGTGCCCGCACCGTCGAGCACACCGGTCATCTTTCGCAGGCGAGACGACACCTTGGCATCATCGGACTTGCGCTGATGATCCTGGCAAGCGGCACGATCTCGACTTACGTCACCCAATACATGACGACCTATGCGCAGAACACGCTGCATGTGTCCTCGACACTGGCTTTCACCGTGTCGCTGGTCAGCAACGGCATTCAGTTTGTCGGCGCGCTGGTCGGGGGCTGGCTGGCAGATCGTCTCGGTCGCAAGCCGGTGATGATCTGGCCGCAGCTCGCCACGCTGCTGCTGACCTACCCGACCTTCCTGTGGATCGTCCATGCGCCCGGCGCGTTGTCGCTCCTGGTTGGTTTCGGTGTCCTGTCCGTCATCGGCTCGCTGCCGTTCACTGCGTTCTACGCGACCTTCACCGAGGCGCTGCCGCAGAACATCCGCGGCGGTGTGTTCGCGACCGTCTATGCGGTCGCGATCGCCAGCTTCGGCGGGACGGCGCAGCTCGTGGTCACCTGGCTCCTCCACGTCACCGGCAATCCGCTGGCGCCGGCCTGGTACCTGCTGCTTGCGGCGATCGTCGGACTTGTCGCGATGAGCCTGATGCCCGAGACCGCGCCGGTGAAACAGCGTCGGAACAAGATCTGAAAACAAGGCCTGAAAGCGGCGGCTCGCAAGCTGGTGATTTGCGTTTGGCCGCCAACTATCGGCGAATGCGTCGCCCGAAGGATCAGGGGCACGCATCAGGAAGGATCGACCGATGAGTATCGAAACCACCATGACATCCGACGTAGTCGGGCTGACCAAGGTCGCCCCGGTCTCGCGCCGCGGATTCATGAGCGCCACCGCGGCGGTGGCTGCCGGCTACACTCTTGCGGCCGGGCCTGTGCGCGCCGAGGCGATCACGACTGACGTCAATGGTCTCCAGACCGGTGACGTCAAGATCAAGGTCGGTTCCGAGGAGATGCCAGCGTATTTCGCCCGCCCTGCCGGCAACACCAAGGCGCCGGTGATCATCGTGGCGATGGAGATCTTCGGCCTGCACGAATACATCAAGGACGTAACGCGGCGCCTCGCCAAGCTCGGCGCCTTCGCAGTCGCGCCGGACTATTATTTCCGCAAGGGCGTCGATTTGACCAAGGTCAGCGAGATCAAGGACCTGCTGCCGATCGTCAATGCCAAGCCGGACGCGGAGCTGCTGTCCGACCTCGACGCAACCGTGGCGTGGGCGGGATCGCAAGGCGGCGACACCGGCAAGCTCGGCATCATCGGCTTCTGCCGTGGCGGGCGCACCGTCTGGGAATATGCCGCTCATAGCGGCAGCCTCAAGGCTGGTGTTGCGTTCTACGGCACAGTGGTCGATCCCGCCAATCCGCTGTGGCCGAAGAGCCCGATGCAGCTCGCGCCCGAGATGAAGGCACCGGTGCTCGGTCTCTATGGCGGCGCCGATACCGGCATTCCCGTCACTCAGGTCGAGCAGATGAAAGCCGCGCTCGAGCAGAACAAGAAGACGGCCGAGTTCAAGATCTATCCGGAAGCGCCGCACGGCTTCCATGCCGACTACCGCGGCAGCTACCGCAAGGACGCCGCAGAAGATGCCTGGAAGCAGGCCCAGGCCTGGTTCAAGAAGTATGGCGTGCTGAGCTGACGCTTGATCATGATCCTCCTTCCCCCGCTTGCCACAACGCATCGAGGGCGTGACGGTAGGTCGGATAAGCAAGCGTGACGCCGAGCTCGCGCCTCAGTTTCGCGTTGGAAACACGAGCGCTGCTGGCATAGAAGCTGCGGGCCATCGCCGACATCTCGGCGGTCTCGAACGGCTCTTCCGGCGGCGGCGCAACATTCATCAGCTTTGCCGCGTAAGCGATCACGTCCTGCGGCGGCGCCGGCTCGTCGTCGCAGACGTTCCAGATGCCGCCGCTCGGCTGATTCACCGCGGCCATGATCGCGCTCGCGATGTCGCCGACGTGGATGCGGTTGAACACCTGTCCCGGCTTGATGATGCGCCGGGCCGTTCCAGCGCGGAGCGTCACCAGCGCGTTACGGCCGGGGCCATAGATACCCGCAAGCCGCAGGATCGCGGCGTTGCCACCGGTCGTGTCGGTCCAGGCCTGTTCCGCCGCGACCCGCATGCGCGTCCGGTCGAGGTCCGCCTTCGGCGGCGTGCTCTCGTCGACCCATCCACCGGCGTGGTCACCATACACGCCGATCGTGGACAAATAGACGATCTTGCGGTTTCCGCCCGCCGCCAGCAGGCCGGAGAAGGCCGTGATTGCGGGATCGCCGCTGCCGCCGGGCGGGATCGATATGAGAAGGACATCCGCATCTCTCATGCGTTCGACTGTCTCGCGTGCCGGACTGCTGTCGGAGAAGGCGTGCACCTCGATGCCGGCGAGGTCGCCCCGCTGCGCGGGATCGCGCACCGTGCCGGCGATATGCGAGAAGCGGCCACCGAACAGGCGGACGAAGTGCCGGGCACTGTAGCCGAGACCAAGGATAAAGAGCCGCATACGTCTTCCTTGCAGGTCGGAGTTCCCGTTCGCGCCGCAGCGCGTTCTCCGCTCATAAGAGATTTTTGGGTCCAGCAAAAGATATTGCGATTTGTCCCGCCCGGCGGTGCAGGCGATGGTCGCTCGTCAGGAGGGACGCAACGATCATGCAGGCAGAAGCGCCAGCCATAATGCTATCTGACGCCGCTGAGCTGGTCTGCCGCGCCGCCGCGCTGATCTTCGACGTCGACGGCACCTTGGCCGAGACCGAAGAGCTGCATCGGCAGGCCTTCAACCATGCCTTCGCCCGCCACGGTCTCGACTGGCAGTGGGACCGGGCGGTCTACAAGGAGCTACTGCGGGTCACGGGCGGCAAGGAGCGGATCCGCGCCCACCATGAAAGGTTGCTGATCGCGGCGCCACTGCCGGACGAGGACATTGCCGCGCTCCATCGCATCAAGACTACGCATTATGCCGAACTGGTCGAGACCGGCTGTTGCCCCTTACGGCCCGGGGTGAGGGATCTGCTCGCTGCTGCCAAGGCGCGCGGCCAGCGGCTCGCGATCGCGACGACCACGTCGCACGGCAACATCGATGCACTGCTGTCGCGGGCGCTGGGAGAGCGCTGGGCCGCGGATTTTGATGCGATCGTCGCCGGGGATGACGTGCGGCATAAAAAGCCCGCTCCGGATGTCTATTTCGAGATCCTGGCGCGGCTGAAGCTCAACGCGTCCGACTGCGTCGCGATCGAGGATTCCACCAACGGCATGATCGCGGCCTCAAGGACGAACATTCCCGTGCTCATCACCAGAAGCATGTTCTTCCGGGACGATGATTTTAGCCAGGCGCGGGTCGTGCTGGATGATCTGTCCGGGCTCGGGTGAGGCGCCAAAACAAAAAACTGAAAAACAACCCCATGCACAGTAGAATGTGCCTGCGGGCCGGGCGCCCTCAATGGACGCGGTGGCTCGCTCTATCGTCCTCAGCTTGCTCGACAATCTGCGCGATCGGGCTGGACTGGTGGTGCACCAGGCGCCAGTCGTCGCCGACGCGCCGAAAATGGTTGGCCGCGGCCAATGCCGTGCCGTCGACGATCTCGATGCAGAGCACGCGCGCGCTGTCGCCATCCACGATGGCCTGCGGTTCCGCGCAGACGATCTGCGGCCGTTCCGAACTCTGCAGGATGTCGCGCCAGCTTCCGATCACTGTGGCGCGGCCGACGATGGCCGGCCAGCCGGGATGAATGCAGGAAATGGCGTCATCGTCCGCCCACATCCGCTCCATTTCGTCGAAATCGCCGGTCGAAAAGGCGGCGTAGAACGCTGCGTTCGCGGCGATCACCTTGCTGTCCTTTGCCATGCCTCTCGGGTGGGGCAACGACAGGCAAAAATCAAGCAAGACTTCCGTCGACTTTCTATTCGATCTGGACCGCAATGCAGCATTGCTGCCCGTTTTGTGGTCACGCCGAGACCAGAGTCTCCACCGAACGCCGCGCGCCATCCTTGTAGAGTCGGCGGAGCGCCGCGGTCACGGCCTCGCGCAGGCGCGGTTCCGCGCCTAGCGGCCCGAACACTTTTCCGACGCCGAGCAGTGCGGGCGCCAATCGTTCGGCGACGGGACCTGCCTCGCCGGCCAAGCCAGCGAACTCGGCGGCGAGCGGATCGCGCACGTCGATGGTGCGGCCCTTCTCGTCGAGGCCGGTGACGTAGCGCATCCAGCCGGCCACCGCGAGCGCATGTGTCGCGATCGGCAGGTTGCTGGCGAGACGATCCTGGATCGCGCCGAGCAGGCGCTGCGGCAGCTTTTGCGAGCCGTCCATCGCGATCTGCCAGGTGCGGTGATGCAGTGCCGGATTGGCGAAGCGCTTGAGCAGCGAGGCGCGATAGGCGGCGAGATCGGTGCCCGCGGGCATTGTCAGCGTCACCGCCGCCTCTTCCATCACCTGCGCGGCGAGGCGCGCGAAATGCGGATCCAGCATGGTGTCGGCGATGGTCTCGTAGCCGGCGAGATAGCCGAGATAGGCCAGCGCCGAATGGCTGGCGTTGAGCAGCCGCAGCTTCATCAGCTCGAACGGCTTGACGTCGGTGACGAGCTCGACTCCGGCAGCGGCAAGATCGGGCCGGCCTGCCGTGAAACGGTCCTCGACCACCCATTGCGTGAACGGCTCGGTCATGACGGGCCATGCGTCGCGCAAACCGAGTGCCGATGAAACCGCATCGCGGTCACTATCCGTCGTCTCCGGCACGATCCGGTCGACCATGGTCGAGGGGAAGGCCGCCGTATCCGCGATCCACTTGCCGAGATCCTTCGAGCGCAGCGCCGCGAATTGCGTCACGATCCTCTGCACGGTATGGCCGTTGGCGGCGAGGTTGTCGCAGCTCAGCACGGTGAAGGGCGGGACGCCCAGGGCCCGTCGGCGCGCCAGCGCGGCAACGATGAAGCCGGGAGCCGAGCGCGGCGCGTCGAAATTGTTGAGGTCGTGCACGACATCAGGATGCCGTTCGTCGAGATCGCCGGTCTGCGGCGTGTGGCAATAGCCTTTCTCGGTGACGGTGAGGGAGACGATGCGAATGGCGGGATCGGCCATTCGCTCGATCAATCGTGCCGGGCTTTCGCGCGCGACCACGCTGTCGAGCAGCGCACCGATGATGCGGTGTTCGGTGCCTTCGGCCGCACGGACGGCAACCGTATAGAGATGATCCTGCGGGGCGAGGGCGTCGCGTGTGTCAGGGCTGCGCAAGCTGGCGCCGACGATGCCCCACGACGTGGCGCCGGCGGCAAGGCAATCGTCGATGACGACGGCCTGGTGGGCGCGATGAAACGCGCCAAGGCCCAGATGCACGATGCCGGACGTGACGCGCGAACGGTCGTAGGCCGGGCGGCGGATGCCGGGTGGCAGCCGGTCGAGATTGGCGCGGCCAAGACGCTTCGAACCAGGGCGCATGGTCGTCTCTCCCCTTGTTTGGCCGCTGCTTGACATGGCGCCTGTCCTCGGTCAATGCTGCGGTCAATTGGTAAGACCAATTTTCCAAAATTGGCGGGCCGCGGGCAGCGAGAGCTGCCGGCATGACCCTTTCGGGAGGACCAGCGTGCCGCTGGAAGCTGTGGAGGCGAGACGGCTTTATCGCCAGGTCGCCGATCAATTACGAAACCTGATCGACAGCGGCGAGTACGCGGTCGGCAGCCGCTTGCCGACCGAACGCGAACTCGCCGAGCAGCTCAAGATTTCCAGGCCGACAGTGCGCGAAGCCCTGATCGCGCTCGAAGTCGAGGGCCGCCTTCGCATCCGCGTCGGTTCCGGCATCTATGTGATCGAGCCCGCGGCGGTTGCGGCGACCGCGCCTGCTTCCGTCATCGAGGGCCCGTTCGAGCTGCTGCGCGCCCGCGAGTTCCTGGAAAGTGCCATCGCCGAAGAAGCCGCGCGCGTGGCGACGAAGGACGACGTTGCCCGCATCGATGCGTCGCTTGTCGCGATGGAGAATGTAGAACACCCCGGCGAAGCCTCGATGGTGCACGACCGCGCGTTCCACGTCGCGATCGCCGGGAGCCTCGGCAATGCCGTTCTGGTGCGCGTCGTCGGCGAGTTGTTCGACCAGCGCCTCAACCCCTATTTCGCGCAGCTTGCGCATTATTTCGAGAGCCCGGGCACGTGGCGCACTGCGCTTGACGAGCATCGCGCGGTGCGCGACGCGATCGCGGCGCATGATCCCGAGGCCGCGCGCGGTGCGATGCGCGATCATCTCGCACGATCCCAGGAGCGTTTTGCGCAGAATTTTGGCGCCGAGACCGCGGCAGGATCGTCTTCGGCGCGCGGCCGATCGGCAGGCTCGCCGGTAACGCCGGCAAAACCGGAGCGAGCGCTGAAGAAGCGGGCCAAAAGCGGCAGCGTGCGGCGGCGATGAGATTGGGCGGCCCGCGTCCACTTCAGGCGGGCGAACAAGAAGTAGACTTGAAAAATGGAGGAAAAGTCAGTGTTGAAAAAGATGACAATGGTGCTGGCGGTCTCGGCCGCGGCGATGATTGCTACGACTGGCGCCGGCATGGCACAGACCAAGCTGAAATGGGCCCATGTTTACGAGACCTCGGAGCCCTTCCACACCGCGTCGGTCTGGGCCGCGCAGGAGATCGGCAAGCGCACCAACGGGCGCTATGCGATCGACGTCTATCCGGCGTCGCAGCTCGGCAAGGAGGCCGACATCAACCAGGGCCTTTCGCTCGGCTCGGTCGACATCATCATCTCCGGCTCGAGCTTCGCGGCCAAGAGCTTTCCGCCGATCGGCGTGACCTATTATCCCTACACCTTCCGCGACGCCGATCATCTGCTCGCCTACACCAAGAGCGACATCTTCAAGGAGCTCACCAAGGGTTATGAGGACAAGAGCGGCCACCACATCGTCGCGGTGACCTATTACGGGGTGCGCCAGACTTCGTCGAACAAGCCGATCAAGACCTGTGCCGACCTCAAGGGCCTGAAGATGCGCGTGCCCGACGTTCCCGCCTATCTGGCGATGCCGCGCGCCTGCGGCGCCAACACCGCGCCGATCGCGTTCGCCGAAGTCTATCTGGCGCTCCAGAACGGCACCGTCGAGGCGCAGGAGAACCCGCTGACCACGATCGAGGCCAAGAAGTTTTACGAGGTGCAGAAGCACATCGTGCTGACCGGCCATATCGTCGACCACCTCAACACGGTAGTGGCGGGTGCGCTCTGGAAGAAGCTCAGCGACGAGGACAAGAAGATCTTCACCGACGTAGCGCAGGAAGCCGCTGCCAAGGCGACTGCGGAGATCAAGCAGAACGAATCCAAGCTGGTCGCCTTCTTCAAGGAGAAGGGCCTGACCGTGACCGAGGTCGACAAGAACGAGTTCCGCGACACCGTGCTGAAGAACGTCGCGTTCGAGACGTTTGGCTATCGCAAGGCCGATTGGGAACGCATTCAGGCGGTGAAGTGACGACGTAGTCGTCATCCCGGGGCGGTCCGCAGGACCGAACTACGGTGCATTGCGCACCTGAGAATCTCGAGGTTTCGGGTCTGGTGCTAGCGCACCATCCCGGAACGACGTGATCAGTTTGAGGGAGCACACCCATGTCCACCGCCGAGACGCACCGGCACATCACAGCGGACGAGATCGCCCACACCTTTGAGGAGGAGGCGACACCCAAGGTCGATCTCGGCATCTACGCTTTCGAGGACTGGGTGGCGCTGGCGATCTTCTGGGTGATGGCGCTCGCCGTCTTCCTCCAGTTCTTCACCCGCTACGTGCTCAACGACAGCTACGCCTGGACCGAGGAGATCGCGACCTACTGCCTGATCGGCGTGGTCTTCATCGGCTCCTCGATGTGCGTGCGGCTGTCCCGGCACATCCAGGTCGACCTGCTCTATCGCTATCTGCCGCACCTCGTGGCCCGCGCGTTGTCGACGGTGATCGACCTGATCCGGATCGTCTTCTTCGGCTACGCCATCAAGCTGGTCTGGGTCTACATCCAGATCATCGGCGACGAATCCATGACCACGATCAATCTTCCCAAGGACTACGTCTACTATTCGGTGCTGCTCGGCTTCGTGCTGATGTTCGTGCGCTCTCTGCAGGTGGCGGTGCAACATTTGCGACAGGGCTATTCGATCCTCGAACGTCCCGGCGCCTACGACGGTTTTGAAGGGTAATTTCATGCTGCTGCTGCTTGGAGGCTTTCTCGTCCTGATGCTGCTCGGCGTTCCCGTGGCCATCGCGATGGCCGCGTCGTCGCTGCTCTACATCCTGGTCAGCGGGGTAACTCCCGACGTCACGCTGGCGCAGCGCATGATCGCCGGGGTGGAGAGCTTTCCGCTGCTCGCCGTGCCGTTCTTCATCCTGGCCGGCAATCTCATGAACATCGCGGGCGTCACCGGGCGCATCTACAAATTCGCCGTCGCGCTGGTCGGCTGGATGCGCGGCGGCCTCGGCCACGTCAACATCATCGGCTCGGTGATCTTCTCCGGCATGTCGGGCACCGCGATCGCGGATGCCGCCGGTCTCGGCACCATCGAGATCAAGGCGATGAAGGACCACGGCTACTCCACGGAATTCTCCGTGGGCGTCACCGCGGCGTCCGCCACGCTCGGGCCGATCATCCCGCCCTCGCTGCCTTTCGTGATCTACGGCATGATGGCCAACGTCTCGATCGGCGCGCTGTTTCTGGGGGGCGTCATTCCAGGCGTCGTGCTGACGCTGCTGATGATGGCCACCGTCACCTACTTCGCGCACAAGAACAAATGGGGCAGCGATACGCCGTTCTCCTGGCCGCAATTGGGATCGGCGGGGCTCGAGATCCTCGTTGTACTGAGCTTCCCGATGGCTGTCTGGCTTCTGACGGTCGCCGGTCTCTCAACCAATTGGGCAGTTGGGCTTGGCCTGGTCGTGCTGCTCGCGATGGACTGGTACTTCGACTTCTCTGCGGTGATGGCGCTGATGGCGCCGGTGATCCTGATCGGCGGCATGACGCTCGGCTGGTTCACCCCGACGGAAGCCGCCGTCGCCGCCGTGATCTGGTCGCTGTTCCTCGGCCTGGTGCGCTACCGCACCATGACGATGAAAACGGTCGCGAAGGCGACTTTCGACACCATCGAGACCACGGCTTCGGTGCTGTTCATCGTCACGGCAGCCTCGATCTTCGCCTGGCTGCTGACGGTGTCGCAGGCAGCCCAACTGCTGTCGGACTGGATGCTAAGCATCACCCACAACAAATGGGTGTTCCTGGCGCTCGCCAACGTCCTGATCCTGTTCGTCGGCTGCTTCATCGACACCACGGCGGCGATCACCATCCTGGTGCCGATCCTGTTGCCGATCGTGCTCAAGCTCGGCATCGACCCGATCCATTTCGGTCTGATCATGACGCTGAACTTGATGATCGGCCTGTTGCATCCGCCGCTCGGCATGGTCTTGTTCGTGCTCGCGCGCGTCGCAAAGCTGTCGGTCGAGCGCACGACGGTGGCGATCCTACCCTGGCTGGTGCCACTGATGCTCGCACTGATCGCGATCACCTACATCCCCGAATTGACCCTCTGGCTGCCGAAATACATGGGACTTTCCAAATGACAACCACAGCTCTCGCCGCAACCCTGTTTGGCCCCGAAGATCTGCGCATGGTCGAGCATCCACTCGACAAGCTCGCTGAAGGCATGGTGCGCATCCGCTTCGGCGCCGGCGGCATCTGCGGCTCGGACATGCATTATTTCCGTCATGCCCGGACCGGCGATTTCGTGGTGAAATCGCCGCTGGTGCTCGGTCACGAAATTTCAGGCGAGGTCGTGGAGATCGCGGGCTCCGCGGCGAACCTGAAGCTCGGCGACCGTGTCGCCGTCAACCCGTCGCGGTGGTGCGGCCATTGCGGCGCTTGCCGCCAAGGCCGGCAAAACCTCTGCGAAAATATCTACTTCATGGGCTCGGCCTCGAAGACGCCGCACATGCAGGGCGGCTTTGCCAACTATTTCGACGCGATTCCCGCGCAGTGCGTGAAGATTCCCGATCACGTGTCCTATCAGGCGGCGGCGCTCGCCGAGCCGCTCGCGGTCTGCCTGCACGCGGTGGCGCGTGCCGGCAACATCGAAGGCAAGCGCGGCATCATCTTCGGCGCCGGTCCGATCGGGCTTCTGACCATGCTCGCCGCGCGCCGCGCCGGCATGACCGACATCACGGTGGCCGACATCGCGCCAGCGCCGCTGGCTTTTGCGACCCGGCTAGGCGCCTCTCACGTCGAAAATGTCGCAGCCGGCGAGGAAGGCCTGAAGACACAGGCCGCGTCGCGCCCCTACGATGTCGCTTTCGAAGTCTCGGGCACGGCTGCAGGACTTGCCAGTGCGATCGGCATCGTCAGGCGCGGCGGCGTGGTGGTGCAGATCGGCAATCTGCCGGGTGGCCAGATTCCGGTACCGGCCAATGCGGTGATGGCCAAGGAGATCGACCTGCGCGGCTCATTCCGCTTCGGGCTCGAGTTCATGACGGCGGTGGAGCTGATTGCGGACGGCAGCGTCGACGTGCTGTCACTGGTCACCGCCGAGCGGCCGCTGTCCACCGCGCCGGACGCGCTGCGGCTGGCGCTCGACCGCTCGCAGAGCGTCAAGGTCGTGCTGACCGCGAACTGATCCGGGAGAATTCTTATGATGCTCGAGGGATGGCGCTGGTACGGGCCCGATGACCCTGTGTCGCTGGATGATGTCAGGCAGGCCGGCGCGAGCGATATCGTCTCGGCGCTGCATCAGGTGCCGATCGGCGAACCCTGGACACGAAAGGCGGTCGAGGAGCGCAAGAACTTCATCGAGCGCGGCCAGCCCGGCCGTTCGCAGCTGACCTGGTCGGTGGTGGAATCGATTCCGATCCCCGACGATGTCAAGCGTCTCGGGGCTAAAGCGACGCGCTCGATCGAGACGTGGATCGCCAGCCTGGAGGCGGTTGCCGCTTCCGGCATCAAGATCATCTGCTACAACTTCATGCCCGTCGTGGATTGGTGCCGCACCGATCTCGAATGGGAGCTGCCGAACGGCGCCCGTGCCATGCGCTTCGACCAAGACCGTTTCGCGGCCTTCGAGCTGCACATCCTGAAGCGCCCTGCCGCTATCCAGGAATACTCACCCGAGCAGCAGGCCCGCGCGAAAAAGCTGTTCGACCGGATGAGCCAAGCCGATATCGATTACCTCGTCATGGTGATCGCCAGCGCACTGCCGGGCTCGACCACCGAGCCGATGACGATCCCGCAATTCCGCGACCGGCTCGCAACGTATCGCGACGTCACGCCAAAAATCCTGCGGCAGCATCTCGCCGAGTTCTTGGGCCGCGTCACACCCGTCGCCGAGCAGCTTGGGGTCTCATTGACACTGCATCCGGACGACCCGCCGCGCCCGCTGTTCGGCCTGCCGCGCGTCGCGTCCAGCGCCGATGACTATCAGGCGTTGTTCGATGCCGTGCCGTCAAAGGCGAATGGTATCTGCCTGTGCACGGGGTCGCTGGGCGTGCGCGCCGAGAACAACCTGCCCGCGATGGCCGAACGCTTCGGTCCGCGCATTGCCTTTGCGCATCTGCGGGCGACCAAGCGCGAAGCGGATGGCCTGTCCTTCTACGAGTCAGATCATCTCGACGGTGACGTCGACATGGTCGCGGTGCTGAAGGCGCTGCTGAAAGAGAACGCGCGGCGTTCGCCCGACCGGCAGATCGTGTTCCGGCCCGATCACGGCCACCGCATGCTGGACGATCTCGCCGCCACCAAGCGCACCAATCCGGGTTACACCGCGATCGGTCGCCTCCGCGGCCTGGCCGAGCTCCGTGGCGCGATCCGCGCGATCGAGCATCAATAGCACGCGGCCATCGCGCCGAGCTTCGGATAGAGCCGGTCGATCGCGGCGCGGCGCTTCGCATCACCGCGAATGGGCTGCAGTGCAACCAGCAGGGGCGGGCATGACGCCTGCGCAGGGTGCGAGAAGCCTTTCGATCTTGCGCGCCCTCTCGGCCTGTCCTACGCCAGCCCCGAGCAATAGTTTCGCGAAGCTGCGAAACGCATCGCCAAAGCCTTGAGGGAGCCGTCATGACCATTCGCAACACCCGCACCGGGGGCCAGATCCTGATCGATCAGCTCGTCGCGCAAGGCGTCGAGCGCGTCACCTGCGTGCCGGGCGAGAGCTACCTTGCGGCGCTCGATGCGCTGCACGACAGCCCGATCGACGTCATGATCTGCCGCGCCGAGGGCGGTGCTGCGATGATGGCGGAGGCCTATGGCAAGCTCACTGGCCGTCCCGGCATCTGCTTCGTCACCCGCGGCCCCGGCGCCACCAATGCCAGCCACGGCGTCCACATCGCGATGCAGGATTCCACCCCGATGATCCTGTTCGTCGGTCAGGTCGACACCGGCATGCGCGAGCGCGAGGCGTTTCAGGAGCTCGACTACAAGGCGGTGTTCGGCACCATGGCGAAATGGGCGGTCGAGATCGATCGTCCCGACCGGATTCCGGAGCTGGTCGCGCGCGCCTTCCGCGTCGCCATGCAGGGCCGTCCCGGCCCCGTGGTGATCTCGCTGCCCGAGAACATGCTGACTGAAACTGCTGCCGTTGCGGACGCCATGCGGATCGAGCCGGCGGTGAGCTGGCCGGCGCCCGCAGATATCGAGCGCGTTGGCGCCATGCTTGCGAGCGCCAAAGCACCGCTCATCATTCTCGGCGGCTCGCGCTGGACCGATGAAGCGACCCGGAGCATCGCGCGCTTTGCCGAGCGGTTCGACCTGCCGGTCGCGACCTCGTTCCGCCGCGCGTCGCTGATCGACGCCGATCACTCGCATTATGCCGGCGATCTCGGCATCGGCCCGAGCCCGGGTCTGAAAGCGCGCATCGACGGCGCCGATGTCATTCTTCTCATCGGCGGCCGCATGTCGGAGATGCCGTCCTCATCCTACACGCTGCTCGACATTCCGACGCCGCGGCAGAAGCTGATCCACGTTCATCCCGGCTCCGAAGAGCTCGGCCGCATCTACCAGCCGGAGCTTGCGATCCAGGCCACGCCCGCCGCGTTCGCGGCCGCGGTCGAGACGCTGAAGCCCGCCGGCGCAGTCGCCTGGAAGGGCGAGGCCGCCAAGGCGCATGCCGACTATCTCGCCTGGACCGACAAAGCGCGCGAGCTGCCGGGCACGTTCCAGTACGGCCAGGTCATGACCTGGCTGCGCGATCGCCTGCCCAAGGACGCGATCGTCTGCAACGGCGCCGGCAACTATGCCGGCTGGATCCATCGTCATCACCGCTTCCACAGCTTTGCTTCACAGCTTGCACCGACGTCGGGCTCGATGGGCTACGGCGTGCCGGCCGCGGTGCTTGCGAAGCGACAGTATCCGGACCGTACCGTCATAGCCTTCGCCGGCGACGGCTGCTTCCTGATGAACGGGCAGGAATTCGCGACTGCCGTGCAGTACGACGCAGCCCTCGTCGTCGTCGTCGTCGACAATGCGCAATACGGTACCATCCGCATGCACCAGGAGCGCGACTATCCCGGTCGCGTGGTCGGCACCCAGCTCAAGAACCCGGATTTCGCGATGTACGCAAAAGCGTTCGGGGGCCATGGCGAGCGCGTCGAGCGCACCGAAGAGTTCGCGCCGGCCTTCGAGCGTGCGCTCGCCTCGGGCAAGCCGTCGATCCTCCACTGCATCATCGATCCGCGGGCGATGTCGGTCGGCAAGGACTTTGCCCCTGCGGTGAAAGCATAGCCGATGCCGCAAAGCCGCCACGTCGCCATCATCGGAGCCGGCGCGGTCGGCGTGATCAGCGCGATCGAGGCGCTACGCGAGGGCCATCGCGTCACGCTGATCGATCCGGGCGAGCCCGGTGGCGAACAGGCGGCGAGCTACGGCAATGCCGGCTGGCTCTCCTCGCATTCGGTGATCCCGCCGGCCGAGCCCGGCGTCTGGAAGAAGGTGCCCGGTTATCTCATGGATCCGCTCGGACCGCTCGCGATCCGCTGGTCTTATCTGCCGAAGGCGCTGCCCTGGTTGATCAAATATCTGCTCTCGGGCTGGACCGAGGCGCGGGTCGAGACGACGGCCGTTGCGCTGCGCGATCTCCTGAAGGACGCGCCGCTGCTGCACAGGAAGCTTGCGGAAGAGGCGGGCGTCCCTGAATTGATCGAGCGTAACGGCGTGATGCATGTCTTCCCGTCACGCGGCAATTTCGACAATGATCTCGGCTGGCGCGTGCGCAAGCGCGTCGGCGTCGACTGGTTGGAGCTTTCGGCCGACGAGATGCGTCAGCGCGAGCCCGATTTGCATCCACGCTACACGTTCGGCGTGGTGGTGGAGGAAGCCGGGCGCTGCCGCGACCCCGGAGCCTATGTCGCCGCGCTCGCGCAACATGCGCTGGCAAGCGGCGCCACGCTTGTGCGCGCCAAGGCGATTGGGCTGAATCTATCCGGCAACAAGCTCGTGGCTGTCCTCACCGAGACCGGCGAGATTGCGTGCGATGCCGCCGTGATTGCCGCCGGTGCGCATTCAAAGCGGCTCACGGCGTCCATCGGCGATCCGCTGCCGCTGGAGACCGAGCGCGGCTATCACGTCATGATCGAGAATCCGGAAACGGGCCCGCGCAGCTCGATGATGGCCTCGGATGCGAAGATGGTGGTGAACTGGACCGATAAGGGTTTGCGCGCCGCCGGCACGGTCGAGATCGCAGGCCTCGAGGCCGAGCCGAACTGGAAGCGCGCCGAGATTTTGCGCAACAACCTCTTCAGCATGTTCCCAAAACTGCCGACGGACATTCCGGCGTCGCGTATCAAGACCTGGTTCGGCCATCGGCCGAGCATGCCGGATGGACGTCCCTGCATCGGTTACGCGCGGGCCTCGCGCGACATCGTCTATGCGTTCGGCCACGGCCATGTCGGCCTGGTCGGCTCGGCCCGCACCGGTCGTCTTGTCGCCCAGCTGCTGAGCGGCAAGCCGCCGGAAATTCCGCTCGCACCGTTTTCGCCCGATCGTTTTCTCTGAGATCGCATCATGACCGCTCCAGCCAAATCGTCATCCCGAATCGCCCGCGGCGGCAAGGCCATCTATGGAGCGCCGCTCGGCATCCTGATGCTGGAGGCACGCTTCCCCCGCATTCCCGGCGACATGGGCAACGGCACCACCTGGCCTTTCCCCGTGCTCTATCGCGTTGTGAGCGGGGCTTCGCCGGAGAAGGTGGTGCTGAAGGGGGCGGCCGGTCTGCTGCCTGATTTCATCGATGCGGCGAAGGATCTGGTGCGGCTCGGGGCCGAAGCCATCACCACCAATTGTGGCTTCCTCTCGCTGTTCCAGAAAGAGATCGCAGCCGCCATCGGCGTTCCCGTCGCGACCTCGTCACTGATGCAGGTGCCGTGGGTGCAGGCGACCTTGCCGCCCGGCAAGCGCGTCGGCCTCGTCACGGTGTCCGGTTCGACCTTGACGCCGGCCCATCTCGAAGGTGCCGGCGTGCCGCTCGATACGCCGCTGGTCGGCACCGAGCACGGCAAGGAATTCTTCCGCGTCCTGATCAAGGCCGAGAAGGAGGACATGGACATCGCGCAGGCCGAACGTGACGTGGTCGAGGCCGGCAAGGAGTTGGTCGCCAGGAACCCGGATGTCGGCGCGATCGTGCTAGAATGCACCAACATGCCGCCTTATGCAGCGGCGCTTCAGGCCGAGGTCGGATTGCCCGTCTACGATATCTATTCCATGATTACGTGGTTTCATGCCGGACTACGGCCGCGTCGGTTTGGCTAGAGGTCGAGAAGCTGCCTATGGGCGCAGCCATCCGCGTCGTGCGCTGTCCCACCGGCAGTGGAGGAGGCAGCTATACAATCCCTCGATACCTGATCGCGTCAGACGGTCAGAGCTTTCGCGCCTGAACATCGCTAGAGTGCCGCTCGCAATCCATGGAGACGAGCGGTGCACAGCCTTCAATCCAATCCCGACACGCGCGCAGACGATTGGCCGTCAGAGCTCTACCGCATCCTGAAAGCCGCCGACGTTAGGCAGATGTCCTACGTTCCCGATGCCGGTCACAGCCAGCTCATCCGACTGTTCTCGGCCGACCGCGACGTCACCACCAACGTGCTGACGACGGAAGAGGAGGGCGTCGCCATTGCCGCCGGCGCTTGGCTCGGCGGCCAGCGCAGCGTGCTCTTGATGCAGTCGAGCGGGGTCGGCAATTGCATCAACATGCTGTCGCTGTCGGCGATCGGACGATTTCCACTGCTGATGCTGGTGACGATGCGCGGCGAATGGGCCGAGTTCAATCCCTGGCAGGTGCCGATGAGCCGGGCGACGCAGCCCTCGCTGGAGGCGATCGGCCTGAAGGTGATGCGGGCGGAGACAGGAGAGGATCTGATCGAGACGGTCGAATCGGCCGCAGCGCTCGCCTACGATTCCGATCAGCAGATCGCGGTGCTGATCGGGCAACGCCTGATCGGCAAGAAGAAGTGGTGATGTCAATGCAAGCCCAACTCGACCGCCGCGCCGCCGTTGCCGCGCTCTTGAAGAATCGCAAGGACACGCTGGTCGTGTCCGGCCTCGGCTCGCCGACCTATGACCTTCATTCGGTCGGCGACCATGACGGCAATTTCTATCTCTGGGGCGCCATGGGCGGCGCCGCGCTGATCGGGCTTGGCCTCGCGCAAGCCCAGCCGGGAAAGCGCGTCCTCGCTTTGACGGGGGATGGCGAGCAATTGATGGGCCTCGGCGGCATCGCCACCATCGGGGTCGCGCGGCCGCGCAATCTCGACATGGTCGTGATCGACAATCAGCATTTTGGCGAGACCGGGATGCAGGCCAGCCACACCGGGCGCGGCGTCGATCTCACCGCAATCGCCGTGGCTTGCGGTTTTGCCGCTGCCGGAACCGTGCGGACGATCGAGGAGGTGCAGCGCCTCGCAACCGAAATCGCCGGGCCGGCCGATGGCCCGCGGCTGTTTGTCATCAAGGTCCTGGCCGAAAATCCGCCGCGCTCACTGCCCTCGCGCGATGCTGTCTTTATCAAGAACCGGTTCCGTGCTCATCTCGGCTTCGCGGCGGCCTGAGCCGGGTTTCTCACCCGGCGACAGTCTGCTGTCGAAACAGCTACTCTGGAGTGAGACCATGAAACTATCCGGCAAGGTCGCCGCCATCACCGGCGCGGCGCGCGGTATCGGCAAGGCTTGCGCGAAACGATTCCTGGACGATGGCGTCAAGGTCGTCATCTCGGATGTCGATGCCGATGGCTTGGCCGCGACGGCTGCCGAACTCGCGCGGCCGGATGCCTTGCGTACCGTCGTCGGCAATGTCGCGAAGCGCGCCGATGTCGACCAGCTGGTCGCAACCGCCGCAAAGGAGTTCGGCCGGCTCGACATCATGGTCAACAATGCCGGCGTCGCTCGCAACCGGGACCTCCTGGAGATTTCCGAAGAAGAATTCGACGAAATCATCGGCATCAATCTGAAGGGCGCGTTCTTCGGCGTGCAGGCGGCGGCGAAGCAGATGATCGCGCAAGGTAGCGGCGGCGGGGTCATCATCAACATGTCGTCGGTGAATGCACTGCTGGCGATCCCGGCGCTTGCAACCTACGCCATGTCCAAGGGCGGCATGAAGCAGCTCACCTCGGTCGCCGCCGTCGCGCTGGCTCCGCACAATATTCGCGTTGTCGCGGTCGGGCCGGGCACGATTCTGACCGACATGGTGGCATCGTCCATCTACACCTCGGAGGATGCCCGCAAGACCGTGATGTCACGCACGCCGGCCGGCCGCGGCGGCGAACCGAGCGAGGTTGCCTCCGTCGTGGCGTTTCTTGCGAGCGACGATGCGTCCTACATCACGGGGCAGACAATCTATCCCGACGGCGGCCGGCTGATTCTGAATTACACGGTGCCGGTGAAGGAGAAGTAGCGGACGAAAGGGCACTGCACTCTCCAGTGTCATCGCCCGCGAAGGCGGGCGATCCAGTACTCCGCGATGCCTGCGATAGAACCGAAGGGCCGCGGCGCACTGGATGCCCCGCTTTCGCGGGCATGACAGCGGAGGTCGGATGAGGCAGCCAGCCCCTCACTCCGCCGCGGCCGTCATCCCGTAACCCAGCCGTTTCGAAATGCCGCCCGCGCAGTCGCGCAGGGCATGAGCGATCGGGCCGTCCCAGCGGGCATCGAACGTGCCTTCCGGTCCCATCGCGGTGATCACCAGCGCGACATGGCCGGAATGGTCGAACACCGGTGCAGCGAATGCGTTGACGCCGGGCAGGGGGTCACCAAGCGCGCGGGCGAGGCCGTGCTTGCGGACCTCGGTGAGCATGTCCGCGACCTTCGCGCCTTTCACTGTGCGCTTCGGATTATAGCCGACGCCGTGACGATCGAGGCCGCTTTCGAGCGCGGCGTCGATGGTCTTCTCCGGCAGGAAGGCGGCAAAGGCGCGGCCGGTCGCGGTCTCCAGCAGTGCCATCACCGAGCCGGCCCGCATCACGATGTGCACGGGCTGGCCGGGTTCTTCGAGCTGCACCACGGTCGGGCCATGCGTGCCCCAGACGGCCAGCGAGACCGCGTGCCCGATCTGGCTCGCGAGCGCCGCGATCTTCGGTCCGGCGATACGCACGCCGGAGAGGCGGCGCAGGCTGATGAGGCCAAGCTCCAGCGCGAGTGCGCCGATCTCGTAGCGGCCGGTGGTCTCGTCCTGCTCGATCAGGCCGATGCGCGAGAAGCTGGCGAGATAGGGATGCGCCTTGGCCGGCGTCATGCCGGCCTCGCGTGCGAGATCGCGCAGCATCATCGGCTCGCCGCTGCGGGCGAGGGCGCGGAGCAATTCTCCACCGACCTCGATCGACTGAATGCCGCGGCTTTCTCTCTTCATGCGCCTCCTGGCGTGGCTTACGCCGCGTTGCGCTTGGCGGCGCTGTCGGCGAGATGACGGCCGGCAATGTAGCCGAAGGTCAGCGCCGGCCCAAGCGTGATGCCGGCGCCGGGATAATTGCCGCCCATGATGCTCGCCATGTCGTTGCCGGCCGCATAGAGCCCGGGAATCACCCGTCCCTCCGCATCGAGCGCCCGCGCGTTCTCGTCGGTGATGATGCCGGCATAGGTGCCGAGATCGCCGACCACCATCTTGATGGCGTAGAACGGGCCGTTCTCGATCGGCGCGACGCAGGGGTTCGGGCCGTGCAGGGCATCGCCCTGGTAGCGGTTATAGGCTTTTGATCCCTTGCCGAAGGCGGCGTCGTGTCCCTGTGGTGCGGTCGCATTGAACTGCTTGACGGTCTCGACGAACGCCATGCTGTCGATGCCCGCCTTTGCCGCGAGTGCCTCCAGCGTCTCGCCGCGCATGAGATAGCCAGTATTGAGGTGATGACCCAGCGGCATCGGAAATGGCGGTACGCAGCCGAGACCATATTTGCGCAAGGTCTGGTGATCGCAGACCAGGTAGGCCGCGATTTCCTCGCCGGGTTTCGCCGCCTTGACCATGGCCTGGACGAAGTCGTGATAGGAATTGCCCTCGTTGGCAAAGCGCTTGCCGTCGCGCATCACCGCGATTACGCCGGGTTTGGCGCGGTCGATGAAATGCGGCATCACGCCGTGTGAGCCGTCCTTGCGCTTGGTGACCGAGACCGGGACCCAGGCCGCCGCGTTCGGCAGCCGGTCCTCGACATGTCCGCCGGCGTTCTCGGCAAGCCGCAGGCCGTCGCCGGTGTTGCCGGTCGGTCCCGGCGAAAAATGCTCGTTGCCGGTCGGCGCGTGTGGGAACATCTTCTTGCGCCGTTCGACATCATGCGGGAAACCGCCGCAGGCGAGCACGACGCCTTGTTTTGCACGAATGCGGACGTCGCGTCCCTCGCGGGCGACAATGGCGCCGGTGACAGTGCCGTTCTCGACCGTCAGCTCGCGCACCGGCGCGGACAGCCACATCGGAATCTTCAGATCCTGCGCGGATTTTGCCAGGCGCCCTGCGAGCGCATTGCCGTTGGTCAGCGTCATGCCGCGGCCATAGCGCAGCACGTCCATCAGATGCCGCGACAGGCGCTTCGCGACATAGGCCGCCGAGGTCAGCGACTTCGTCGCGCGCATGAAATGGACGATGTCCTTGCCGGATCCGAGCATCATGCCGAATACGGTCAGCTCCGGCAGGGGCATGCCGAGGGCCTTGATCTGGTCGCCGAGCTCGCGGCCGTCGAACGGGCGCGCCACCATCGAACGACCACCCTGGCTGCCGCCGGGCGCCTCGGCGTGGTAATCCGGGAACACCAGCGGCATGTCGAAGCGGAGCGCGGTCTTGCTGGTGAAAAAATCGACCGCCTCGGGGCCGGCGCTCAGGAATGCATCGACCCGCGCGGCGTCAAAGTTGTTGCCGGCTTCGTGCCGCAGGTAAGTGCGCGCCTGCTCTGGAGTCTCCTCGATGCCGTATGCCTTCGCCAGCGACGTGCCGGGTATCCACAACCAGCCGCCGGAGCGGGCGGTGGTGCCGCCGAAGCGCGGCTCCTTCTCGACGATCAGGACGTCGAGGCCGCGATAGCGTGCGGTGATCGCGGCCGACATGCCGGAGCAGCCCGATCCAGCCACGAGCACATCGCACTCGTAGGTTTCGCCTGCGTTGCGCTCGTTGCCGGTCATGCAGGCCTCACTTCTTGAGCAACGGACATTTCGACTCGGAGACCGGGCGGAAGGCGTCCTCGCCCTTCACCGTCTTGATGATCTCCAAATAATCCCACGGTTCCTTGGACTGCTCGGGCGATTTCACCTTGGCGAGATACATGTCGCGAATGACGCGGCCGTCCTCGCGCAACTTGCCGCCATGGACGAATGAATCCTCGATTGGCAGCTCGCGCATCTTGGCCATCGCCTTGGCGGGATCATCGGTGCCGGCGGCCTTGATGGCCTTGAGATAATGCAGCACCGAGCCGTAGACGCCGGTCTGGATCATGGTCGGCATCACCTTGGTGCGCTCGTAGAATTTCCGCGACCATGCGCGGGTCGCTTCGTCCATATTCCAGTACGACGCCGTGGTCATGTAGGTGCCCTGCGCGGATTTGAGCCCGATCGCGTGCACGTCGGTGTCGAACATCAGGAGGCCGACCAGCTTCTGGCCGCCCTGGACCAGGCCGAACTCGCCCGACTGCTTGATCGCATTGTCGGTGTCCTGGCCGGCATTGGCGAAGGCGACGACGTCCGATTTCGAGCTTTGCGCCTGGAGTGCAAAGGACGAGAAATCGGCCGTGTTGGTCGGGTGCTTCACGCCACCCAAAACCTTCCCGCCCATCTCGTTGATGAAGCGCGTGGCGTCCTTCTCGAGCTGCTGGCCGAAGGCGTAGTCGGCGGTGATGAAGTACCAGGATTTTCCGCCTTCCTTGATCACGGCGGAAGCAGTGACTTTGGACAGCGCGTAGGTGTCGTAGGTGAAGTGCACGGTGTTCGGGCTGCAAAGCTCGTCGGTCAGCGAACTCGCGCCGGGGCCGGAGAGCAGCGCGATCTTGTTGCGCTCGCGCACCATGTTGTGGACGGCGATCGCGATGCCGGAATTGGGGATGTCGACGACGGCATCGACCTTGCCGTTGTCGAACCAGCCGCGCACGATCTGTACGCCGACGTCGGTCTTCATCTGGTGATCGGCGCTGATGATCTCGATCGGCTTGCCGAGCACGGTGGGCCCGAATTCCTCCACCGCCATTTTCGCGGCCTCCACGGAGCCCGGCCCGCTGTTGTCGCGGCCCCAGCTCGACAGATCCGTCAGCACGCCGATCCGCACGGCGTCGTCGGAGACTTGCGCGTTCGCAACATTGGTCATGGCAGCCGAAGTCATGGCCGCGAGCATGGCGCAGGCCAAAAACCCTCTCATCGTCGTTCCCTCTCGTTTATGGGCCGCTTGGCGCGGTTGGTTATGGCGGTAAGTTAGATAATGGCGAATAAGTTTGTCAATGGCGAATAGCGGTTCCACGTCGTCCCGGCGAAGGCCTGGACCCATACTGCGTGATCTTTCGATGCCGGGCGGTCGCAGTACCGGAGCACGGGTCTTCGCCAAACTCCTCCCTGTCGTTATGGGTCGCGGCCTCCGCCGGGACGACGGTGCGGAGGCAGTGGCGTGAAAATCTCGCATCGTGATCTGGGGAGAACCAACACTCCCCCAAGTTGCAACCGCCACAACGTTTGGCCATGATGCCCCCAGGAATCTTGGGGCGGATGGCAATGACGGCAGCAGCGAGGGTCGCGACGGCGGCGGAGAAATCGACGACGGCGCATGTGGTTTGGGCGAGCGCGCTCGGCACCGCGATCGAGTGGTACGACTTCCTGATCTACGGCACGGCGGCGGCGCTGGTGCTGAACAAGCTGTTCTTCCCGAGCTTCGATCCCTACGTCGGCACGCTGGCGGCGTTCTCGACCTATGCGGTCGGCTTCGTCGCGCGCCCGATCGGCGGCGCGATCATCGGGCATTATGGTGACCGGCTCGGCCGCAAGAAGATGCTGGTCGCGACCATGATCGCGATGGGACTGGGCACGTTCCTGATCGGTTGCCTGCCGACCTACAGTCAGATCGGCGTCTGGGCGCCGATCTTCCTCGTCATTTTGCGCTTCGTCCAGGGCATCGGGCTCGGTGGCGAGTGGAGCGGGGCGGTGGTCATGGTGGCCGAGCACGCCGGCAACCGCCGCGGCTTTTACGGCAGCCTGGTGCAGATCGGTTTCCCCGTCGGCGTCGCCGCGTCCACCGGCATTTTCGGTCTGATGACGCAGCTGCCCGAAGCGGACTTCCTGAGCTGGGGCTGGCGCGTGCCGTTTCTGATCAGCATCCTGCTCGTCGGCGTCGGCTTCATCGTAAGGCTGAAACTTGCGGAGACGCCGCACTTCAAGGAGGTGCTCGAGCGCAAGGAGGTGCTGGCGCAGCCGGCGCTGGAAGTCCTGCGCCGCGACTGGCGCAGCTTCCTGCTCGCGATCGGCATCACGGTGTCCGAAGTCGGGCTCGCTTATCTCCTCACTGTTTTCACCGTGGTCTATGCCACGACGCAGCTCGGCCTTCCCCGGCAGGTGATCCTGAACGCGGTGGTCTATGCCGCGCTCGTTGAGCTCGCGACGCTGCCCCTTGCAGGCTGGCTGTCCGACATCTTCGGCCGCAAAGCGCTGTATCTCGCCGGTGGCGTGTTCTCGGTGGCGCTGGCGTTTCCGTTGTTCTGGTTCCTCGACACCAGGGAGCCGGCGCTGATCACGCTCGCGCTCGTCGTGACGATGACACTGACGCATGCGCTGCTGTTCGGGCCGAAGGCGGCCTTCATGCCGGAGCTGTTCCGCACCCAGGTGCGCTACAGTGGCGCATCGCTGGGAGCCAACGTTGCCGCCGCGCTGAGCGGCGGCTTCTCGCCGCTGATTGCGACGGCACTGCTGGCATGGGCCGGTTCTTATTGGGCCGTGTCGGTTTACATCATCGCGCTGTCGGTCATCACCATCATCGCAACGCTGATGGCGCCGGAGACGGCGCGGGACCAGCTCAGGTCCTGAGGACCGCCTTCATCACGTCTGCCGCGCGAATGGGCCCGCACGTTCGAAGCCATCGTTTTGTACGCAGGCCCTGACGCCTTCTTATGCGCGCTGCCAAAAGCCGATGCAGCGGGGCGAACCATTAGCCGCGTTTATGCGGCGAATTTTTACTTCCAATTTTACTTCACAACATCCCGCCCATAGCCTCCCTCGCAATTGATCACATCCGCAGCCGGTCAATGGCGACCGGTGCGCAGCGTTCATCGTAGCCAACGAGGGTTGCCATGCTTGACAGGGACAAGGGGACATCCACTGCCAATCCGGCGGGGACGAGCGACAAGTCTGCGAAAAAGCTGAGCAGGCGCACGCTGTTGAAGGGCGCCGCGGCCGTGGCCGGCGCGGCTGCAGGATCGGACGCGATCCGCGGATTCCCGACCATCTGGGCGCAGGAGATCAAGGATATCGAGCTGCGCCATGTCGGCGTGTCCTATTCGGTGGTGAAGGCGATCGGCGACCAGGCGGCCAAGGATCTCGGCTTCAAGGTGACGATGCAGAACCTCGACACCTCTGCCGCCATCAACCGCTTCATAAGCCAGCCTAATACGGTCGACATCGCCGATCTCGAGGGCTGGCAGGCCAAGCTCGCTGCCAAGCGCGGCGTCATCCAGGGCATCGAGGTCAAGAAGGTCAAGGAGTTCGACAACATCCTGCCGATCTTTACCAAGGGCGAGATCGACGGTCACAAGATCCCGCGCCAGGGCATCTCGCCCTATGAGGCCATGTACATTTCCAAGCCTGACTCCACCGATCTGCATGACGGCGTTACCGAATGGGCGACCTTCCTGCCGCAGGTCTACAATGCCGATTCCATCGGTTACCGCCCCGACCTCGTCGGCCATGAAGTCACGGAATGGAAGGATCTGATCGATCCGAAATTCAAAGGCAAGGCCGCGATCCTCGACGTGCCCGCGATCGGCATCATGGACGCCGCGCTCTGCTTCGAAAGCGCCGGGCTGATCAAGTACGGCAACAAGGGCAACATGACCAAGGAGGAGATCGACTTCACCTGCAACAAGCTGATCGAGCTCAAGAAGCAGGGCCAGTTCCGCGCGACCTGGACCACCTTCGACCAGTCGGTGCAGCTGATGGCGGCGGGTGAAGTGGTGATCCAGTCGATGTGGTCGCCGGCGGTTGCCGCGGTGCGCGTGAAAGAAATCCCCTGTGTCTATGCGCCGGTCAATATCAAGAACGGCAAGGAAGGCTATCGCGGCTGGTGCAACGGGATGGGCCTGATGAAGCATCTCTCCGGCAAGAAGCTGGACGCAGCCTACGAATATCTCAACTGGTATCTGTCGGGCTGGCAGGGCGGCTTCGTCGCGCGCTACGGCTATTACAGCCCGGTCCCTTCGACCGCGAAGAAATTCCTCACGCCGGCCGAATGGGCGTTCTGGTACGAGGGCCAGCCCGCGCCCGAGGTCGTCAACGACCCCTATGGCGTGCCGATGGAGAAGACCGGCACCAAGCGCGACGGCGGCTCGTTCCTCGACCGCGTCAAGAACATCTCCTGCTGGAACACGCTGATGGACGAAGCCGCCTACATGAACAAGCGCTGGAACGACTTCAAGGTGGCCTGAAACCTGCTTTCCCTGACGTGAACGAAGCGCCGGCGCGGCGATGCGCCGGTGCCAAATGACCGACGTCGAGGCGTTTGCCGACATGCAGCCAAGTCTTAGTCCAGCTCAAACCTCACCACGCGCAAATCTCGCCGGCTGGCTCTACGTGTCGCCGCTCGTGCTGGTGCTCGTGCCGTTCTTCGTGGCGCCGATCCTGGTCGTGCTGGCCGCGAGCTTCTTCGCCACCGACGGCTTTGGCGGGCTGACGCCGGGCTTCACGCTCGCAAGCTATGTCGAGGTGTTGCATTCGGCCCTGACGCTGAAGCTGTATCTGGCGACGATCAAGTTCACGGTGCTGACCTGGATCTTCACGTTGATCATCGGCTTCTTCGTCGCATACTTCCTGGTTTTCCACGTCCGCAACCAACTGCTGGCGATTGGTCTGTTCCTGCTCTGCACGGTGCCGTTCTGGACCTCGAACATCATCCGGATGATTTCCTGGATTCCGCTGCTCGGCAAGGAAGGCCTGATCAACCAGGCGCTGCTGGGACTGGGCGTGATCCGCCAGCCGCTGGAAGTGCTGCTGTTCTCGGACCTGGCGGTGGTCATCGCCTATGTCCACCAGCTCACCATCTTCATGATCGTGCCGATCTTCAATTCCATGGCACGGATCGACAAGAAGCTGATCGAGGCCGCGATCGATGCAGGCGCCAGCCGTTTCGACATCATGCGCCTGATCGTGGTGCCGATGTCCAAGAGCGGCATCGCCCTCGGAACCATCTTCGTCGTCTCGATCGTGATGGGCGATTTCTTCGTGGTCAAGGTGATGTCCGGCGGCGGCTCGGCCTCGGTGGTCAGCGCGTTCTACGAGGACGTCGGCGTGCTCCAATATCCGACCGCGGCAGCGAGCGCAGTATTGCTGACGCTGGTGCTGGTCGCGATCGTCTCGCTGATCCTGCGCACCGTCGACATCAGGCAGGAGATCACGCGATGAGCGCGGTTCTCGCCGACATGCCCAAAACCGAAATGTCAAAGACGGTCGCGCCGGCGACGAGCAAAGCGATAGCGCCGAGCCGCGGGCAGCGGCCTTGGACGTTCTACGTGCTCGCAACGCTGTTTGCGTTCTACGTGATCGTGCTCTACGGCCCGATGTTCTGTATCTACGTCCTGTCCTTCCAGGACATCCGTGGTGGCCTCGTGTTCCCGATGAAGGGCACTTCGCTGCACTGGTTCGTCGATCTCTTCACCCAGGTGCGGACCGGTGACGTCAAGGGCTCGTTCGATCGTTCGATCAAGCTCGCGATCATCGTCACTGTCATCACGGTGGTGGTCTCGTTCCTCGCGGGGCTCGGCTTTCGCAAGCGCTTCCGCGGCGACACCGTCGTGTTCTACATGATGATCGGCAGCCTGGTCGCTCCGGGTCTCGTGCTCGGTCTCGGCACCGGTCTGTTGTTCCAGGCGCTCGGGCTCAATGCGAGCTGGTACACCTCGGCGCTCGGCGCGCAATTGTCCTGGACGCTGCCGTTCGGTGTGCTCGTGATGTTTGCCGTGATGTCGCGCTTCAACCACGTCTGGGAGGAGGCGGCCTACGACCTCGGCGCCAGCCGCTGGCAATCCATCCGGCTGGTGATGATCCCGGTGCTGGCGCCCGGCCTGGTCGCGGTCGCGCTGTTCGGCTTCACGCTCTCTTACGACGAGTTTGCGCGCAGCCTCCAGACCGCGGGCTCGCTCAATACGCTGCCGCTGGAGATCTGGAGCATGACGCTGAACGTCACCTCGCCTTCGCTCTATGCGCTCGGCACCGTGACCACCATCGTCTCCTTCATCGTCATCGGCGCGAGCCTGGGCAGCATCGTGCTGATCCAGAAGAAGCGCGGCAGCAGCACAAAGGGTTGAGCTCGGAAATGAAGAGCGATCGCGGCGATATCGAACTGGCGGGCGTCTGCAAGAGCTTTGACGGCGTCAGCAATGTGGTCGACGGCGTCAACCTCAAGATCGCCGACGGCGCCTATTGCTGCTTCATCGGCCCGTCCGGCTGCGGTAAGACCACGATTTTGCGCATGATCGCCGGCCACGAGGACCCGACCGCGGGTGAGATCGTCATCGGCGGCCAGAACGTCGTCGGGCTCGCGCCGGTGCAGCGGCGCACCGCGATGATGTTTCAGTCCTACGCGCTGTTCCCGCATCTCACCGTGCGTGACAACATCGCGTTCGCCTTGCGCGTACGCGGCATGTCGAAGGCCGATCGCCTGCGCGCAGCCGATGCCATGATCGAGAAGGTGCGGCTGACGCAGTTCGCCGATCGCCTGCCGGCGCAGCTCTCCGGCGGCCAGCAGCAGCGCGTGGCGCTGGCGCGCGCGGCGATCACCGAGCCGAGGGTGCTGCTGCTCGATGAGCCGCTGTCCGCCCTCGACGAGCAGCTCCGCGTGCAGATGCGCCAGGAACTCAGGCGGATGCAGCAGGAGCTCGGCATCACCTTCATCCACGTCACCCACACCCAGCTCGAGGCGATCGCGCTCGCCGATCTGGTCGTGGTGATGGAGCAGGGCAGAATCAAACAGGCGGGCGCGGCGCGCGACGTCTATGCCCATCCGCACGATCGTTACGTCGCCGAGTTCATGGGCGGGCAGAACGTGCTGTCGGGGCGGGTCGAGAAGGTCAACGGTTCGACGTTTACGCTCGCTCAGGCTGCGCCTGATGGCATCGAGGTCCCGCTTCAGGCGCGGTCCACGGTCAGCGTCGGTGACAAGATCGATATCGCCGTGCGCCGCGACGATGTCGCGCTGGTCCGGCCGGGCAGGGAACTGCCGCCGGGCTGCACCACGTCGCTGCCGAGTCGTGTGCTGGCGATCGAATACCAAGGCTATTTCGTCAAGGTCATGCTGGACACCGTGCCGGACGACGCGTTCGTTGCCTATGTGCCGGAAAAGACCTTCTTCGCGGATCCGTTCACCGTCGGCGACGTCGTGATGGCCACATGGGCCACCGGCAGCGCGCTTCCACTTGCCTAAAGACCCGTCGCCCACAGGAGTATGATCGTGCAGATATCCTTCACACTCAACGGACGGCCGACCACTGTCGATGTCGAGCCGGCGACGCTCGTCGCCGAGCTGCTGCGCGAGCGGCTCAACCTCACCGGCACCCATATCGGCTGCGACACCAGCCAGTGCGGCGCCTGCGTGGTGCATCTCGACGGCCTGCCGGTGAAGAGCTGCACGCTGCTGGCGCCTGCGCTCGACGGTGCGACGCTGCTCACTATCGAGGGGCTTCACGGAGCTCCCGGTTCGAACCAAATGCATCCGATGCAGGAAGCGTTTCGCGAGCATCACGGTCTGCAATGCGGTTTTTGCACGCCCGGCATGTTGATGACGGCGGTGGCGCTCGCGACCGAGAAGCCGGACCTGTCGGAAGCCGACGTCCGCCACGGCCTTGAAGGCAATATCTGCCGCTGCACTGGCTATCAGAACATCGTCGTCTCGGTCATGGCTGGCGCTGCCGCTATGAACGCCGCCAAGGGAGAGTGACCATGGGCAACGTGATCGGGATCGGCGCTTCACCCAAACGGAAAGAGGACCAGCGCTTCCTCACCGGCCGCGGCAATTACGTCTCCGACATCAAGCGTCCGGGCATGACGGCGGGTGTGTTCGTGCGCTCGCCGCACGGACACGCGATCCTGCGCGGTATCGACAAGAATGCGGCGCTCGCATCGCCCGGCGTCATCGCGGTCCTGACCGGCGAAGATGCCGCCGCGGACAAGCTGGGCTCGCTGCCCTGCGGCTGGGGTATCACGGACGCCAAAGGCGTGCCGATGAAGGAGCCGCCGTTCCCGATGCTGGCGCAGGGCAAGGTGCGCTTCGTCGGCGACATGGTGGCCTTCGTCGTCGCGGAAACGCCGGCGCAGGCCAGCGCGGCAGCCGAGCTGCTGACGGTCGATTACGAGGTGCTGCCCTCGGTGGTCGGCGTGCTCGAAGCCGTGCGGCCGGGCGCGCCGCAACTGTTCGACGACGTTCCGAACAACATCTGTTGCGATTGGGAGCTCGGCGACAAGGCCGCGGTCGAGACCGCGTTCCGGAAAGCGGCGCATGTCGCAAAGCTCAGCCTCGTCAACAACAGGCTGATTGGCAACCCGATGGAGCCGCGCGCGGCGATCGCCGAATATGAGCCCGGCACCGATCGCTTCACGTTGTGGACCACCAGCCAGTTCCCGCACGTCGTGCGCTTCCTGATGGGCGCGCTGGTGCTGAACATCCCGCAGCACAAACTGCGCGTGGTCGCACCCGATGTCGGCGGCGGCTTTGGCGTCAAGCAGTTTCACTACGGCGAGGAGGCCGTGATCACCTGGGCCGCCAAGCGCGTGATGCGGCCGATCAAATGGGTTGCGAGCCGGTCGGAGGGTTATGTCTCTGATCGCCACGGCCGCGATCACGTCACCGAGGCCGAGCTCGCGCTGGACGAGACCGGGAAGTTTCTGGCCTTCCGTGTCAACACGCTTGCCAATATGGGCGGCTATCTCTCGACCTTCGGACCGAACATCCCGACCAATCTCTACGGACCGCTGCTCGGCGGCGTCTACACGACGCCGGCAATCTACTGCAACGTGAAGGTGGTATTCACCAACACCGTTCCGGTCGACGCCTATCGCGGCGCCGGCCGTCCAGAGGCGACCTTCGTGCTGGAGCGCATCGTCGACGTCGCAGCCAGCGAGATGGGCATCGACCGCGTCGAGATCCGCCGACGCAACATGATCCCGAAGGAGGCCTATCCGTATCAGACGCCGGTGCTGGTGCAGTACGATTCCGGCGATCCGATGGGATGTCTCGACGGCGCTCTTGTCGCGGCCGACGTCAAGAACTTCGGTATCCGCAAGGCGGAGTCGGCGCGTAGGGGCAAATTCCGCGGGCTCGGCTACTCGACCTATGTCGAGGCCTGCGGCCTTGCGCCGTCGCGCTTCGCAGGACGGCTGGGCGCGCGCGGCGGACTCTATGAAAGTGCCACGGTGCGGGTGCATCCGACCGGCCAGGTCACGGTCATGATCGGCACGCATAATCACGGCCAGGGCCACGAGACGACGTTCGCCCAGATCGTCTCGGAAAAGCTCGGCGTCGCGTTTGACAATGTCGACATCGTGTTCGGCGATACCGATCGCGTGCAGTTCGGCATGGGCACCTATGGCTCGCGTTCGCTGGTGGTCGGCGGCGCGGCGCTGTCGAAGGCGACGGACAAGGTGGTCGCGAAAGGCAGGAAGATCGCGGCGCATCTGCTTGAAGCGGCCGAAGTGGATATCCAGTTCGAGGCCGGAAAATTCTCGGTCGCGGGGACCGACCGCATGAAGACGTTCGAGGAGATCGCGGGCGCCGCCTACGTGCCGCACGACTATCCGCTCGAAGTGCTGGAGCCGGGGCTCGAGGAGCAGGCTTACTACGATCCCGTCAACTTCACCTATCCCGGCGGCTGCCACATTGCCGAGGTCGAGATCGACCCGGAAACCGGCACGGTGACGCTGGTCAACTACACCGCGGTGGACGACGTCGGCACGGTCATCAACCCGATGATCGTGGAGGGCCAGTTGCACGGCGGCATCGTGCAGGGCGTCGGCCAGGCGCTGTACGAGAACGCAGTCTATGACGAGGGCTCGGGCCAGCTGCTGTCGGGCTCGCTGATGGACTATTGCATGCCGCGCGCCGACCACATGCCGATGATGAACATCGCGACCCATTCGACGCTGTGCACGCACACGCCGATGGGCGTGAAGGGCTGCGGCGAGGTCGGCACCATCGGTTCCCCGGCGGCGGTCATCAATGCGGTGGTCGATGCGCTGTCGCATCTCGGCGTCACCCATGTCGACATGCCGGCGACGCCGAACCGGATCTGGCGCCTGCTGCAAAACGCGTCGCTGCCGGTCGCTGCGGAATAGGGAGGATGACAATGAAGCCGTTTGCCTATCACCAGCCGAGCGAAATTCCCGACGCTGCCAAACTGCTGACCTCGATCGAGGACAGCAAGCTCGTCGCCGGCGGCATGACGCTGATCCCGACGTTGAAGCAGCGGCTCGCCAGTCCGCCTGCCCTAGTCGACCTGTCGAGGCTCGGACATCTGAAGGGCATCACCGACGACGGCGCCACCATCACCATCGGTGCAATGACGCCACATGCGGTGGTGGCCGCCTCGAAGCTGGTGCAGGCGAAGATTCCCGGACTCGCCGCGCTGGCCTCGATGATCGGCGATCCCGCCGTGCGCATCCGCGGCACCATCGGTGGCTCCGTCGCGAACAACGATCCGGCGGCCGATTATCCGGCAGGTGTGCTCGGGCTGGGCGCGACCGTCGTCACCAGCACGCGCGAGATCGCGGCCGACGGGTTCTTCCGCGGCCTGTTCGAGACCGCGCTTGAACCTGGCGAGATCATCACGGCGATCCGCTTTCCGGTGCCGCTCAAGGCGGGCTACGCCAAGTTCAAGGCGCCGGCGTCGCGCTATGCGCTGGTCGGCGTGTTCGTCGCGAAATTCGCCGATGGCGTTCGCGTGGCCGTGACCGGAGCGGGCTCCGGCGTATTCCGCGTTCCGCCGATGGAAGAAGCGCTGTCTCGAAATTTCGATCCGTCCGCGATCGCGGCGATCAGGATCGACACCGACGGCCTCACTTCCGACATCCATGCCGAAGCCGACTACCGTGCGCATCTCGTCACGGCGATGGCCAGGCGCGCCGTCGACGCGGCGCTCAGCTAGCACTTTTAGGGTTGATGATGACTGATGGTTCCGGCCGAACGGCCTTCCCGCCGGCGCCGACTGGCCTTGGCTCGCTTTCCGCAACCGAGATCCTGGCCGGCTACCGGCGCAAGGCGTTCACTCCGCGCGATGTCGTCGACGACACCATTGCCGCGCTGGAGGTGACCAATGAGGCCTGCAACGCGGTGGTGACGCCGATGTACGAGCAGGCGAGGGCGGAGGCCGATCGTCTCACCAGGGAGATGCGTTCCGGCGAGGCCAAGGGGCCGCTCGCCGGTGTACCCGTCACGATCAAGGACCTGGTCTTTGTCGCAGGCGTGCCGGCCTATGGCGGTTCGCCGATGAACAAGGCGTTCGTGCCGGATGTCGACGCGGCGGTTGTCTCGGCGCTGAAGGAGGCGGGTGCAATCGTCACCTGCAAGACCACGACCTGCGAGTCCGGTTACAAGTTGACGGCGGATAGCCCGGTCACCGGCACCACGCGCAATCCGTGGAACCCCGGTCGCACCAGTGGTGGGTCGAGCGGCGGCGCGGCGGCGGGCGTTGCCGCCGGCTGCGGCCCGATCGCGATCGGAACCGATGGCGTCGGCTCGATCCGCGTGCCCTCGTCCTTCTGCGGTGTGTTCGGCCTGAAGCCGACCTTTGGCCTGGTGCCGCGTTCGCCCGGCTTCTCGCCACCGTCCTGGGGCTCGCTCGCGCATACCGGGCCGATTACGCGCACCGTCGCGGATGCCGCGCTGACGCTGGAGATCATCGCTGCTTACGATCTGCGCGATCCCGCGAGCCTGCCGGTGGCGGCGCGGCGGTTCGATACGAAGGCCGCGTCGTTGAACGGCATTCGTATCGGCGCCAGCGTCGATCTCGGCTACGCCGCCGTCAGCCCCGATGTGCGCGCGGCGTTCGGCAAGGCGCTGGTCATTCTCGATGCCTGCGGCGCGCAGGTCACCATGGACGGTCCGGGCCTCGATCCCGGGATACTCGAGCACACGCTGAAGCCGATCGCCTTTACCGAACAGGCGGCCGCGGTCGCGACCAAGACCACGGCCGATCTCGCCGGCTCCGAAGCAGATTATCTTGATGTCATCAGTGCCGGCCGGCGCTACAGCGGCACGGACTATATCGAAGCAGGGTATCGCCGCGGCCAGGCTCGCGGCGGCTTCCTGAAGCTTTTCGAGCGCGTCGATGCGCTGGTGACGCCGACCGTCGCGGTGACCGCGTTCGAAGCCGGCCGCATCGGCGTCGACGCGATCGACGGCAGCAAGGTCGATCCGCATCTCGGCTGGTCGCCCTTCACCTGGCCGATGAATCTCGCCGGCCTTCCTGCGGCGACGCTGCCCTGCGGCTTCGATCGCGAGGGAATGCCGATCGGCTTGCAGATCGTCGCTCCCTGGCTCGACGAGCCCACGATCTTCCGCATCGCCGCTGCGTTCGAAGCGGCCCAGCCCTGGGCAAACTTCTGGCCGTCACTGGCGCTCCGCGAAAGTCCCGCGCGCGCGAAGGCATGAAGCTCAGGACAGCTCGATCGGCTCGCCGCGGCCGCTGAGCTCTTCGTCGAGGCGCAGATAGTGCGCGAGATAGTCGTGCAAGGCGGTCGCCGCCTTCGAGGTCGCGCCGCTCGACTTGTAGAGCAGCAGCTCGATCTTCGGCAGCGGCGGCAGGCCCTCGTTCGGGCCGATCTCGCGCATCGCCGGCACCAGCGCGCTGCGGCCGAGTACGGTCACGGCCATGCCGGCGAAGGCCGCCGCCTGAAGGCCGCCGACGCTTTCGCTGACGCAGGCGATGCGCCAGCGCAAATTCGCACGTTCCAGTGTGTCGATCGCGTAGTCGCGATAGATGTTGCCCGGCGGCAGCAGCGCCAGCGGAATGGGCCGCTCCTGGTGCGCGGCGGACTGCTCGCCGGTCATCCAGACCAGTTGCTCGCGTCGCACCACCTGGCCGCCCGTAAAATCGTTCATGCGGGTGACGAGCGCGATGTCGACATCGCCGCGCTTGACCAGGCCCACCAACGGCGTCGAGAGCGCGCAATTGAGCTCGACCTGGACGCGCGGGAAGGATTTTCGGAACACGCTGAGGATCTGCGGCAGCATGAAGGCGGCATAGAGGTCGGGCGTGCCGAGTACGACCTGACCCTCGATCTCCTGTGACGCCAGTTGCGAAATCAATTCGTCATGCAACCGCAGGATGGATTTGGCGTAGGTGAGAACCGTGGTGCCGTCCTCGCTCAGCGTCAGCCGGCGGCCGGCATGCTCGAACAATTGCTTGCCGGTCAGCTCCTCCAGCCGCTGCAATTGCAGGGTGATCGCGGGCTGGGTGCGGCCCAGCCGTCGCGCGGTCTCGGTGATGCTGCCGGTCTCGACCACGGAGATCAGCGACCGGAGCATGCGGATGTCGAGGCTGATGAGGTTCATGCGGCGTCCATGTCGCCCAGAATTTATGCAAGTTCCATGCTAATGGCGAAAGGGAGCCGGCTTGGAAGGCTCTGCAGGCGGCATGTTCTCATCGATTAGTAGACGTGCCGATGTAGCGTTGCTGGCATACTGAATATTGATTATCAGGCGGGTCGGCGCGCATGATGCGCCCAACGAACATAAAAGGGAGCACAAAACGTGAAAGAGACATCAGCAACCCGACGAGAGCTGCTCGCAATTGCCGCGGCGGCAAGCGCTGCCTCGATCGCGCAAGTTGCGCCGGCCGCGGCGCAAGCCGGGCCGAAGCCGATCTTTCCGGTGCCGATGGTCACGATCCCGATCGTCGGTGAAACCCAGGTGTTCCAGGTCCGCCGCATCTACTGCATCGGGCGCAATTACGCGGCGCATGCGATCGAGCGCGGCTCGGACCCGAACCGCGAGCCGCCGTTCTTCTTCCAGAAGCCGACCGACGCTATCCAGAACGTCGCCGTGGGCGAAGTCGCCGATCATCCCTATCCGTCGCTGACCAAGAACTATCATCACGAGGTCGAGCTGGTCGCCGCGCTGAAGTCCGGCGGCAGCAACATCCCGGCCGAGAAGGCGCTCGACCATGTCTATGGCTACGCGCTCGGCCTCGACATGACCCGGCGCGATCTCCAGAACGGGATGGCCGCGGAGAAGAAGCCCTGGGAGATCGGCAAGAGCTTTGACCACGCCGCGGTAATCGGGCCGATCCACCCGGCCAGCAAGACCGGTCATTTCGACAAGGGCGCCATTTCGCTGGCGATCAACGGGACGGTGAAGCAGAGCTCGGATCTCAGCAAGATGATCTGGAGCGTGGCCGAGCAGATCGCAAAATTGTCGGAAGCGTTCGAGCTGAAGGCCGGCGACATCATTTATTCCGGGACGCCCGAGAATGTCGGCCCGGTCGTGAAGGGCGACGTGCTCTTGTGCAAGCTCGACGGCTTGCCGGACATGTCGATCAAGATCGCCTGATTGTCCTCACCTCTCCCTGCTGGCGGGGAGAGGCCGGATTGCATCGAGGATGCAATCCGGGTGAGGGTAAGTCTCCGCGAGTCCAGTTTATGCTGTTCCTGATCTAGCTCTGGCCGAGGATCTTCTTCGCGGCGCGAAGATGCGGCTTGTCGATCATCTGGCCGTCGAGGCGCAGCGTGCCGGAGTTCGGATTGCTCGCGAACGCCGCGATCACCTTCTCCGCCCAATTGCGCTCGGCCTCGGTCGGCTCGAACGCCGCGTTGACCACGTCGACGTGCTTGGGATGGATCAGCGCTTTCGCCGAAAAACCGTCGCGCCGCGCCGCGCGCGTTTCCTGTTCGAGCCCCGCCAGATTGTCGATGTCGGTATAGACGGTGTCGATCGGCGCGACCTCGGCCGCGGCGGCGGCCATCAGGCAGAGATCGCGCGCCAGGCGATAAGGGCTATGGAACACGCCGCCTGATGCCTTTTCAGTCGCGCCGAGCGAGGCCGAGAGATCTTCCGCGCCCCACATCAGGCCCGCGAGGCGAGGGGAGCAGCCCTTGTAGCTGCCGAGCCCGAAGATCGATCCTGCGGTTTCGGTCGCGACGCAGACGATGCGCGTTGAGCCGATTGCGATACCAGCCGCAGCTTCCAAAGCTTCGAGCCAGGTCGCGACCTGCCGCACGTCGTCGCCGCCCTGCGATTTCGGCAGGACGATGCCGTCGGGCTTGCCTGGAATCACCGCGGCAAGGTCAGCGAGCGTCATGCCGGTGTCGAGCGCGTTGACGCGGACATAGAGCTGATGGGGCTTGTTGCGGCCCTTCAGCATCGCCAGCGTCAACCCGCGCGCCTCCGGCTTCTTGTCGGTGACGACGGAATCCTCGAGATCGATGATCAGCGCGTCGGCGTTGCCTTCGTTGGCCTTCTCGAATTTGCGCGGGGAGTCGCCCGGCACGAACAGCATCGAACGCATCAGACCGGCCTCTTGTGCATCATCGCCATGCGGCGGCATTTGCCGACAATCTCGTCGTTCTGGTTGAGAGCGTGGTGCTCGAACTCGACGATGCCCGCCTTGGGGCGCGATTTGGATTCCCGCAATGAAAGCACCTTCGTCGTCGCCCGCAAAGTGTCGCCATGGAAGACCGGTTTCGGAAACGTGACGTCGGTCATGCCGAGATTGGCAACGGTGGTGCCCATGGTCGTATCATAGACCGTCATGCCGATCATGATGCCGAGGGTGTAAAGGCTGTTGAAAATGCGCTGGCCGAATTCGGTCTGGGCCGCAAAATGTGCGTCGATGTGCAGCGGCTGCGGATTGAGCGTCAGCAGGCTGAACATCGTGTTGTCCATCTCCGTGACGGTCCGGGTCAGCGGATGCCTGAACTCCTGGCCCACGGAAAAGTCCTCGAAATAAAGTCCGGCCATCGCGGCTTCCTCCCTGCGAAATAACGGCGCGCCCGCATCCTCGCGCCGCATGACCCTATGCATGCTACACACAGTTGATAGGGAAATTCACGTATCTGTACCCTGTTTTTCAAGTTAAAGAACGCAAGCGAAGGCACGTTCGGGTGCACCAATCCACCACGGCCTTCGAGTGGGGAACGCGACGAGGGGGAGATTGCGCGGTCGCTTCTCCCAAGAAGGAGATCAAGAATATGGATTTCGCGCTCACCGCTCAGCAGGAAGCCATTCGCGACGCAGTCGCAAAGGTTTGCGAAGACTTTCCCGACGCTTATTGGCTGAAGAAGGACCACGACGGCGGCTTCCCGCACGACTTTCACAAGGCCATGGCGGACGCCGGCTGGCTCGGCATCTGCGTGCCGGAGGAATATGGCGGCTCCGGCCTCGGCATCACCGAGGCCGCGATCATGATGCGCGCCATCGCCGAATCCGGCGCCGGCATGTCCGGCGCATCCGCGGTGCACATCAACGTGTTCGGCCTCAATCCCGTGGTCGTGTTCGGCACCGAAGAGCAGCGCAAGCGCATGCTGCCGCCGATGGTGGAGGGTCGCGAGAAGGCCTGCTTCGCCGTCACCGAGCCCAACACCGGCCTCAACACCACCCAGCTCAAGACCCGCGCGGTGGCCAAGAACGACCGCTACATCGTCAACGGCCAGAAGGTGTGGATCTCGACCGCGCAGGTCGCGCACAAGATCCTGCTGCTGGCGCGCACCACGCCGCTGGAGGACGTGCGCTCGCCCACGCATGGGCTGAGCCTGTTCTATACGGATTTCGATCGTAACAGGATCAAGGTCCACGAGATCGAGAAGATGGGCCGCAAGGTCGTCGATTCCAACGAGCTGTTCTTCGAGGACTTTGAAATCCCGATGGAGGATCGCATCGGCGAAGAAGGCAAAGGCTTCCAGTACATTCTCGAAGGCATGAACCCCGAGCGCATCCTGATCGCAGCGGAAGCCGTCGGCCTCGGCAAGCTCGCGTTGTCGCGCGCCACCGAATACGCCAAGACCCGCGTGGTGTTCAACCGGCCCATCGGCAAGAATCAGGGCATTCAGCATCCGCTGGCCGTAAACTGGGTTGAACTCGAGGCGGCCTGGTTGATGGTGATGTCGGCGGCCTGGCAATACGACAAGGGCATGCCCTGCGGCGGCGCTGCCAATGCCGCGAAATACATTGCGGGTGAGGCCGGATACCATGCCTGCGAGCAGGCGGTGATGACCCATGGCGGCTTCGGCTACGCCAAGGAATTCCACGTCGAGCGTTACTTGCGCGAAGTGCTGATCCCGCGCATCGCGCCGGTCAGCCCGCAGCTTGCGCTCAGCTTCATTGCGGAAAAGGTGCTTGGACTGGCCAAGTCATACTAGCTAACGCGCGACCTTTTGGCCGAGACGAATTCGCGCGCTACCCCGGTGGCTGTGCTTATTCGGCAGCGATCCGCTCCATCGCCATGGCCCGAAGCCGGGCTCGCTGGATCTTGACGCCGTTGGCGCTGTCGGTGACGGGGAAGGCCTCCACGACATAGATCCGCGCCGGGACTTTGTAGCCGGCGAGCCGCTCGCGCAGGCGCGCGATCAACGCGTCCTGCCGCGGCGGCTCCTGGGGTTCCTGGGCGGGGATCACGAAGGCAACGCAGCGGGCGTTTCCCTTCAGATCGACCGCGACGACCTGGGCGTCGGCCACGCCAGCGCACGATTTGAGCTCGTCCTCGATCTCGCCGGGCGCAACCAGGAAGCCGCCGAGCCGCATGGCGTCGCCCGCGCGGGTTTCGTAGACGAAGGAGCCTTCGCCGCGCAGCCGCCCGATATCGCCGGTGCGGAAGAAGCCGTCCGCGGTGATGGCGTCGCGCGTCGCGTCGGGATTGTTGTAGTAGCCGAGGAAGCGTGACGGCGCATGGATCTCGATCTCGCCGGAGACGCCGCGAGCGGCGAGTTCGCCGGTCTCGGTGTCGCGCACACGGACCTTGGCCTCCGGCGACATCGGCCAGCCGCCGCCCTCGATGCGATCGGTGAAGGCGTCACTCGAGCGTGCGACCGAGAACAGCGCCTGCACCTCGCTCGAACCGTAGAGGCCGTGCAACGGCATGCCGCGCGTCTCGGCCTCCGCGGCGAGCTCGCGCCAGCCGGGCTGGAACGCGGCAAAGCCGCAGATTTCGAGGAGCGGAAACGGATGCGGCGCGTCGGTGAGGGCGAGGATGCGGCGGAACATTTCATCCGAGCCAAAGGCGTGCGTGATCCCGCACTCGCGGAGAATCTCCACTGCCGGCGCCGCCTCGAATGCGTCCAGTGCATGGACGGTCGCGCCCGCTGCGACGAAGCCGAGCAGGCTCGTCATGCCAAAAGTGCCGCAGAACGGCAGCATGGCCAGCAATGCATGGCGCTGCGGTGAGAGCTTTAGCGCCTTGGCAACGCAGGCGGCGTGCGTGGCCAACGTTCGCTGCGAATGCGCGACAAGCTTCGGTCCTTTGGTCGTGCCTGACGTCGTGTAGAGCAGAACCGGCAGATCGAAATCATCCTGAGCCGGCGGGGCAGGCGGATAGCGCTTCTCGAAGGCATCGAAGCGCACGCACGGCCAATGTGTGGGAATCGCATCCGCGCCGACCACCGCGAGCTCTCGCAGCGCAGGCACCTCGTCCTTGGCGACGTCGGCGAGAATAGCGGCAAAGTCGATCGAGCGGAACGCGGCTTCGATCACCATCAGCCTGGCGCCGGACAGCTTCAGGAGATGCGCGACCTCCGCGCTGCGGTAGCGCGTATTGACGGCGGCGACGATTGCCCCAAGCCGGGCGGCGGCGAACAGCAGCGCGATCCATTCGATCCGGTTGACCAGCCAGACCGCGACGACGTCGCCCTTGCCGACACCGCGCGCGGCAAGCCAGGCGGCGGTCTGCTCGATCTTTTCCGAGAATTCCGCGCGCGAGACCGGCGTGCCGTCGAACACGAAGGCCGGATCGGCGGCGGCCTCGGTCCGGATCAGCGATTGCAGCGAAAATTCATTGGCGCTCATGGCAACCGGACTAACCCGACCGCGCGAACCTGTCTACTTGGTGCCGAACATCCGGTCGCCGGCGTCGCCCAGCCCCGGCACGATATAGCCGTGGTCGTTGAGCCGCTCGTCGATCGCGGCGGTCCAGACCGGCACGTCGGGATGCTCGCTCTGGAACTGCGCGACGCCTTCAGGCGCCGCCAGAAGGCAGACGAAGCGGATGTCGCGGGCGCCGCGCGCCTTCAGCAGCGAGGCGCCGGCGCAGGCCGAGTTGCCGGTCGCCAGCATCGGGTCCATCAGGATCACGGTGCGGTCCGACAGGTCCTGCGGCGCCTTGAAGTAATATTCCACGGCCTGCAACGTATCAGGATCGCGGTAGAGCCCGATATGGGCAATGCGCGCCGAGGGCATCAGCGCCAGCATGCCGTCGAGGAAGCCGACGCCGGCGCGCAGGATCGGCGCCAGCGTGAGCTTCTTGCCGGCGATCTTGGGCGCCCGCATCGGCGCAATCGGCGTCTCGATCTCGACCAGCTCCAGCGGCAGGTCGCGCGTCACCTCGTAGCCGAGCAGCATCCCGATCTCGTTCAGGATCTCGCGAAAGCTCTTGGTCGAGCGGTCCTTCTCCCGCATCAGGGAGAGCTTGTGCTGGACCAGGGGATGGGCGACCACGTTGACGTTGCTGATGCTCATGAAACCGATCTACACGGTTCCGTGAAATTTCGCCAGATCGGCCGCGTTTTTTTGGCCACGCCCTCTCCGAGGGGATACGCGGCCTCAACCGGGCATCGTGACCGCGCTGCGGAGCCGGTTGCTCGCCTCCTAGGCAGCCATGATCAATTCGCGATCGACGGGCCTGAGGGCTACGCTCCGAGCCCTCGCGCCACGAGCGTAATGACGAGCGTCAGGACCGCGCTCCACTAGCCGCAGTTCTCGCAGCCGACCGGCTCATAGAGCGAGTCAGGCGCGGGACGAACAGTGGGAACGCTCGGACGCGAAGCGGCAAGGGCCAATGTCTCGACCTCGATGAAGGCCGACAGCAGCGCGAGCGCGAGATCGGCGTGGCGCGCCTCGACAGCGGCGTCGAGCCAGTCCGGCAATTCGCGCTCGCGCGACAGCGCGCAGTGCCATTCGCCCTCGTCATAGGCGATGCGCCGGACTTGCCATAGCGGCAGCTCCAGCTCTATCAGCGCCAGCGCCGCATCGGTCCATGCCTCGACATCGATCAGGCGCGTGATGCGCGTGGTGCGGTTGTTCTGGCCGAGCGTAGGGAAGCGGCGGCAGGCGTGCGCGATGATGTCCAGCATCAACGGTCGGGTCATCGCCTGAGTGTTGCGCAAGCGGTCATTGAGTGACGGCGGTTCGTGGTGTCGGCGTGCGGCGGTCATGTCAGGCCTCCTGGAATTGGCGTCGGTCAGTCGGCCGGCCTCTCCAGGATCGCGAAAATGGCATTTGAAAACGAGATGGGGACGGGGCTGGAGATATAGGGATTTCATAAGTGTGGGCACCGGGCCGCCGCCGGCCTTTTATGAGATTCCTATAACTTCGCCACAACCCTCGTCTCGAAAACCTATGCCCGCGGTGGCACTTCAGCCCGGTCAAAAGTCCCGGTAGGCGCCGTGGAAATGCATCGGCATTTCTTTCGCGCGCCGACCGGGTCTCCCGAGAAACGGTTGCGCCGAAATCAAGGGCGCAACGAGGAGCAATCCCATGATGGACATTCTGATGCTGGCGCTGGGCTTCGGCTTCTTCGCCCTTGCGATCGGTTACACCTACGCCTGCGAACGGCTCTGAGGGAACGGACCATGATCTTCGACTATTCGCTTGCCGGCGTCGTCTCGCTCGGCCTCCTGTTCTACCTCACTTACGCGCTGCTGCGGCCCGAGCGATTCTGACCGTGCTCCTGCTTCTCAAACTCCTGCTGGCGGACGCCGCGCTCGTCGCCTGCCTGCTTGCACTGCTCCTGCCGCTCCTGCGCAGGACACAAGTCCTAAAGGGTTAAATCCATGACCATGATCGGTTGGCTCCAGATCATCCTATACTGCGTCATCATCGTTGCGCTGACAAAGCCGCTCGGCTGGTACATGACGCGTGTGTTCAATGGCGAGCGGACCTTCCTCTCCCCGGTGCTGCGTCCGATCGAGACCGGCATCTACTGGTTCTCCGGCGTCGACGAGAAGCGCGAGCAGCATTGGCTGACCTATACGGTCTCCATGCTCTTGTTCCACGTCGGCGGCTTCCTCATCATCTACGGCGTGATGAGGCTGCAGGATGTACTGCCGTTCAATCCGGCCGGGCAGTCGGCGGTCGCCGCCGATTTGTCCTTTAACACCGCGATCTCCTTCATCACCAACACCAACTGGCAGAACTACGGCGGCGAAAGCACGATCTCCAATTTCGTGCAGATGCTCGGCCTGACGCACCAGAACTTCCTGTCGGCGGCAACTGGCATCGCGCTCGCGGTGGCGCTGATCCGCGGCTTCTCGCGCGCCTCGATGCGCACGGTCGGAAATTTCTGGGTCGACGTCACGCGCTGTACGCTCTACGTGCTGCTGCCCATCTGTATCGTCTACACGCTGTTCCTGGTATCGCAGGGCATGCCACAGACGCTCGGTGACTATGTCGAGGCCACCACGCTCGAGGGTGCCAAGCAGACCATCGCGGTCGGCCCGGTCGCCTCGCAGGTCGCGATCAAGATGCTCGGCACCAATGGCGGCGGCTTCTTCAATGCTAACGCCGCGCACCCCTTCGAGAACCCGACTGCGCTGTCGAACTTCGTGCAGATGCTGTCGATCTTCACGCTTGGCGCCGCGCTCACAAACGTGTTCGGTCGTATGGTCGGCAACCAGCGCCAGGGCTGGGCAATCCTGTCCGTGATGGGCGTGCTGTTCCTCGCTGGTGTCGCCATCACCTATTGGGCGGAGGCCAACGGTACTTCGACCCTGCATGCGCTCGGCCTGACCGGCGGCAACATGGAAGGCAAGGAGGTTCGCTTCGGCATCGTCGCGTCCTCCCTGTTCGCTGTGATCACGACGGCCGCCTCCTGCGGCGCCGTCAACGCCATGCATGACAGCTTCACCGCGCTCGGCGGCATGATTCCGCTGATCAACATCGAGCTCGGCGAAATCATTGTCGGCGGCGTCGGCGCCGGCATGTACGGCATGCTGCTGTTCGTCATCCTCGCGATCTTCGTGGCGGGCCTGATGGTCGGTCGCACGCCGGAATATGTCGGCAAGAAGATCGAAGCGCGCGAGGTCAAGATGGCAATGCTGGCCATCCTGGTGCTGCCGCTGATGATCCTCGGCTGGACGGCGGTCGGTGTGGTCTATCCGGCGGCGGTTGCCTCGATGGCGAATGCCGGGCCGCATGGCTTCACCGAGGTGCTCTACGCCTTCACCTCGGCGACCGGCAACAACGGCTCGGCCTTCGCGGGCCTCACGGGCAATACCTTCTTCTACAACCTTACGCTTGCAAGCGCGATGTTCGTCGGCCGCTTCTTCATGATCATCCCGGCGATGGCCATTGCGGGTTCGCTGGCCGCCAAGAAATCGATCCCGCCGTCCGCGGGCACCCTCCCGACCACCGGCGGGCTGTTTGTCGGCCTGCTCGTCGGCGTGATCCTGATCATCGGCGGCCTGACCTTCTTCCCGGCCCTCGCCCTCGGCCCCATCGTCGAGCATCTCGCGATGAACGCCGGCCAAGTGTTCTGAATAGCAAGTGTTCTGAATAGCAAGTGTTCTGAATAGCAAGTGTTCTGAACAGCAAGTGTTCTGATCGACAGCCTTCTGATTGTTTGGAGTGACCTCCATGGATACCATGAAACTGCAAAAACGCGCGTCCGTCTCGGCGATGCTCGATCCCAAGATCGTCGTGCCTGCGATCCGCGCGTCCTTCACCAAGCTCGATCCGCGCTTGATGATCAAGAATCCCGTGATGTTTGTGGTCGAGGTCGTGGCCGCGCTCACCACTGTGATCTTTCTGCGCGATCTCCTCACGGGCGGCGGGAATCTCGGCTTCACCTTCCAGATCATCGTCTGGCTCTGGTTCACGGTGCTGTTTGCCAATCTTGCCGAAGCGGTGGCCGAAGGCCGCGGCAAGGCGCAGGCGGAATCGCTGCGCAAGACCCGCACCGAGAGCCAGGCCAAGCTGCTGACCGGCGCCGGCCTGGCCTTCAATCTCGTGCCGGGCACCAGCCTCAAGGTCGGCGATATCGTGCTGGTCGAGGCCGGCGATACCATTCCCTCCGATGGCGAGGTGATCGAGGGCGTCGCGTCCGTCAACGAGGCCGCCATCACCGGCGAGTCCGCGCCCGTGATCCGTGAGTCCGGCGGTGACCGCTCAGCGGTGACCGGCGGCACCCAGGTGCTGTCCGACTGGATCCGCGTGCGGATTACGGCAGCGCAGGGCTCGACCTTCATCGACCGCATGATCAAGCTGGTCGAGGGCGCCGAGCGGGCCAAGACCCCGAACGAGATCGCGCTCAACATTCTGCTGGCCGGCCTCACCATCATCTTCGTGTTCGCCACCGTCACCATCCCAAGCTACGCGGCCTATGCCGGCGGCTCGATCTCGGTGGTCGTGCTGGTCGCGCTGTTCGTGACGTTGATCCCGACCACGATCGGCGCGCTGCTGTCGGCGATCGGCATTGCCGGCATGGACCGCCTGGTCCGCTTCAACGTGCTGGCGATGTCCGGCCGCGCCGTCGAGGCCGCTGGAGACGTCGACACGCTTCTGCTCGACAAGACCGGAACGATCACGCTCGGCAACCGCCAGGCGACCTCCTTCCGCCCGGTGCGCGGGGTCACTGAGCAGGAGCTCGCGGACGCGGCCCAGCTCGCCTCGCTCGCCGACGAGACCCCGGAGGGCCGTTCGATCGTCGTGCTGGCCAAGGAGAAATACGGCATCCGTGGCCGCGACATGGCCGAGTTGGGAGCCACCTTCATCCCGTTCACGGCGCAGACCCGCATGAGCGGCGTCGATGCCGGCGGCTCGTCGGTTCGCAAGGGCGCGGTCGATGCGATCCTCAACTATGTCGGTGGCGGTGCACCGCTGGTGGTCGCCTCTGGCAACACGGCTCGTTCCATCCAGCCCGCCGGGCTCTCGGACATCGGCCGCGAGATTCAGAACATTGCCGACGACATATCGAAGGCCGGCGGCACGCCACTGGCGGTCGCTAGGGACAGCAAGCTGCTCGGCGTCATCCAGCTCAAGGACATCGTCAAGGGCGGCATCCGCGAGCGCTTTGCCGAGCTGCGGCGCATGGGCATCCGCACCGTCATGATTACCGGCGACAATCCGATGACGGCCGCCGCGATCGCAGCGGAGGCCGGCGTCGACGACTTCCTGGCGCAGGCAACCCCCGAGGACAAGCTCAAGCTGATCCGCGACGAGCAGGCCAAGGGCAAGCTGGTAGCCATGTGCGGCGACGGGACCAACGACGCGCCAGCGCTGGCGCAGGCAGACGTCGGTGTCGCCATGAACACGGGCACACAGGCTGCCCGCGAGGCGGGCAACATGGTCGATCTCGACTCCAACCCGACCAAGCTGATCGAGGTGGTCGAGATCGGCAAGCAGCTGCTGATGACGCGCGGCGCGCTGACCACATTCTCGATCGCCAACGACGTCGCGAAGTATTTTGCGATCATCCCGGCGATGTTCCTGGCGTTCTACCCCCAGCTCAATGTGCTCAACGTCATGAACCTGTCGAGCCCGCGGAGCGCCATCCTGTCCGCGATCATCTTCAACGCGCTGATCATCATCGCGCTGATCCCGCTGGCGCTGAAGGGCGTCGCCTATCGCGCGGTCGGGGCCGGCGCACTGCTCCGGCGCAACCTGCTGATCTACGGCCTCGGCGGCATCGTCATTCCCTTCATCGGCATCAAGGCGATCGACCTCGTGGTCGTTGCCTTGCACCTGGCTTAACCCCGTCATTGCGAGCGAAGCGAAGCAATCCAGAATTCTTGCCACGGCTGAGAGACTGGATTGCTTCGTCGCTTCGCTCCTCGCAACGACGAGAAATAGGAGAAACACATGCTCAGAGAAATCCGCCCCGCCATCGTCCTGCTGCTGGTGCTCACAGCCATCACCGGACTTGCCTATCCGCTCGCGATGACCGCTATTGCCGGCGCGATCTTCCCGGCGCAGGCGCAGGGCAGCCTGATCGAGAAGGACGGCAAGGTGGTCGGCTCCGCCCTGATCGGGCAGGAGTTCAAGGACGACAAATATTTCCACGGCCGTCCCTCGGCGACGGTAGCGCCGGACCCGAACGATTCGACCAAAACGGTGCCGGCGCCCTACAACGCGGCCAATTCGGGCGGCTCCAATCTCGGTCCCACCAGCAAGGCGCTGGCCGACCGGCTGAAGGAAGATGTGGACAAGCTCAAGGGCGAGAACCCGAATGCCGCCGTGCCGGTCGACCTCGTGACGACGTCGGCCAGCGGCCTCGATCCGGACATCTCGCCGGAAGCGGCGCAATTCCAGGTGCCGCGCATAGCGAAGGCGCGAAACGTGCCGGAGGATCAAGTCAAGCAGCTGGTGGCCTCCAACATTCAGGGCCGCCTGCTTGGCCTGATCGGCGAGCCCCGGGTCAACGTGCTGGCTCTGAATCTCGCACTCGATCGTGCCACGAAGTAGTCTAGGCTAGGTCCGCGCGGATGATTATATTGATTTGATGGTCCGAGAGCGCCGCGATCCCGAACAACGTCCTTCGCCCGAGGCGCTGCTGGAAGCCGCGCGCCGGGAGGAGGGCGTGAGCGGCAAGCTGAAGATCTTCGTCGGCGCCGCTCCCGGGGTCGGCAAGACCTACGAGATGCTGCAAAGCGCCCACGCCAAGCGCAAGGCCGGCATCGACGTCGTGGTCGGCTTCGTCGAGACCCATGGCCGCGCCGAGACCGAGGCGCTGGTGCGCGGGCTGGAAGTGATCCCGCGCAAGAAGCTCGATTACCGCGGCCAGATTGTCGAGGACATGGACCTCGACGCCGTGATTGCGCGCCGGCCGAAAATCGCGCTGGTCGACGAGCTCGCCCACACCAATGCCGCCGGCAGCCGCCATCCAAAGCGCTATCTCGATGTCGAAGAACTGCTGTCCCACGGCATCGACGTCTACACCGCCGTCAATATCCAGCACATCGAGAGCCTGAACGACGTCGTCGCGCAGATCACCCATGTCCGGGTGCGAGAGACCGTGCCGGATTCGGTGTTCGACCGCGCAGACGCCATCGAGCTGATCGACCTCACGCCCGACGACCTGATCCAGCGGCTGAAAGAGGGCAAGGTCTATGTCTCCAGGCAGGCCGAGCGGGCGCTGGAGCATTATTTCTCGCCGGGCAACTTGACCGCGCTGCGCGAACTCGCCCTGCGGCGCACCGCCGAACGGGTCGACGAGCAGCTGCTCACCCACATGCAGGCGAACGCGATCGCCGGTCCCTGGGCAGCGGGCGAGCGCATCCTCGTCTGCGTCAGCGAAGATCCGCGAGCGGCCGGGCTCGTGCGCTATACCAAGCGCCTGGCCGACCGGCTGCATGCGCCGTTCACTGCGATCTCGATCGAGACGCGGCGCTCGCTCCAACTCTCAGACGAGGCGCGAGACCAGCTCGTCGACACGCTGCGGCTTGCCGAAGCGCTCGGCGGCGAGGCGCTGACCATTCCGGCTGTCGGCCGCCGCATCGCCGACGACGTCATCAACTTCGCGCAAGGCAACAATGTCACCCAGATCGTGATCGGCAAGTCGACGCGCTCGCGCTGGTTCGAGATGACGCGCGGCTCCGTCGTGCATGATCTGGTGGGCCGCGCCGGCAATATCAGCATTCACGTCATTCCGGGCTACGAGTTGTCCGGCGAGCCCGCGCCGAAGACGTCGGTGCAGACCGCTGCACGCTCGGAACCGTTCAATCCGCTGCCCTATCTGAAGGCGCTCGGCATCGTTCTGGTCGGCCTCGGCGCCGCCGAGCTGATTCAGCCGAGATTCGGCATCGAGAACGTGGACCTCGTGCTGCTGACGGCTGTGGTGGCGGTCGCTGTGCGGTATGGACTGTGGCCGTCGCTGCTCGCGACCGTCGCGGCCTCGCTCTCCTACAATTTCTTCTTCATCCCGCCGATCTACACCTTCACGATCACCGATCCGACCAACGTCGCCGCCTTCGTCCTGTTTACGGTGGTTGCGATGATCGTCTCGAATGTCGCAGCGCGGGTGCGCACCCAGGCCGACACCGCGATCGGGCGCATCAGGACCACCGAGCAGCTGTATGCGTTCAGCCGCAAGCTTGCGGGGACCGGCACGCTCGACGACGTGCTGTGGGCGACCGCTTACCAGACCGCGCTGATGCTCAAGGTCCGCGTCGTGCTCTTGCTGCCGGAAGACGGCCTGTTGACGGTGAAGTCGGGCTATCCCCCCGAGGACGATCTCGATCAGGCCGACCTTGCCGCCGCCAACTGGGCCTGGACCAATGACCGCCCTGCAGGCCGTGGCTCGGATACGCTGCCGGGCGCAAAACGGCTGTTCCTGCCGATGCGCACCGGGCGCGGCCCGATCGGCGTCATCGGCATCGACAACGACCGCACCGGTCCGCTGCTGACTCCGGACCAGCGTCGCCTGCTCGACGCGCTGGTCGACCAGGGCGCGCTGGCGATCGAGCGCGTGCTGCTGGTCGAGGACGTCGATCGCGTCAAGCGCACCGTGGAATCCGAGCGGCTGCGATCCGCATTGCTGACCTCGATTTCACACGACCTGAAGACGCCGCTCGCATCCGTGCTGGGTGCGGCCTCGACCATGCGCGATCTCGCCAGCGCGCTCTCCGACACCGAGAAGCGCGACCTGCTCGCCACCGTGATCGACGAATCCGAACGGCTCAACCGCTTCATCGCCAATCTGCTCGACATGACCAAGCTCGAATCCGGCGCCATCGTGCCCAACGCTGCGTTGCACGATCTTGGAGAAATCGTCGGCAGCGCGCTCCGCCGTGCAGCCAAGATCCTCACCGCCCACAAGGTGGAGTTGGAGTTGGCCGCAGACCTTCCTATGCTCCAGCTCGATGCGGTGCTGTTCGAGCAGGTGCTGTTCAACCTGCTCGACAACGCCGCCAAATATTCGCCGCCCCACGCGACGGTCTCGATTCGCAGCCGGCGCGACAGCGATCATGTGGTGCTCCAGATTGCGGACGAGGGCGACGGCATTCCGTCCGAGGAGCTCGAGAGCGTGTTCGACAAGTTTTATCGCGTGCAGAAGGGTGACCATGTTCGTCCCGGCACCGGGCTCGGGCTCGCCATCTCCCGCGGCTTCGTCGAGGCGATGCATGGCACGATCTCGGCCGCGAATCGCAGCGACCGGAGCGGCGCGGTTCTGACCGTCCGTCTGCCCATTCCGGCCCGGACCCACGCATTGGATACCGCCGCATGAGCGCCGCCCCGATCAAGGTTCTGGTCATCGACGACGAGCCGCCGATCCGCAAATTGCTGCGGATGGGGCTCTCGACCCAAGGCTATGAGATCCTGGAGGCGTCCAATGGCAAGACCGCGCTGGAGAAGCTCAGCGAGGATCCCGCGCTGATCATCCTCGATCTCGGCCTGCCCGACATCCAGGGCCATGAGCTGCTGCGCACCATCCGCGCTCGCAATGAAGCTGTGCCGATCGTGGTGCTGTCGAGCCGCGGCGACGAGGCTGGCAAGGTGCAGGCGCTCGATCTCGGGGCCGACGATTACCTGACAAAGCCGTTCGGCATGGACGAGCTGCTGGCGCGCCTGCGCGCCGCGCTGCGGCACCAGCTTCAGATCCAGGGCGAACGGCCGGTGTTTCGTGCCGGCGATCTCTCGGTCGATCTGGTGCGCCGGATCGTCAAGGTCGGCGAGCGCGACGTCAAACTGTCGCCGAAGGAATATGACCTCCTGCGCGTGCTGGTGCAGCACGCCGGCAAGGTGCTCACCCACCGCTTTCTACTGAGGGAGCTCTGGGACGAGTTGACCGACGCGCAATATCTGCGTGTCTATGTCCGCCAGCTCCGGCAGAAGATCGAAGCCGATCCGGAACGGCCGCAATATGTGCTGACGGAGACGGGGATCGGGTACCGGCTGAAGGCGGGGGACTAGCTCTCGATCCTCATCCTGAGGAGCGCGGAACGCGCGTCTTGAAGGATGAAGGCCCGACTGCCGCAGCGGGGGCCCATGGTTCGAGGCGGCGCTTCGTGCCTCCTCACCATGAGGGGAGAGAGTGAAGTGCACGGCGGAGAGCTAACCCGCCTTCCTCTGCCTCGCGGTCGACCGGTGCGTCTTCTTCGCGGCCCTCGTTCGCCCCGACGCCCGGCGCGCATGGGACTTCGCCGCCGTCTTCTTCCCGCCGCGTCCCTTCAAGCTCTGCTTGAGCGCATCCATCAGGCTGACGACATTGCTCGGCTTCTCCTGGAGCTCCGGCAGTTCGATTGTCTTGCCGCTGGCCTTGCGCTTCACCAGGGCCTTCAGCGCGTTCTCGTAGTCGTCCTTGAACTTGCTGGGGTCGAAATGGGAGGCCTTGGTCTGGAGGATATGGCCGGCGAGCTCAACCATGTCCTTGGTGATCTTCGGGCTCTTGATGTCGTCGAAGAACTGGTCCTCGTCGCGCAGTTCGTAGGGGAAGCGCAACGTGGTGCCGAGCAGACCCTTGCCGAGCGGCTCGATCGCGATGATGTGCTCGCGATTGGTGAGCACGATCTTGGCCAGCGCGACGCGATCCTGGTCCTTCATGGCGTCGCGGATCACGGCAAAAGCATCGACCGCGGCCTTGCCGTCGGGCGCGATGTAGTAGGGATGGTTGAGGTAGCGCTGGTCGATCTCGTCGCTCGGCACAAAGCTCTCGATGTCGATGGTGTGGTTGCTCTCGATCTGGACCGCTTCGAGCTCCTCCGGCTCGATCTCGACATACTTGCCCTTGCGCAGCTCGTAGCCGCGTCCCTTCTGGTCGCTCTCGACGATGTCGCCGGTCTCGGCGTCGATCATCTGCTGCTTCAACCGGTTGCCGGTCTCGCGGTTGATCATGTGAAACCGCGTCTTCTCGGCCGCGGTGGTCGCCGGATAAAGCACGACGGGGCAACTGACCAGCGAGAGCTTCAACGTTCCCTTCCAATAGGCGCGCGGTGCCATTCCGTTCTCCAGCGTCTGCGAGTCATTTTGGAACCCCAACCGTCCCGCGGGGTTTTGGTTCCGGGTGGGATGCGGGCCGTGATAGGCTTCCGTGCCGAAAGAGAATCCGGGACCAGTCGTGCTGCAAAAGCTCTCCAAGTATCGACAGAAACGTGATTTCGAGAAGACGCCGGAGCCGTCGGGCAAGACCGCGGTGGCGCCGTCGAAGCAGCGGCGCTTCGTGATCCAGAAACATGACGCCACGCGGCTGCACTACGATCTGCGGCTCGAGTTCGACGGCGTCTTCAAGTCCTGGGCGGTGACGAAAGGACCCTCGCTCGATCCGCACGACAAGCGGCTGGCCGTCGAGGTCGAGGACCATCCGCTCGACTATGGCGACTTCGAGGGCACGATTCCGGAAGGCCAGTACGGCGGCGGCACGGTCATGCTGTGGGATCGCGGCACCTGGGAATCCGAAGATCCCGAACGCGGTTTCAAGAAGGGCGATCTGAAGTTCACCCTGCATGGCGAGAAGCTGCACGGCAGCTGGGTCCTGGTGCGCATGCGCAACGACCGCACGGGCGGCAAACGGACCAATTGGCTCTTGATCAAGCATCGCGACGAATATGTTCGCGAGGGCGCAGACAACGACATTCTCGAGGAGGACAAATCGGTCGCCTCCGGCCGCGCGATGGATCAGATCGCCGAAGGCAAGGGGCGAGCACCAAAACCGTTCATGCTGGCGAAGGGCACCAAGGCCAAGGCCGACGCGGTCTGGCAGTCCAACCGGGCGGACGAGGCGAAAGAGCGCACGGTCAAGCCGGCACCCCGCGCGGCGTTGAAGACCGGCAAGACGGCAAAGAGGAAAGCCACGACCGCGACGACCGCGAAGAAGGCGGAGATGCCGGATTTCGTCGCGCCGCAGCTCTGCACCTCGGTCGAGCGCCCGCCTGGCGGCGATGGCTGGTGCCACGAAATCAAGTTCGACGGCTACCGCGTGCAGCTGCGGGTCGAGGGCGGCAAGGCGACGTTGAAGACGCGCAAAGGCCTCGACTGGACCGGAAAATTCGCAAGCATCGCGAAGGAAGCGGGCGCGTTGCCGGATATGATGGTCGACGGCGAGATCGTCGCGCTCGATCATAACGGGGCACCGAACTTTTCGTCGCTCCAGGCCGCGCTGTCGGACGGCAAGACCGACGAGCTCATCTTTTTCGCCTTCGACCTGTTGTTCGCCGAAGGCCTCGATTTGCGGCGGCTGCCGCTCGGGGAGCGCAAGGACCGCCTCAAGGAGCTCCTGGAGGCACGCAAGAAAAAATCAAGCCAGATCCGCTATGTCGAGCATTTCGAAAGCGGCGGCGACGCCGTGCTGCAATCGGCCTGCAAGCTCGAGCTCGAGGGCGTGGTGTCGAAGAAGCTCGATGCGCCTTATCGTTCGGGGCGGACAGAAAGCTGGACCAAGGCCAAATGCCGCGCCGGCCATGAGGTCGTGATCGGCGGCTACAAGACCACCAATGGCAAATTCCGTTCGCTGATGGCCGGCGTACACCGCGGTGATCATCTCGCCTTCGTCGGCATGGTCGGCACCGGCTTCGGCGCGGACAAGGTCAAGCGCATCATGCCGTCCTTGAAGGCCATGGAGGCCAAGCAAAGCCCATTCGGCGGCAAGAACGCGCCGAAAAAGGCGCGCGAGGTGCACTGGCTGAAGCCGGAGCTTGTGGCGGAGATCGAGTTCGCCGGCTTCACCGCCGACGGCAATATCCGCCAGGCCGCCTTCAAGGGTCTGCGGCAGGACAAGCCGGCGGAGGAGGTCGAGGCCGAGACACCGGTCGATACCGAGCTTGCCGAGCCCTCTTCGAAGCGGCGCGCGAAAGCGAAGACCGGCGCGCGAACGGCCCAGGCCGGCGGCAGTGCCGAAGTGATGGGAGTCGTCATTTCCAAGCCGGACAAGGAGCTCTGGCCGGACGACGGCAATGGCGATCCCGTCACCAAGCTGGATCTCGCGCGCTATCTCGAAGCTGTCGGCGAATGGATGATCGTCCACCTGAAGGGCCGTCCGTGCTCGCTGATCCGCGCCCCTGACGGCATCAAGGGCGAATGCTTCTTCCAGCGCCACGCCATGCAGGGCACCTCGAACCTTCTGGAGCTCGCGCGGGTCTCCGGCGACCGCAAGCCCTATTTGCAGATCGACCGCATCGAAGGGCTCGCCGCCGTGGCGCAGATTGGCGGCGTCGAGCTGCATCCCTGGAATTGCGCGCCCTACGCCTACGATACCCCGGGCCGGCTGGTGTTCGATCTCGATCCGGCGCCCGACGTCGTCTTCGCCGAGGTCGTCGAGGCCGCCAAGGAGATGCGGCAGCGGCTGACCGACATCGGCATGGAAAGCTTCTGCAAGACCACCGGCGGCAAGGGCCTGCACGTCGTGGTGCCCTTGCGTCATGGCGCTCGCGATCAGGTGAGCTGGAAGGAGGCCAAGGCCTTCGCGCAAGGCGTTTGCCAGTGGATGGCGGACGACGATCCCGAGCGCTATCTGCTCAACATGTCGAAGAAGCTGCGAACGGGAAAGATCTTCCTGGACTATCTGCGCAACGACCGCATGTCGACGGCGGTGGCCCCGCTGTCCCCCCGCGCGCGCGATGGTGCGACTGTGTCGATGCCGGTCACGTGGGCGCAGGTGAAGAGCGACCTCGATCCGAAGCGGTACACGGTGCGAACGGTGCCAGGCTTGCTGGCGCGATCGAAGGCGTGGGATGGCTACGCCGATGCAGCCGCGTCGATCAAGGCGGCGATCAAGAAGCTCGCGGCGAAAAAGAAGTAGGGTGGGTTAGCGAAGCGCAACCCACCACTTCTGTTGACGCGGAAAGAAAAGAGGAGGGTTACGCCTTGCGGCTAACCCACCTACCGAACCCGGCTAGATCCGTCCCAGCAGCAGCAGGATTAGCAGGATGACGATGACGAGCCCGAGGCCGCCGCCGCCGTAATAGCCGGTGCCGTAGAACGGGCCGCCGCCGATGCCGCTGAAGCCGCCGAGCAGCGCGATGACCAAAATGATCAGAATGATCGTACCGATAGACATGCCAAATCTCCTCCAGCCCTTCGTTGGAAGGGTCTCTTGCAACCTGTCCCGTGGTGCGAGGGCAACTTGCCGCAGGTTTTAAAGTTCCCCCAATGAAACACCGGTTGCACGCTCCACTTGCATGGAACCTTTGCGGTGTCCGGGGGCATGATTATGTGAGGTTCAATCACTAACCGGGCAGAGCCATGTCAGCACCGCTTGTCGTCTCTATTCCCCACCGCCTCGGCCGCGAGGAGGCGGTGCGTCGTCTCAAGACCGGGCTCGGCCGTGCTGCCGCCAGCATTCCCGTGATGCAGGTCGAGGAGGAGCGCTGGAACGGCGACAGCATGAATTTCCGTATCCGCGCGCTGGGGCAGATTGCGAGCGGCCAGGTCGATGTCGCCGACGACCATGTCAAGGTGCAGGTGGTGCTGCCCTGGCTATTGCAGCGCTTTGCCGAGATGGCGCAGGCCACGATCCGCAAGCGCGGCCAGTTGCTGTTGGGCAAAGACGGGAAGAGCTAGCGTTCAAGCGCGGGTGCGCTGTCGCCCCGGCTTCGCGGCACCCGCTGGGCGCGCCGGGATGACAGAAGCGGGAAAACCGCGAAGCGCCTGCGCGAGCGGCAGATCGTTGCCGGCGAAACCCGGCAAGTCGTATCCCGTGACGTCGATGGTGGCGTCGAACCCATCGAACGCTGGCCATTCGCGTCCTGCCTGCGTGAAAGGTGCGAACTGGCGCCCGACCGCGACGATCGCAGCAGTGCGGCCGTGGCGGCGGGCAAACGCCACGACATGGTCGGCATGTGCGCCCCGCACCTGAAGCGGCTGGTAGTCACCTCGCGCGAAGACGTCCGGCAGCTCGTTGCGCAGCTTGAGCAGGTGCCGCGTCCAGGCCAGCTTGAGCTGGCCGTCCGGCCAGCTCTTGATCAGATGATTCCAATCCGGATTCTCCAGCGTGCCCAGCGCCGCGTGTCGTGCGGAAAAATCCACCGGGCGGCGGTTGTCGGGATCGACCAGCGAGAGGTCCCAGAATTCGGTGCCCTGGTAGAAGTCGGGCACGCCCGGCAGTGTTGCCTTGAGCGTGAGCTGGCTCAGCGCGTTCAGCGCGCCGAGCAGCGCGACCCGGCGAGCCAGGGTTTTCAGCGCCTCCAGGAATTCGCCTGACAGCGCGGGATCGAGGATCTTCGCGATGAAGCTATGGACGCCGCTCTCGTAGACCTCGTGCGGGTTGAGCCAGCTGGTCTCCTCCTTGCCCTCGCGCGCGGCCTTGAGCGCGTAGGCCTGGATGCGCGCGACGAAACCGGCATCGGCCGGCTCCTGGAGGGACCAGGCGCCGAGCAGCGTCTGGTAGAGCATGTATTCGAACGTTGCCGAGGGAGCGCGCAGATTGCCGTCGAGCGCGAGGTGCGGCGCGTTCAGGACTTTCCAGCGCGCCACGGCGCTGGTCCATTCGCCGGGAATTTCACTCAAGGCCGCGATCCGCGCGCGGGCGTCCTCGCCACGTTTGGTGTCGTGCGTGGCGGTCGCCGTCATCCCTTGCGGCCATTCCCTGGCGCGGGCCTGCATGGTCTCATGGAAAGCGGGAATGGTGAGGCCCTTGCTCGCGGGATCGCCGCCGACTTCGTTCAGGGCGAGCAGCCGGTGGAATTGATAGAAAGCGGTGTCCTCCAGCGACTTCGCCATCATCGGCCCGGTGAATTGCTGCACCTTCAGCGCAAAGCGGCGCACGCGCGGGGCGCTGTGCGGGGGACGGCCGGGCTTGAGCAGGTCCATGGTGAGGGCGTCGCGCAGGAAGTCGAAAATGCCTTCGTCCGCGGCGAACCATTCCCGGCGAGCGGCCTCGATGGTGTCGTCGATCAGCTTGCGATCGTTCGCGGTCGGCGCGCCTGTCGTCAAATAGGTGCGGTACACCGGGAAATGAAGCACGTAGAGCTCGAGCGCCTGCCGCAGGCTGTCGGCGGAAAAGTCGCGGGTCGAGTAGTGCCCGTTGGCGATGCGCGCAAGCAGGCGCGTCAGAACCGTGAATTCGCTGGTCAGTAGTGTCTCCAGCACGCGCCTTTTGGCGTCCTTGACGTAAGGCGCGAGCCGCGGCGGCCGGTTGCTGATCTGCCGCCAGGTCTCGTCCAGCGCCTCCAGCCCCTTGGGGTCGACCAGAACGTGGGTGATGGCATTCATCCACTCATAGCCGGTGGTGCCCTGGACGCCGGCGAAATGCGGCAGGCGCTCGTGCTCGCACAGGATCTTCTCGATCACCGTATAGAACGGCCTGGTGGTGCCCTGCGCGTCGCGCACGAGCCGGCGCAGCCGCTGGCAATATTGCGCGGGATCGCGCAGGCCGTCGATATGGTCGAGCCGGATGCCTTGCAGTCTGCCGTCGGCAATGAGTTGCTTCACCAGCCGGTGCGTGGCGGCGAACGTGCCGGGATCCTCGACGCGCATGCCGGCGAGCCCGTTGACGTCGAAGAAGCGGCGATAGTTGATGTCGCTCGAGGCAAGCCGCCAGTGCCCGAGCTTGTAGTGCTGGCGCTCCAGCAGATGATGCAGCGCCAGCGTCTGCGCGGCGCGGTCCTTGGCGGCGCGATAGGCGCCAAGGCCGCGCGCGATGATATCGGCGCCGCCTGCGATCTCCTTGAGCTCCGCCTTGAAGCCGGGCGCTTCCTTGCGGTTGGGACGGCGCAGTCCCGTGTAGCGCGCCGCGAGCGACAGCAGGCGCTTGCCGGCCTCGGTCTCGGCGGCGTCGGCTTCCTTCACGATCATCCGCAGCATCTCGCCATAGCGCTCCGGCGCGATCGGCAAGCGGTGCTCGAAATACCAGGCGGAAAAACTACCTTCGTCGGGATCGTAGCGCAGCTCGATATCGCCGCTCTCGAGCGCTTCGCCATAGGATGCTCCGAGGATCGGCAGCAGCACGCCGCCACGGGCGCGGAAAGCCAGTTGATCCCAGTCGATATCGAAGGAGACGGCGTGCGGCGAGGCCTGGCCCCATTCCAGCACGTCCAGCCACCAGGGATTGTCGGCAAAGTGGACGCCGACATGGTTCGGTACGAAGTCGATGATGAGGCCGAGGTCGTGTCGCGTCAGCGCCTCGCTCAGCCGCGCAAAGCCGGCCTCGCCGCCGAGCTCCGGATTGAACTGGCTGTGATCGACGGTGTCATAGCCGTGGGTCGAGCCCTTGCGGGCCTTCATCACCGGCGAGGTGTAGAGATGCGTGATTCCCAGCGCCTTCAGATAGGGCACCACGGCGGCGGCCTTGTCGAAGTCGAAATCCGCGGTGAGCTGAAGCCGGTAGGTTGCGAGAGGAATGGCTGGAGGCATGTCAACCTCCGAGGCGCCAGACCACCGACCAGGGCGCAAGCCGGTCGCCGGTCGCGCCGCCCCAGACCAGGGTCCCCCCACCGCCGTCGGAATACGCAATGTCCTTGTCGGAGAGATTGGCCACGAGGCGCAACGTCGCGCCATCTCCCATGTGCCAATGTGCGGTGAGCAGGCCGCTATCGGCCACGGCGGAATCACCGAAGCGCGCACCTTTCAGTCGTGGCGCGATCTCCTTGTGGCGGAGTGCGAGCAGCTCCCGCACCAGCGCGAGACGCGCGTCCTGCTCCGGCGTGTGGCCGGTCCAGTCGAGCACGGCCGATTGCGGCGTTGCCGGATCGAGCGGGTCGGGCACCTCGTCGCCGTACGTCTCATAGGCCCAGGCGTATTCCTGCCTGCGCCCCTTGCGGACGGCATCAGCCAGTCCGCCCTGGAAGTCGCAGAAGAACGGGAAGGGCGCGGTGGAGCCCCACTCCTCGCCCTGGAACAGCATCGGCACCATCGGCGCGAGCAGGGTCACCGCGAGCGCGGCTTCGACCTGCTGGGGCGATGCCAGGCTTTCGAGCCGGTCGCCGAGCGGCCGGTTGCCGATCTGGTCGTGGTTTTGCAGGAAGTTGACGAAGGTTGCCGGCGGCAGCTCATCGCTTTTCTCGCCGCGCGGCTTCTTGCCCCAGAATTCCGAGATCTCGCCCTGATAGACGAAGCCGGAGGCGAGCGCGCGTGCGAGATCGAGCCGGGGCGTTTGATAGTCCGCGTAATAGCCGGCGAGCTCGCCCGTCAGCATCACGTGCCAGACGTGGTGGTAGTCGTCGTTCCACTGGCCGCGATATTTTCCGTTCGGGGGCTCCTGCGCGGCGTCAAGCAGGCTCGCGCGGTTGTCGCCGTTCTCCAGCACGAGATGGATATGCCGCCCCGTCGCCTTGGTAAGCTCGCCCGCGGCGACGCTGAGGTCTTGCAGCATCGATTGCTCGCCGGGGATTGCCATGATGTGATTGGCGGCATCGAGCCTCAGGCCGTCGAAGCAATAGTCGCTGAGCCACGACAGCGCGTTCTCGACGGCAAAAGCGCGAACCTGCGGCACGCGATAATCGATCGCACTGCCCCATGGCGTGTGCGCGTCGGTGAAAAAGGCCGGCGCGTAGCGGCCGAGGTAATTTCCCTCGGGGCCGAAATGATTGTAGACGACGTCGAGGAACACCATCAGCCCGCGCAGATGTGCTTCGTCGATCAGCGTCTTCAAATCATCGGGACGGCCATAGGCGCTGTCGGGCGCGTACCACAGCACGCCGTCATAACCCCAGCCGCGACGACCGGCGAAGTCGGCCAGCGGCATCAGCTCGACCGCGGTGATGCCGGTCGCGACGAGATGATCGAGCTTGTCGATCATGGCACGATAGGTGCCTTCCGCGGTGAAGGTGCCGACATGCGTCTCGATCAGCACCGTCTCTTCCCAGGGGCGGCCGCGCCAATCGGATGCGCGCCAGGCGAAGGCGTCATGATCGATCACCTCGCTCGGGCCGAATACGTCGTCGGGTTGGAATGCAGACGCCGGATCGGGCACGTCCATCTCGTCGTCGATCCTGAATTTGTAGGTGCTGCCGACGGGCAGATTGGCAATCTCGGCGACATACCAGCCATCCTGCCGGCGCTGCATCGCGTGTCGTCTGTCGAGCAGGAGATCGACACGGCGCGCGGCAGGCGCCCACAGCCGGAACGACACGCCGTCCTTTGTCGGCCTCGCCCCGAAGGATGGCCTCATAGCGCCCCCGCGAAAGCGAGCACGGAGCGCGGCGGCGCCTTGCTGTCGCTTCCGGGTTGGAAGTCGACCGTGTTCAGCTTGGCGTCCGTCGTGTTGAGGATTTGCTGCCAGCTCTTGTATTCGGTCAATTTTGGCAATTTGAATGCGATCTCTTCGGGGGCTGCGTTGAGTACGATAAAGATCGCGGCGCTGCCCGGTTCCATCGGCCCCATCACATAGGACAGGAACCGCCCTTCCGGGAATTTCCAGTCGCTTTCCGTCATTTCGTCGCCGGCCGGCGTCAGCCACAGCGCGCCGTAGGAGATGCCGTCCTTGGGGCGGCCGTCGAGCCAGCGATGGCTGCGAAGCTGCGAGAACCGGCGGCGGATCTCGGCGAGTTCGGCGACGAAATCGACCATGTCGTCGCCGTCCTTGCCGAGATTGTCCCAGCCGACCCAGCCAACCTCATTGTCCTGGCAATAGGCGTTGTTGTTGCCTGATTGCGAATTCCCGACCTCGTCGCCGGCGAGGATCAGCGGAATGCCCTGCGCCAGCATGAGGCAGGCCAGCACGTTCTTGCGAAGCTGCCGGCGCAAGCTGACGATTTGCGGATCGTCGGTCGGGCCCTCGACACCGCAATTGTTGCTGTGGTTGTCGTTGGAGCCGTCGCGATTGTCCTCGCCATTGGCCTCGTTGTGCTTCTCGTTGTAGCTGAAGAGATCGGCGAGGGTGAAACCATCATGCACGGTGATGTGGTTGACGCTGGCGCGCGGCCGCCGTCCGTCGTGGTTGAACAGGTCGGAGGACGCCGTCATGCGGCTGGAGATGTCGCCGATCAGGCTGCCTTCGCCGCTCCAGTAGCGGCGCATGGCACTGCGGTAACGGTCGTTCCACTCCGACCATTGCGAGGGAAATGCGCCGACCTGATAGCCGCCGAGGCCGAGGTCCCAGGGTTCGGCGACGAGCTTGACGCTCGCCAGCACCGGGTCCTGGCGGATCGCGGTCAGGAACGAGCTGCCGCGATCATAACCGTTCGGCCCGCGCGCCAGCGTGGTGGCGAGGTCGAAACGGAAGCCGTCGACGTGGCAGACCTCGACCCAATAGCGCAGTGAATCCATCACCATCTGCAGCACGCGCGGGTGGGTGAGGTTCACCGACGAGCCGCAGCCGGTGAAGTCGTCGTAATAGCGCGGGTTCTCGCGGTTCAGCCAGTAATAGGAGGCGTTGTCGATGCCGCGGTAGCACAGCGTCGGGCCGAGGTGATTGCCCTCGGCGGTGTGGTTGTAGACGACGTCGAGCATCACCTCAATGCCGGCATCGTGCAGGCGTGCGACCGTGGTGCGAAAGGAATCGAGGGCGTTGTCCTGGGAATAGCGCTGCTCGGGCGCGAAGAAGGACAAGGTGTTGTAGCCCCAGTAATTGGCGAGCTTCTTCTCCACCAGGATGCGGTCATCGACGAAACTGTGCACCGGCAGAAGCTCCACCGTCGTGACGCCGAGTTTCTTCAGGTGCTCGATCATCGCCGGCGAGGACAGGCCGCCATAGGTGCCGCGCAAATTAGGCGGCACGTCATCGCGCTTCTGTGTCAGTCCCTTGACGTGGGCCTCGTAGATGATGGTGTCTTCCCAGGGAATGTTGGGCCGGATCTCGCGGCGGCCCCAGTTGAAAGTCTCGTCGACGACGACGGCCTTGGGCATGCCGCGCGCATTGTCGCGCCGATCGAACGACAAATCCTCGCGCGGGCTTCCGGTGCGGTAGGCGAAATGCGCGTCACTCCAGACCAGCCGCCCGGAAAGCCGCTTGGCATAGGGATCGAGCAGCAGCTTGTTGGCGTTGAAGCGGTGGCCGTGCTCCGGCTCGTAGGGGCCATGCACGCGGTAGCCGTAGAGCTGGCCGGGCGAGACGTCGTTGAGATACCCGTGCCAGACATCCTCGGTGCGCTCCGGAAGCTCGACGCGCTCGAGTTCGCGGCGGCCCTGCATGTCGAACAGGCACAGCTCGACCTTCTGCGCGTTGGCTGAGAACAGCGCGAAATTGGTGCCGCGTCCGTCCCAGCTTGCGCCGAGGCGTGCGGGCGATCCAGCAGTCAGGCGCATCGTTCAGCTTTCCGGAACGAGGAAGATCGCGGCGAGCGGCGGAATGGTGAGGCGGAGTTCACCATTGACGGCGTGGACTTCGCCGATGTTGCCGACATTGCTGCCGCCGTAATGGGCGGAGTCCGAGTTGAACACTTCCTTCCACTTGCCACCGAGGGACGCGCGGACGCGGTAGTTGCGATAGACGTTGGGTGAGAAGTTGACGATCACCATGCACCGGGCGTGCTCGTCAAATCCCTTGCGCAGCCAGGCGAACACGTTGCGGTTGGCGTCGTCGGTGATCAGCCATTCGAAGCCGGCCTGCTCGCAGTCCATCTGGTGCAGGGCGGGTACCGCGCGATAGAGCCGGTTGAGATCGCGGATCAGCGCCTGGATGCCTGAATGGGGCTTGTACTCGAGCAGGTGCCAGTCGAGCGACTGGTCGTGATTCCACTCGCGGCTTTGCGCGATCTCGGCGCCCATGAACAGCAGCTTCTTGCCGGGATGGCCGAACATGAAGCTGTAATAGGCGCGCAAATTCGCAAAGCGCTGCCATTCGTCGCCGGGCATGCGCCCCAGGATCGAGCGCTTGCCGTGCACGACCTCGTCATGCGACAGCGGCAGGACGAAGTTCTCCGAGAAGGCGTAGTGCAGGCCGAACAGGATGTCGCCGTGATGATGCTTGCGGTGGATCGGGTCCTTGCTGATGTAGTTCAGCGTGTCGTGCATCCAGCCCATGTTCCACTTGTAGCCGAAGCCGAGCCCGCCGAACTCGACCGGGCGCGAGACCTGCGGCCAGGCGGTGGACTCTTCGGCGGCCGTGGTCGCCTGCGGGAAACGCGCGAACAGCTCGGTGTTGAAGCGGCGCAGGAACGCGATCGCCTCGATGTTCTCCCGGCCGCCATGCTGGTTCGGAATCCACGCGCCGGGCGGACGGCTGTAGTCGAGGTAGAGCATGGACGCGACGGCATCGACGCGCAGTCCGTCGATCGCGTAGCGCTCGAGCCAGAACAGCGCGTTCGAGACCAGGAAGTTCGTCACTTCGGTGCGGCCGTAATTGTAGATCAGCGTGCCCCAATCGAGGTGGCGGCCCTGGAGCGGATTGGCGTGCTCGTATAGCGCTGTACCGTCGAAACTACCGAGCCCGTGCGGATCGTCCGGGAAGTGGCCGGGCACCCAGTCGAGCAGCACGCCGACGCCCTCGCGGTGGCAGGCATCGACCAGCGCGGCAAAATCCTCCGGCGTCCCGAAGCGGCTGGTTGGCGCGTACAGGCCGGTCGGCTGATAGCCCCATGAGCCGTCGAAAGGATGCTCGCTGACGGGGAGGAATTCGAGATGGGTGAAGCCCATGTCGCGGGCGTAGGCCGGCAGCTGCTCGGCCAGTTCGCGATAGGTCAGCCATTCATTGCCGTTCTTGCGCCGCCACGAGCCGAGATGGACCTCGTAGATCGACATCGGCGCGGACAACGCGTTGATGCCATCGGGCGCCGGTCGCGGCCGTGGCAGATGCGCTTCGTCGAACACGATGGAAGCGGTCTTCGGCCGCACCTCGCTCGCAAACGCCATCGGATCGGACTTCAGCGGAAGCAGATGGCCATGCGGTCCAATAATTTCGAACTTGTAGTGGTCGCCGGCCTTGGCGTGCGGGATGAACAATTCCCAATAGCCCGCGCCCCGCACCCGCATCGGATGGCGCCGTCCGTCCCAGAAGTTGAAGTCGCCGACCACGGAGACACGCCGGGCGTTGGGCGCCAGCACCACGAAGCCGATGCCATCGATGCCTTCGAGCCGCATCGGATGCGCGCCGAGCTTGTCGTAAAGGCGCTGGTGGGTGCCTTCGCCGAGCAGATAGAGGTCGAAATCGGTCAGGATCGGCGGAAGGCGATAGGTGTCCTCGAATTCGATGACGTTGTCGCCGAACTTGGCGCGGAGCTGGTAGTGCTTCGCGCCGTTCGGGAGAGCGCCGATGAACAGGCCGGCATCATGGACGCGATCGAGCTTCGCCACCTCGCCGTGCTCGCCCACCGCTTCGACATTGGAGGCGTCGGGAAGAAACGCGCGCACCACGCTCTTGTCGCCCTCGGGGTGCAGCCCGAGATAGTGGAAGGGATCGGAGTGGCGACCCTCGATGATCGCATAGGCCTCGGCAGGGAGTTTAGGCATGGGCTTCGCTCTCGATACTGGACAGAATGCGAAGCAGTCCGGACAGCGGCGCATGGAGCCCCTCAGGCCGGTGGGACAGCTCGTACTCTACTTCCTCGAACGCTTGATCAAGCAGGAAAAACCTTAACAGGCCTGCCGCGGATTGCGGATCTTCCGGCCACAGCCGCCGATCGGTCATGGCTTCGCGGTAGGCGGTGAGGAACGTCGCGGTGGTGCGCTCGCGCCATTCGTCGAGCGCAGCCGTAAGCCGGCCCTGTTCGTCGGAAGCACCCGTGAGCGCGCGGTGGAGCGCCGCGTTAACCGAAAGATCAATCGAGCGGATCAGGCCGGCAACGTCGCGCGCCGCAGGCAGCTTGCGCCGCTTGTCGGCCAGCGGCGAACGCGGATCTCCGTCGAAGTCGATGATGAAGATATCGTCCTTCACGATCAGAGTTTGCCCGAGGCGGAAGTCGCCATGATGACGGATGTTCAACCCGCCGATCTCGGAAGATAATAGCGCGTTGAGCCGGCCGGACAGGGACGCCCGCTGCGCGGCGAGCTGATTGATCAGCGGCCGATCTGCCTCTCGCAGGCCGTCGCTGCTGCTGGCCAGCCGCTCGAAGACCCGCTCGGCCCGTGCCTTGAGCTCGGATGACCAGCGCTTGATTTGTGCGGAGCCAATCGGCTCCGGCACGAGATCGTTTGGCTTTGCGGCGGCCAGAGCCACATGCAGCTCGGCAAGCCGCCGGCCGATCTGCGTAATGAAGTGCAGATAGGGCGCTTGCTCCTGGGTCTCGCGGGGCATCTCGCCCGGGGGCAGCACCCGCTGCTCGTCGATATAGCGGTCGAGATAGCCCGCGGTGACGCCCCAGCCGTCGCCCTGGTTCTCGACATAGGCGTGCAGCACGCCGACTGCGCTGCGACGGTCGTCTTCGACCAGCTCGACGCTGCCGAGCAGTGCCGGCGTGTTGGCAAAGCGGGCGATTTCGGTGAGGTACGAGCCGATCTCGATCTCCGGATTGATGCCGGCTTCGAGCTGGCGATAGATCTTGGCGACATACTGGTTGTCGACCAGCGCCGTGCTGTTCGACTGCTCGATCGCGCGGATGCGTTCGGGCTCCTTGATGGTGTACTCGGCAAACCGGCTGGTCGCCTTGAACTCCAGCCGCAGATTGTTTTCTTCCACCACCAGGTTCTGCGACAGATTGCGCAGGAACAGGCCAATGAAGATCTGCTCGGTTGCGACGTCCAGCAGCGTGCCTTCGCGGGCACCCTGGCGCACGGCGGCGAGCGCCCTGGGATTGAAGCGTTCGCGGTCGAAGCGCACCCATTCGATCTGCATCGGCAGCACGTAGCGCGTGGTGACGTCGCCCTGCGCCGCCTCGAAGAACGCGATCCAGGGCCTGTTGTCGCCGATGTCGCAGAACGGCACCGCCGAGGTCAGCGTCGGCTTGATGTGCTTGGGATTGTGCTCCGGATACCAGCGCGTGCGCGACAGGAATCCCGGCAGCACCTCATGCTCGAACACGCCACGCTCGCGCGCCAGCGACACCCAGGTCGAGTTCACCGGCACCACCAGCGTCTCGAATTCCGGGACAGCGCGCGGCATCACCGGCTCGGACTTGTCGCGCTCGGTGAGCTGGAACCAGTAGAAGCCATAGGGCCCCAGCGTGACCATGTAGGGCAGTTCGCCGATCGCCGGAAAACGCGTGCGGCCGAGCATCTCCTGCGGGATGCGGTCCTTCCAGGGCGACAGATCGAGCTCGGTCGCCTGGGCCGCGCGCGACAGATTGGCGACGCAGAGGATCACCTCGTCGCGGTACTGCCGGACATACGCGAGCACGGCGCGGTTGGCCGGGCGGATGAAGGTCATGGTGCCGCGGCCGAAGGCAATCGTGGATTTGCGCACCGAGATCAGGCGCTTGGTTGCGCTGAGCAGCGAGGACAGGCTGCGCGACTGCGCCTCCACGTTCACCGATTCGTAGCCGTAGACGGGATCCATGATCAGCGGCGCATAGAGGCGGGCCGGGTCGCAGCGCGAGAAGCCGCCGTTTCGGTCCGGGCTCCACTGCATCGGCGTACGCACGCCGTTGCGGTCGCCGAGATAGATGTTGTCGCCCATCCCGATCTCGTCGCCGTAATAGATGATCGGCGTGCCGGGGAAGGACAGCAGCAGCGAGTTCATCAGCTCGATCTTGCGCCGGTCGTTGTCCATCAGTGGCGCGAGGCGCCGGCGGATGCCGACATTGATGCGGGCGCGCGGATCGTTGGCGTAGGTGGTCCACAGATAGTCGCGCTCGACGTCGGTCACCATCTCCAGCGTCAGCTCGTCATGATTGCGCAGGAACAGTGCCCATTGGCAGCTTGCGGGAATGTCCGGCGTCTGGCGCAGGATGTCGGTGATGGGAAAGCGGTCCTCCTGGGCGATCGCCATGTAGATGCGCGGCATCAGCGGGAAGTGATAGGCCATGTGGCACTCGTCGCCGCGGCCGAAATATTCCTGCACGTCCTCCGGCCATTGGTTGGCTTCCGCCAGCAGCAGCTTGCCCTTGGAGTAGGAATCCATCTCATGGCGGAGCCGCTTGATGATGGCATGCGTCTCCGGCAGGTTCTCGTTCGAGGTGCCTTCGCGCTCGCAGAGATAGGGAATGGCGTCCAGACGGAAGCCGTCGACACCGGCGTCCAGCCAGCGCTTCATCACCTGGATCAGGGCGCTGACGACGCGCGGATTGTCGAAATTGAGATCTGGCTGGTGGGAGAAGAAGCGGTGCCAGTAAAACGCGCCGGCCTCGTGATCCCAGGTCCAGTTAGACTTCTCGGTGTCGGTGAAGATGATGCGGGTGCCCTGGTATTTCTGGTCGGTGTCACTCCAGACATACCAGTTGCGGGCGCTCGAGCCCGGAGGGCTGCGGCGCGCGCGCTTGAACCAATTGTGCTGGTCCGAGGTGTGATTGACGACAAGCTCGGTGATGACGCGCAGCCCGCGCTTCTGCGCTTCCTGGATGAAGCGCTTGAAATCCTTCATCGTCCCGAAATCGGGATTGACCGCACCGTAGTCGGCGATGTCGTAGCCGTCGTCGCGGCCGGGCGAAGGATAGAACGGCAGCAGCCACAGCGCGGTGACGCCGAGCTCCTGGAGATAAGGCAGCTTCTCGGTCAGCCCTGCGAAATCGCCGATGCCGTCATGATTGCTATCCGCAAACGCCTTGACGTGAAGCTGATAGATGATGGCGTCCTTGTACCAGAGTTCATCCACGATCTCGGCAGCCTCGGCTTTCTTGGTGTCGACGGAAGACAATACGTTCATGGCGTGCGCCTTTACGCCAGGCAGCGGAACAGCAGCGCCGGATCGCGCTCGGGATCGATACGCAACCTGATCCCGCCCCATTCGATGCGGGCCTGTTCGCCGGTGAGGAGGTTTTCGAGTGCCGACACATGGTGTCGCTGCCCACCGGCGTCAACCGTGACGTCGCCGAGCGGCAACCAGAATTCGCGCACGTCGCGCGACAGTGCAATCACGATCACGATGATGTTGGCCGGATCGGTCGCTTCCTTGACGAAGGCGATCGTCTCGCCGTCTTCGATGCCGAGGAAGCGCAGGTTCGCCGTCTGCTGAAGCGCAGAATTCTCGTTGCGGATGCGATTGAGATCCGCGATGTAGGTCTTGATATGGCCGGGCTTGTTCCAGTCGCGCTGCTTGATCTGGTATTTCTCGGAGTCGAGATACTCCTCGCGGCCGGGAATTGCGTCGTGCTCCAGCAGCTCGAACCCGCTGTAGACGCCATAGTTGCTGGACAGCGTCGCGGCCAGCGCAACGCGCGATTTGGACGCCCATGTCTCGCCGCCCTGGAGATGATAGGGCAAGAGATCGGGCGTATTCACGAACAGGTTCGGCCGATAGAAATCACGTTCGGGATAGCGCGTCAGCTCGCCGAGATATTGCTCCAGCTCCCACTTCGCCGTGCGCCAGGGGAAATAGCTGAACGATTGTGCAAAGCCGAGCTTGGCGAGGCCCTTCATCAGCTTCGGGCGCGCGAACGTCTTGGAGAACAGGATCACCTCGGGATGCCGGCGGCGGATGTCACGCATCAGCCACTCCCAGAAGGCGATCGGCGCTGTGTCGTGATTGTCGATGGCGAAGATGGTGACGCCGTGGTCGATCCAGAACAGCATGGCGTCGCGAAACGCGTTCCACAGTCCAGCCCGGTCGACGGACGTGAAATCGGGGATGACGATATCGGAATAGGGCCCGTCAGCCGTCCGCACCGAGCGATCCGGGCGCCATTTGAACCATTCCGGATGCTGCGTCAGCCACGGGTGGTCCGGCGAGCATTGCACGGCGAAGTCGAGCGCGAGTTCGAGGCCGTATTCCAGGCAGGTCGCGACCAGCGCGCGAAAATCCTCGATCGTGCCGAGTTCGGGATGCAGCGCATCGTGCCCGCCCTCGATGGCGCCGATCGCATAGGGCGAGCCGGGATCGCCGTCGCCCGCTACCGGCGCATTATTGCGGCCCTTGCGCCGGGTGCGGCCAATGGGGTGAATCGGCGTGAAGTAGAGCACGTCGAAGCCCATTGCGGCGATGTCGGGCACGCGCGCGATGCAGTCGCGGAGCGTGCCGTGCTGTCCTGGCACCACGCTCTGGCTGCGCGGCATCATCTGATACCACGCGCCGAAGCGCGCCTTGTCGCGGTCGACGTGCAGCGGGAATAGCGCCGAGCGCGTGAGATCAGGCCGCGACTGGCTCTCGGCCATGGCTGCGCCGAGCTCGGTCGCCAGCAGCGGGGCAACGTCGCCGGTCTGAAGATAGTCCTCGCATTGCCTGACGATGACGGCGGCGGCGTCCTGCTGCGCGCCATGCGCCTTGGTTAGGAGGCCGGCGCCTTCGATCGCATCGAGCGTGACGTCGGCACCGGAGCGCTGCTTGCGCGCGACTGCGTGCGACCAGGTAGCGAATTCGTCGGTCCAGGCTTCGATCGCATAGACATATTTGCCGGGCTCGACCGGTGTGAACGCGCCTGACCAGCGGTCATTGCCGTGCGGGATCATCGGCTCGCTCTGCCATTCGCGGTCCTGCTCCTGTCGCCAGATCAGCGCTGCGCCGATCACGGCGTCGCCGTCGCGGTAGATGTCGGCCCAGACCTCGACCGGTTCGCGCGCGATCCGCTTCACGGGGAAGCGCCCGCCGTCGATCAGGGGATAGACGTCTTCGATGAGGAAAGTGCTGCCCGCTGCGGCACTCTCGACAGTTTGAATTGTCTTGTTCACGGTGATGCCATTGACAAGAAAGCAGGAGCCCGTTTCCCTTGCCGGGAACCTACGCTTGATACCACTATAGAAAGCCGCTTGTGTGTCATTGGTTCCGTGGGGAACGGCAGGCGCGGCTTGCGAGTTAACCCTGACTAACCTCCTCAGCGACCTCGTTAAAATCAATTCCCCCGGCCAGAAAATGGCTTGCAAGCTGCGTGCCGAATGGATCTTTTAGCTCAAGCCCGGATCAAGGGCGTTCAATCTGAATTCGTCGATGCCCTCGGAAAGCTGCGGGTCACCGATCCCGTGGCCCTCAAATCCATCCTCGACGCCCTGCCGGAGAAGCGGGTTTACCGCTTCGTCAGCGGGCCCGTGGTGGTGCGCGCCTTGGGACATCCGCGCACCGAATTGGCGACAATCGGTGCGCCGCCGCTCAAATGGAAAATGACTGGCAACGGCAATTTGATCGCGCAAGGCGAGACGCGCGAGCCCGTGATTGCCTGGCCGGCCGACCTGCCGCTCGGCTATCACCGCCTGACGCTGACCGATGCCGAAGGCGTGACCGAAGAGGTGCCGATGATCGTGGCGCCGGAGCGGGCCTTCGGCGGCGATTTCGATCGGGGCTGGCTGCTTGCCGTGCAGCTCTACAGCGTCCGGTCGGACCGCAATTGGGGCATCGGCGATTTCACCGACCTCGCCGGTCTCGTCCGGCTCGCCAAGCAGCTGGGGGCCGACGGCGTCGGGCTCAATCCCCTGCATGTGTTGTTCGACGACCATCCGGCCGATTGCAGCCCCTATTCGCCGAACAGCCGGCTGTTTCTCAATCCGCTCTATATCGACGTCGAGGCGATCCCGGAATTTTCCGCAGACCTCGTCTCCGACGCGGCTGCGACCGCCGCGCGGCTCCGCGACGGCGATCGTGTGCCCTATCCCGACATGGCGGCCTTGAAATGGTTGGCCTTGCGTGCTGCCTTCGACAGCTTCGTGAAAAGCGCGAGCGGCGTCCGCCGCAACCTGTTCGACGCCTTCCGCGCGGCTCGCGCGCCACTGTTGTCCCGTTTTGCCTGCTTCGAGGTGCTACGCCATCGTTTCGCGGCGCCGTGGTGGGAATGGCCGATGGAATGGCAAAAGCCGGATGAGACGAAATGCGCCGAGCTGCGCAATGGCCCGGACAAGCACGAGGTCGAGTTCGTCGAATTCGTGCAATGGACGGCCGATAGCCAGTTGCATGCGGCCAAGGAGCTGGCCAGTCAGCTCGGCATGCGGGTCGGACTCTATCTCGACGTTGCCGTCGGCGTGCAGTCGAACGGCTTCGATGCCTGGAACGAGCAGGGGGCGATCTCCCGCCATCTCGCCGTTGGCGCGCCGCCGGACGTGCTCAACACCATCGGCCAGGATTGGGGTCTTGCCGGCTTTAATGCCGGCGGCCTGGAGGCGCAGTCCTTCGTGCCGTTCGCCGACATGCTCGCGGCTTCGATGCGCCATTCCGGGGCCATCCGTCTCGATCACGTGCTGGGCTTGAAGCGGCTGTATCTGGTGCCGCGCGGCTTCAAGCCCGACAACGGCGCCTATGTGCAGATGCCGTTCGAGGCGCTGCTGGCGACCGTGGCGCGCGAGAGCGCGGCCCATAAGTGCATCGTGATCGGCGAAGACCTCGGCACGGTGCCCGAGGGCTTTCGCGAGACCATGCAGGATTTCGGCATCTGGTCCTACCTCGTCATGATGTTCGAGCGCGACGATGCCGGTCACTTCCGGCCCGTCGATCACTACCGGCCCAACGCGCTGGTGACGCTGAACACGCATGATTTGTCGACCTATGCCGGCTGGCGCTCCTTCAGCGATCTCAAGATGAAGCGCTCGCTCGGGCTCGATCCCGGCGAGAACGATCAGGCCCGCTGGGATGCGCTCGGCCTGCTCGACGAGATCCTGCGTGCCAACGGCATCCGTGCCAATGATGTCTATTCGGTGCTCGCCTTCCTGTCGCGCACGCCCTCGCGGCTGCTTGCGGTGTCGCTGGAGGATCTGCTCGGCGTGATCGACCAGCCCAACATTCCCGGCACGATCGACGAGCATCCGAACTGGCGCCAGCGCCTGCCTGTGACGCTCGACAAGATCGCCTCGAAGGTCGATCTCGCGGCTTTGAAGGCCGCGACGCGGGAACGCTCGTTGCCCGGCGGGCGTTGATCGGCGGGGTCACTGGACGTCGTTTTCGAGGCTCGCACGACATTGTCTCAGAAAATCGAGGACTATGCGCTGATCGGCGACTGCGAGACCGCGGCGCTGGTCGGCCGCAACGGCTCGATCGACTGGCTGTGCTGGCCGGCCTTCGATTCCGACGCCTGCTTTGCCGCGCTCCTCGGCACGCACAAGAACGGGCGCTGGCTGATCGCGCCGGGCGAGGACGTCACCGCGACGTCGCGCCGCTATCTCGGCGACACCCTCATCCTCGAAACGCGCTTCGAGACGAAGAGTGGCACCGTTGCGCTGATCGACTTCATGCCGCCGCGCGGCAAGGCCTCGGATATCGTGCGGCTGGTCCGCGGCGTCAGCGGCACGGTGAAGATGCGGATGGAGCTCGTGATCCGCTTCGGCTTCGGCGTCGACATTCCGTGGGTGCGGCGGATCGACCATTCCCTGCTGGCGGTCGCCGGGCAGGACATGACCGTGCTGCGGACGCCGGCGAAGACCCGCGGGGAGGATCTGACCACGGTTTCCGATTTCGAGGTGAAGGCCGGCGAGACCGTGCCGTTCGTGTTGACCTACGGCCCCTCGCATCTCGAGCCGCCCCCGCCGATCGACCCGGAGCTCGCGCTTCAGGAGACGGAAAAATTCTGGCAGGGCTGGTGCAGCCACTGCAATCGCGATGGCGACTATCGCGACCTGATCGTGCGCTCGCTGATCACACTCAAGGCGCTGACGTTCGGTCCGACCGGCGGCATCGTCGCGGCGCCGACCACCTCGTTGCCGGAGAAGCTCGGCGGCGCCAGGAATTGGGACTACCGCTTCTGCTGGCTGCGCGATGCCACCTTCACGCTGCTGGCGCTGATGAACTCGGGTTACACCGAGGAAGCCTCGGCCTGGCACAATTGGCTGTTGCGTGCGGCTGCAGGCTCGCCGGCGAACATGCAGATCATGTACGGCATCTGGGGCCAGCGGCGGCTGTTGGAGTGGGAGGCGACCTGGCTCGACGGCTACGAGGGCGCGCAGCCGGTGCGCGTCGGCAATGCCGCGCATGCGCAGCTCCAGCTCGACGTTTACGGCGAGCTGATCGACGCCTTCCACCAGTCGCGTATGGCCAAGCTCAAGCTCGACGACAAGACGACTTGGGCGCTGGAATGCGCCGTGCTCAAGCATCTCGCCGAAGTCTGGGACCAGCCCGATCATGGCATCTGGGAGCGGCGCGGACAGCCGAAGCACTACGTCTTCTCCAAGGTGATGACCTGGGTCGCCTTCGACCGCGGCATCAAGAGCGCCGAGACCTTCGGTTTCAAGGCCCCGCTGCTGCACTGGCGTACCTTGCGCGACGCCATTCATCGCGACGTCTGCAACAGGGGCTTTGACGCGAGCGAAAACGCCTTCGTCGAGTCCTACGGCTCGAAGCTGCTCGATGCCAGCGTGCTGCTGCTGCCGGCCGTCGGCTTCCTCGACGCGTCGGATCCCCGCATTCGCGGCACCATCGCGGCGATGGAAAAGCACATGATGCCTGACGGCTTTGTGCTCCGGCACGATCCGCGCGAAGTGTCAGAGGAGAAGCAGCCGATCGAGGGTGCCTTCCTCGCCTGCAGCCTTTGGCTGGCCGATGCCCATATGCTGGCGGGCGATCTCGACAAGGCGCAGATCTTGTTCGATCGCGTGGTCGGTATCGCGAATGACGTCGGGCTGCTGGCCGAGGAATATGATTCAGGCGCCAAGCGTCAGTCCGGCAATTTCCCGCAGGCGCTGACGCATATCGCGCTGGTCAACACGGCGCATAATCTGTCGGCGGCAAGGCAGGGCAGCGAGAAGCCGGCGATGCAGCGGTCGAAGTGAGGTTGGCGGCGCTCTCTCCGTTCCCTCCCCCCTTGTGGGGGAGGGGCAGGGAGGGGGTGTCACACGGGGATTTTATCGGTAGCGCTCCCGCCCCTGGTGCTTCACCAACAACGGCACCTTTTCCTGGGCTACCCCTCTCCCTAACCCTCCCCCACAAGGGGGGAGGGAACGCACTTCCATTGCGGCGCCAGTCGAGTCTCGTCCCGTCGGGCCTCAACCACTCCCGTTCCGCTTCAAGATCATCTCCATTGCCTCCGCAAAACCGTCCTGCTCGTTGGACGCGGTGACGTGGGTGGCCTGGTCCTTGACGTTGTCGGCCGCGTTGCCCATCGCGATCGAGGTGCCGCTGACGCGGAACATCGCGAGGTCGTTCTGCATGTCGCCGATGGTGGCGACTGCGTCCGTTGCAATGCCGAGGCGCCTGGCCATGGCTTGCACGAAGGTGCCCTTGTCAAAGCCGGGCGGGGTGATGTCGAGATAATAGGTTTGCGAACGCACTGCGGTCGCCTCGCTGCCGAGCGCCTTCTGCATCGCCTTCTCGCAAGCTTCGAGGCCAGCTGCATCGGCGCTGGCTCCGACGATCTTGCAGGCGCTCGCAAGGTAGGGGGAAAAGTCCGTGACGATGGTCGGATCGGAGCGGATCGTGTGCTGCTCATGTGCCACGTATTGGCCATCAGGCTTGTCGATCAGCCATTTGTCGGCGGTGAACAGCCAGATGTCGGCGCCGAACTCGCGGAGGATTTGCAAGCTACGTTCGGCCGCGCCTGGCGGAATCAAATGCTGTTCGACCGGATTCATCTCGGGGTCGACGATCGAGGAGCCATTGAACGGGCCGACCGGCAGCCAGAGCGCCAGCGGCTCGATCAGGAAGCGCATGCCGATCGCGGGGCGGCTCGACGTAATCGTGAAGCCGATGCCGGCCCGGTGCAGACGCTGTACCGCGGATCTCGCGCGGTCGGTCAGCGTCTTGTCCTTTGTCAGCAGCGTGCCGTCGACGTCGGAGACGACGAGCGAGATTTTTGTCATGACGGCCCCTTGGGTGTTTCTTGGGTGTTTGGCCTCAGCGTTTCGCGCCGCCCAGTTTCAACTGCCGCACCGCGCCGTCCACGATCGCTTCCACGGACTCATCGATCGAGACGGTGATCACGTGCTCGTCGGCCTCCGGCGGCTCCAGCGTGTTGAACTGGCTCGTCAGCAGGCCGGGCGGCATGAAGTGCCCCTTGCGTTGCGCGAGGCGAGCGGCGATCAGCTCCTTCGTGCCCCTCAGGAAGACGAAGCGGACGTCGTCGCGTCCGCGCAGGAGCACGTCCCGATAAGTATGCTTCAGCGCCGAGCAGGCGATGATGACGTGCTCGCCTTTGTCACAGACCCGAGCGATCTCGTCGGCGATGGCGTTGAGCCAGGGCCAGCGATCCTCGTCGGTGAGGGGATGGCCGGCCCGCATCTTCTCGACATTGCTGGCGGGATGAAAGCTGTCGCCGTCTTCGAAACGCCAGCCGAGGCGCTCGCCGAGCGCTTTTGCAACCGTGCTCTTGCCCGAGCCCGACACGCCCATCACGATCAATGCACAAGGTGCTTCAACGCCCGCCACGAATTCCCTCCGGAAGCGCGGCCTGGTCGACCAGCCAGACGGTCTCGCCATTCGAGCGCGCGCGTACAGCCGGAAGAGTCTCGCCATTGAGCAGGCGCGTCAAGATCGGCTGCTTGTCGTGCCCCGCTATCTCGAACAGCATTTCGCGGCAGGACGCCAGCGCGGGCAGGGTGAGCGAGACCCGCGGCACGAAGGGGGCAACATTGGCCTTGGGGACGCCGACCACCCAGCGTCTCGTCTCCTCGATCGCGGGGTAGCCCGGGAAGAGCGAAGCCGTGTGGCCGTCCGGGCCCGCGCCCATCAAAACCATGTCGAACAGCGGCCGTGCCGGATCGAGGCTTTCCGCGCCGTAGAAAGACTGCAGCTCGCGCGCATAGGCCTCGGCGCCCTGATCCGGGTCGTCGGCCGTCGTCGGGATCGGGTGAACATGGCCGGAGGGCGCGTTGCGATCGAGAAAGGTCGCGCGCGCGACCGCCATGTTGTTGAGGGGATCGCTTTCGGGCACGAAGCGCTCGTCACCGATGAACCAGTGCATGCGCTCCCACGGGATTTTTTCGCGCCAGGCCTCGCTGCCCAGCAGCTGGTAGAGCCTCCTCGGGCTGGAGCCGCCGGTCAGGCAGATCGCGATCCGCCCGGGATTGGCCGCGATTCGCGCCATCACCCGTTCGGCCGCAGCCCGCGCCAGAGCCTCGGCGTCGGCCTCGACGATCAGCTTCGGCTGTCCCGCCGTCGCCGTCACGAGAACTTGCGCCAGCTTCGGCCGTCGCGGCGGAGCAATTCATCGGCACAGGCGGGGCCGTCGCTGCCGGCTCGATAGGTCTCGATGCCGTTGCTGCCCGCGTTCTTCCAAGCGTCCAGGAACGGCTGCACCGCCTCCCATCCGGCTTCGATGCCGTCGGCGCGCTGGAACAGGATGTTGTCGCCGATCATGCAGTCGTAGATCAGCGTCTCGTAGCCGGTCGAGGGATCGGCCCGGAAATAGTCGCCATAGCGAAACTTCATCTCGACGCCGTCGATGGTGACGCTCGGCCCAGGGATCTTGGCGTTGAACTGGAGCTCGATCGTCTCCGTCGGTGCGATGCCGATCGTGAGGAAGTTCTGGGAGAGGCGATCGACAGCGGTGCCTGAGAACATCGACAGCGGCGCCTGCTTGAACTTGATCGCGACCTCGGTGCGCTTGTGGCCGAGCGCCTTGCCCGTGCGCAAATAGAACGGCACGCCGGCCCAGCGCCAATTGTCGATCATCAGTTTCAGCGCGACATAGGTCTCGGTGGTGCTGCCGGGTTTGACGTCCTCGGTCTTGCGATAGTCCGGGATCTCATCGTCGCCGATGCGCCCCGACAGATATTGGGCGCGCACCGAGCTCTTCAGCGCTTCCTCTTCGCTCGGGCGCTGAATCGAGGTCAGAATCTCGGCCTTCTCGGAGCGCACGGAATGGGCGTCGAAACGCGCCGGCGGCTCCATCGCGACCAGCGACATCAGCTGGAACAAATGGTTCGGCACCATGTCGCGCAACGCGCCGGTGGCATCGTAGAAGCCGCCGCGATGGCCGACGCCGAGTTTCTCCTCCACCGTGATCTGGATGTGGTCGATATGGTTGCGATTCCAGATCGGCTCGAACATGCCGTTGGCAAAGCGCAGCACCAGGATGTTCTGCACCGTCTCCTTGCCGAGATAGTGATCGATCCGGTAGATCTGGTGCTCGTCCATGATCTTCAGCAGTTCGCCATTCAGCGCGCGCGCCGAGGCGAGGTCGGTGCCGAACGGCTTTTCGATCACCAGTCGCCGCCACGCGCCGTTCTCCTTCATCATGCCGGTGCGGCCGAGCTCGCGCGCGGTCGGCGCGAACGCAGCCGGCGGGGTGGCGAGGTAGAACAGCCGGTTGCCGCCGGTGTCCTGCGCGCATTCCAGGGAATCCAGATGCTCGCGCAGGCGATCAAAGGATGGCGGATCCTTTGCGTCGGCTTCGACGAAGGTCACGCATTCCAGCAGCTTCTTGGCAATGTCGTCGTCCACCGGCCGGGTCGCGAACTGGCGCAAGCCCTTTAACAGGCTGTCGCGCAGCTCGTCGTCCGACTGGCCCCGGCGGGCGACGCCGACCACGCAGAACTTTTCCGGTAACAGATGCTCGGCCGCCAGATTGTAGAGCGATGGCATCACCAGCCGATGGGTGAGGTCGCCGGTGACACCAAAGATGACGAAGGCGCAATTTTCCGGCTTGCGCTTGGCTTGCGGGTCTTTTGTCACGAACGATTGGCCTTCGCTCTGCTCATTGCTATTTCGGCTTCGAAGCAGCCGGCTGCTTCGGTTCCTTGTGGCCGCCGAAGCCGGCTCGCATCGCTGAGAGAATTTTCTCGGCAAAGGTGTGTTCCTTGCGGGAACGGAACCGTGCGAACAGCGCCGCTGTCAGGACTTCGGCCGGCACGGCCTCGTCGATTGCGGCGTTCACGGTCCAGCGTCCTTCGCCGGAATCCTCGACGAAACCGGAATACTCCGTCAGTGTCGGGCTGTCGGCGAGCGCGGTCGACGTAAGGTCGAGCAGCCAGGACGGGATCACGCTGCCGCGCCGCCACACTTCGGCAATATCGGCGAGATCGAAATCGTAACGATGATCCGTCGGCAAGGCCTCGATGTTGGCGTTCTTGAGGATGTCAAACCCTTCGGCATAGGCCTGCATCAAGCCGTACTCGATGCCGTTGTGGATCATCTTGACGAAATGACCGGCGCCGACGGGGCCGGCATGGATGTAGCCCTGCTCGATGCGGGGATCGCGCCCCTCACGTCCCTCGGTGCGTGGAATGTCGCCGGCGCCGGGCGCGAGCGCGGCGAAGATCGGATCGAGCCGATCGACCACCTGTTTCTCGCCGCCGATCATCATGCAATAGCCACGGTCGAGGCCCCAGACGCCGCCGGAGGTGCCGACATCGACATAGTGGATGCCGCGCTGCTTCAGCGCCTTGCCGCGGCGGACGTCGTCCTGCCAGAACGTGTTGCCGCCGTCGATGATGACGTCGCCTTCCTGCATCGCACCCGCGATCGTCTCGATCGTTTGCTCGGTAATGCGGCCAGCAGGCAGCATCACCCAGGCGGTGCGCGGCCGTTCGAGCTTGGAGATGAATTCCTCGAGCGTCGCCGAGCCTACCGCGCCGTCGGCGGCAAGGCCGGCAACGGCCTTGGCGTCCTTGTCGTAGACCACGGTCGAATGTCCCTGGCGCATCAGGCGGCGAACGATGTTGCCGCCCATCCGGCCGAGGCCGATCATGCCGAGTTGCATTTGAGAAATTCCCTTAGTTCAGTGCGTCGTTCAGCGCCGCATTGAGCGCCGCGAGACCTTTCTTGAGCCCGCCCTTCAGGTGGACCCGCAGCGCGCGCCGGCCGCGCTCGGTGAGCACGTCGAAGTCGCCCCGTGCCTGCGCCGCCTTGATCACGCCGAAGCTGGCCTTCTGGCCGGGCACCGGCAGGTCCCTGGCATCGTCGGCGGTGATCTGGAGGAACACGCCGCTGTCGGGGCCGCCCTTGTAGGCCTGTCCTGTCGAGTGCAGGAAACGCGGTCCGAACTCGGCGCAGGTCGCGACATGTCGCTTCTCGCGCACTTCGAGCCGCATGGCCTGGAGCGCGTCGATCGTCGCCTTGTCGCGCGCGATGTAGCCGAGCAGGGCGACATAATCGCCATGGTTGGAGCGCGACAGATGCGCCTTCAGCCAAGAGGTGAGGTCGCCGTTGGCGCCGGCGGCGCGCAGGGCCGCGGCATTGGTCTCGTCGGTGTAGAGATCGGCCTCGGTGGTGCTGACCACCGGCCGTTCGGCCGGCAGCGCGCCGGTCTTTTCGAACGAGGCGGTGAGCTCCCGGGTCTTGATCTTGGCCGCTTCCACGTCCGGCTGGTCGAACGGGTTGATGCCGAGGATGCTGCCCGCCACCGCCGTTGCCATCTCGAAGCGGAAGAACTCCTGGCCGAGATGGTCGATCGACTTCATCACGATGCGCACGACGGGATGGCCGGCCGCTTCGATCGCGGCAAGCTGGGAGTCATGGGCGGCGTCCGCTTCGCCCTCGATACGAATGTCGATGAAGAGCCGGTCATTGCCGTAGACCCCGGGCTCGCCCAGCGGCTCGCCGTCGATCGGGATCAGGCCCTTGCCGTCCTTGCCGGTCGATTCCGCGATGAGCTGCTCGGCCCAGGCGCCGAAATCGGCAATCTTCTTCGACGACAGGATCGTCACCTTGTCGCGGCCTTCGAGCGCTGCATGGCCCATGGCAAGGCCGAGCTGCACGCCGGGGTTCTCACTTGGCGGCACGTCCGGTCCGCAGGAGCGGGCCATCGCAAGCGCGTGCTTGATGAAGGTCTTGATATCGACGCCCGCGGTTGCCGCCGGCACCAGGCCGAACGGCGAGAGCACCGAATAGCGCCCGCCGATGGAGGGCTCGCCGTGGAAGATGCGCGCATAGTTCAGCGTCTTCGCCGCCTTCTCCAGCGACGATCCGGGATCGGTGACCGCAATGAAGCGATGGCCGGTCTTGACCTTCGACCCGACCGCCTGCGCGACGCGCTCGTGGAAATAATCCTTCATCGCATTCGGTTCGGTAGTGCCGCCAGACTTGCTGGAGACGATGAACACGGTGTTGGCGATGTCGATCCTGGCCTCCATCGCCCGCACCTGGGCCGGATCGGTGGAATCCAGCACGTGCAGCTTCGGGAACCCGGGCTTCTTGCCGAAGGTCTCGGCCAGCACCTCCGGCCCGAGGCTTGATCCGCCCATGCCGAGCACGACGGCGTCGGAGAATTTCTGGCCCTTCACGCGACTGGCATAGTCCTCATAGTCGGCCACGTCGGCCTTGGCGGCGCTGTCGAGCCAGCCGAGCCATTTGTCCTCGTCGGTGCCGGTCCAGACCGATTTGTCGCGCTGCCACAGCCGGCGGATCTTGGCCGACGCGCGCCATTCCTCGGTGCTTTTGGCCACGGCCTTGCCGAGACCGTCGCCGAGCGAGAGCAGCTGGCGGTCGATCGCGGGCCCGAGCACGGTGGCGCGCTTGTGCGCGACCGCGCCATAGAGCTTGTCGGCGGCGTCGGCAAACTGCTTGACGCCGTCCTTGACGAGCTCCTCGGTGATGGCGTCGAGCGAGACGCCGGAGCGTTCCAGTTCTTCCAGCACGCGCCTGGCGTCGTCGACATTCTCTTCCAGGCTGTCGCGCGGCGTGCCGTGGTCGCGGAACGCATCCAGCGTCGCCGGCGGCACGGTGTTGATGGTGTCGGGACCGATCAATTCCTCGACATAGAGAACGTCGCTGTAATCCTTGTTCTTGGTGCCGGTCGAGGCCCACAGCATGCGCTGCGGTTTGGCGCCCTTGGCCGCGAGCTTGTCCCAGCGGGGACCCGAGAACAGGCGCTTGTAATCCTGGTAGGCGACCTTCGCATTGGCGATCGCGACCTTGCCCTTCAGCGCGGCGAGCCGTTCCTTTTCGCTCGGATCGTTGGCGCGGGCGATTTTCTCGTCGAGCTGCTTGTCGACCACCGAGTCGATGCGGCTGACGAAAAAGCTCGCCACGCTCGCCACGTGCGAGGGGTCGCCGCCACCTGCGACGTATTTCTCCAGACCGGCGAGATAGGCCTCGGCGACTTGCAGATAGACGTCCCTGGAGAACAACAGCGTGATGTTGATGCTGATGCCGTCGCCGATCAGGGTCTCGATCGCCGGCAGGCCCTCCGGCGTGGCCGGCACCTTCACCATCAGGTTCTTGCGGTTGACGTCCTTCCAGAGCCGCCGCGCCTCGGTGACCGTGCCGGCGGTGTCCATCGCCAGATAAGGCGAGACTTCCAGGCTGACATAGCCGTCGCCGCCCTTGAGGCGGTCGTAGACCGGGCGCAGCACGTCGGCGGCGTTCTGGATGTCCTCGACCGCGACGGCCTCGAACAGGTCGGCGACCGACCGATCGCCGCGCTTCAACGCCTTGCCGATCGGCGCGTCGTACTCGTCCGAGCTGCCGATCGCTTTCTCGAAGATCGAGGGGTTGGAGGTGACGCCCTTGACGCCGTCGGTGTCGATCAGCCGCTTCAGGTCGCCCTTGGCGATGAAGCCACGGGCCAGGAAGTCCAGCCAGACGGCTTGTCCGTGCTTTTCCAGTTCTTTGACGGGATTCATGATGCTAATTTATCTCCAAGCCTGCGGGCGAGGGGTTTCCGCGCCGGTCCTGACGCGCTATCCTCTAGCTTACATGCTTCCTTGAGGGAACCAATCAAGGGTATGAGCGTCATATCCTCCAGTGTAACTCCGTCGCGGTCATGGCGATCCGCGTAGAGGGAGCCAAGTTGCGTAAAAGGTCATTGGCCGTGAGGAATCGGCCGGGCCTCCTTGTGTAACGCCAGCTGCCTCGCCTCGCCGCTCGTGGCTGCGCGGAGTACTCATCAGCGGATTCCGGTCCGCCTGATGCATTGTGGCTCGGTCGCGAATGGCCATGCTGGGGGAAGGCATGCAAGCACATCATGACCGTCCGGCGCTCGCTGTCACGGACAGACTCAAATCGGTCACGTCGACCGGATGCGTCGATGCGTCCCACGATCTCGAAATCGGTCCATGTACGACCCGACTGCGGCTGCTGGTCGTAGCGGGCTTCGCCATGACGCTGCTCAGCGCAACGCTCGCCTTGGGCTGGTGGAACGCTCTTGGCGACTACGGCACGATGGTCGGCTATGCCGGCGTGGTGGCGTTCGCCGTGATGACCGGTCGGCTGATCTGGATGCTCCCCGCCGAGCGGGGATCGGTGGTGATCGTCACCACCTACGGCATTCGCGACCTCCGCATCGGCAATGAATTTCTGCTGTGGGACTCGATCGCGGAGATTTCGGCTGAAGAACGCCGCGGGCGCAAGGTGATCGTGCTGACGCCGACGCCGGCCTTGCAGAGGCAGCTCTGCAGCATCCGCGGCTTGGCCCGCGGTGTGACGGACGATCGCATCGTCATCCGGTCGGACGGCCTGGCGACCGATTTTGATACACTGCTGCGCGCTTGCCGCGACTGTCAGGCCGCCGGCGGTCCGCGCACCGCATTGCAGCAGGAAGATGAACGCGGCACCCAAGGCTTCGCCGTACAAGCGTCATAAGATCGCCGTTCGCAGACGGCTATGATGCGGCGCCGGATGAACGCATCCCCGGTAATGCCCGGATGTTGCGAGCGAGTGACATTTTCTGGAAATGAGCCAATATAGACAAAGATTCGCTCAAATATCAGGCAGGTGCCTGTTCGTAACTCACCCTGTGCCTACGTTGTGCGTTGCGCCGAGAAGGCGCCCGGGTGTCGAATGATCGTCATGTGCTCACGCTGATTCGAGAGTGGCGCTAAGGAACGGTCCGGTCGCTGCTTTCGTTCAATTGTGTAGCGGAACTCACGCGGAGAGGGATCATGTACAACGATTCTCTATTCAACGCTTTCGCTAAGTCGTTCGAGGCGAGAAGCCAACACGACATGTCGATGGCGGAATATCTGGAATCGTGTCGAAGCGATCCCATGAAATATGCGAACGCGGCCGAACGACTGCTAGCAGCGATCGGTGAGCCCCAGACGATTGACACGGCCAAGGACCCACGCCTTGGCCGTATTTTTTTGAACCGCACGATCCGCACCTATCCGGCCTTCGCCGGCTTCTACGGCATGGAAGAAACCATCGAGCGCATCGTCGGTTTCTTCCGTCACGCGGCGCAGGGCCTCGAAGAGCGCAAGCAGATCCTGTATCTGCTCGGTCCGGTCGGCGGCGGCAAATCCTCGCTCGCCGAGCGGCTCAAGTCGCTGATGGAAGTGCACCCGATCTACGTGCTCAAGGCCGGCGACGAGCTCTCGCCCGTGTTCGAAAGCCCGCTCAGCCTGTTCGATCCGGATCAGCTCGGACCGATGCTGGAAGAGAAATACGGCATTCCGCGCCGCCGTCTCACCGGCCTGATGAGCCCGTGGTGCTACAAGCGGCTGGAAGCCTTCGGCGGCGACATTTCCCAGTTTCGGGTCGCAAAAATCCAGCCGTCGCGGCTGCGCCAGATCGGGATCGCCAAGACCGAGCCGGGTGACGAGAACAACCAGGACATCTCCTCGCTGGTCGGCAAGGTCGACATCCGCAAGCTCGAAACCTACGCGCAGAACGATCCCGACGCCTACAGCTATTCCGGCGGCCTCAACCGCGCCAACCAGGGCGTGCTCGAGTTCGTCGAGATGTTCAAGGCGCCGATCAAGATGCTGCACCCGCTGCTCACCGCGACGCAGGAAGGCAACTACATCGGCACCGAGAACATCGGCGCGATCCCGTTCACCGGCGTCATCCTCGCGCACTCCAACGAAGCGGAGTGGTCGAGCTTCAAGGCCAACAAGAACAACGAGGCCTTCATCGACCGTATCTGCGTGATCAAGGTGCCGTACTGCCTGCGGATCACGGAGGAGCAGAAGATCTACGAGAAGCTGATCCAGGGATCCGAGCTCGCGGCCGCGCCTTGCGCGCCCGCGACGCTGGAAACGCTGGCGCGGTTCTCGGTGATGTCGCGCCTGCGCAAGCACGAAAATTCCACGACCTACGCCAAGATGAGGGTCTACGACGGCGAGAGCCTGAAGGAGACCGATCCGAAGGCGCGCAGCGTCCAGGAGTATCGCGATGCCGCCGGCGTCGACGAGGGCATGGACGGTGTGTCCACCCGCTTTGCCTTCAAGATCCTGGCTGCGACCTTCAACCACGATCCGCAGGAAGTCGCCGCCGACGCCGTTCATCTGATGTACGCGCTGGAGCAATCGATCAAGCGCGAGCAGCTGCCCGAGGAAGTCGAGAAGCGCTACCTCGAATTCATCAAGGCCGACCTTGCACCGCGTTATGCCGAGTTCATCGGCAACGAGATCCAGAAGGCTTATCTCGAATCCTACTCGGATTACGGCCAGAACCTGTTCGACCGCTACGTCGACTACGCCGATGCCTGGATCGAGGACCAGGATTTCAAGGACGCCGACACCGGCCAGCTGCTTGATCGCGAACTCTTGAACCAGGAATTGACCAAGATCGAGAAGCCGGCGGGCATCGCCAACCCCAAGGATTTCCGCAACGAGGTGGTCAAATTCTCGTTACGGTCGCGCGCCCAGAACGGCGGCAAGAATCCGACCTGGATCTCCTACGAGAAGATTCGCGATGTGATCGAAAAGCGGATATTCTCCCAGGTCGAGGACCTGCTTCCGGTCATCTCCTTCGGGTCGAAGAAGGACGGCGAGACGGAGAAGAAGCACGGCGAGTTCGTCGCACGCATGGTGGAGCGCGGCTACACCGAGCGTCAGGTTCGCCGGCTCGTCGAATGGTACATGCGCGTGAAGCAGGCCGGTTGAGGCGGATGGAAAAGTGCCGATTCACATTATTGACAGGCGCCTGAACCCAGGCGGCAAGAGTCTCGAGAACCGGCAGCGGTTCTTGCGTCGGGCCAAATCCCTGGTGCAGGGCGCCGTCAAGAAGACCTCGCAGGAACGCGACATCAAGGACGTCCTGGAGGGTGGCGAGGTCACCATTCCGCTCGACGGCATGCACGAGCCGCGGTTCCGCCGCGACGGCGGAACGCGGGACATGGTGCTGCCCGGGAACAAGAAGTTCATCGAGGGCGACTATCTCCAGCGCTCCGGCCAGGGCAGCGCCAAGGATTCCGGTCCGGGCGAAGGCGACAGCGAGGACGCCTTCCGCTTCGTGCTGAGCCGCGACGAATTCGTCGATCTCTTCCTTGACGATCTCGAACTTCCCGATCTCGCCAAGCGCAAGATCGCGCAGACCGAGAGCGAGGGCATCCAGCGCGCCGGCTACACCACGTCGGGCTCGCCATCCAACATCTCGGTGAGCCGGACGGTTCGGCGCGCAATGGCGCGCCGTATCGCGCTCAAGCGTCCCAGCAAGGAGGAGATCGAGGAGCTGGAATCCGCCATCGCCGCATGCGCGGATGAGGACGAGCGTCTGGTGCTGATGGCCCAGCTCGAGAAATTGAAGGCGAAGTCCAAGCGTATTCCCTTCATCGATCCGCTCGACATCCGCTACCGGCGCTTCGAGACGGTGCCCAAGCCCGTTGCCCAGGCCGTGATGTTCTGCCTGATGGACGTGTCGGGCTCGATGTCCGAGCACATGAAGGATCTCGCCAAGCGCTTCTACATGCTGCTCTACGTATTCCTGAAGCGCCGCTACAAGCATGTCGACATCGTCTTCATCCGCCATACCGATCGCGCCGAGGAGGTGGACGAGCAGACCTTCTTCTATGGCCCGGCTTCCGGCGGCACGCTGGTCTCCAGCGCCCTGCAGGCGATGCACGAGATCGTGCGCGAACGCTTCAGCCCGTCGGACTGGAATATCTACGCTGCGCAGGCATCCGACGGCGACAATTCCTATTCCGACGGCGAGCTCGCGGGCATGCTGCTCACCGACAAGATCCTGCCGGTCTGCCAGTTCTTCGCATATCTCGAGGTCGGCGAGTCCGGCGGCAGCGCCTTCGATCTGTCCGACTCCTCGCTCTGGACCCTCTACGAGCGCCTGCGCAACAGCGGCGCACCGCTCTCGATGCGCAAGGTCAGCGAGCGCAGCGAGATTTTTCCGGTGTTCCACGATCTGTTTCAGCGCCGCGACACTGCCCAGGAGAAAGCCGCTCCATGACGGAACGCTTGTTCGAAGGCGCCGATTGGGATTTTCACACCTTGCAGCGCATCACGGATGCCTGCGAGGAGGTGGCGACGAAAGATCTCGGGCTCGACGTCTATCCGAACCAGATCGAGGTGATCACCGCCGAGCAGATGCTGGACGCCTATTCGTCCGTCGGCATGCCGCTGTTCTACAAGCACTGGTCGTTCGGAAAACACTTCGCGTATCACGAGGCCTCATACCGCAAGGGCCTCATGGGTCTTGCCTATGAGATCGTGATCAACTCCTCGCCCTGCATCTCCTACCTGATGGAGGAGAACACGGCGACGATGCAGACCCTGGTGATCGCGCACGCCGCCTTCGGGCACAATCATTTCTTCAAGAACAACTATCTGTTCAAGCAGTGGACCGACGCCGACGGCATCCTGGATTATCTGGATTTCGCCAAGAACTACGTCATGCAATGCGAGGATCGCTACGGCCGGGTCGAGGTCGAGCGCACCCTCGATGCCGCGCATGCGCTGATGTCGCACGGGATCGATCGCTATCCCGGCAAGAAGAAGCTCGACCTCCGCGCCGAAGAGAAGCGGGCAGGGCGCCGCCGCCAGCACGAGGAGGAGGTCTTCAACGACCTCTGGCGCACCGTGCCGGCGGGAAAGAGCAAGACCCGGTCCGCGCTCAGCATCGAACGCCGCCGCAAGCTGCTCGGCCTGCCGCAAGAAAACCTGCTGTATTTCCTGGAGAAGAGCGCGCCGCGGCTGGCGCCCTGGCAGCGCGAGCTGTTGCGCATCGTCCGCCACATCGCGCAATATTTCTATCCGCAGAGCCAGACCAAGGTGATGAACGAGGGGACGGCGACCTACGTCCACTATCGCATCATGACCAAGCTGCATCAGCAGGGCCGCATCAGCGACGGCAATTTCCTCGAATTCCTGCAGTCGCACACCAACGTCGTGTTCCAGCCCGAATTCGACGACCAGCGCTTTTCCGGCTTTAATCCCTATGCGCTCGGCTTCGCCATGATGCAGGACATCGAGCGCATCGTCACCCGGCCGGAAGACGAGGACCGCGAGTGGTTCCCGGACATCGCCGGCAAGAACGACGTGATGGGCGTGCTGCGCGACGTCTGGGCCAACTACCGCGACGAGAGTTTTATCGCCCAGTTCCTGAGTCCGAAGCTGATGCGGCACCTCCGCATGTTCCACTTGCACGATGATCCCGAGGAACGCGCCGGCATCCGGGTCGACGCCATTCACGACGAGCGCGGCTTCCGCCGCGTCCGGCGCGAGTTGGCACGGCAGCACGATGTCGGCTACATCGACGCGAATATCGAGGTGGTCGACGTCGATCTCTCCGGGGACCGGCGGCTGATCCTGCATCACCATGTCATCAAGGGCGCGCAGCTCAACGAGACCGACGCCAAGCGCGTGCTCCAGCATCTGGCCGATCTCTGGACCTACGACGTCGCACTGATCGAGGTCGACGCCAACGACAAGGTGCTGCGCGAATACGTCGTGAGCCCGCGCCCGATCTCGGCGGTGGCCTGACGCTGACGTCACGCCTGGAGCTTCGATGTGGCGGACAGCTCGCCCGCTGTCCATCCTTCGAGACGCCCGCCTTTGGCGGGCCCTCAGGATGAGGACGGAGTCTGCGGCTGCAATTTCGACAGATAGGGACGCTGCCTAGCCTCATCCTGAGGAGACCGCGGAGCGGTCGTCTCGAAGGACGAGGCGCCTGCTCTGGCCGCCGCCGAGAATTCATCTCGACTCAAGTGCTCTAAGTCGATCGCTTCTTCTCCGGCTTCTTCTTGGCTTTGGACGCGTTCAGCTCCACCGCTGCGCGGATCAGCGCCTTCAACGCCTTCTCGTTGATCTTCTCACCTTCGCGAATATCGATCGCGCGCCGCACGTTGCCGTCGAGGCTGGAATTGAACAGGCCCGCCGGATCGTCCAGCGCCGCGCCCTTGGCAAAGGTCATCTTCACCACGGCCTTGTAGGTCTCGCCGGTACAGATGATGCCGTCGTGCTCCCACACCGGAACGCCGCGCCATTTCCATTCCTCGACGACATCAGGGTCGGCCTCTTTGATGAGGCCGCGGATTCGCCCGAGCATGTCGCCGCGCCAGTCACCGAGCTCCTTGATCCTGCCGTCGATCATCCTGGATGGCGAAGCGCCATCCGTCTTCGTCGCGCTGCTGGTTTTCGCGGTCACAGCCTTCTTCATGTTCACGCCTCTTGTCGGGCGCCGCGGCCGCGGCCGAGATATGGCAGCGCGACCATGTAGAGCCCGGTCGCAAGCAACGGGATCAATGGGACGAAGGCGAGCAAGCCGATCCACGTCGCCTGGACTTGCAGCGTCAGGGCGACGATGTTGGCGATGACGGCAAGCGTGAAAGCGATCGACAGCCAGCGATGGATCTGCCGAACCCACATGTTTCCGGTCAATGAAACCTCCTCTTGAGATGATCGAATGAAGGCCGGCGGCCGCTAGTCTGCCCTTGCCAGCAGTTCGTCCAGCTTGGCGAGAAACTGCTTCCAGCCGGCGTGCGCGCCGCCGAAAGCCTGCTTCTGCGTCGGGCTGAAGCCCGCTTGCTCGACACGCAGATGCGTGCCGGCGCCCGTCGGAGTCAGCGTGAAGGTCACGACGCTCTTGAGGTCGAAAGCTGCGTCGTCGTGCGAGAAATTCCAGGTGTAGGCGAGCGTCTTCTGCGGCTCGATGGTGAGGACCTCGCAGTCCAGTACGCCGCCCCACTCGCCGTGAAGGTTGAAGCGGTGGCCCACGGTCGGCTTGAAATCGTTCTTCATCAGCCATTCCTCGATCAGATGCGGCTGCGTCAGCGCGCGCCAGATCCGCTCTGCCGGAAAGGCAAATTCGCGCTCGATGACGACGGAACGGGTTTCGGTCGCGGATTCGTTCATTGGTCCATCCTCTTCAGGAGATCGTCGAGCGCGTCGAGCCGGCTTTGCCAGAATCCGGCCATCTGGCTGGTCCAGTCGATCAGCGGATTGAGCGCGCCGGGCTGGGCGCTGTAATGCGTCTGCCGCCCTTGATGCCGGTCGCGCACGAGGCCAGCCTGCTTCAACGCGCCGAGATGTTTTGAGACCGCGGGCTGAGACACACCCGACAGTGCCGTCAGAGCCCCGACCGTCTGTTCGCCCTCGCGGCACAATCGCTCGAAGATCGCCCGACGGGTGGGGTCGGCGAGCGTCCTGAACAGAAGATCGTGAGCGGCGGCGGGCATGCAATCCATAACCTGTAAGTTATGGATATATTCATAACCGTGGAGTTATGGATGTGTCAAGCGCGTTGCGAGCGTGTGGTACTCGCTCGCGCAACCCGCTCCGCCGTCATTGCGAGGAGCCCTTGCGACGAAGCAATCCAGTCTGCCTCCGTGGAGGGACTGGATTGCTTCGCTGCGCTCGCAATGACGGACGATGTAGCGGCGCCTCCCGCGCCCCTACGGCCGCAGATAGAGATAGCCCTGCGACTGGAGCTCGGCCAAACGGACCACACCGCCCTTCTCCGCGCTGACGAAGCCCGGCAGGAGATCCGCGAGCGTGACGTTTTGCGCCTTCATCGTGTTGCCGCAGGCGGCGAGCTCGACGCCGTCCTTGGAGAAATCGCCGACGCGCTTGCTGATGTCAGGATTGGCCTGCGCCGAATGAAACGCCTTCAGCGCCGGCCCGTGGATCACCAGCGCGATCGTCACATGGTCCGGGCCGCCGACGCCCTCGATGTGGTTCTGGATGTTGCCGAGCACGAAGTTGACCTTCTCGGCATCGCTCAAATGATACACCACCTTCAGCTTGTTGCCCGTGCCGGCGTCCGTCGCGGCCTTCGCGCTGGAGGCGCCAAGCGCCGCGCCCAGGCCCGAGACGGCGCTGCACAACATGTTCCGGCGGTTCATGACGATCTCCGTCGATTGCGCCGGACACATATCATTTGTGGCGGAGCGCGGCGAGTTCCTTGCGGTCGGTCACGAGCGAGGCGCATTCCTTGTTGTCCGTTCGATCTAGGCGGAAAATCCCGTCATCGGCCCCGGCGACCAGTGACAGTTCGGCATCCTCATCCGGCTTGTTGTTCTGCCAGACCCTGACCCGCGCGAGCCGCACGATCGCCGATTTGTCGTCCTTCGAGAGCGCGACGCCGATGCCGCCGCCCTCGCAGTCGACGCCGCAACCGAGGCGGATTTCGGTGCCGTCCTTGGTGAACACGGCGTGATGACAGGAGCCGCTGGAGTCGAAATCGCCGGAACGGTGACGATATCTGAAGCCGAGGCGGAAGGAGTTGTGGAGCTGCTTGTCTTCGGTGTCCATCTCCGCCGAGATCAGCAGCTTCATCGCGGCGACCTTCTGCTTCGGATGACGTGCCAGGTGCTCGGCATCGTAGCGCCGCACGAAGCAGGCATAGGCCTTGTTGCCGGGTGTGCCGGCATACATGCGCGCGTTGAAGGTCTCGGCTTCGGCCTTGCTGGCTTCGCGGATATCGTCGGCCTCCTCGGCGTGAGCGGCGCCGCCAAGCGCGGCAAACAAGACGGCAGCAACGAGAGAAAGCTTCATGATGGCCTCGAATGCAGCAGCTGAGCTGTACGCTGTAGACGCGGCCCAGGTGCGACGCGTTCAACGTTCGCACATCTGACATGATCTTAGCTGGGCGGAGGGAGGATGAGGTTCCACGCCGGGCATTAGTCATCGGTGGGGTCATGAAGGTTCATTCGATGTGGCGCCTTCGACTACCGGAACTGGACGCCCTCCGTTCGCTCCGAGATTGCCCGATTTCATCGATGTGATAGCCTTCACAGACGATCGCCTTTGGCAGTCGTAGGCTGGGGTCTGCCTTCGTGAGTGTGTGGAGTCCCCCGCAATGGGCGAAATTCGCAACTTCAGATCCGGGAATGACGAGCCGCCTTCGCACGGCCCTATGCCTCGTCGTCTCGCGGCCATCATTGTCGGTGACATCGCTTCCTACAGCCGGCTGATGCAGGCCGACGAGGAGGGCACGCACGTCCGCGTCAAACGGATCGAGCGGGATCTCATCCAGCCCAGCATCGTCGAGCACCACGGAAGTCTGGTGAAGACGACGGGCGATGGCTTCATCGCGATTTTCGACAGCCCGGTCGAGGCCGTCCGCTGCAGCATCGTCATCCAGCAGAATCTCATCGGCCGCAACGCCTCGCTTGCGAAGGAGACCCGGATCGAGTACCGGATTGGCGTCAATCTCGGTGACGTCATCGTGGAGCCTGATGACGTCTACGGCGATGGTGTCAACATCGCGACGCGCATCGAGGGCATCGCCGAGCCAGGCCAGGTCTTTATCTCCGGCGCGATCTACGAGCAGATCAAGCACAAGGTCGTGTGCGGCTACGAGTCGCTCGGGGACCGCAAAGTCAAGAACATCACCGATCCCGTGCGCGTCTATAAAGTGCTGCCGGATGCAGACGCGGTCGGCAGGACGCGGGGGCGGCGCGAGAATGCCCTGATCTTTCTGCTGGGGATCACGCTGTCGGTGATGGCCGCCGGCGTGCTGTGGTATCTGCTGGCTCAGGCACCGGGCAGGGTGGGCGAGCAGGCTGCCGTCACTACCGTTTCTCCTAACGCTTCTCCTGCCGCATCACCGAGCCCGCAGCCCTCGCCGCGCGAAGCGGCGCCTCAGACGCCGCAGCCATCTCCCCCCTCGGCTTCGTCATCTCCGTCGCCCGCTCCCGCGCCAAGTCAGTCGACAAGTCAATCGACAAGTCAATCGGCACCCCCCGCCCGCGAACCCGAGATGGTCGCCATTCGCGGGGGCAGCTTTGCGATGGGAAGCAATGACGACCCGACCGAGCGTCCTGTCCATCAGGTGACGGTCAAGCCGTTCTCGATCGGCAAATATCCGGTGACCGTGCAGGAATGGAACGAGTGCGCCGCTGCAAAGGCGTGCGGCTTCACGGCTATCGGCAAGGACGATGCGCCGGTCGGCAATGTGAGCTGGACCGACGCGCAGCAATATGCGGCCTATCTCGCTCAGGCGACGAAGAAGACTTATCGGCTTCCGAGCGAAGCCGAATGGGAATATGCCGCGCGGGGCGGAACGCAGACCAAATATTGGTGGGGCGACAAGCTGCAGCCGGGCATGGCAGGTTGCAAGGATTGCGGTGATCTCGCCGCCGAGCAGCCGGCGAAGGTCGGTAGCTTCAGGCCGAATCCGTTCGGGCTCCACGACATGGGCGGCGGTGTCGATCAATGGGTCGAGGACTGCTGGCACAAGACCTATCAGGGCGCGCCCACCGACGGCTCGGCATGGAGCAGCGGGGACTGCAGCGCTCATGTCCTGCGCTCGGGCTCCTGGAAGAACGATTCGAGATATGTGCGGCCGTCCAACCGCGATGGCTACGACACCAATGTTCGTTACCCCACGCACGGGTTCCGCGTGGCGCTCAGTCCTTGAGTGGAGGAGTTGGTTTGATGCAGATCCTTCGTTGCGTCGCGCTGGCAGCGGCGCTCGCATTGCTCCCGGGGGCAGCCTTTTCGCAAGGCAAGGCAGCTCCCAAGGACGCAAAGCTCTATTTCATCACCCCGCATGACGGGCAGAAGGTCCGCGGCGGATTCTGGGTCCGGTTCGGCTTGCGCAACATGGGAGTGACCCATGCCGGCGACGAGTATCAGAACGCCGGTCACCATCATTTGCTGATCGACGTCAACGACCCCATCGATCCCAAGGAGCCGATCCTGCAGGACAAGTCGCATCTGCATTTCGGGGCAGGGCAGACCGAAACGCTGCTCGAGCTTCCGCCCGGGACGCACACGCTTCAACTCGTGCTGGGCGATGCCAGGCACTATCCGTTCGAGCCGCCGATCGTGTCGGAGAAGATCACCATACGTGTCAGGCAGCCCGCCACGGCGCGGTAGGCGGTCACCGCAGGCTGGCGTTGAACTTGTCCAGCGCCGCCGAGCCCGGGCAGAGCGTGTCCGCTTCCAGCGTGTTGAGCGGCGTCTCCACCGTGTCGAGATGCTCGTGCAGATCTTCCGCGTCGGGATCGACGTAGAGCAGGCCGGTGACGATCTGTCCCTTGGCGGCGTGCTTTTGCAGGAAGGTCTGGGCGCCGAGCCGGTCGTGCGGATCGTAGTCGGCGTCGATCTTGCGCAGCGCGATCCTGCTGCCGTCATGCTGCTCGACCATTTGCACCGTGCCGGGTGCGTAATCCACCGCAATCGGATCGCGGCCGACCAGCACGTCGAGCCGGTTCACCGCGTCATTGTGCTCGCGGACATAGTCGAAGCTCTTGGTGGAGCCGGCGTGGTTGTTGAAGGCGATGCAGGGGCTGATGACGTCGATGAACGACGCGCCCTTGTGGCGGATCGCTGCCGCGATCAGCGGCACGAGCTGGGTCTTGTCGCCGGAGAACGAGCGCGCGACGAAAGTCGCGCCCAACTGCAGCGCGATGGCGACGAGGTCGATGGCGTTGTCGGTGTTGGTGACGCCCTTCTTGGACTTCGAGCCGCGGTCGGCGGTCGCCGAGAACTGGCCCTTGGTCAGACCGTAGACGCCGTTGTTCTCGACGATATAGGTCATGTTGACGCCGCGCCGGATCGAATGCGCGAACTGGCCGAAGCCGATCGAGGCGGAATCGCCGTCGCCGGAGACGCCGAGATAGATCAGGTCGCGATTGGCGAGATTGGCGCCGGTCAGCACGCTTGGCATGCGGCCGTGCACGGAGTTGAAGCCGTGCGAATTGCCGAGGAAATAGTCCGGCGTCTTCGACGAGCAGCCGATGCCCGAGATCTTGGCGACCCGGTGCGGCTCGATCGAGAGCTCATAGCAGGCCTCGATGATCGAGGCCGTGATCGAGTCGTGGCCGCAGCCGGCGCACAGCGTCGAGATCTTGCCCTCGTAGTCGCGATGGGTGTAGCCGAGCTCGTTCTTCTTCAGCCCGGGATGGTGGAATTTCGGCTTTGCAATGTAGGTCATGACACGGCCTTGCGGAGCGGGGTCACCTTGAGATGATCCTGGTGGTCGCCAATGGCTTTAGCGATGAAGCGGGCGGTGATCGGCGAACCGTCGTAGTGCACGATCGGCACCAGCCGCACCGGGTCGATGCCGTTTTCGTTGACGATGAGCTGGCGCAGCTGGCTGTCGCGGTTCTGTTCGACAACGTAGACGAAATCGTGCTCCGCGAGGAAGCTCGCCACGCTGGAGTGGAACGGGAAGGCGCGGATGCGCAGGCGATCGAGCTGATGGCCTCGTGCCTCCAACAATCCGATCGCCTCGTCCATCGCCGGCGTGGTCGAGCCGAAATAGATCACGCCGTATTTGGTCGGCCGTTCCGCATTGGCCTGGAGCGGCCGCGGCACCAGATCCTGCGCGGTCTCGAACTTGCGCATGAGCCGCTGCATGTTGTCGGCGTAGACTGAGCCTTCTTCGGAGTAACGCGCATAGCGGTCACGCGACGTGCCGCGGGTAAAAAAGGAGCCCTTGGTCGGATGCGTGCCGGGATAGGTTCGGTACGGGATGCCGTCGCCGTCGACGTCGAGATAGCGGCCGAAGTCGCGGCCTTCGTCCAGCATCTCCGCGGTCATCACCTTGCCGCGGTCATATTGCCTGGAATCGTCCCATTTCAGCGGACGGCAGAGCCGGTGGTTCATGCCGATGTCGAGGTCGAGCATCAGGAAGATGGTGGTCTGGAGCCGCTCGGCGAGATCGAAAGCCGCGGCCGCGAACTCGAACGCCTCGGCGGGATCCTCAGGAAACAGCAGCACATGCTTGGTGTCGCCATGCGAGGCATAGGCGCAGGCGATGATGTCGCATTGCTGGGTGCGGGTCGGCATGCCGGTCGAGGGACCGGCGCGCTGGATGTTCATGATCACGGCCGGGATTTCGGCGAAGTATGACAGGCCGATGAACTCGGTCATCAACGAGATGCCGGGGCCGGAGGTCGCGGTGAAGGCGCGCGCGCCGTTCCAGGAGGCGCCGATCACGATGCCGATCGAAGCCAGCTCGTCCTCGCCCTGCACGATCGCGTATTTCGCCTTGCCGGTTTCCGGGTCGTGCCGGTACTTCTTGCAGTGCGCGGTGAAGGCCTCCGCCACCGACGAGGACGGCGTGATCGGATACCAGGCGCACACCGTGGCACCGCCATAGACGGCGCCGAGCGCGGCGGCGCTGTTGCCTTCGATGAAGATGCGGTCGCCGACCTTGTCGGACTTTTTCACCCGCAGCCCGGTCGGGCATTTCAGATTTTGCAGAGCCCAGTCGCGGCCGAGATGCAGCGCGTGGACGTTGGACGAGAGCAGCTTCTCCTTGCCCTTGTACTGCTCGCCGATCAGCTGCTCGATCAGTTTCGGGTCCATGTCGAGCAGCGCCGAAAGCGCGCCGAGGTAGATGATGTTCTTGAACAGCTGGCGCTGGCGCGGATCGGTGTAGGTCGAGTTGGTGATCGCGGTCAGAGGGACGCCGATCACGGTGATGTCGTCGCGGAATTTGGTCGACGGCATCGGCTTGGTGGAATCGTAGAACAGATAGCCGCCGGGCTCGATGCCGGAGACGTCCTTGTCCCAGGTCTGCGGGTTCATCGCGACCATCATGTCGACGCCGCCGCGGGCGCCGAGATGGCCGTCTTCCGTCACCCGCACCTCGTACCAGGTCGGCAGGCCCTGGATGTTGGAGGGGAAGATGTTACGGGGGCTCACCGGAACGCCATGGCGCAGGATCGCGCGTGCAAACATCTCGTTGGCGCTGGCCGAGCCCGAGCCGTTGACGTTGGCGAAGCGGACGACGAAGTCGTTTACGCTGCTGATCGGCTTTTTGTCGGACATGTCGAACCCGCTTGAGTCATCTCGATCAAATATTTCTGCATGTCCCAGGCGCCGGTGGGACAACGCTCGGCGCACAGCCCGCAATGCAGGCAGACGTCCTCGTCCTTGACCATCACGCGCCCGGTCTTGAGATCGCTGGACACATAGAGATCCTGGTCCGGATGCAACGAGGGCGCTTTCAGCCGCTGACGGAGATCGCCTTCCTCGCCATTGTCCGTGAAGGTGATGCAATCCATCGGACAGATGTCGACGCAGGCATCGCACTCGATGCAGAGCGAGGTCGAGAACACGGTCTGGACGTCGCAGTTCAGGCACCGATGGGCCTCGCCCAGCGCCAGCTTGACGTCGTAGCCGAGTTCGACCTCGGTGCGGATGTCCTTTAGCGCGATCACCTTGTCGCGATGCGGCACCTTGTAGCGCTTGTCGTTGGAGATGTCGTTGTCATAGCTCCATTCGTGGATGCCCATCTTCTGCGAGGAGATGTGCACCTCGGGCAATGGACGCTCGGTGACGTCCTCGCCCGAGAGCATTTTGTGGATCGACAGCGCGGCGTCATGGCCCTGCGCCACCGCCCAGATGATATTCTTCGGCCCGAACGCGGCGTCGCCGCCGAAAAACACCTTCGGGTTGGTCGAGACGAAGGTTTGCGGATCGACCTTGGGCATGTGCCATTTGTCGAACTCGATGCCGCAGTCCTGCTCGATCCAGGGGAAGGCGTTCTCCTGGCCGACCGCGACCAGCACGTCGTCGCATTCGATGGTCTGGTCCGGCTCGCCCGAGGGCACGAGGTTGCGCCGGCCCTTGGCGTCGTATTCGGCCTTCACCTTCTGGAAGGTGATGCCGGTGAGCTTGCCGTTGTCATGGACGAAGGCTGTGGGCACGAGGAAGTTGAGGATCGGAATGTCCTCGTGCAGCGCGTCTTCCTTCTCCCAGGGCGAGGCCTTCATTTCCTCGAAGCCGGAGCGCACCACGACCTTCACCTCTTCGCCGCCGAGGCGGCGCGCGGTGCGGCAGCAATCCATCGCGGTATTGCCGCCGCCGAGCACGATGACGCGCTTGCCGATCTTGTCGGTATGACCGAACGAGACCGAGGACAGCCAATCGATGCCGATATGGACGTTGGCGGCGGCTTCCTTGCGTCCGGGAATGTCGAGCTCGCGGCCGCGCGGTGCTCCGGAGCCGACGAAGATCGCGTCGTACTTCTCCGCGAGCAGCGCCTTCATGCTCTCGATGCGGTGGCCGCCCTTGAAGTCGACGCCGAGATTCAGGATGTAGCCGGTCTCCTCGTCGATGACCGAGTCGGGCAGGCGGAATTTCGGGATCTGCGAGCGCATCATGCCGCCGGCTTGCGGATCGGCGTCGAACACGGTGCAGTGATAGCCGAGCGGCGCGAGATCGCGGGCCACTGTCAGCGAAGCGGGACCGCCGCCGACGAATGCAACGCGCTTGCCGTTCTTGGCCGAGGGCCGCGGCAGGCGTTGCGTGATGTCGTCCTTGAAGTCGGCGGCGACGCGCTTGAGGCGGCAGATCGCGACCGGGGTCTCCTCGACGCGTCCGCGGCGGCACGCCGGCTCGCATGGACGATCGCAGGTGCGGCCCAGAATTCCGGGAAACACGTTCGATTTCCAATTGATCATATAGGCGTCGCTGTAGCGGCCTTGGGCGATCAGTCGGATGTATTCGGGAACGGGAGTGTGCGCAGGACAGGCCCATTGGCAATCGACCACTTTGTGAAAGTAGTCGGGGGCCGCAATATCGGTCGGTTTCATTCCTACCCTGTCCGCGCAGGCTCAAAGACCCCGCGGCCTTTTCTTGAGCTTGCGAACGCTAACGCGCGGCGATCTGGTTTCTGAATGACGTCATTGGGTTAGCTTATTAGAACCGGTCCGAAGTACAACGGCAAATTTGGGGGATCACCGGCTTTCATAGGAGCCCAGCGCGCACATCATTAATGGCCGTGGGCAATATGTGGCGGTGCAGCATGTTGCGATGCGTCCGACGGCTTAGTTGCGCGCGATGTCGCTCTTCGCGAGGTCCCACATCAGCGCATACGTGCCGACCGACACGGGAAGCGGGAATGGCGCGGCGGCAGGGCCGGTGAAGCGCGCGGCGATCACGGCCGAGACCGCGCCGACATGCGTGCCGTCGATCAGCGCGAACCAGTCGCGCGCGCCTTCGTTGCGGACCGCCGGGATATCCGCCGTCGCGCCCGACAATTCCGGTTCGCTTTCGAGCAGATGCATCGAGATGATGCCGTCGTGCTTTTCCGGCGCCAGCCTCTCTTGCAGTGCATCACGCCACGCGGGTGCATTGTCCGGCGTCGGCCGCAGCCGCACGAGCCCGAGCGCCGCGCCCCGTCCGGTACCGTTGCTGATCGTGATGCGCGCGACCACGCGCAGCATGTCCTTGAAATGCGCCATGCTCCGCCGCGACCATTCAGTCTGATTGGCGAGCCGCGCCCGGTAGGCGGGACTGTCGAGCACGTCGAGCGTCGCGGTCGAATACAGCGACAGATATTTGGGATTGGCGGCGTGCGCGACATAGCGCCGCGCCTCCAGAAAACCCTCGATCGCAACGCGCTCTTCCAGATGCTCGCGATCGTACCAGCGATTGAAATCGGCTTCATCTGAAACGTCGATATTCATCGACGTCAGCAGCATGCCTTTTCCAGCGAGTGGCATTTTCTTGTGTCCTTCCAACTATCCCCTCATGGTGAGGAGCCACGAAGTGGCGTCTCGAACCATGAAGGCCCGGCTCTCGCGTCTCGGCCTTTCATCCTTCGAGACGCGCTCCGTCGGAGCGCTCCTCAGGATGAGGAGATAGATCGATCTAGCGCGAGATCTTCGAAGCGATGTCCGCGATCGACCTCATGACCGCGTCCCGCACGCCGGTATCATAGAGCGAATGGCCGGCTTCTTCCACGATGCGAATCTCGGAACCCGGCCACGCTGTCGCGAGCGCCTGCGACGTCTCGGGAGGGCACAACAGATCGTAGCGGCCCTGGACGATGATGCCGGGAATGCCGTCGAGCTTGCCGGCGTTCCGCAACAACTGGTTCTCCGACATGAAGCTGTCCTGGACGAAATAATGCGCCTCCATGAACGGTGTCGCCGGCAATGTGCGCCATACATTCAGCGACGCCAGGTCGATCCGCGTCTTTGCCGCCTTGTGTTCCGACAAGGCGCGCTCGGTGTCGTGCCAGGCGCGCGAGGCCGGGCCATGCACGGCCGGATCGGCATCAAGGATGCGGCGATAGTAGGCTTCCACCGGCCGCGCGCGTTCCTCGACCGGCAGCACGCTGAGAAAATCCTCGTAGAGCGCGGGGTAGAATTGCGACAGGCGCGAGGTGAAAGCGGTCTCGACTTCAACACGCGTGCCGAGAAACGTCGCGCGCAGCGCAATCCCGGAGACGCGATCGGGATGCGCCTGCGCATAAGCCAGCGCCAGCGTCGCGCCCCAGGAGCCGCCGACCACCATCCAGCGCGCGACGCCGAATTTCTCGCGGATCTTTTCCATGTCCGCGATCAGATGCTGCGTGGTGTTGTGCGCGCGCGATCCCTTCGGCCGGCTGCGGCCGCAGCCGCGCTGGTCGAACAGCACGGCATGGAAACGGTCGGGATCAAACAGCCGGCGGTGGTCGGGCTGGCAGCCGCTGCCGGGGCCGCCATGCAGGTAGACCGCGGGGATTCCATCGGTGCGGCCGACGCTCTCGACATAGAGCTCGTGGCCGTCGCCGACGTCGAGCATTTCGGAGGTCAGCGGCGCAAAGGGATCGGCGCGCTTGACTGAGCTGGCCGCGTCGGCGTCAGGCATCATTCCCGGATTCCAGAGTGCCGCCGGCGAAATTGCGGTAGACGAAGCGGTTGGTTTCGCCCTCGGCCTCGCGCTCGGCCTGCTTGAAGATGGTCTCGTGCAGCGGCGACAGCGCACAGGCGGGATCGGTGTTGGCGGCATCGCCGGTCAGCGCAAAGGCCTGGCAGCGGCAGCCGCCGAAATCGATCTCGCGGAATTCGCAGGTCTTGCACGGCTCCTTCATCCAGCCGGTGCCGCGATAGCGGTTGAAGGCGTCCGAGTTCTGCCAGATCCAGGCGATCGAATGGTTGGAGCGCACCGATTCGAAGTCGAGACCGGTGATGCTCTCGGCGGCGTGGCAGGGCAGCACCTTGCCGGCCGGCGAAATGTTGAAGAACTGCCGACCCCAGCCGCCCATGCACTTCTTCGGCCGCAGCGCATAATAGTCGGGCACGACATAGTCGATCGTCAGCCGGCCCTTCAGCCGCTCGCGCGCCTCCTCGACGATGCGGGTGCACTCGTCGAGCTGCGTCACGGTCGGCATCAGCGCGGCGCGGTTCTTCAGCGCCCAGCCGTAATATTGCACATTGGCGACCTCGAGCCGGTCGGCGTCGAGATCGATCGACATCTGGATGATATCGGGCAGTTGATGCAGGTTCTGCCGGTGCATCACCGCATTCACGGTGAGCGGCAAATCAAGCTCGCGCGTCCATTTTGCCACTTCGAGCTTCTTGCGGTGCCCGTTTTTGTAACCGCCAACGCGATCGGCCAAGCCCTCTTCGGTGCCCTGGAAGCTGATCTGCACATGGCAGAGCCCGGCATCCGCAAGCTCGCTCAGCCGCTCGCGCGTCAGCAGCACGGCCGAGGTGATGAGGTTGGTGTAGAGGCCGACGTCGCTGGCATGCTTGACCAGTTCGACGAGGTCCTTGCGCGCCGTCGGCTCGCCGCCGGAGAAATGCACCTGGAGCACGCCGATCTCGGCGAGCTCGCTCAGAACTTTCTTCCATTCCTCGGTGGTCAGCTCCTTGCCCGAGCGGTCGAGCTCGACCGGGTTGGAGCAATAGGGGCATTGCAGCGGGCAGCGATGGGTGATCTCGAGCAGCACGGCGAGCGGAATGCCGAACGCCTCCGCCGTCGAGCGGCTCTTCTCCAGCACCGCGAGGCTGTCGCTGGCGTCGGGCGGGATGGTGGGATTGCCGAGCACATCGCTCATGACGTCTTCTCCCGGGCCTCCGTGAGAAAGCCCTTGTCGGCGAGATCCTGCAGCATGACGATGACGTCGGCCAGGATCGCCTCGCGCGGCGCGGCGTATTTTGCCGCGAGCTGGTCGGACATTTCGCCGACATTGCGCTCGCCATCGCAGAGCTGCAAGACCTCGACCGCGATCTCGTCGGGCGCCAGCACGCGTTCGGGCGCCAGGATCACCCAGACTTTCCGCGTCTCGTCATATTTCAGCTTGGCGTGCCGCGGCAGAACCGGCCGGCTGGTCTCGCTGACGCTGATGTGACGCGGCCCGGCCATCGGTGTTCCTCAGCTCGCCTTTGAGTGTTCTTGGGGCACGAACGCGCCCGGCGGAATGTGGCCCTCGACATAGGCGTGTTGGAGCGCGTCGAGCTGCACCCATAGCACGTTGGTCTTGAAGATCAGCGCGTTGCAGACGGACGCGCGTTGCTCGGGCGTGGTGGCATGCGCCTTGACATAGTCGAGCGCAAAGCCGGCATCGCGCGGCGCCTGGGTCAGGCGCCGCTTGAAGTAGCTCATGATGTCGGGATTGACGAAGTCGTAGTGCTCCAGCATGCCGGCAATGCGCTCTTCGTGCAGGTTCGGCGCGAACAATTCGGTGAGCGAGGAGGCGATCGCCTCCAGCGGCGACTTCTCACGGCAATAATGCACATAGGCTTCCACGGCAAAGCGCGTCGCCGGCAGGATGCCTTCGGTCGATTCCACGTAAGCCGTGTCCAGCCCGAGGCCGTCGGTCAGCTTCAGCCAGCGTTCGATGCCGCCTTCGGAGCCAATGTCGCCGTCATGGTCCTCGATGCGGTGGCGCCATTCCACGCGCGTGGCACGATCGCGGAAGCGCGAGATCACCACCGCGTCCTTGATCGGGATGGTGCTCTGGTAATAGTAACGGTTCAGCGCCCAGGCCTGGACCTGGCCCTTGTTGAGCTTGCCGCCGTGCAGCAGCTTGTGGAACGGATGCAGGCTGTGATAGCGCGTCGCGCCGATATGGCGCAGCGTCGCCTCCAACTCCTCGGCCGAGTTGAGCCTGATGTCCTTGCCGATCGAGAGCGCGGTCATTCCAGTCAGTGACGCGGCATTCACAGTTCGATCTCCGTTCCGTCAGCGGGTATCTGCCAGCCCGCCGCTTCAGCGGCCTTGCGCTCGGGGGACGCGGGCAGCAGCGCGGGGTTCGAGTTATTGATATGCAGAAATATCTTCCTGTCGAGTGCGAGGCCGGCGAGCCGCGCGATGGCGCCGTGGTCGCCGGACATCGCGACATGGCCCATGCTCTTGCCGGTCTTGTGGCCGAGCCCGGCCTTGATCATCTCGTCGTCCTGCCACACCGTGCCGTCGAAGAACACCAGCGAAGCGCCGTCGATTTCGGCCTTGAGCGCGTCGGTGACCTCGGCGCAGGCGGCAATGAAGTAGAAGCATTTGCCGGTCGCTTTGTCGGTGATCTTCAGCCCCAGCGTATCGCCCTCGCCGGTGTCGCCGCCCGGATGCGCCTTGCCTTCCAGGTACCAGGCCGATTTGCCCGAGACCGCGAAGGGCAGCACCTCAAGCCCTGAGCGCGCCCCGTCCGGCAGCCGCGGCTCGAACGGCTCATTAATCCCGATCGGCAGGCGCTGCACGTTCTTCTCGTTCAGCACGTTGAAGATGCTGTTGGCCTTCAGGATCGCCAGCACCTTCTCATGCGCATAGACCGTGAAGGGCGAGCCCTCGCGCATCGACAGCAGGCCTGCCACTGCGTCAACTTCGCTGTTGGTCAGGATCACGCCTGCGATCGGCGTATGGCGCAGCGCGCCTGCCTTCGGATGCAGCTGCGGCGTGGCATTCAATTGCTGGCGGAGGTCGGGAGAGGCGTTGATCAAAAACCAGTGCTCGCCGTCGCCAGTGAAGGCGACCGAGGCTTGGGTCCGTTGCAGCTCTTGGCCGTTTTCACGGGCCGTCCGGCAGCCCTCGCAGCCGCAATTCCATTGCGGCACTCCGCCGCCTGCTGCGGCGCCCAGGACGACGACGCGAAGCATGATCCGTCTCCTGGAGACAATGTCGCGAGGTGGACCTCACGCCAACACAAATCCTGTCTTCCGGACATGCATCGTGACCGAAAGATCCACCTGCGCAGAACGCGAACCAACCGCTTACTTGCGGGTGGCGCTCACATACATGTTGATTTCCATGCCACAGGGCACTTCGACGATCTTTGGGGCTTTCCAGGCCATTTCGGCTCTCCATTTTCGAGATTTCGGACGTATCCGCCCGGAGCTAAGTTACTGCGAGCACAAAAGTTCGCCAGTGAAATTTTCCCGAGCAAGGGCATATTGCGCCGCGAAAAAAGCGTCGGGAACAGTACTTTCTGGTGATGCGGCTCTGCGCTTGGGCGTATTCGGTCGCGAACCCTGTCCTGATAAAGCAGTTGTGAGTGCAGTGCAGCTTTCAATCCGGTACAGGCGACCCAACTGGAACTTCGTGATGCCCAGATATTTCTTCAACACCCGTATCGGCGACGAACTGATCGTGGATCCTGAGGGAGAGGATTTGCGCAATCCCGACCGTGCCTGGGAGGTTGCCCGCCAGATGATTCTGGAGGTGCTGCGATCGGAAGGCACCCAGCCGGCCCTGCTCGAGGCCGTCATCGAGGTCACCGACCGCGAAGGCGAGATCGTGCTCGAATTCCCCTTTACCGAGGCATTGCTGGACATTCCGGACCAATCCGCGACGCGGCATTAGCCCCCGACTCTCTCCCCGTCATGGCGAGCGTAGCGAAGCAATCCAGTCTGCCTCCGCGGAGGCAGACTGGATTGCTTCGTCGCAAGCGCTCCTCGCAATGACGGAGAATGAGCCTCACCCGGCATCCCCCGCCCTTCGCCCCTGCGAAATCCGCATGGCTTTGCCGCGTTCCCGGGGCTAAAAGACGCCGGTTAAACGGAGCAAGCCATGCAAGATCTCTGGCGCCTGTCGGCGGCCGACCTCGCCAACCTCGTCAAAACCAAAAAGGTCTCCGCCAGGGAGGCCGCGCAGGCCGGCCTGGCCCGGCTCGACGCCGTCAATCCCAGCCTCAACGCCGTGATCGACCACCGCCCGGAGGACGTGCTCAAGCAGGCCGACGCCGTCGATGCCGCCCTCGCCAGGGGCGAGGACCCCGGCGTGCTCGCCGGCGTGCCCGTCACCATCAAGGCCAATGTCGACCAGGAGGGCTTTGCCACCACCAACGGCCTCAAGCTCCAGCGCGACCTGGTCGCGCGCGAGGACAATCCGGTGGTCGCCAATTTCCGCAAGGCCGGCGCCGTCCTGCTTGGGCGCACCAATTGTCCGGCCTTCTCCTATCGCTGGTTCACCACCAACTTGGTCCACGGCGACACCAAGAACCCTCGCGACGCCTCGCTGACGCCGGGCGGATCGTCCGGCGGCGCCGGTTCGGCGGTCGCGGCCGGCATCGGCCATATCGCCCATGGCACCGACATCGCCGGCTCGATCCGCTATCCCGCCTATGCCTGCGGCGTGCATGGTCTGCGCCCGACGCTCGGCCGCATCCCGGCCTTCAATCCGGCCCTGCCGGAGCGTCCGATCGGGCCGCAGATCATGGCGGTGTCGGGACCGCTGGCGCGCACCGTCAACGACATCAGGATTTCGCTCGCGGCGATGTCGGCCCGCGACATCCGCGATCCCTGGTTCGTGCCCGTGCCGCTGGAAGGCCCCGCGCGGTCCAAGCGCGCCGCGCTCTGCCTCAACCCGGATGGCCTTGCGACCGCGCCCGAGGTGAAGGCCGCGGTCATCGATGCCGGCAAACGGCTCGAGCGTGCCGGCTGGACCGTCGAGACAATCGAGAACACCCCGCCGATGCGCGAAGCAGTCGAGTGGCAGATCAAGCTCTGGCTCGGCGACGGCTACGAGGCGCAGCTCGAGATGGCCGAGCGTGAAGGCGATCCCGGCGCGCTGGCGTGCCTGCACGGCAACCGCGGCAGGGTCACGCCAATGGACCAGGCCAATTACGCCAAGGCATTGACCCGCCGCGCCACGCTGACCCGTGACTGGATGCTGTTCTTCGAGACCTATGCCGTGCTGCTGACACCGGTGTCCGGCGAGCTGCCGTTCCCCGATCATCTCGACCGCAAGGACGACGCTTCCTTCAAACGCGTCTGGGAAGCGCAACTGCCGCAGATCGCGATTCCCTTCATGGGGCTGCCAGGCCTCGTGGTCTCCACCGGTCTCGTCGGCAAGGCGCCGGTCGGCGTGCACATCGTGTCCGGCCGCTATCGCGAGGATCTCTGCCTGCTCGCAGGCGAGGCGATCGAGGCGGGCGGCGTGCCACCGTCGCCGATCGACCCCGTGGGTTAGCGATGTCCGTGATCTACGACTTCAAGGCCAACTCGCTTCTCGGCGAAGAAGTCGCCCTGCGCAGCTTCGAGGGACAGGTGCTGCTGATCGTCAACACCGCGAGCAAATGCGGCTTCACGCCGCAATATCGCGGGCTGGAGGATCTGCATCGAGATCTCAATCCGCGCGGCTTCTCGGTGCTCGGCTTTCCCTGCAACCAATTCGGTGCGCAGGAGCCGGGACCGGCGAGCGAAATCCAGGCGTTCTGCTCGACCAACTACGACGTCACCTTTCCCCTGTTCGAGAAGATCGACGTCAACGGCAGCAATGCGCATCCGTTGTATGAGTACCTGAAACGCCAGCAATCCGGCCTGCTGGGTGCCTCCATCAAATGGAATTTCACGAAATTCCTGGTGGACCGTACCGGCAAGGTGGTCGCGCGCCACGCGCCGACCGCCCGGCCCGAAGGATTGCGGCAGCAAATCGAGACCCTGTTATGAGCGAGACAATCATGAGCGACGAATTTCCGGACCGCCTTTCGGTCGATCCGAACAGCCCCTTTTACAATGCGGACATCCTGGCGCGCGACGTCGGCATCCGCTTCAAGGGTGTCGAGAAGACCAATGTCGAGGAATACTGCATCAGTGAAGGCTGGGTCCGCGTCACCGCCGGCAACGCCAAGGACCGCCACGGCAACCCGCTGACCATCAAGGTGCACGGCCCGGTCGAGCCGTATTTCAGGGATAAGAAGTGACGGCGAAGCCGTCATTCCGGGGCGCGCGATAGCGCGAACTATGGTGCGCGGTTGCGCACCTGAGAATCTCGAGATTCCGGGTTCGATGCTGCGCATCGCCCCGGAATGACAGGAGCCAACACCATGTCCGTCCGCATCGTCGACGTCCGCGAGATCACGAAACCGATCTCTTCGCCGATCCGCAACGCCTATATCGATTTCACCAAGATGACGACGAGCCTGGTGGCCGTCGTCACCGATTTCGTGCGCGACGGCAAGCGCGTCGTCGGCTACGGCTTCAACTCCAATGGCCGCTACGGCCAAGGCGGCCTGATCCGCGAGCGTTTTGCCTCGCGCATCCTGGAGGCCGATCCGAAATCGCTGCTGAACGCGGCCGGCGACAATCTCGATCCCGACAAGGTCTGGGGCGCGATGATGACCAACGAGAAGCCGGGTGGACATGGCGAGCGCTCGGTCGCGGTCGGCACCATCGACATGGCGGTGTGGGATGCCGTGGCGAAGATCGCGGGACAACCGCTGTTCCGGCTGCTGGCTGAGCGTCATGGCGTCAAAGCCAATCCGCGCGTGTTCGTCTACGCCGCCGGCGGCTATTATTATCCGGGCAAGGACCTCTCGATGCTGCGCGGCGAGATGCGCGGCTATCTCGATCGCGGCTACAACGTCGTGAAGATGAAGATCGGCGGCGCCGCTATCGAGGACGACCGCACCCGTATCGAGGCGGTGCTGAAGGAGATCGGCAACGACGCGCAGCTCGCCGTCGACGCCAACGGCCGCTTCGATCTCGAGACCGGCATCGCCTATGCCAAGATGCTGCGGGATTATCCCTTGTTCTGGTACGAGGAAGTCGGCGATCCCCTCGACTACGCGCTGCAGGCAGCCCTCGCCGAATTCTATCCGGGACCGATGGCGACAGGCGAAAACCTGTTCAGCCACCAGGACGCCCGCAATTTGATCCGCTACGGCGGCATGCGGCCCGACCGCGACTGGCTGCAATTCGACTGCGCGCTGTCCTACGGCCTGTGCGAATACCAGCGCACGCTGGAGGTGCTGAAGACCCACGGCTGGTCGCCGAGCCGCTGCATCCCGCACGGCGGCCACCAGATGTCGCTCAACATCGCAGCCGGCTTAGGCCTTGGCGGCAATGAGAGCTACCCCGACCTGTTCCAGCCCTATGGCGGCTTCCCCGACGGCATCAGCGTCGAGAATGGCCACATCACCATGCCGGAGCTGTCAGGCATCGGCTTCGAAGGCAAGTCGGATCTCTACAAGGAGATGAAGGCGCTGGCGGAGTAATTCACGCGGCTGCGGCGGCATGCGCCGTTGCGATAGTCGCGCGCCCCCTCAACGTCGTCCTGGCTTTCGCCAGGACGACGATGGAATACGAAGCGAGTGCGTCTCTACGACAACCGCATGTCCAGCAGCCGCCGCCCTTCGGCCTTCAGCAGCTTCTTCACCGCGCTGGAGGCCACGACCTCGCCGTCATTCGCATAAGCTTCGTGGTTCTTCTCGATGTCGTCGAGGCGGTAGAGGTAGTTGACCATCACGCCGGCGGACTCGCGCACGCCCTTGGGCGAGAGATCCCCTAACCAGTTGATGCGCTCGAGGCGGGCGCCGTTGCCGAGATGGAAGCGCGCGACGGAGTCGATCAGCTTGCCCTTCGGCGTGCGCGCCTTGAGGAAGTAATGCGCGGCGAGCGGTTCAATCACGCCACGCAGCAGCGTCGTGGTCTCGGGGTTCTCGAACCATTTGGGATCGTCGAGGCGCTTCAGCACTTCGCGGTCCTCGTCCGACAGCGGCAAATCCTTGTCCTGCTTCACCCAAGGCATGAAGCCCGGCACCGGCGACAGCGTCACGAAATTGTCGAGCTTGGGCAATTCGCGGCGCAGCTCCTCCACCACCTGCTTGATCAGGAAGCTGCCGAAGGAGATGCCGCCGAGACCGCGCTGGGTGTTGGAGATCGAGTAGAACACGGCGGTGCGGGCGCGCTCGATCGGGACGGAGGGGCGATCGACCGCGAGCAGCGGCGCGATCGCGCCGGGGATCGTCTCGGTCAGTGCCACCTCGACGAAGATCAGGGGCTCGTCGACCATTGCGGGATGGAAGAAGGCGTAGCAGCGGCGGTCGACCGGATCGATGCGGCGGCGCAGATCGTCCCAGTCGCTGATCTCGTGTACGGCTTCGTAACGGATGATCTTTTCGAGGATGTTGGCCGGGGTCGACCAGTCGATCCTGCGCAGCACGAGAAACCCCCTGTTGAACCATGACGAGAGAAGATGCGAGACGTCGCGATCGAGTGCGGCGAGATCGGCGTGCCCGTTCATCATGTCGAGCAGGTCGGCGCGCATCTTGACGAGATCGCCGGTGCCGCCGGGCGCGCGGTTGAGGCGACGGATCAGCTCCTGCCGGCGCGGCTCGGAGGCGAAATGCAGGGCGCTGGCATCCTCGTCGGCCGGCTTGGCGCGCCATGTCTCGATCGCCTTGGACAGGCGTTCCCGATCCGGGCCGAAATCGCGCACCAGGGCTTCGAAAAAGGCGCGACGTCCCGCCGCATCCAGGTCCTGGTAGATGTCGAGCACCTCACGCGCCATGGCGGTGCCCGAAGCTTCGCCCCGGCCCGACAGCAGCGCGCCGCAGAGCTCGATCAGCCCATCGGCGTCCGGCTTGGTGTCGGCAGAATCCCCGCGGCGAAGCAGCGTGCGGCCGCGCTCGGAGATGGTGGTGAGCAGGTCGGAGAAGAAGGCGTTGGCCATCGGGGCTTTCGTCTCAGGTTTGTGCGGTGCGGGAATCTTACACGGGATTTGGGCGGAAGCCGATCACAATCAAGCGCAAGAATTTGGCAAGTTTAGCTGGGGTGTGCGTTTCCAAAACCCAAAGAAAGCTGTCATGCCCCGGCTTGACCGGGGCATCCAGTACGCCGCAGCTTTTCGGTTCTAGCCGCGCCGTCCCGGAGTACTGGATCGCCCGGTCAAGCCGGGCGATGACACCGAGTGTGTGGCAAACTCCGTCGGCGTCCGCCCCGTCACCTGGCGGAACGCCGCCGAAAACGCCGGCACGCTGGCATAGCCGAGCTGGGTCGCGAGCTGCTTCACCGAGACATTGGCATCCGTCGACAGCCGCTGGATCGCCGCCGCAATTCTTGCGCGCTGGCACCAGCTCTTGAAGCTCAATTGTGTTTCCGTCGAAAACAGCCGCGACAGCGTGCGCGCGGAGGTTCCGACCTCGCGCGCCAGCGCGTCGAGGTCGTGCAGGCCGGTGGGATCGTCGAGCACGATCATGGCCGCGCGCCGGCAGCGCGGCTCGTGTGGCAGCGGCACGAAGGTCGCGGAATCCTCGGCCTGGACCAGTTCCAGCATCACCAGGCGAACCAGCAGATCGGTCCGCTCCTCGGTATTGCGCGCGTCGAACAGCGCGAGGATCGCCTGGTTCAGCAGCGGCGACACCCGCACCACGAATTCCCTGGTCAGTCCCTCATGGCGCTGCTCGCGCTTCAGCCAGGCGAGGTCGAAATACAGCGTGCGCATCTCGATATCGGCGAGCAGATCGATGGCGTGCTGGAGCCCGGCGGGGACCCAGACCGCGCGATCCGGCGGCACCAGCCAGCGTCCCCCGGGCGTCGTCACCTGCATGGTGCCCCTGGCGGCATAGATCAGCTGAGCCTCGCGGTGCATGTGCGGATCGATCCGCATGCCCTTCGGGTAGTCGCGCGCGACCAGATGCACGCCCGCGGGCGAGCGATGGTTGCTCCGGACCTCCCGAAGGATTGGCGTTTCCAAGACAGTCATTGGCGGCATCCCGTCATGCCCAAGACATATAACTCATTTCGGAGCAGGAGAGGATTCGGAATGAACAGCCCCAGCCGGGTGATCAGTTTCGTCAATGCGGGCCATTTCATCGACCATTACGCGATGCTGATTTTCGCCGCCGCGGTGATCATCATGGGACCGGCGCTCGGCATGGCCTATTCGGAACTCCTGCCTTATGCGACGCCGGGCTTCGTCGCCTTCGGCGCGGGCTCGCTGCTCACCGGCTGGCTCGGCGACCGCTGGAGCCGCCGCCACATGATGCTGATCTTCTTCGTCGGCATCGGCGCCTCCATGATCTCGGTCGGCTTCGTGCAGACGCAGGCGCAGCTCGGCGCGGCGCTGTTCGCGATCGGCATTTTTGCCTCGATCTATCATCCCGTCGGCACTGCGATGATCGTCTCCTACGCCGACAGGCTCGGCCGCGAGATGGGCATCAACGGCGTCTGGGGCAATCTCGGCGTCGCGTCGTCGGCGCTGGTCACCGGCGTGATCGGCCAGTATCTCGGCTGGCGGTTCGCCTTCATCGTCCCGGGCATCGTCACGATCCTGATCGGCATCGCGTTTGCGATGATGGTCGTGCACGAGGACCGCAAGGGCTCGAAGCAGGCGGCAGCGCAGGCGCGCGTCGCCAAGCAGGACATGTGGCGCGTGATCCTGTCGCTGCTGATCGTGGTGATCGCGATCTCCACCACCTTCAACGCCGTCACCGTGGCGCTGCCAAAGCTGTTCGCGGAGCGGCTCGCCGATCTCACCAAAAGCCCGGCGCTACTCGGCGTCATCGCCGCCTGCGTCTACGTGTTCGGCGCGATGACGCAGTACACGATCGGCCGGCTGCTCGACCGCTATTCGCTGAAGACGGTGGCGCTGCCGCTGTCCTTCATGCTGGCGCCGTTCCTGTATCTGGCCGCGAGCCTGTCCAATCTGCCGCTGATCCTGGTCTCGATCGGCATCGTCATGGGCGCGTTCGGACAGGTCACGGTCAACGACGCCATGGTCGGCAAATACACCAGCGAGGAATGGCGCTCGCGCGCCTATGCGGTGCGCTATTTCATCGGCTTCACCGCCGCCGGCGCGTCCGTCGGCCTGGTCGCCTGGCTCTACGAGCAGGGCGGCTTCGTCACCATGCTGCATGCCTTCGCCGCACTCTGCCTGCTCGCGATCGCAGCCGCGATCATTCTCCCGCGCGAGATCGGGACACCGCAGGCGGTGTGAGGGGAATGCTCTCGTGTCCCGGACGCGCTGCAGCGTGCAACGCTGCTGCGCAGAGCCGGGACCCAGACGCTGCGAATTCCTGTGCCGCATGGGCCCCGGCTCTGCAGCGCACCGCCGAAGAGGCGCTGCGCTGCATCCGGGGCACGAGGCCGGCACTCTCTCCACGCGTCATTGCGAGGAGCGTAGCGACGAAGCAATGACGGGGGGATGTGGCGGCGGCTCGCTTAGTCTGCCGATGATGCCATTATGCCGGTGTTTTGCCCGACGACGCAAGCAATTTCGGCAAAGCCGAAACCTGAGCTTCGTAGAGACAAAATTTTCTCCAGCCTTTTCAACCTCATCTCTACTGTGCATGGGGTTGTTTTCGCGCTTTTTGGTGTTGCCTCCCCAATCCACTGCAAGCGCGGGGAACCCGCTCCACCTCCCGCGGGTTCTATCCCCGTGATCCCGGCACCTTGCGGGGCCAGATGAAGGGGGAAAATTCCTGCATGCAGTGGAGCCTGCTCCGACCGGTCGGCCTTGTCCCCGCGGCGCTTGTCCTCACCACCATTGCGGCCAGTGCCGAGGGCGGCAAATCGGCCGGTCCCTCGGAATTCCTGCTGGTGGCGCAGATCGTGCTGTTGATCGCGGTCGGCCGCGGTCTCGGCGAGATCATGCAGCGCCTCGGCCAGCCCTCGGTGATCGGCGAATTGCTCGCCGGCATCCTGCTCGGGCCGTCGCTGTTCGGTTGGGTCTGGCCCGACGCGCAGCACGCGATCTTCCCAAGCACGCCCGAGCAGAAGGCGATGATCGACGGCATCGCGCAGTTCGGCATCCTGCTGCTGTTGCTGCTGACCGGCATGGAGACCGACCTGAAGCTGGTCAGGAAGGTCGGCAAGGCCGCGATCGCGATCTCGATCGCCGGCATCCTCGTGCCCTTCGCCTGCGGTTTTGCGCTCGGCGAGTTCCTCCCCGACGCGCTGTTGCCGAATCCGCAAGCCCGCCTGGTGGCGTCGCTGTTCATGGGCACGGCGCTGTCGATCTCCTCGGTGAAGATCGTCGCGGTGGTCGTCCGTGAGATGAACTTCATGCGCCGCAATGTCGGACAGATCATCGTCGCCACCGCCGTCATCGACGACACCATCGGCTGGATCATCATCGCCGTCATCTTCAGCCTGGCCTCGCACGGCACGCTGGATATCGCCTCGGTGGCAAAGGCCGTGCTTGGCACGCTGGCCTTCCTCGCCATCAGCTTCACCATCGGCCGCCGCCTCGCATTTCAGTTGATCCGCTGGGCCAACGACAATCTCGTCAGCACCGCGCCCGTCATCACGGTGATCTTGCTGCTGATGAGCGTGATGGCGCTGATCACGCATCTGATCGGCGTCCACACCGTGCTCGGCGCCTTCGTCGCCGGCATTCTGGTCGGCGAGTCCCCGATCCTGACGCGGCAGATCGACGAGCGTCTGCGGGGGCTGATCTCGAGCTTCTTCATGCCGGTGTTCTTCGGTCTCGCCGGCCTGAGCGCCGACCTCACGGTGCTGCGCGATCCCCATCTGTTGATGCTCACCGGCCTGCTGGTCGTGATCGCCAGCGTCGGAAAGTTCGGCGGCGCTTTCGTCGGCGGAACCGTGGGCGGGCTGAACACACGGGAGTCGCTGGCGCTCGCGAGCGGCATGAACGCGCGCGGCTCGACCGAGGTGATCATCGCCACCATCGGTCTTTCGATCGGCGTGCTCAGCCAGAACCTGTTCACGATGATCGTGACCATGGCGATCGTGACCACGATGGCCATGCCGCCGATGCTGCGCGCGGCGCTGGCGAAGCTGCCGATGAACAAGGACGAGAAGGAGCGCCTGGAGCGTGAAGAGTTCGAGAAGCGCGGCTTCGTCGCCAATCTCGAACGTCCCTTGCTCGCGATCGACGAGAGCGTCAACGCCACCTTCGCCGCCCACATTGCCGGCCTGATCGCCGGCATGCGCGGCCTGCCGATCACGGTGCTGCACATCGGCAAGCGCGCGAAGGAGCAGGAGAAGGGCCGCGACGAGGAAGAAAGCCACGAGGCGGTGGTGAAGAAGGCGGCTGAAGCGGTATCAGCGACCAGTGACCAGGACGTCCGTAACGTCGATGTCACGACGCGGGTCCGCAAATCCGGGCTCGGTGAAACCATAGGAGACGAAGCGAAGAAGGGCTTCGATCTCCTTGTCGTCGGCATCGACAAGGTCACGGCTACCAAGGAGCGATTCGACCGCAAGATCGAGGACATCGCAGCGGAGTTCGAAGGACCGCTCGCGATCGTCGCGGCCAAGGGCAAGCACCTGAAGCAGCCGATGCCCGAGGCGCTCAACATCCTCGTTCCGGTCTCCGGCAGCGGCGTCTCCAAGCGCGGCGCCGAGGTCGCGGTCGCGCTGGCGCAGGCCGGATCAGGCTCGCTCCGGGTGATCTATGTCGCGACGACCCGCGACAAGGGCGCTCAGCGCGGCGCCTCGCGTGGTCTGAACCAGGAGGCCGGCATCCTGAAGGACGCCAGCGATCTCGCCGCCCGCTACGAGGTCGACATCACCACGACCTTGCGCGCGAACCGGGCGCCTGAAGTGGCAATCCTGCGCGAGATCGAGACCACCGACGTCGATCTCGTGGTGATGGGCGTCGACCGCATCCAGGCCGACCATCTCTCCTTCGGCGGCGTCGCCGACGCCGTGCTCAGGCAGGCGAAGGTCTCTGTGCTCCTGGTCTCGAGCGGCGAGGCGCGGCAGGTGGCGGCGGAGAAGGCGTAACGGAAGGTGCGCTCCCTCTCCCGCAAGCGGGAGAGGTTGCAGTGAGTCTGTAGCGACGCCGATGTAACCCGACGGCTCCTAGGACTTCACCTCGGCCACTGCCACCGCCTTCGGCGCCTTCTTCGACGCACGCCAGTTCTCGAAGCGTTGCACCACCACGAAGAACGCTGGCACGAACAGCACCGCAAGGCAGGTCGAGGCCAGCATGCCCGAGAACACGGTGATGCCGATCGACTTGCGCGCGCTGGCGCCGGCGCCGGTCGCGATCACCAGCGGCACCACGCCGAGGATGAAGGCGAACGACGTCATCAGGATCGGGCGGAAGCGGGCGCGCGCGGCTTCAACCGCGGATTCCAGCACCGGCTTGCCGTCGCGGCCGTGCAGCTCGAGCCCGACCTCGACGATCAGGATGGCGTTCTTGGCCGACAGCGCGATCAGGAGGATCAGGCCGATCTGGCAATAGAGGTTGTTGTCGATCTTCAGGCCGTTGAGGATCAGCATGGGGCCGAGCAACGACAGCGGCACCGCCAGGATCACCGAGATCGGTGCGTACCAGCTCTCGTACTGGCCGGCGAGCACGAGGTAGACCAGCAGCATGGCGAGCCCGAACACCCAGTAGATCTGGTTGGAGACGGCCTTCTCCTGATAGGACATCGCAGTCCATTCGTAGCCGGTGCCCGGTGGCAGCGTCTTGTCGGCGATCTCCTCCATCAGCTTGAGCGACTGGCCGGAGGAGTAGCCCTGCGCCGGCAGGCCGATGACGGTCGAGGACGGATAGAGATTGTAGAGGCTGATCAGCGAGGGGCCGGTGGCCGGCGTGATCGTGGCGACGGTGCCGATCGGGATCATGTCGCCGTTCGAGTTTCGCACCATCATGTTGGCGATGTCGCGCTCGGTGACGCGGAAGGCGGGATCGGCTTGGGTGTAGACCTGGAACACGCGGCCGAACTTGTTGAACTGGTTGACATACGACGAGCCGAGATAGGTCGACAGCGCCGCGAACACCTGGTCCGTCGTGACGTGCAGCGTCTGGGTCTTGATGCGGTCGATCTCGACGTTGAACTGCGGCACCGAGGAGCGGAACGAGGACTGCACCCGCTGCAGCGCGCTCTGGCTCTGGCCGTTGGAGACCATCGCGCCCGTGATGGCCTGGAGCTTGGCGAAATCGCTGTTGCCGTCGCGCAGCTCGACCTGCATCGAGAAGCCGGCGGCATTGCCGATGCCCTGGATCGGCGGCGGCGGCAGCACCAGCGTACGCGCCTCCATGATCACAGCGAGCTTGTCGTTCAGCCCGTAGACCAGCGAGCGCAGATCCTCGCCCGGTCCTTTGCGCGCGTCCCAGTCCTTCAGGATGATGTACGCGACGCCGGCATTGGCAAGGCTGGCGCTATTGTCGAGCGCGGAGATGCCGGCGATGGTGATGACCTGCTGGACTCCAGGCGTGTCCTTGATCAGCTCGCTCGCTCTATCGAGCACCTTCTGGGTCCGCTCCAGCGCGGCACCGTCGGGCAGTTGCACCGCGGCGATCAAATAGCCCTGGTCTTCGATCGGCAGGAAGCCGGTCGGCACCCGGGACAGGCCGTAGCCGCCGATTCCGATCAGCACCAGCGCGAATGCGACCGAGATCGTGGCATGCCTGCACAGGAAGCTGATCAGCTTCGTGTAGCCGCGCTCGACGCGGTCATAGACGGCGTTGAAGCCCCGGTAGAAGAAGTTGCGCTGCGCGGGCGGCACGGTCGGCCGCAGCCAGAGCGCACATTGCGTCGGCTTCAGCGTCGCCGCGTTGATGGCGGACAGGAGCGCGGTTGCCGCAATCACCAGTGCGAATTGCGAATAGATCCGGCCCGTGAGGCCCGCGAGGAACGAGGCCGGCAAGAACACCGAGATCAGCACCAGCGTGATGCCGACGATCGGCGCGAACAGCTGGTCCATCGCCTTGATCGCGGCGTCGTGGCCGTTCATGCCCTGCTCGATGTTGTGGGCAGCGCCTTCCACCACGACGATGGCGTCGTCGACGACGATGCCGATCGCGAGCACGATCGCGAACAGGGTCGACATGTTGATGGTGAAGCCGAGCGCGGCCATGGCGGCGAAAGCGCCGATGATGGTGACGGGCACCGTGGTCGCCGGCACCAGCATCGCGCGCCAGTCCTGCAGGAACACCAGGATGACGACCAGCACCAGAAGGCCTGCCTCGATCAGCGTCATGTAGACTTCGTGGACCGAGGCCTGCACGAATTTGGTGGTGTCGAACGGCGTGTCGTACTTCATGCCCTGCGGGAAGGCCTTCGCAAGCTCCGCCATCTTCTTTTCGACGGCCTGCTCGACCTGCAGTGCATTGGCGCCCGGCGACTGGAACACGCCGATGCCGGTGGCCGGCTGCTTGTTCAGGGAGAAGATCTGGCTGTAGGTCTGCGCGCCGAGCTCGACCCAGCCGACGTCGCGCACCCGCGTGACGTCGCCGCTGGTGCCCGATTTGACGATGATGTTCTCGAACTCGGTGGTATCGTCGAGCCTGCCGTTGACGTTGAGGGTGTACTGGAAGGCCTGACCCGACGGTGTCGGCGGTGCGCCGACCTGGCCGGCGGAGACCTGCTGGCTCTGCTGCTGGATCGCCTGGATGACGTCCTGCGGCACCAGGCCACGGACCTGCAGCTTGTTCGGATCGAGCCACACCCGCATCGAATACTGGCCGGCGCCGAACACGGTGACGTTGCCGACGCCGGGCAGGCGCGAGAGTTCGTCGCGCAGGTTGATGGTGGCGTAGTTGCTCAGATAAAGGCTGTCGAACGTCTTGTCGGGCGAGGTCAGCGTCACGAACAGCAGGATCGACGTCGACCGCTTTTGCACGGTGACGCCCTGGTTCTGCACCGACTGCGGCAATTGCGACAGCGCGCTGGAGACGCGGTTCTGCACCAGCACCTGCGCGAAGTTGAGGTCGGTGCCGATCTTGAAGGTCACGGTCAGCGTATAGGTGCCGTCCGAACCGCTGTAGGACTGCATGTAGAGCATGTCCTCGACGCCGTTGACCTGTTGTTCGATCGGCAAGGCAACCGTGTCGATCACGGTCTTGGCGCTGGCGCCGGGATAGCGCGTCGTGACCTGCACCGTCGGCGGCACCACGTCGGGATATTGCGCGATCGCGAGGTTGAACAGCGCGACGCCGCCGATCAGGATCATCAGCAGCGCGATAACGTTCGAGAGGACCGGCCGCTCGATGAAGAACTTTGAGATCATGGCAGGCGCTCCTACTTACTTGGCAGACGCCTGCGGCTGCTCGATCTTCGTCACCTGCGGATCGATCTTCTGGCCCGGTATCACCCGCAGCAGCCCTGCGGTCACCACGCGATCGTCCGGTTTCAAGCCGCTCTCGATCACGCGCAGGCCGTTGTCGACGGGACCGATCTGCACCTTGCGCTGCTCGACAACGTTGTCGCCGTTGACGACGAGGAGATAGCGGCCGCCCTGATCGCTGCCGAGCGCTGTGTCGGGCACGAGCAGGGCGTCCTTCTCCTGGGTGAAGGGCACGCGTACGCGGACGAAATAGCCGGGCAGCAGGACGCGCTTGTCGTTGGGGACGAGGCCGCGCACCGCGAGCGTGCCGGTCGACTGGGTGAGGGTCGGGGCGACATAGTCGAGCTTGCCTTCATGCGGATAGCCGGCCTCCGTCTGCAGGCCGACTTGAATCGGAAATTGCTTCATGTCGGCGGCGGTCAGCCCCCGGCGAGCGGCCTCGGCGCGGATGCGCAGCACGTCCTGCTCGTTGACGGTGAAGTTCACATAGATCGGGTCCATCGCGACGATGGAGGCGAGTTGAGTCGGCGAGGAGACCCCGACGAGTTCGCCGATCGAGACCATATGCGCGCTGACGACGCCGTCGAATGGTGCGCTCACCTTGGTGTAGCCGTAGTTGACTTCGGCGAGGCGGGTGTTGGCCTGGGCCTGCTGGAGGTTGGCCTGTGCGTTGTCGCGATTCGATGTCGAGCTATCGAGCGTGGCCTGCGAGACGGCCTGGCGCTGCACGAGATCGCTCTGCCGTTTGTAGTCGGCTTCCGCCTGCCGGAGCGAGGCCTGCGCGCCGGCCTCGGCCGCCTGCGCCTGATCGAGCTTGAGCTTGTAGGTCTCGGGCTCGATCGTGAACAGCTGGGTGCCTTGTTTGACGAACGCGCCGTCCTGGTAGTCGATCGATTGCAGGAATCCCTGCACGCGCGCGACGAGATCGACATTCTTGACCGGCGCGGTGTTGCCGGTGGCCTCGACATACCGCGTCACCGGGCGCTGCACGGGCGCGGCGACGTCCACCTTGGGCGGCGGCGGGGCGACGAACGTGTTCTTGTCCTCGCAGCCGGTGAGCGCGGCCACGGCCATCGCGGCGGCCAGTGCTCGCCCGACATGTCTCCACGCTCCGTTGCGCCGTGCGGGAGAGGCGGGATTCGCGCAGGTCATTCGGTGGCCCCCGGTTGCTGTCTGTCGGGGCGGGAGGCTACCAACAAATGCCCGAACGTGGAACACCATAGCCATGGCAGTCATCGGCCTTGCACGACAGCCTGCGCTGTGGCCTTTGGCAGTTTTGCCAGTCGCTGTGCCGCTCGGTCATCCCCAAGCGCTCACGTTCGTCGCCAAATTCATGAACGAGGCCGTGACGAACGGCACCTTGCGCAACGCCTATGTCAACAACGGCGGGCTCCTCACCATGAGGGTTTGATGTCCCGCCGCAAACTGCGACCTCAGCGCGGCTTGATCTCCGCATATTTCGCCATCGCCTTCTTGAATTTCCGCTTGAACAGCCACATTGCGCCAAGGATTTCCCGGAAGCTCGCCGAGGTGCGCGCCCGGTCGGCCTGTCCGAATGCGAAGATGCTGTTGTTGCGCAAGTGTTTCATGATGGTCGGACTGGACACCCTGTAGTTCAGGAGATCGCCCGACTTGAGCGCCGCCCGCGTCGGCGTGGGAATGATCTGGATCAGCTCGAACAGCTTCATCTGGTCGATGGGGTCGGGCAGCGTCTTCACGATTCCCGGGATCTCCCGGAAAATATCTGCATGCGCGTTCATCAGGCCGTCGCGCACGTTGGTCCAGTGATTGAAGCGATGATCGGTGCCGCGGGCCCGCGCCTCCTCTTTGTCGTCGCGCGCGCTCAAGTCGGGATCGGCCGCCGCGATCTCGCCCTTGATGGCCGCCCATTTCCTGCGGCCGTTGCGGTCCTCGGACGGGCCGGTCTGGAAGCTGCCCATATAGGTGTTCGAGCGCCCGTTGCGGACGTTCTGCTTGCCGTTGGTCTCGGCGAAGAACAGCCCGAGGCTGATGCGGCCTGCGGCTTCGGCGTGGTCAGGCGCAAGCCCCTTGGCGCGCGCGATCGCGACCGCGAGATCGACCACGTCCTTGAACGGCGTCGCCGAGTTCTGCGCGCCGGCCGGCGGCGCTTCCATGATGTCGAACAGCTTTGAGTATTCGTCGACCAGCGGCTCGATGTCGGCATCGAAATAGGCCGGTGGTATCTCGAACTTGTTGGGCCTGCCGATCCGCGACGGCATGGCATCGGTGAGATCCTTGTAAGCACTGATCACGGCGACGCGTGCCAGATACAGCGCCTGGCCCGGCAGGTTCGGCAGCGGCTGCTTGGCGTCGATCTGGCGGCGCCGCTCGGCAAGAATGGATTTGAAATCGCCGAGCGCACGCTCGTAGGTCGCAACCGCTTCCGATTGCCTGGCGGTGAGCGTTTGCGCCCGGCTCGGGACGAGCGTCGTGAGGAGCAGCCCAAGCGCCCCGATGGCGAGGAGTTGACGTCGTGCAGGCATGGCCGGTTCCCCCAACGATTCGTCGGTTGGGGGATCGTAGCCTAGTCGTTGGCTTCGGGCGGCAGGAAGTCGACCTCGTGCAGCGCCGAGATGCGCACGACCTCGGCCGGGTCAGTCAGGTCATGGAGCTGGTTGAACAGCGCCTCCAGCTTCTGCATCGGCGAGACCCAGAACAACGCGCGGGCCGGTTTGTCGGATTTGTTGAAATAGCCGTGCGGGATACCGCGCGGCAGGCGCACGAGGTCGCCGGCATGGGCCTTCACCCATTTGCCGTCAAGCTTGAGGTCGAGCGTGCCTTCCTGCACCAGGATGAATTCGTCCTGGGTCGGATGGATGTGCACCGGCACGAACTGGCCTGGATCGCTGTTGGTCTCGAACGCGAAGGTGGACTCGGTGACGGCCTTCGGGAAATAGACCTGGCCCAGGATGTTCCAGGTCTTGCCGCCATAGCCCGTACCATTCGCGGTGATGCCCTTTTCGAGTGCAGTCATGGCTCGTCTCCAATGGGATTGTAACTGAGACGAGTGTTGCGCAGCAGCCATGCGCTGTCCATGCGCAAGACTGGCACTAACGCCCGTCGCGCTCAGCCGCCTGCTTGCGCAGAAAGCTTTCGACATCGGCCTGCACCGAATAGGGCGTCGGAATCGGATCGCCAGCCGCGTCGACGGCGGTGTCGAGGGAGCGGCGCAGCATGCGCGCGAGCTCGGCCTTGCGGTAGGGTTTTGTCAGAAGCGGCGCGCCCTTGGTGGCGCCTCCCTGCGCATGCGGGGCGTCGTGGGCATAGCCCGATGTGAACAGCACCCGGAGCGAGGGGCGCGCCGCCACCATCTCGTCGGCGAGCTCTCGTCCATTCAAGCTGCCGGCCATCACGATGTCGGTGAAGAGCAGATCGAAAGGCGTGCCTTTGGCTGCGATGGCGAGCGCCTCGGCCGCATTGGCGGCCGGAATCACCTTGTAGCCGAGGCTTTCGAGCTGGACCGTGACGTACTGACGGACGTCACGGTCGTCCTCGACACAGAGGATGGTTTCCGTGCCGCCCACGACCTTGCGCTCGTCATAGCCGGTGGGGCGAAGCGTGCTCGCCTCCGCCTTCGGCAGGTAGATCGTGAAAATCGTGCCGCGTTCTTCTTCGGAGGCGACCTTGATGCCGCCGCCGGACTGCTTGATGAATCCGAACACCATGCTGAGCCCGAGCCCCGTGCCCTTGCCGACGTCCTTGGTCGAGAAGAAGGGATCGAAGATCCGCTCCAGAATGGCTGGCGGAATGCCGGTGCCGGTGTCGGCGATCTCGATCTCGACATAGTCGCCGGCATAGCCGGCCCCGACCGCCACGGCCTCGCGGACGCCGAACACGACGTTGCGCGTCGTCAGCGTCAGTCTGCCGCCGTCCAGCATCGCGTCGCGAGCGTTGATCGCGAGGTTGAGAAGCGCCGAGCTCAATTGGCCGCGATCGACCAGGGCGAGCCAGATGTTGCCGTCGAGCCGGGTCACGATCTCGATCTTCTTGTCGAAGGTTGCCCGAAGCAGCTTTGCGAGTTCTTCGAGCAGTTCGTTGACGTCGCTCTCGGACGGCTTGAGCGCCTGCTTGCGGGCAAAGGACAACAGGCTCGACGTCAGCGCGGCGCCGCGATCGGCCGCGTCGCTGATCAGCTTGGTGATGGTCGCGAGCGGCGGATTATCCTTCACGGCATCGGCGAGGATCTCGATCGTGCCCGTGATCACGGTGAGCATGTTGTTGAATTCGTGGGCGATGCCGCCGGTGAGCTGGCCGACCGCCTCCATCTTCTGCGCCTGGATCAGTTGCTCCTCGGCGGCGCGCTTCCGGGTGACGTCCTTGACGAAATTGTTGATGAGGGTGCGTCCCCCAATGTGGAGCGCCGTGCTGGACGCCTCGATCAGGATCTCGTCGCCGTCCCGGTGCAGCAAGGTCGCTTCGAACCGGATGCCGATCGGCGTATCCGACAGTTCGGGCAGCAGCCGCATCATGCGTTGCCTGAAGCCGTCGCGCAGCGGCTCGGCGATCAGGAGGTTGACGACGTCGGTGCCGAGCGCCTCCTTGCGCGTCCATCCGGTCAGGGCCTCGGCCTGAAGGCTCCATTCCAGCACGATGCCGTTCTGGTCGGTCTGAACGAAGGCATCGAGCGCGGTCTTGATGACGGCTTGCGTCATCTGTGCGCTGGCCCGCGCCTGCTCGGCCAGTTGCGCGGCGGCACGTTTTTCCTGCGCGGTTTCGATCGCCCGCGTGCACAGACGAGCGAGCAGGACGGCAATGGCGCCGCTTGCGAGCAGGGCGACAATCTGGGCAATGCCAAACCCGATGCCGGTCGCGGCATAGGAGACGAGGAGAGCCGCCGCGGTCACGATGACCTGCGCGGCCATCGCGAGTGTCAGAAGCCCCCTGAGTTTCATGGTCTCACACCAACGCGTCAGTCGCGGACCCCCGTGTCCGCCCTGCCAATGTCCGGCTCCACGTGAGCTACGGATGTGAGCTACAGATTCCGCGCGGCGGCGTCGAGGGGCAATTTGCGGTGGTGCCGGGTGGGGTAGCGTTTCAACCTGCCGGCGAATCGGTCTGGCGCAGCGTCGTCACCCAGATCACGCGGGCCGTCTGCTGGGTCGGGTTGTCGAACATGTGCGGTACGATGCTCGGAAAGCGAAAGCTGTCGCCGGCCTCGAGCAGATGGGCCTGGTTGTCGAGCCACAGTCGCAGGCTGCCCGAGAGGATGTAGCCCGCCTTCTCGCCGGTGTGCTGCAGGAAGTCGGTGCCGGACGAGGCGCCGGGATTGAGCGTGAGCTCGTAGAATTCGAGCTGGCCTTTGTCTGCCGGCGTCAGCGCTTCCTTGACGACGCCGCTGGCGGTGAGCCGCAGCAGGCGCCGGCTGTTCTTGCGCACGATATAGCGCTGCACGTCGGCGGGATCGGTGGTCTCGAAGAAATAGGAGATGGGAACGTCGAGCGCGATGCTGAGCAGGCGCAGCGTGCGTATCGACGGCATGGCGCGCGCGCGTTCGAGCTGGCTGATCATGCCGTTGGAGAGGCCGGTCTTGTTGGCGACGTCCTGGATCGACAGGCCCGCACGCTGCCGCAGTAGCCGCACGGTCTCGCCGAGGCGCTGGTCGACCGCATCGTCGGCTTCGATCGCCGGGGCATCCTTCGGATCGTTGATCTCGCCGCGACCATCCATGTCGCTCTCCCATGCATCATCTCAGCCCGGACAACGCGGTCCGGAGCTTCAGTCGAAGTGAAAAGGTCGCGCATCCTAGCAATACGATTGACAGCTGTATTTAGTCGTGATGAACTTTTGATAGAAAAATTTAGAAGCACTAAAGCCCACTCCTGTCCCTTTGCCGGGGATCTCGGGGGCGCGGGAGACGGTGCCACGTGCGACAACGGAGAGTGGTCATGGCGGACGACACCGGGAAGTTCGACGTTGGGGCACTGCATCTTGGCAATCCGAATCGCCGTCAGATCTTTCAGCTCGGCGCGGGCGCCGCGGCGGGATGGACGCTTTCAGGCAACGCATTCGCGCAGACCGAACGCCCGACCCATCCGCCTGACAAGCCGCGCGGGCAGGTGATCGCGGCGCTGTCGCAGGAGCCGACGGTCTTTCATCCCCTGATGCCGGGCATCGAAGTCGATCAGGGCATCTGGTGGCAGGTGTTCTCGCCGCTCTGGTTCATCGATCCCGATGGCAAGTTCGTTCCCGACCTGGCCCGCGAGGTCCCGACGATCGAGAATGGCGGCCTCTCGGCTGACGGCCTGACCTGGAAGATCAAGCTCCGCAGCGACGTGAAATGGCACGACGGCACGTCGTTCACGGCCGACGACGTCAAGTTCTCGCTCGAGCTGATCAACAATCCCGATTTCCGCGCGCGCAGCCGCGTCGGCCATAGCCTCGTGAAGGACATCAAGGTCGTCGCGCCGGACGAGATTCACTGGCGCATGGAAGCTCCCTATTCGCCCTATATGTCGATCCTGGGATCGCTGACCTTCATCGTGCCTAAGCACATTTTGGAGAAGGTGACCGATCCGAACGCCTCGCCGTTCCACAATGCGCCTGTCGGCACCGGACCGTTCCGCTGGGGCGAGCGCGTGCCGGGCGACCACATTCAGCTGAATGCCCACACCGGCTATCACGGCAAGGGGCCGTATGTGGAACGCGTGGTGTTCAAATACATTCCAGATCTCACCGTGCTCTACACCCAGTTCCGCACCGGCCAGGTCGACTACACCGGCCTGCAAGGCATTTTGCCGAACTTCGTGCAGGAGGCGAAGACGCTGAAGGGCCGCAAGATCTTCGTCTCCTCGACGTCCTCGGTCGAGCACATCGCGCCCAATCTGGAGTTCGGCGCGCTGGCGGACCGCACCGTGCGCGAGGCGCTTTATCTCGCGATCAACAAGCAGGCGATCATCGACGCCCTGAACTACGGCTTGCCGACGCAGACCGAAAGCTTCGTGCCGCAACAGGCCTGGTCGTTCCAGCAGGGACTGCCGCAGCACAAATACGATCCGGCCAAGGCCAACACGCTGCTCGATGCGGCCGGTTGGGTTCGCGGCGCCGGCGGCGTGCGCGAGAAGGGCGGCGTCAAGCTCGAATTCGCCAATTCCACGACGTCGGGCAACGCGGTACGCGAGCAGACCCAGCAGTTGCTGATCCAGGACTGGCGCGCGATCGGTGCCGCGATGCGCGTCAACAACATGCCAGCCGCCGTGATCTGGGGCGACTTCTGGCAGCAATCGAAATTCAACTCGGTGATCGTGGGGGTGAATTTCATGCTCGGCAGCGACCCCGATGTGACGCCCCGCTTCGGCTCCGGCGCCATTCCAGCCAAGGGCGGCCGCGGCTACAACACCTATCAGTATCGCAACCCGGAGGCGGATCGGCTTCTCGCAGAAGGCGCCAAGCAGTTCGATCAGGCGCAGCGCAAGACGACCTATGGCAATCTGCAAAAGCTGATCCGCGACGACCTCGCGATCCTGCCGCTGTTCCAGGGCTTCATCGCCGAAGGCGTGAAGGAAGGGCTGCAAGGCTTCCGTCCCAACATCAACATGTCGATCAATTGCTGGAACATCCGCGAATGGTATTGGGCCTGATGGTTCAGGTGCGCGAGATCGCCTGAGATGGCCCGTTACGTCGCCAATCGCCTGGCGCAGGCGATCATGTTGCTGGTGATCGTGTCCGCGATCGGCTTCGCCATCCTGCATCTGGCGCCCGGGGGCCCGCTCTCGCAATTCGCGGCGTCCGCGCAGATGATGCAGGAGGATCTCGATCGCGTTACGAAGCAGCTCGGGCTCGATCGTTCGCTGCCGATCCAGTATCTCGACTGGTTCGGCCGGATGCTGAGGGGCGATTGGGGCCGCTCGTATCGCGACGGCGAATCGGTGCTGGCGGTGATCTCGTCGCATCTCGGCGCTACCCTTGAGCTAATGGCGACGGCGACCATCATCGCGGTGCTGCTCGGCTGCTGGATCGGCGTGCTCGGTGCGTTGCGCCGTTATTCGCTGTTCGATTCGCTCGCAACCGTCGGCGCCATGATCGCGCTGTCGATCCCGACCTTCTGGTTCGGCCTCGTCACCATCTATGTCTTCTCGGTGAAGCTCGGCTGGCTGCCGGCCGGCAACCGGCAGACCGTCGGCGACGGCTCGCCGCTCGATCTGCTCCATCATCTCATCGCGCCGGCGCTGGTGCTGGCGCTGGTGGAGACCGCGATGTGGGGCCGCTTCATGCGCTCCTCGATGCTCGAAGTCATCAACCAGGACTACATTCGCACCGCGCGCGCCAAGGGCATGCCGAAATGGCGGATCCTTACGGTTCACGCCCTGCGCAACGCGCTGCTGCCGATGATCACGGTGGGCGGCCTTCAGTTTCCGACGCTGCTCGGTGGTGCACTGGTCGCCGAGACCGTGTTCACCTGGCCCGGCATGGGCCGGCTGTTCCTCGATTCGATCGGCTATCGCGACTACCCCGTGGTGATGGGCATTTTGATGTTCTCGGCGATCATGGTGCTGATCGGGTCGCTGCTCGCCGACATCCTTTATGCCGTCGTCGATCCGCGCATCCGGGTGGGCTAGGGATGGCGACTGCGGCCCTCTCCACCAATCAACTTGCACCGGGCCAGGCGGCGTGGCGGCGCTTCCGCCGGCACCGCCTTGCGCTCGCGGGCGCGTTGATCATTCTGCTTCTCATCCTCGGTTCGGCATTCGGCCCGTACCTCCTGCCGTTCGACGACACCTATATCGACATCATGAAGCGGTTCGCACCGCCGCTGTCGGGCGCACACATCCTCGGCACCGACGAACTCGGCCGCGACGTGCTGGCGCGGCTGATGATGGGCGCGCGTGTCTCGCTGTCGATCGGCTTCGTCGCGATGGTGATCGCGATGGCGGTGGGCATCGTCGTCGGCGCCTTCGCCGGCTTCTATGGCGGCGTCATCGGCGCGGTGCTGATGCGGCTCGTCGATGCCATGCTGTGCTTTCCGACCATCTTCCTGCTGCTTGCGCTCGCGGCGCTCATCGAGCCCGGCTACGTCACCACGACCGTGCTGATCGCGGCAACCGCCTGGATGTGGGTGGCCCGCGTCGTCGAGGCCCAGGTGCGCTCGCTGCGGGAGCGCGAGTTTGCGGTTGCTGCCCTCGCGTTCGGCTCGTCGAACCTGCGGATCATGTTCCGCGAGCTCGTACCCAATGCGATTGCGCCGATCGTGGTGGCGGCGACGCTGAACGTCGCCAAGGCAATTCTGCTGGAATCCTATCTCAGCTATCTCGGTTACGGCATCCAGCCGCCGGCCGCGAGCCTCGGCAACATGCTCAACAACGCGCAGATCTATCTCACCAGCGCGCCCTGGCTCGCGATTGCGCCGGGCCTCGCCATCACGCTGGCGGTGACGAGCTTCAACTTCCTCGGCGACGGCTTGCGCGACGCGCTCGATCCGCGAATGAACATCCCATGATCTGCAAACCAGCGACGAGCCGAGCTGTCGCGATCGAATTGAATATCTGGAGTGTCCCATGTCCCCGCCGCTCACCCGCATAAACAGTGACGAACGCCTGCCGGCGCAGGTGGATGTCGTCGTCATCGGCGGCGGCGTGATCGGCGTTTCCGCGGCCTATCATCTCGCGAAAAAGGGCCTCTCCGTCGCCCTTGTCGAGAAGGGCCATGTCGGCGGCGAGCAGTCGAGCCGCAATTGGGGCTGGTGCCGCCAGCAGGGGCGTGCGCGTGAGGAGATCCCGCTGGCCCGCGAGGCGCTGCGCCTGTGGGAAGACATGCAGAACGATGCCGGCGTCGATGCCGGCTTCCGTCGTACCGGCGTGCTGTTCCTGACCAAGAGCAAGGACGAGCTCGCCAGCTGGGAGCGATGGGCCGCAACGGCGCGCGAGATGCAGGTCCACTCCACGGTGCTGACGCCGGCGGAGGTCGCCGAGCGCCTGCCCGGCAACGCCGAGGCATGGGTCGGCGGCCTGCACACGCCGAGCGACGGGCGCGCCGAGCCGTCGATGGCGGTGCCGGCGCTTGCGACCGCCGCGCGAAAGCACGGCGTCACCATTCATCAGGGCTGCGCCGCGCGTGGGTTGGAGACGCAAGGCGGACGGGTGAGCGCCGTCGTCACCGAGAAGGGCATCATTCGCACGCAATCGGTGCTGCTGTCCGGCGGAGCGTGGTCGTCGCTGTTCTGCCGCCGCCACGGCATCGAGCTGCCGATTGGCCTCGTCAACGCCACCGCGTGCCGGACCACGCCGGGGCCGGAGATCACCTCCGGCGCGCTCGGCACCGATTTCTATTGCATCCGCCGCCGCCTCGACGGCGGCTTTACGCTGGCGCTACGCAACCGCGGCACGGTCGAACTGTCGCCCGATCTGTTCCGCTATGCGCGGACCTTCTGGCCGACCTATCTGCATCGCAAGAACGGGTTGAAACTGTCGTTCGGCAAATCCTTCTTCGACCAGCTCATGCGCGGCACGAGCTGGAGCCTGGACAAGCCGTCGCCGTTCGAAACCGAGCGCGTGCGCGATCCCGCGCCTGACATGTCGCTGGTCAATGCCGCGCTGGCTTCGCTGATCAAGTCGAATCCTGAATTGAAGGACATCGAGATCGCGGAAGCGTGGGGCGGTACGATCGACTGCACGCCGGATACCATTCCGGTGATCTCGCCGGTCGACGCGATGCCCGGCTTCTTCCTGGCCACCGGCTTCTCCGGCCACGGCTTTGGCATCGGCCCTGCGGCCGGCAAGCTCGCCGCCGACATCGTGACGGGCGCGACACCGCTGGTCGATCCCGCGGCCTACAGCCACAAGCGCCTGATCGACGGCCGCCGGCTCGCGCCGGTCAGCCCGTTCTGAGGGTTTGGCGGCATGACGGTTCTGTACAAGGCCAACATGGTTCGGGGCGCTGAGTGGGCGAGCTTCTTCGCCGAGCGCGCGCCCGATCTGCCATTCCGGCTCTGGCCCGACATCGGCGATCCCGTCGACGTCCACTATCTCGTGGCGTGGGTGCCGCCGGACGACATCGCGACGACTTTCCCAAATCTCGAGCTGGTCTTCTCGGTCGGTGCGGGCGTGGACCAGTTCGACGCGTCAAAAGTTCCGCCGCACATTCCGCTGGTGCGCATGCTGGAGCCGGGCATTGCCGAGACGATGGTCGAATACGTCACCATGGCGGTGCTCGCGCTGCATCGCGACCTCCTGTACTTCATCGGCCAGCAGAAGGCGCAGGTCTGGCGCGAGATCCGGATCACGCCGGCCAAACGTCGTCGCGTCGGCGTGATGGGCCTCGGCCAGCTCGGCCAGGCCGTGGTCGAACGGCTCAGAGCTTTCGACTTTCCACTTCTCGGCTGGAATCGCTCGCCGCGCGAGATCGAGGGCGTCGCCTGTTACGCGGGCATGGAGACGTTGCCGGATTTTCTCGCGCAGACCGACCTTCTCGTCTGCCTGCTGCCTCTGACCGATGAGACCCGCGGCATCCTGAATGCGGATCTGTTTGCGCGCCTGCCGCGCGGCGCGTCGCTCGTCAATGTCGGGCGTGGCCCGCATCTGGTCGAAGCCGATTTTCTCGCGGCGCTCGACAGCGGCGCGCTGTCGGGTGCTGTCCTCGATGTCGCCGAGCCGGAGCCGCTGCCCGCGGGTCACCCTTTCTGGAGCCACCCGCGCATCCTGGTCACGCCGCACAATGCCAGCATGACGACGCCGGACACGGCGGTCGATTTCGTGCTGGACGTGATCGCGCGTCACCGCCGCGGCGAAGAGTTGCCGGGGCGTGTCGACCGTAGTCGTGGTTACTGAGGATGCGATGATGATGGTGGCATCAGTGCAGCCACGAACTCGGTTCACCTCTCCCGCTTGCGGGAGAGGTCGGCGCGTAGCGCCGGGTGAGGGCTCTCTCCTCTTGGGGGGCCTCGCTGGTGGAAGCACCCTCTCCCCAACCCTCCCCCGCAAGCGGGGGAGGGGGCGCACCTCGGCTGGGGCATGCGCGGGATTTTTCGCATGAGCATCGGCGCAAATGCATCCGAGCAGGTCGCTGCCAACGCGCAGTCGCCGGTGCTGTCGGTTTCCGGCCTGACGACGTCCTTCATGCGCGAACGGCAATGGAGTCCCGTCGTCCGCGACGTGTCGTTCGATATTGCCTCGCGGGAAACCGTGGCGATCGTCGGCGAGTCCGGTTCGGGCAAGAGCGTCACCGCGCTCTCGATCATGCGGCTCATTCCGAAGGAGAACGGCCGGGTCGAAGGCAGCGTCCGGCTTGCCGGTCGCGACCTGCTGACGCTGCCCGAAGCGAGCATGAAGGATGTTCGTGGCAACGAAATCGCTATGATCTTCCAGGAGCCGATGACGAGCCTCAATCCGGTGCTGACCATCGGCTTCCAGATTGCGGAAGCACTGATCCAGCACCGCGGTCTGTCGCGCGCGGCGGCGGAGGCCGAGACCATCCGCTTGCTCGATCGTGTTCGCATCCCCGCTGCAAAATCGCGCTTCCACGAGCATCCGCATCGTTTCTCCGGCGGCATGCGCCAGCGCGTGATGATCGCGATGGCGCTGGCCTGCAAGCCCAGGCTGCTGATTGCGGACGAGCCGACCACCGCGCTCGACGTCACGATCCAGGCCCAGATCCTGGAGCTTCTGAAGGAGCTTCAGCAGGAAGAGGAGATGTCGATCCTCTTCATCACCCACGACATGGGCGTGGTGGCCGAGATCGCGGATCGCACCGTGGTGATGTACGGCGGCCAGGCGGTGGAGACCGACGCGACCACGCGCATCTTCGCAACGCCGTCGCATCCCTATACAAGGTCATTACTCGCGGCCGTGCCGCGCCTCGGCTCGATGGACGGGCGGACGCGGCCGATGCGCTTTCCGATCGTCGACAAGGCGACGGGGACCTCGGACGAGCCGGCGGAGACGCCCGATACGGTTTCGATTGCCGAGCGACCGCTGCTCGAAGTCTCCAACCTCACGACGCGCTTTCCAATCCGCTCGGGCCTGTTCGGCAAGGTCTCGGGCCGCGTCCATGCGGTCGAGAACATCTCCTTCTCCTTGCGCGCCGGGGAGACGCTGGCGCTGGTTGGCGAATCCGGCTGCGGCAAGTCGACGACGGGCCGCTCCATTCTCAAGCTGACGGAGCCGGACAGCGGCACCGTTCTGATCGACGGGCAGGATGTGCTGGCGATGAATGCCCGCACCCTGCGCGACTTTCGCAAGCAGATGCAGATCGTGTTTCAGGATCCGTTCGCGAGCCTCAACCCGCGCATGTCGGTGGGAACGGCGATTGCGGCCCCATTGCTCGCCAACGGGCTCGCCTCGGCGTCGCAGGCGCGGGAGAGGGTCGCCGATCTGCTCGATCGCGTGGGTCTCACCGCCGACATGGCCGCGCGCTTTCCGCACGAATTCTCCGGTGGCCAGCGCCAGCGCATCTGCATTGCCCGCGCGCTTGCGCTCGGACCGAAGCTGATCGTCGCGGACGAAGCGGTCTCGGCGCTCGACGTTTCGGTCAAGGCGCAGGTCGTCAATCTGATGCTGGACCTTCAGGCCAGCATGGGACTTGCCTATCTCTTCATTTCCCACGATATCGCGGTGGTCGAGCGCATGAGCCATCGCGTCGCGGTGATGTATCTCGGCGAGATCGTCGAGACCGGTCCGCGCGCGGCCTTGTTCGGCAATCCGCAGCATCCCTATACGAAGAAACTGATGGCGGCCGTGCCGGTGCCCGATCCAGCGCGCCGCGGCACCAGGCGCGAGGTAGCGAACGACGAGATCAGAAGCCCGGTGCGCGCGCCCGACTACCAGCCGCCGGTTCGGCAATATCGCGAGGTGTCGCCGGGCCACGTCGTCCAGGTCTGGGGCGAGGAATGGTCGGTCTGAGGCAAGCGCTTCAGGAGTTCACGTGCACGAAATCCCGCAGCAGCGGGTAGATTTCGTTGTTCCAGCGCTTGCCCGAGAACACGCCGTAATGGCCGACGCCGGCCTGCATGTGGTGGACGCGGCGATAGGCGCGCACGCCGGTGCAGAGGTCTTGCGCGGCCAGCGTCTGGCCGATCGAGCAGATGTCGTCCTTCTCGCCCTCCACCGTCATCAGCCCCATGCGGCTGACCGCCTTTGTGTTCACCGGACGTCCCTGATGCATCAGCTTGCCCTGGGGCAGAAGATGCTCCTGGAACACGTCGCGCACGGTTTCGATGTAGAATTCCGCCGGCAGGTCCATCACGGCGAAATATTCGTCGTAGAAGGTCTTGATGCTGGCCGCCTTCTCCTTCTCGCCCTTGGCGATGTGATCGGCGAGATCGATGTGCTGCTTGATGTGGCGCTCGAGATTCATCGAGACGAAGGCGGTGAGCTGCACGAAGCCGGGATAGACTTTCCGCAAGGCACCGCGGCACTGCATCGGCACGTAGTTGATCAGGTTCTGCTCGAACCAGTCGATCGGCCTGCTCTTGGCGAATTCGTTGACCCTGGTCGGCTGGATGCGCGTGTCGATCGGGCCGGCCATCAGCGTCAGCGTCGCCGGTCGCGAAGGATGGTTGCCCTCGCACATGATCGCGGCGGCCGCGAGTGCAGAGACCGAGGGCTGGCAGATCGCGACCATATGCGGGCGCGGGCCCAATTGGCCGAGGAAGTCGATGAGATGCTCGGTGTAGTCGTCGAGCCCGAAACGGCCCTCGCTGCGGGGAATGTCGCGCGGATTGTGCCAGTCGGTGATGTAGACGTCGTGATCCTGGAGCAGCGTCTTCACGGTACCGCGCAGCAGCGTCGCGAAATGGCCGGACATCGGCGCCACCAGCAGCATGCGCGGCTGCTCGCCCACGCCCTCCTTCTTGAAGCGCAGCAGCGAGCCGAACGGGGTCGCGTAAGCGATCTCCTCGGTCACGGCGACCTCGCGATTGCCGACCATGACGCTGTCGATGCCGTAGGCGGGGCGGTGATAGGTGAGGGTGGAGCGGGAGATCAGCTCCAGCGCGGCCGACAGCCGGCCGACGACCTGATCCGATAAGCCCTGCGGCACCAGATTGAGGAATTTGAGCGCGGACGAAGCTCCCGACCGCCACGGCGCCGTCAGGTCCATATGGTTCTGAAAGGCCTGATAATACATCGACATCATACTGAAACGCCCACCTGTCCCGTGCTGCTATGCAATATCGAAGCCAAACCCGGGATGGGCTGCCCTCGAGATTGGCACGTCGCTTGCTGCTGTCTTCGCGGGAAGCACAGGCGGTGCGCACCCCTGCAGTCCGGGCGGGGTGCGAGTCACAGGCGTGAGGGAAGGCCACATGGCGAAGGCGACACTGACCATCAGCAGCAAGAACTATTCGTCCTGGTCGCTGCGTGGCTGGCTGCTGACGAAATTTTCCGGGCTCGATTTCGAGGAGATCGTCACCGCCCCGGACGACGCGTCGGCGCGCGCCGAAATCCTGCTGTTGTCGTCGTCGATCCTGGTGCCATGCCTGCGGCACGACGGTGCGATCGTGTGGGATACGCTGGCGATCGCCGAATATCTCAACGAGGCGATGCCGGATGCCGGGCTGTTGCCTAGGGATCGCGTTCAGCGTGCGCATTGCCGCTCGATCTGCGGCGAAATCCATTCAGGCTTCACCACCTTGCGCGCCTCGCTGCCGGTCAATTTGAAGGGGCACTTCCCCGGCTTCAAGATCTGGTCGCGCGCGCAGGCGGACATCGATCGCGTCTGGGCGATCTGGCGCGACTGCCTGGACAAATCGGGCGGGCCCTTCCTGTTCGGCGAGACCCGCACCATGGCTGACGCGATGTACGCCCCCGTGGTGACGCGCTTCGTGACCTATAACGTCAAGCTTGAGCCGCAGCTGCAGGCCTATGCCGATACCATCATGGCCATGCCGGAGATGAAGGAATGGATCGCGGCGGCAAGGGACGAGCCGGCCGAGATCGAGGAGCTTGAGGTCGAATATTAGGCAGGCCGGGTGCCATCTGCCTGTTTTGGGAGCGAGCATCCAACAGCCGCACCCAGCGGTCATGTCATTGAAGCCGTTAACTTTTGACGCCAGTGGCCGGCTGGCCCTGCTCAGGCGCTGCGCAGATATTGTGTGCGCCTGGTGGCCAGTTGCGACATCTAGCCGTGAACAGGCGCGTACGGGCCCCTGCGGCTGATTCGGACGTGATTCGTTCGGGCCGCGTTCCGAAGGTTAAGGCGGGACGCGGCCCCGTTGCATTTTGAGACAAAAATCAGTGCTCAGGCCACGCCTGAATGCTTCATGCGCGGGACGCGCCAGCCGATGACGGTAGCTTCGACTGCGACACCGGCCGTGTGGTTCTGCCATCGTCCCTCGACATAGCGGCAGGCGAACGGCAGCTGATAGGTCCCGCTGTGGTCCTCGCACAGCACTTCGACTGCAAGGCCAGGCGGCGGTTCTCCGGCGCCGTCGAATTCCGCCAGTCGTCTGTCGCGCGTTGCCATCAAAAACTCCCCTAAACAAAGCCGCGGAAGGAGCGCCCAATTCCTCCGCGTGCAGATCATCGCTCCCCGTCCGAGGGAACAGCTGCAAGCTCAACGCGAGAATGCGGTGCGAGTGTGGTAGCCTCGACAGGCCGCGTGCAAAAAGCGCACATTGCCGTGATTGATTTGACGAGGAACCTGCATGCTGCTTCGAACCGCCGGCGTCTGTTTCGCGATGCCACTGCTCGCCACGCTGGCGATTGCGCCGGTCCGCGCGCAGGACGTGCCCGGCATCGAGATCTGCACCGTCGAGAAGACCATGGAGCGCCGCACCAGCTGCCTCCAGAGCAACGTCGACTTCCTCCAGAAGACGATCACCAAGCTGAACCTCGATCACCAGCAAAAGCTGGACGCCGCGGCTCGCCAGATCGATGCGTTGAAGACGGCCGTGGCCGGATTGCAGAAGACGCTCGGCGATCTCCAGGCCGCGCAGGCGAAGACCGCGGAGGATGTGAAGAAGAAGCAGGATGCGCCACCGGCGAAGGATGCGGCGAAATAGGCGCCGCGCTCAGGCGACGCGATATCGCTCCATCACGCTGCGCTCGGGCTCATAGCCAAGTCCGGGTCCGGTCGGCACCGGGACATGGCCGGTGGCATCGACGTCGGCGCGGCCGCCCCACAGGCAGGCCTCGCGTTTCAGGTAAAACATCTCGACCAATCCGTCGTCGCGTCCCGCCAGGAGATGCAAGGTCGCCAGCAGGCCGGGGCCGAAATACGGGGAGTGCGGAACGATCTTGACGCCGAGCCGATCTGCGAGCACCGCAACCTTCAGAAATTCCGTGATGCCGCCGACCTTGATCACCGACGGCTGGGCGTGGCTGACCGCGCCCGCCTCCATCATCTGGCGGAATTGATATTCCGTGCAGGCGTTCTCGCCGGCGGCGACGTCGAGTTCGCCCTTGCTGCGGACCTCGGCGAGCGCCGCAAAATCCTCCGGCGGCCAGACCGGCTCCTCCAGGAACATCGGCTGCGCCTCCCGGCATGTCCTGGCGAACGCGATCGCCTGCTCGCCTGACAGCGGGCAGTTCATGTCCACCATCAGCGGAATGCCGGGCCCGATCGCCGCGCGCGCGGCAAACACCGCCGGTGCCGTGGTCTCGTGCAGCTTGATGGCCCCATAGCCGAGCGCCAGCGCCTTCTTGCATTCGGCGGCGATGTTGTCGGGCGAACCGATCCGCAACAGGCTCGCATAGGCCGGAATGGCCGGGCGCCTGGTGCCGCCGAGCAGGCGGTGCAGCGGCACGCCCTTGACCTTGGCGGCGAGGTCCCACAGCGCGATGTCGAGCCCGGAGATCGCGAACATGGTGATGCCGTAACGCCCGAACAGATGCAGATTGCGCTGGATCTGCTCCATCAAGGCGGGAATGCCGGCGGCATCGGGAACCTCCAGCCCGCGGGCCTGCGGTGCGATCATTTCCTCGACGGCACTGCGCGTGGTGCGGGGGCAGACATAGGCGAAGGCATCGCCCCAGCCGGTCAACCCGGCGTCGGTGCTGACCTCGACCATCACCATGTCGAGGGCGGTGATGGCGGAGGCGCCCTGACGGAAGCTCGCGACACCGGCGTCATAGGGGATGCGGATATGGTGCGCCCGCACATCGGTGATCTTCATGACGCCGTTCCTCCTGCTTTCTTGTGAGCGGTTTCAAGGACGCCCTGAGTGTAGCCATGAATGCCCGGACGTTGCCAGTGGCTGGTCCGGCGTTATCCTCTTGCGGGACCGCAACACCGATCAAGCGAAGCCCGCGGACTTCCGTGCATCATGGTCGCGCTTCGAACGAGAAACGCCATGAACCCAGCCCAACGCGCGCTCTGGTATGTCGAGAGCCATCTCGCCGAGCCGATGACGCTCGATGAGATCGCTGCGATATCGGGCGTGTCGCGGTTCCACATCGTGCGCGCGTTTGCCGCAGCCGCCGGCCTGCCGGTGATGCGGTACGTGCGCGCGCGGCGGCTGACCGAGGCGGCGCGCAGTCTTGCGAACGGCGCGCCGGATATCCTGTCGCTGGCGCTCGAGGCGGATTACGGCTCGCACGAAGCATTCACCCGCGCGTTCCGCGACCAGTTCGGCACCACGCCCGAGGCGGTGCGGGCCGCGCAATGCACCGGCCATCTCAGGCTCCAGGAGCCGATCCTCATGGACTCAACCATCTCCGACAAGCTCGCCACCCCCCGCTTCGAAACCACAAAGGCCTTTCTCGTCGCAGGTATCAACGAGCGCATCTCCTGCGACAACGGCGCGGCCATTCCGGGACTGTGGCAGCGCTTCCACCAGGAGGTCGCCGACATTCCCGCGCGCGTTGGACCGGTCGCCTATGGCGTCTGCTGCAACGGCGACGATGCCGGCAATTTCGACTACATCGCCGGCGTCGAGGTCGCCGATTTCTCCGAGCTGCCGCGCCGCTTCGGCCGTATCCGGATCCCCGAGCAGCGCTATGCGGTGTTCACCCACGCCGACCACGTCGCCTCGATCAGGCGCACCGTGAACGCGATCTGGAATCAGTGGCTGCCGGCCTCCGGCCTGAAGGCCGCCGATGCGCCGAACTTCGAGCGCTACGACGAGAAATTCGATCCCGCCACCGGCAATGGCGGCCTGGAGATTTGGATACCCGTGCGAGATTAGCGCGCAACGCTGGCATACCATCCCGCTTGCTTGGCAAGCCCCGGCGACTTTGTCATAACCACAGGCAATCTTGCGTGTGGGGCCCGTGCCGGACATCCCGTGCAAGTCATAAGAAGCAGCCGGGAGGGTCCCACATGTCCAACGTCCGCGTTCTCGCCACCGACCTCGAATTTCCCGAAGGGCCGGTCGTGATGCCGGACGGCTCGGTGGTGCTGGTGGAAATTCGCGGCCAGCGCCTGACCCGAATCCATCCCGACGGGCGCAAGGAGATCGTCGCGAAGATTCCGGGCGGCCCGAACGGCGCGGCCCTCGGCCCCGACGGCAAGATCTACATCTGCAACAATGGCGGCTTCTCCTGGATCCCGACGCGCAACATGATCATGCCGGGCCCGCAGCCCGACGATTATCTCGGCGGCTCGATCCAGCGCGTCGATCTGCAATCCGGCCAGATCGAAACCGTCGTGACGCGTTGCGGCGAGCACGATCTGCGCGGGCCGAACGATCTGGTGTTCGACAAGCAGGGCGGCCTCTGGTTCTCCGATCTCGGTAAGCGCCGCGCGCGCGAGATGGACGTCGGCGGCATGTACTATCTCAAGCCCGGCATGAAGGAGATCGTCGAAATCGTCCATGGGGTGTTGCCGGCGAACGGCATCGGCCTGTCGCCCGACGAGACCACCGTCTACATCGCGGAGACGCCGACGGGCCGGCTCTGGGCCTACGAGCTCTCCGCGCCCGGCACGCTGAAGCCGCGCGACGTGATCTATCGCGGCGAGCGGGGCAAACCGATCTGCGGCCTCGGCGGCTACCAGATGTTCGACTCGCTCGCGGTCGAAGCGAACGGCAATGTCTGCGTCGCCACCCTCGTCTCCGGCTGCATCTCGGTGATCGCGCCTGATGGTACCTTGGTTGAGCAGATCCCGACCGGCGACCGCGTCACCACCAACATCGCCTTCGGCGGCCCCGAGCTGAAGACCGCCTACATCACGCTCTCAGGCAAGGGCGAGCTGATCGCCATGGACTGGCCGCGCAGCGGTTTGCCGTTGAACTTTTTGAACAAGTGAGCCAAGCCGTCGTTGCGAGGAGCGAAGCAATCCGGCAGACCCTCACCCTGAGGAGCGCGCCCTTTGCGCGCGTCTCGAAGGGCGAGGCCACCAGCGGGGCCTTCATCCTTCGAGACGCGCGTGCCGCGCTCCACAGGATGAGGAGCTGACAGCATGGATTGCTTCGCTTCGCTCGCAATGACGCAAGGAGAGATATTCGATGCCCTGGCCTGATCCCATCACCCTGCGCGGACAGCATGCCGGTCTGGAGCCGCTGTCGCATCAGCACCGCGAGGGGCTGGTCGAGGCCGTGAAGGACGGCGAGCTCTCCACCATCTGGTACACCGCGATTCCGACGCCGGACAACATGGGCAAGGAAATCGACCGCCGGCTCGGTCTTCAGGCCGCGGGCTCGATGCTCCCCTTCACCGTGTTCGATGGCAGCGGCAAGATCGTGGGCATGACGACCTATATGAACATCGATGCCGCCAACCGCCGGGTCGAGATCGGCTCGACCTGGTATGGCAAGGGCGCGCAGCGCGGCCCGCTCAACACGCAGTGCAAGCTGCTGCTGCTCACCCATGCCTTCGAGACCCTGGACTGCATCGCGGTGGAATTCCGCACGCATTTCTTCAATCACCAGAGCCGCCGCGCCATCGAGCGCCTGGGCGCCAAGCAGGACGGCATCCTGCGCAGCCACCAGGTCGCGCCGAACGGCACGCTGCGCGACACGGTGGTCTACAGCATCACCGCCGCCGAATGGCCGACGGTGCGAACGCATTTGAATTATCAACTCAACGACAAGCCGCGCTAGAGGCGGCCGAGGCACCATGGACAGATTTGATTATGTGATCGTCGGCGCGGGCTCCGCCGGTTGCGTGCTCACCAGCCGGCTGAGCGAAGACCCTGCTACCAGCATCTGCGTGCTCGAGGCGGGCCCGAGCGACTGGCATCCCTACATCCATCTGCCGGCGGGCTTCATCAAGACCTTCCACATGAAGAGCATCAACTGGGCCTACCAGCAGGAGGTCGGGCCCTGGACCGGCGGGCGCAGCATCTACGCGCCCCGCGGCAAGACGCTCGGCGGCTCGTCCTCGATCAACGGCCATATCTACAATCGCGGCCAGCGCATGGATTTCGACACCTGGGCGCAGATGGGCAATCGCGGCTGGGGCTATGCTGACGTGCTGCCCTACTTCCGGCGGCTGGAGAAACGGGTCGGCGAGGGCGAGGACGTTTACCGCGGCCGCGACGGCAATCTCACCGTCACCACCATGAACTGGCGCGATCCGCTTTGCGAAGCCTTCATGGAAGGCGCGGTCTCGCTCGGCATTCCCCGCAACCCCGACTACAACGGCAAGACCCAGGAAGGCGTCTCCTACTGCCAGCGCACCATCGACAAGGGCCTGCGCGTCTCCGGCGCCACCGCGTTCCTCAAGCCCGCGATGAAGCGGCCGAACGTGCATGTCCACACCCACGCGCACGCGACCGAGATCATCTTCGAGGGCAAGCGCGCCGTCGGCGTGCGCTACATGAAGGGCGGCTCTGGCGGCACGCCGGTCGAGGTCCGCGCCAACAAGGAGGTGATCCTGTCCGGCGGCACCTATAATTCGCCGCAGCTCTTGCAGCTCTCCGGCATCGGCTCGCCTGATTTGCTCAGCGCCCACGGCATCCAGGTGCGTCACACGCTTCCGGTGGGCGAAGGCCTGCAAGATCATTATGCGCCGCGCACGGTCGCGCGCGTCAAAGACATCAGGACCATCAACGAGCTTCGTCGCGGCTGGCGTCTCTGGGTCGAGGCGATGAAATGGGCGACCGCGCGCAAAGGCCTGCTCTCGCTGTCGCCAACCATGGTCTATTGCTTCTGGCACTCCGGCGAGAGTGCGGATTCGTCCGATCTCCAGCTCACCTTCACCCCGGCGAGCTACAAGGAAGGCGTGCAGGGCCAGCTCGAGGATGAGCCCGGCATGACCGTAGCGTCCTGGCAGCAGCGCCCCGAGAGCCGCGGCTATGTCCGCATCCGCTCGTCAGATCCGTTCGCGCCGCCGATCATCCAGACCAACTATCTCGACGCCGAGCTCGACCGCCGGGTCATCGTCGGCGGCATGAAGCTTGCGCGCAGGCTTTTGAAGAGCGCGCCGCTGTCGCCCTATTACGCCTACGAGGATTTCCCGGGCCCCAACATCAACACCGACGACGAGTTCTTGGCCGCCGCCACCGAACGCGGCACCACCACCTTCCACCCCGGCTGCACCTGCCGCATGGGCCCGGCGGATTCCACCTGGGCGGTGGTCGACGACCAGCTCCGCGTTCACGGATTGGAAGGCCTGCGCGTCATCGATGCGTCCGTCATGCCGCGGATGATCTCGGCGAACCTCAATGCCTCCACCATGATGATCGCCGACCGCGCCTCGGACCTGATCCGCGGCAAGCAGCCGATGGAAGCCGCGCGCGTGCCGGATGCGGCGGTAGCGTGAGGATGGCGTAGGATGGGTAGAGCGCAGCGAGACCCATCATCTCGTCTTCTGCTGGAAGAATTCGATGGGTTTTGCTACGCTTTACCTATCTTACGCGGCTGCATTCCCCGGATTTCGCTACGCTCCATTCGGACGGCAGGTTGGCACGGGATACATTTGGAAGATCGTTGGCGATGAACGAAAGCTCAGATCATCCGGATGTTAGAATTCCAACCAAAAGTGCACTCGATGCTATCCGCGCCCGGCCTGATATGTATGTCGGTGAGTTTCCGACCGGCGCTCTGCTTATGGCGCGCCTTGTAGAGACCTTGCTCCTTTTGGACGCCGCGCCTCTGAAGGTCGCGTGCAACGGGGCTTGGTACTCCTTACACGCAGACCGGGATTGGCTGATGACAGAATCCGGAGTCATCTGTCTCGACGCATTCCAGCGCTTGATACCGCTGCCGAGCGGCGGTCGATTTTACGACAGAGCGGAGGTCATACTGACCGCACTGGCCGACGCCGTTGCAACATCCGATACTACCGGAGTTTCCTGGATCAGCGGCGAACCGGACAGATGGCCGCTACCTGCCGGTCTCGACCTGTCATTGCTGCCGCAGGGAGGACGGATCGTCGCCTTTCACTATTCGAAACACGATCCTGCCGGCGTCGCGTCTCGGTCATGAAGCCACTTCGGCCAATCTGAGCAACCCTAGAATGGGTAGAGCGAAACGCAATCCATCATGGTGCGGCGTTCGCGGGAAGAGTTTGATGGGTTTCGCTGCGCTCTACCCATCCTACGGCTGCCCGTCGGGCAAAACACCGCCACGCCGTCAATCCCATCCCGCAACAATATTCCACTTTACCGAAATTCGGAATTGCGGCATAAGTCGAAACAGCCCGGCCCGACGAAGAGGGGCGGTTCGCGAGTCGTTCGAAACGCGGGCCGGGTTGCGGTGGACGCAGCAGCGTCGTGCGCGAGAGGCGCGGGCAGGGCGGGTAGTCCCTGTGAGCCCGAGGCTTCGTGCGGACGAGCGGCGCCGAAGTCCGGCGAAGCCTCTTGGCGGAGCCGGATGAGCTGCGTACGGCAAAACCGTGTGGTCCTGGCCGTCGTTGCTACGGTCAAGCCTTTGCGGAGATGTGCGCGAGCCCAACCGGGCGGACGGCATCGTCAATTCGCGGGGCGAGGGAGGCCAGAAGGAAAGTTCGGCTCCCGGGAGAGCACGGCATAAGCCGTCCGACCATTGCGCAGGGAAGGCCGTGTGTTGGGCTTCGCCTGTATGCCGCTGTGCAGTCCTTTTGCGCTACATGCGCACAGCGGACCGTGGGTGCCAGCCGGCACCCGGCCTTCCCTGCACCCTCTTTGTCAAAGGGGTGACGGAGAGAGCATAGCTCGGGCGAATGCGCCGCGAGGATGCGAAGGCGTGTCTGCGATTTAGGATGCGGGTGTGTTGAAGCGTGATGCTTCACCACCGTCGTCCTGGCGAAAGCCAGGACCCACCCCAGGGAGGGGTTTGGTGGGCGGTACTGGCGCCGGAGTTTTATGGATAGATCACGCGGTATGGGTCCTGGCCTTCGCCAGGACGACACCGGTTGATATGGCCGATTGCCTCGCCCGCAACGCGGAGGAGTCGATCCTACACTTCCCTTCTGCTCAAGAACGCGAGTCGCTCGAACAGATGCACATCTTGCTCGTTCTTGAGCAGCGCGCCGTGCAGCGGCGGGATCAGCTTGCGCGGGTCGCGTTCGCGCAGCTGCTCGACGCTCATGTCTTCGTTGAGCAGCAGCTTGAGCCAGTCGAGCAGCTCGGAGGTGGACGGCTTCTTCTTCAGACCGGGCACCTCGCGGACCTCGAAGAAGATGCGCAAGGCTTCCTCGACCAGCCGCTTCTTGATGCCGGGAAAATGGACGTCGACGATCCGGGTCATGGTGTCGGCATCGGGGAACTTGATGTAGTGGAAAAAGCAGCGGCGCAGGAACGCGTCGGGCAGCTCCTTCTCGTTGTTGGAGGTGATCATCATGATCGGGCGCTGCTTGGCCTTGATCGTCTCGCCGGTCTCGTAGACATGGAATTCCATGCGGTCGAGCTCGAGCAAAAGATCGTTCGGGAATTCGATGTCGGCCTTGTCGATCTCGTCGATCAGCAGCACCGGGCGCTGCTCGGCGGTGAAGGCATCCCACAGCTTGCCGCGCTTGATGTAGTTCTTGATGTCGGACACGCGGGCATCGCCGAGCTGGCTGTCGCGCAGGCGCGACACCGCGTCGTATTCGTAGAGGCCTTGCTGTGCCTTGGTCGTGGACTTGATGTGCCAGGTCAGAAGCGGGGCGTTCAGCGCTTTCGCCACTTCCTCCGCCAGCACCGTCTTGCCGGTGCCGGGCTCGCCCTTGATGAGCAGCGGGCGCTCCAGCACGATCGAGGCGTTGACCGCGACCTTGAGATCGTCGGTCGCAACATAGTCCTTGGTGCCGGTAAATTTCATCGCGCGTCCTTGTTGGTCGTCGTCCCGGCGGTGCCCCGGTCGCGACATGGGAACGGCCGCGCATGGCGGCCGTTCCTGGTTCGGTCAGGCTTTCAGACCCGTTTTATCAGCGAAAGGATGACGAGCACAATCACCGCGCCGATCGTGGCATCCACGATGGCCCCGACCGTGCCCGTTGCGAGCTGGATATGCAGCTGAGGCAGAATCCAGCTGGCCACAAGTGCACCGATGATGCCGACGACGATGTTGCCGATCAGCCCAAATCCCGCCCCATGGACAATCTTGCCGGCAAGCCAGCCTGCGATCGCGCCAATGATGAGCGCTGCGAGAATTCCCATTGCAAACGTCCCCAAAACAACCCCGTGAGACCGCCAATTCTAGAGCAAAAACCCTCCCGGTCCAGCGCAGAGCCGTGGCCTCCGCCCCTTGACGTTCGCCCCCCGACGGGCAATCTGTCACCCATGTTCCTGCAATTCTTCACTTCTCTGCGCGATGCGCAGGTCCCCGTGACGCTGCGCGAATACCTCACGCTGATGGAGGCGCTCGACGCTGACCTCGCGGACTATTCGGTCGAGAATTTCTACTATCTCTCGCGCACCTCGCTGGTGAAGGACGAGCGCAACCTCGACAAGTTCGACCGCGTCTTCGGCACCGTCTTCAAGGGGCTGGAAAGTCTGCTCGACGCCATGGAGGGGGCCGAGATCCCCGAAGAGTGGCTGAAGAAGCTCGCCGAAAAGTACCTGACGGAAGACGAGAAGAAGCAGATCGAGGCCATGGGCTGGGACAAGCTCATGGAGACCCTGAAGAAGCGCCTCGAGGAGCAGAAGGGCCGCCATCAGGGCGGAAGCAAGTGGATCGGCACGGCCGGCACCTCGCCGTTCGGCGCCCATGGCTACAATCCCGAAGGCGTTCGCATCGGCCAGGAGAAGAACCGCAACAACCGCGCCGTGAAGGTGTGGGACAAGCGTGAGTTCAAGGATCTCGACGGCAATGTCGAGCTCGGCATCCGCAACATCAAGGTGGCGCTGCGGCGCCTGCGCAAATTCGCGCGCACTGGCGCGCCGGACGAGCTCGATCTCGATACCACCATCCGCGAGACCGCCAATCACGGCTATCTCGACGTGCACATGCGGCCCGAGCGGCGCAACGCGGTGAAGCTGCTGGTGTTCTTCGACATCGGCGGCTCGATGGACGCACATATCGAGCAGGTCGAGGAGCTGTTCTCGGCGGCGAAGAGCGAGTTCAAGCACATGGAGTATTTCTACTTCCACAACTGCCTCTATGAAGGCGTGTGGAAGCAGAACAAGCGCCGCTTCACCGACCGCACGCCGACCTGGGACGTGCTTCACAAATACCCGCACGACTACAAGATCGTGTTCGTCGGCGACGCCTCGATGTCGCCTTACGAGATCATGGTGCCCGGCGGCTCGGTCGAGCACGTCAACGAAGAGCCCGGCTCGGTCTGGCTCGACCGCATCATCCGCACCTATCCGCATTCGGTGTGGCTGAACCCGGTGCAACAGAAGCACTGGGACTATTCGGAATCCACCACGATCATCAAGCGCATCTTCGCCAACCGCATGTATCCAATCACGATCGAGGGGCTGGAAGGTGCGATGAAGGAATTGACGCACTAGCCACACACGCCGTCATTCCGGGGCGCGCGCAGCGCGAACCCGGAATCTCGCAGTTGTTGATGCCGATCGAGGTTCCGGGTTCGCTCGCTTCGCGATCGCCCCGGAACGACGGAAGAGAAGAAGGGAAGACCATGCCCCAGACCATCACCCGCGGCATCAAGGCGCTGATCGACGAGGCCAATGCCGAGATCGAGACGCTCACCGCCAAGGACGCCATCGAGATCTCGAAGAACGGCGACGTCGTCATCGTCGACATCCGCGATCCCCGCGAGATCGAGCGTGACGGCCGCATCCCCGGCGCGTTCGCCTGCACCCGCGGCATGCTCGAATTCTGGATCGATCCGCAGAGCCCTTATGCGAAGCCGGTGTTCCAGGAGGACAAGAAGTTCGTCTTCCATTGCGCCGGCGGCTTGCGCTCCGCGCTCGCCGCCAAGACTGCGCAGGACATGGGCCTCAAGCCCGTCGCCCACATCGCCGGCGGCTACGCCGCCTGGCGCGACGCCGGCGGGCCGGTCGAGCAGTGGGAGCCGAAGAAGAAGGGGTGAGATGAATACCTCTCTCACCACACACTCCGTCATGCCCGGGCAAAAGCGCGAAGCGCGTCTTCGCGCTAGATGACCCGGGCATCCACGTCTTTGTCGCGAAGAAGAACGTGGATGGCCGGGACAAGCCCGGCCATGACGACCGAGACAACTGCCGGAGCATGCAATGACCGCCACCGATCCCCTCGTTTCCACCGAATGGCTCGCCGCCCACATCAACGATGCCAACGTCAAGGTGCTCGACGCCAGCTTCAAGCTGCCGGGCGTGCTGCCGCTGCCAAAGGACGACTATCTCGCCGCGCATCTGCCTGGCGCGGTGTTCTTCGACGTCGACGCGGTGTCCGACCATTCCAACCCGCTGCCGCACATGTATCCGAGCGCCGAGCAGTTCGGTCGCGACGTGGGTCATCTCGGCATCTCCAATGCCGACACCGTCGTGATCTACGATGCCGGCGGCTGGGTCGCTGCTCCCCGCGCGTGGTGGATGTTCCTGGCTTTCGGCCACGGCAATGTGCGCATCCTCAATGGCGGCCTGAAGAAGTGGCGCGCCGAGGGGCGTCCTGTCGAGAGCGGCGAGACAAAGCCGAAGCCGGCGACATTCAAGGCGAGCTACGATTCCAAACGCGTGCGCAGCATGCAGCAATTGATCGCGAACGTCGAAAGCCGTGCCGAGCAGGTGATCGATGCGCGCGCCGCCGACCGGTTCGAGGGCCGGGCGCCGGAGCCACGCGCAGGCATCCGCTCCGGCCATATCCCGGGCGCGCGCAACGTGCCCTACAATCTCCTGTTCGACGCCGCGACCGGCACGATGAAGCCGCTCGATGATCTCCGCGTTGCCTTCACCAACGCCGGCGTCAAGCTCGATGCGCCGATCGTGACGAGCTGCGGCTCCGGGGTCTCTGCCGGCGTGCTGACGCTGGCGCTCTATCGCCTCGGCATCACCGACACCGCGCTTTACGACGGCTCATGGTCGGAATGGGGGCAGGAAAAGGGACCGCCGATCGCAACGGGGCCGGCGTAACCCTACTGATGTGCGCGCGCGGTCGTCGTTGCGGCGAGCGTGGGTTGCGGTTGTCCGAACGCATCGAGTTGCTGAACCGGCGGCGGCGGACGCCGAACAATGCGGCGGCGCTTCTTCACCCGATGCGCCCGCGGCTTGGTCGCCTTGCTCTCCGGCGAACTGCTGTCGGCCTTAGAGTCGGCCTTGACCTTCGCCGGCGGACCCTTCCAGGCCGTGGTCGCCGGGTCGTTCAATGCGGCGAACTTCGCGCTCGCCATGTCGAACCTGGACGAAGCCGAGGCTGCGCTGGGGACGGCAGGTGTTGGTTTGCTCGTGGGAGCGATCGAAACGGGCTTCGCCTCGGCGATGGATGCGCTGGCGTCGGCCGGAGTAAGCGTGTTGCTTGAGGCTGGCGCCGCGGCGTCCGTCGTCGTCTCGGCCTTGGCCTCGACATTGGCCGGTTCGGCCGGGACGTCAGCCGGAGGTGCAACGACCTGCGGCTGACCGTCGGTCTCGGTTGTCACCATGACGACCGGCTCGGGCTCGCTCATCGGCAGCGCGATGGTCGGGACTTGATCGCGCAGCGACGGCGTCGGATCGGTGGCCGCCTCCGGTTCGGCGCGGAGGACCGCGAGCACCGGCTGGGCCGGCTCGGGAGCTTGTGCAAATACCTGCTCCTGCGGACCATTCCGCCAGGAGGGGTTGCTGACATACTGCTCGTGGCTCGCCCGCAGCAGCGCGGCGGCGCCCAGGCCGAATACCAGGATGGAGGCTGACAGCAGGATCGCGGCAAACAGGAAGCGAAAGCCGGGAAGCATCGAGGGATTGCGAATTTCCGCCCCGGCGGCGAAGTGGCCAGGGCCCATGAGCCATCTGAACGCGGTGACGGTACTGCTTGCCGCGTTCGCCACGCGGGGATCGAAGCTCAAAGCGGAGGCGAATCAGGCTAATTCGAACATACCGCAACGATTCCGCGCCGTTCCGTAAAAAACGGAGCCGGCGACTCCGGCGATCTCGGGCGGGGGTTGATTTTCGTCCCCTGATGCAAGGAGGCAACGGTAGTCTTGCGGATCACAAATTGGCAAATCAGGCACAAATCCGCCTGTAGTGTCTTGAATGTGCCGCTATCTTCGGTCATCTGGCCGTTAACGGTCCGGACGGGGCCCGGGGACTATACAAGAGCGATGATGATCAAACATTTTCTGACGATATGCGCTGCCGCAACAGTCGCTGCGGCGGGAACCTCGCTCGCACAGGCCCAGAGCTATCCGGTCCAGCAGGCGCCGAGCTATGGCGCGCCGGCCGAATATCGGCCCGGCGACCGCGCGCCGAGTTTCGACGCACTGGACGATGAAGACGATTCGATGCCGCAGGCAGCGCTGCCGCCGCCTGGCCCGGATCCGCGCTACGGCCGTCCGCCCGGCGCTCCGCCGGTGTATTCCGCCGCGCCGCCGCAGGGTCCGGTGATGTCGCCCGATGATCCCCGTTATGGCCGTCCCGCCGGCGCCCCCGTCTACTCGGCCGCGCCGCCGCAGGGTCCCGTGACGTCGCCCGACGATCCGCGCTACGGCCGCCCCGCCGGCCCGCCCGCGGTGATCTACGCCGATCGTCCGGATCAAGCGCCCGGCAGTGACGGCCTGCGTCCGCCGGAGGCAGTCGGTGGTCCCGGCGCGACCGGAACGGTCCAGGCCGGGCAGCCGCCCGCGGGTGCCGACGGCCGGCCGATGGCGATCGCCTCGCTGCCGCCCGAGGAGCAGCCTGACGCTGCTCCGGCGCAGCTGCCGCAGAACCTGCGCCGCCAGGAGGTCTCGCTGGTGACCAAGGAGCCGGCCGGAACACTCATCGTCGATACCCCGAATACCTACCTCTATTACGTGCTCGGCAATGGCCGTGCGATCCGCTACGGCGTTCGCGTCGGCCGCGACGGCTTCACCTGGACCGGCGTGCAGAAGATCACCCGCAAGGCCGAGTGGCCGGATTGGCATCCGCCGACCGAGATGATCGAGCGCCAGCCCTATCTGCCGCGCTTCATGGCCGGCGGTCCCGGCAATCCGCTCGGCGCCCGCGCGATGTATCTCGGCTCGACTGTCTACCGCATCCACGGCACCAACCAGCCCTCGACCATCGGCAAGTTCGTGTCCTCCGGCTGCATCGGCATGCTGAACGAGGACGTCTCCGACCTGTTCGATCGCGTCAAGGTCGGCACCCGCGTGGTCGTGATGCCGGGTGGTCCGCCGCCGGGAACTGCGACCGCATCCGCCGCGCCCATGCCCGGCGCTGCCGGGCCCGCTCCGATGGCTGCACAGGCCGGCCCGGTCGGAGGCACCCAGCCGACGGTGGTCCCGCCGCTGCCCGCGCCCGTCACCGTGCGCTGAATCGGCCTCGCAAGAATTGATCTGATGACGGCGCGTGACCTTCGGTCACGCGCCGTCATCATTTGACGCATGCGCGCATGTCTCGCTTGCGCATGCCTCCTTGAACGGCTCCGCACCTCGATTACGTCCCGGGAGGATTGCAACGAATTGAGGAGCACAGGATGCGCATCTTTGTTGCGGGCGCGACCGGCGCGGTCGGTCAGTATCTTGTTCCGGCGCTGGTCGCCGCGGGTCATTCCGTGATCGGCACGACACGGAATGCGGCAAAAACAGACCTTGTGCGGCGATTGGGTGCGGAGCCGGTCGTCGCCGACGGCCTCGATGCCGACGGCATGCGCGCTGCGGTGATTGCAGCACAGCCCGACGCCGTCATCCACCAGATGACAGATCTCGCGGCCGCCACCGATCTCCGTCATTTCGATCGGGCCTTCGCGCGAACCAACGCGCTCCGCACCCGCGGAACCGACATTCTGCTCAACGCCGCACGCGAGGTCGGCGCCAGGCGCTTCATCGCGCAAAGCTTCTGCGGCTGGATCTTCAGTCGCGCCGGGGGAACGGTGAAGACCGAGACCGATGAGCTCGACCCGCATCCGCCGCGAGAGCTGCGACGCACGCTTGAGGCAATCCGGTATCTGGAGCGAAGCGTCACCGCTTCAACGAAGCCGGAGGGCATCGTGCTGCGCTATGGATTCTTCTATGGACCCGGCACCGGCACGCTCTCGCCGGCGATGATCGACCAGCTGCACCACCGGCGTGTGCCCGTGATCGGCGATGGCGGCGGCACGTGGTCGTTCATTCACACCGAAGATGCCGCCTCTGCCACGCTTGCCGCGCTCGAACGCGGGCGCGCGGGCAGCATCTACAATATCGTCGACGATCATCCGGCGCCGGTGAAGGACTGGTTGCCCGCGCTGGCCGAACTCCTGGGTGCCAAGCCGCCGCGTCACATTCCTGCCTGGCTCGGGCGCCTGCTCGCAGGCGAGCATATGGTTGCGATGATGACGGAGGTGCGTGGAGCCTCCAACGGCAAGGCCAAGCGCGAGCTCGGCTGGCTGCCGGCGCATGCCTCTTGGCGCGACGGCTTTGCCGACGCGGCACGGCAGCCCACCAGTCACCGCTCGGCGGCCTGAGGCTTCAGGCCAGCTTCCGCGGCAGCTCGCCGCCCTTGGTGAAGGCGTCGATCGCCTCGACCATCTGGCCGTAATGGATGCGCAAGCCGTCCTCGGTGGCGTAGCCGAGATGCGGCGTCAGCACGAGATTGTCGAGCTTGCGGAACGGATGGTTCGTCGGCAGCGGCTCGACCGAGAAGACGTCGATGCCGGCGCCTGCAATCCTCTTCTGCTGCAACGCCTCGAGCAGCGCCTGCTCGTCCACGATCGGCCCGCGCGCGGTGTTGACGAGGAAGGCCGTCGGTTTCATCCGCGCGAGGTCGGCAGCCCCGATCAGCCCGCGGGAGCGTTCGCTCAGCACCACATGGATGCTGACGATATCGGCCTTGGCGAACAGCTCCTCCTTGGTGGCGTAGCCGACGCCGGCGGCCGCGCACTTCTCCGGGGTCAGATTCGGGCTCCAGGCGATCACGTTCATGCCGAACGCCTTCGCAATGCCTGCCATCTTGCTGCCGAGCTTGCCGAGCCCGACGACGCCGAGCGTCAAGCCCTCGATCTCGACGCCGGCAAAGGCCTGCCAGGGCTCGCCCGCATGCATGCGCGCGTTCTCACGGCCGATGCCGCGGGTCAGTTCCAGGATCAGGCCCATGGTGAGGGGCGCGGTCGGATCGCGCGAATATTGCGTGCCGCCGATCGTGACGCCCCGCGCCTTGGCGGCCTCCATGTCGATCGAGGCGTTGCGCATGCCTGACGTCAGCAGCAGCCTCAGCTTCGGCAGGCTCTCGAACAGGCTCTTCGGGAACGCGGTGCGCTCGCGCATCGCGCAGACGATCTCGAAATCGGCCAGCGCGCTCGCCGCAGCCTGCTCGGAGGCGAAGGGATGGCTGAACACGGTGACGTCGATGCGGTCGGACAGGCTTTGCCAGTCGGCGAGGTCGAGGGCGAGGTTGAAATAGTCGTCGAGAATTGCACAGCGCAGCCGCGTCATCAGCGTTCATCCATGGCGAGAGGTGGAACCAGGCCATGGTTGCGCGCAATCAGGACCGTGCGCAAGCCGTTCGCGTCTTCAAAAATCCGACAGGTGGTAAAGGCTCAGAGGTCGCGGGGCTTGAGCCGGAACGGCGCATTCATGCCGTGCTTGGCGCGCCAGGCGGGGCCGGGGCCGCGCATGTAATGCAGTTCGGGCCGGTAGGGGTTGAAAGCGGTGGCGAAGAAGCGCTTCCAGAAGCCCTTGATCTCCGAGGCGAACGCGGAGGCGCTGCCGGCTTCCACCGGAACGGGAAGGGAATTGGTCTCGATCATGGCCATGACGCTGTCTCGCTGTGCTCCCGTTCATTCTGAGCGGGTGGCGCTGTTTCCGCGCGAAACCGAGCTTTGGCCTGATTTATTAAAAGATGGTTTCAATTGTCCGGATCGACGGCGGGATGGTGTCCGTCCCGTATTCATCCGTGGTGAACGGAGGGAAAACATTGCCCTTTGGGGGCGGGATCGCTACATCGGCGGCAAGCAAATTTCCTCAAATCGAAGGTTTTCGGGACCGATGGCGCGCCAGTTCATCTATTTCATGCAAGGCCTGACCAAGAGCTACCCGACCCGGAAGGTGCTCGATAACATCCATCTGTCGTTCTATCCGGACGCCAAGATCGGCGTGCTCGGTGTCAACGGCTCGGGCAAGTCGACGCTGCTCAAGATTATGGCTGGCCTCGACAAGGAGTACAACGGCGAGGCCTGGGTCGCCCAGGGCGCCCGCGTCGGCTATCTCGAGCAGGAGCCGCATCTCGATCCGGCACTCAGCGTGCGCGAGAACGTCATGCTGGGCGTCGCCAAGCAGAAGGCCATCCTCGATCGCTACAACGAGCTGGCGATGAACTACTCCGAGGAGACCGCCGACGAGATGACCAAGCTGCAGGACGAGATCGAGGCCCAGGGCCTCTGGGATCTCGACAGCAAGGTCGACCAGGCCATGGACGCGCTGCGCTGTCCGCCCGACGATGCCGACGTGTCGAAACTCTCCGGCGGTGAGCGCCGCCGCGTCGCGCTGTGCAAGCTGCTGCTCGACCAGCCCGAGCTCCTGCTGCTGGACGAGCCGACCAACCATCTCGATGCGGAGTCGGTGTCGTGGCTGGAAGGGCATCTGCGCAACTATCCCGGCGCGATCCTGATCGTCACCCATGACCGCTACTTCCTCGACAACGTCACGAGCTGGATCCTTGAGCTCGATCGCGGCAAGGGCATCCCCTACGAGGGCAATTACTCGTCCTGGCTGCAGCAGAAGCAGAAGCGGCTGGAGCAGGAGGGCCGCGAGGACGCTGCGCATCAAAAGACGCTGGCCCGCGAGCAGGAATGGATCGCGTCCTCGCCGAAAGCCCGCCAGGCCAAATCCAAGGCGCGCTATCAGCGCTATGACGAACTGTTGAAACAGGCGAGCGAAAAGCAGACACAGACCGCGCAGATCACGATTCCAGTGGCCGAGCGCCTAGGTCAGAACGTGGTCGATTTCGAAGGCCTCAGCAAAGGCTTCGGCGATCGCATGCTGATCGAGGATCTCACTTTCAAGCTGCCGCCCGGCGGTATCGTCGGCGTGATCGGCGCCAACGGCGCCGGCAAGACCACGCTGTTCAGGATGATCACCAAGCAGGAAGAGCCGGACAAGGGCACCATCACGGTCGGCGAGAGCGTTCACCTCGGTTACGTCGACCAGTCGCGCGACGCACTCGATGGCAGCAAGAACGTGTGGGAGGAGATCTCCGGCGGCAACGAGCTGATCCTGCTCGGCAAGAGGGAAGTCAATTCACGCGGCTATTGTTCGTCGTTCAACTTCAAGGGCGCCGACCAGCAGAAGAAAGTCGGCGCGCTCTCCGGCGGTGAACGCAACCGCGTGCACCTTGCGAAAATGCTGAAATCCGGCGCCAACGTTCTGCTGCTCGACGAGCCGACCAACGACCTCGACGTCGACACACTGCGTGCGCTCGAAGAGGCTCTGGAAGATTTCGCCGGCTGCGCCGTCATCATCAGCCATGATCGCTGGTTCCTCGATCGCATCGCGACCCACATCCTGGCCTTCGAAGGCGACAGCCATGTCGAATGGTTCGAGGGCAACTTCCAGGACTACGAGAAGGACAAGATGCGCCGGCTTGGCCAGGACAGCATCATCCCGCACCGGGTGAAGTACAAGAAGCTGACGCGGTGATCTCAGCATGATGCGGCGAGTGCTCGTAGCTGCGGTGATCATGATCACCTGCGGCCTGTCGCCCGCCCGCGCCGCCGACGCCGCCTTCACGCAGTTCATCGCCTCGCTCTGGCCGGAGGCGGAGGCCGCCGGCGTGTCGCGCGCGACGTTCGAGCGAGAGACGCGTGGGCTCGAGCCTGATTACAAGCTGCCCGATCTGATCCTGCCGGGGCGGCCCGCGACCGGGGCGCCGTCGCAGGCCGAGTTCGTGCAGGTGCCGGCCGACTATGTCAGGGAGGCCTCGATCGCGCGGCTTGCGGGCGAGGGGCAGCGGCTGCTGCAAAAATATCGTCAGGCCCTGACCGAGATCGAGAAAAGCTCCGGCGTGCCCGCCACCGTCATGCTGGCGATCTGGGGCCGTGAGACCGACTACGGCCGTTATACGTTGCCTTACGATCTCGTCCGCGTGCTGGCGACGCAGGCCTATGTGGGCCGCCGCAAGGACACCTATCGCAACGAGTTCATCCTCTCGCTCAAAATTCTCGGCGACGGCGTGGTGACACGCAAGGACATGCGCTCGTCCTGGGCCGGCGCGACCGGGCTCACGCAATTCCTGCCGTCCGAATATTACAAGCACGGCGTCGATTTCGATCGTGACGGCCGCATCGACATCTGGCACTCGGTGCCGGATGCGCTGGCATCCGCCGCCCAGCAGCTCGTCAACAAGGGTTGGCAGAGCGGCGTACGCTGGGCTTACGAGGTGCAGGCACCGGCCAAGGTCGATTGCACCGTCGGCGTGCCCGAGGTGACGAAGCCGATCGGCCAGTGGCTGCGCGAAGGCTTTGTGCCGGTGCGCGGACAAAAGCTCACCGCCGCCGAGCAGGCACAGCCGGCTTCGCTGCTGCAACCGGAAGGCATCTACGGCCCGTCCTTCCTGACCACGAAGAACTACTTCGTGATCAAGGAATACAATTTCTCCGATCTCTACGTGCTGTTCGTCGGCCATCTCGCCGACCGCATGACGAGCCCGCAACCGTTCGCGACGCCGTGGTCTGCCTCGAAGCAATTGCGAACCAAGGACGTCGAGGCGATGCAGCGCGGGCTCACACGCGTCGGATTCTACAAGGACAAGATAGACGGCAAGGCCGGCATGCAGACGCGCGCTGCGCTCGGCGCCTACCAGAAGTCGGCAGGGCTCAAGGTCGATTGCTGGCCGAGCGAAGAGGTGCTGCGCTCGATCCAGGCGACGCGATAACTGCTGCAGGGCCAGCTAAAAGAAAAAGCCCGGCCGAGGTGCTCGGCCGGGCTTCGATCGCGGCGCTCATGAGCGCCATGCGATCAGATCAGTAGCAAACGCGAACCGGGCGGACGGTCCAGCCGTAGCCGTCCCAGTAGCGCTGGCGCTGCCAATAGCAGGGCGGGGGCGGCGGGCCGGGCTCGGCCACGTAAACCGGTCCACCATAGGCGGGACGGCTCGATGCGATGGCACCGCCGACGATCGCGCCGCCGATCAGGCCGGCTGCGATGCCGACGCCGACGCCGTCATGGGCCTGGGCGGACGGCGTGGCGGTCACCAGCGAACCGGCGATCGTCGCAACCGTGAGGGCGGCAACTAAAGTCTTCTTCATACTCTTGGCTCTCCTGAGAGATGGATGCTCCTTGTTAGGAGCGTCCGGGGTTCAAAGGTTCACGCAGACTCTGATGGAATTGGCCTTGCAGCTAGGAAGCGCGCAAATGGTCAATCCGCGGTAAACGCACACGGAGCTGTGACGAGAAAAAGCGGTCTTTTTCAGGCCCCTGGATGAACGGCGCATCTGGAATGAACCGGCTTGCAGCGACTTCAGCCGCAGACTCTGGCGCGGCGGACGCGCCAGGCATAACCGTCCCAGAAGCGCTGCTTCTGCCAGACGCAGCCGTTGCCGTAATAGTCGTCCGCGACATAGCCCGGGCCCGGCGCATAGTAGCGCGGCGGATAGTAGCCGGGGCCATATCCGGGACCATATGCGTAGCCGGGGCCAGGGCCGGGCCCGTAATAGTACGGAGAGGCCAGCGCCCCACCGACAATGGCGCCGCCGATGATCCCCGCCGCCACGCCCGCGGCGACGCCGCGTTGCGCCTGGGCTGGTGTAGCGGCGCTAAGGGCCACAGCGGCGACGGCAGCGATTGCCAGGAGCGACTTCTTCATTGGCAGACCTTTCGAACAAAACACGCGGGAACTCTTGAGGGTAAAGTTCCATATTTCGTTTGAATGATCAATGAACGGCACCTTTGCCAGGGGCGACCAATTAACATGGACCGCAGCTCAGCCAGGGGAGGGTGATGGTGGGCAACGCGATGATAAATGCATTGATCGCTGCCGGGATCGTCTCCGCGATCGGCTACGGCTGGATCACCCATCTCCAGAACCGCGGCCAGCGGCGCTCCCGCGCCGAGGCCGGCGGCAATAGCGGTGGCGAGACCGCCACCGGCTCGAGCGACGGCTTCTCGTTGGGGAGCTGGTTTTCCAGCGATAGTTCCGGCAGCGCGGCCGACGGCGGCAACTGCTCCAGCAGCGATAGCGGCAGTAGTGGCGGAGATTGCGGGGGCGGCGGCGATGGTGGAGGAGGCGGCGGCGACTAGATCCACCGCATCTTGATCCAGCGCAAAGCGCTATTTTAGAGCCGTTCTAGGCTGTTTACGGGGCCAGTTTGGAATAGCTTCAAATTCCGCTTTTTCCTTTTGCATCCGGCCGGCCCCTTAAATATCGATGATGGCGCATCACCAAAGGGCCTGCCGCTTCCATGATCGTTTGTTCCTGTAACGTGCTGAGCGATGACGACATCCGCGCCGCCGTCGCCGAGTCCGACGACGCCGTGCGCCACGCCAAGCAGGTCTATGGCTGTCTCGGCTGTAGCGCCGAATGCGGCCGCTGCGCCCGGACGATCAAGACCATTATCGACGAAGCGCTCGGCCCCTGTGCCACGTCCTGCTGCTCCGGCTGTCCGCACAATCACAGTGTGGCCGCCAATGACGAGACGGCCCAGCCGGCCGAGTTTGCCCTCGCGGCCTGCTGAAATCTTCCGCAACCTGGCTGAGCTTTTCCCCGGCTGCGTCCCCGTAGCCGGTTGTCCCAGTCTTTAAACTCATTTAGAAGCGTTCTAAATTCGGTTTACGGCCGATTTGGACTGCAAGAGCTGGAGTGAACCATGCAGGGCGACGCAAAAGTTATCGACTATCTCAACAAGGCACTGCGTCACGAGCTGACTGCGATCAACCAGTACTGGCTGCACTACCGCTTCCTCGACAATTGGGGCCTGCGGGACATGTCCAAGGTCTGGCGCAAGGAGTCCATCGAGGAGATGGAGCACGCCGACAAGCTCACCGAGCGGATCCTGTTCTTCGACGGCTTCCCGAACATGCAGGTGCTCGATCCCTTGCGTATCGGCCAGAACGTCAAGGAGATCATCGAGTGCGATCTCGCCGCCGAGATGAGCGCGCGGGCGCTCTACCAGGAAGCGGCGACCTACTGTCATAGCGTCAAGGACTACGTCACGCGCGACCTGTTCGAGAAGCTGATGAGCGACGAGGAGCACCACATCGACTTCCTCGAGACCCAGCTCGACCTGATCGGCCGCATCGGCCTCGAGCTCTACACCCAGAAGCACGTCGGCGGGCTCGAGGGCGAGGGACATTAGGCCCCTAACTCCGCACTCTCCATTCGTCATGGCCGGGCTTGTCCCGGCCATCCACGTGCTACCCGGATGCCCGGGACAAGCCCACGGCATGACGGCCGTGCGCGGTCGGAAAGCCCGGCTATAGCTGCGTCTTGTAGAGCGCTTCCACCACGTCCTGACTCTGCGGCTCACCAAGGCCGGTCTGCTCGTGGACCACCTCGACGATGCTCGGCATCACCGAGCGCGGCACCTTCTCGGATGACCACAGCTTCGAGCGCATCAGGGCCTTGCCGCAGTGGAAATAGACTTCGCTGACGGCGATGTTCAGCACCGCGCGCGGCGACTTGCCAAACTCCACCATCGAGGCGAGCAGGTCGGGATCGGCCGACAGCGTGCCGCGGCCGCCGACGCGCAGCGTCTCGTCGATGCCGGGGACGAAGAACAGCAGATGCACGAAGCCCGAGCCCTCGACGACGTTCCGGAAACTGTCGATCCGGTTGTTGCCGGAGCGATCAGGCATCAGCAGCTGGTTGGGGCCGGCGACGTGGACGAAGCCAACGCCGCCACCGCGTGGTGAGGCATCGACGCTGCCGTCCGATCCCGATGTCGCGAGCACGCAGAACGGCGACATCTCGATGAATTTCTTCGCATGCGCATCGATTGCGGGGCGGGCTTTCGCGATCACTCGCGGGCTCGGCTGGGCATAGATGGTGGCGAGGTCTTCGGCGCAAAGATCAGTCACGAAGGTCTCCCTGGTGGAATGCCTGAGAATATCACCTCTCGGCCCGATCGCTATGCCCCTTGTCGCCGCCACGGCCAGTCGATCACGCCAGCGCAATACAGAGCCCACCAGATCAGGATTGGCTGCAGCGCCAGCCGCGGTCCGTGGTAGAGCCAGCTGTTGGGGACGGGTGGAAGGTCGATGCCCTGCAGGGCATGCTTGATGTTTGCCGGCCACACGCAAAGCGCATAGAGCGCGAGCGCAACGCCCGCCCACCAGCGCAGAGGCTTCGTCACCAGCGCAATCGCGCCCGCGATCTCGCATACGCCAGTGATGAGGATCAGCTGTGTTGCAAACGGAACCCAGGCCGGCGTGATCGCAAGCAGCTTGTCGGGGGCCAGGAGATGCGCGATGCCGGCCGCGATGTAAAACGCTGCCAGCACAAGGCGCATCACAGCGCGCGTTCTGTCGTTCGCAGGAGCCATCGGCCGAACTAGCACGCGCGGCGCCGAGGCGCTACCGCGCGCTACACCGCATCGGCCGGCACGAAGCAACTGATGATGATGGCGCCGCGGTGATGGACGTACCACACCACGGCCTCGCCGACCGGATTGCCGCGGTCGCGGATGACGGCGCGCTCGGGCACCTCCATCCATTGTCCCTCGATCGGCACCCAATAGGCACCGCTGCGCACGTCGTACTCGGTGCGATGGCCGTCGGAGACGTCGCAGCAGGGTACGCCGTTCGGTGCGATCACGCTCTTGAACCAGGCGCGGATGTCGGGCGGGACGTGATCATATTGCCCGTTGTCGAACGCGAACGCGGCGCTTGTCAGCGCGGCCAGCCAAACGCACAGTACGAGCCTGTGCATGCGATTCTCCTCATCGCGTGTCGTGCCATTGGTGCGCGATTGTCCCGCGCGTCGATTCGTATATCGATGCGATTAAGCCCGAGCCGTCAGCCTAATGCATGCTCAAATAATATGCGGGTAGATGGCCCTTGATGCGATGCAAAATCAGCGGCGCGCAGATTCGATCGTTTGCTGCGGCGCGGCTTGCAGAAACTGCCGGACCTGCTCGCTGTAAAATTTGGCGTTCCCGGTGGTGCCGTGGCCGCGCGTCTCCGTGCTTGCCGGGATGAGATACAGCTTGCCGTTCTTGACCCGCGTCATCGCAGCGTCCGTGATGCCGGTCTCAGGCGGGTTGCGTTCGTCGTCGGCGGAATTGATCAGCAGCAGCGACGCCTCGATGGCCTCCAGCTTCTCGCCGGCGTTGTAGTCATGCGAGGACTCCCACTGGTAGACGAAGTCGTTGGCATCTGCCGCGATCGGCATGGCCAGTCGCTCGTCGACGATCTTGTCGGCCTTGGCCGCCGTCGGCGCCTGCGATTGATAGGCCAGCGTTCCACCGATGCTCGCGATGCCGTAGGCGGTGATGGCGTATTTCATCATGCGCGGCTGGCCGGTGTAATTGCCGCCGTTGTAGTCGGGGTCGCTGCGGATGGTGTCGAGCATGATCCGCCGCAGCATCCAGTTGCGTGACGCCATTTCGGTCGGCTGCGAGGCCATCGGGATCAGCGCGTCCATCGCCATCGGGTATTTCTCGCCCCACAGCCAGGTGTGCATGCCGCCCATCGAATTGCCGATGATGAGCCGCAGGTGCTTGACCCCGAGCCCTTCCGTCACCAGGCGATACTGGGCTTCGACCATGTCCTCGTAATCGTATTTCGGGAAGCTCATCTTCATCCCGTCGGACGGTTTTGACGATTTGCCATGACCGATATTGTCGGGGATGATGATGTAATATTTGGAGGCATCGAGTGGCTGCCCCGCGCCGAACAGCTCGCCGGCAAAGGCTGATGACAGCATGCTCGCGCCCGAGCCGCCGGTGCCGTGCAGCACCAGGACCGGTTGGCCGCTCGGCTCACCCACGGTGGTGTAGTGCAGCTTCAGCTCCGGCATGGTCTCGCCGGTGTGGAACTTGAAATCCCTGGCAATCCAGTCGCCCTGCTTCGGCGCCGGATAATCGGCCGCCCATGCGGATGTCGAGATGGCCGCCAACGAGACGGAGAACAGGATGGCTGACAGCGCCGCGCAAGAAGCTTTCATGTCTATTTCCCCCGTGCGGCTCTGGTCGGCGGCCGCGTTGCGGCGGAACTTAGCAGAACTGTCCGGAAGGATGTAGGATTTCGTTTTCGCCGGTCGTCCTCGAGGGAAAGGTCAGGAGAGACTGCATGTGCCGCAACATCAAGACGCTGTTCAACTTCGAGCCGGAGGCGACCGAGGATGAGATCCACGCGAGCGCGCTCCAGTTCGTTCGCAAACTGTCCGGCTTCAACAAGCCTTCGCAGGCCAACGAGGAGGCCTTCGATCGTGCGGTGGCGGAGGTCTCGAAGGCAGCGCGAAAACTCCTGATATCACTGCACACCCATGCCCCGGCACGCGACCGCGAGGTCGAGGCGGAAAAGGCCAAGGAACGTTCGCGGCTGCGGTTCGGTTAGGCGTCTCGAAGGTCCGTTCCGTGACCTGGCTCACGGTGAAAGCGGTCGCAACGCGCGATGATGTTCGCCGGGCTTTTGACACCCCGGAGCACGACCATGAGCCGCCCCCTTCTTCCGCTGAAAGCAGGTGCCATCGTTTTCACGCTGCTGTGGACAGCGTGGATGACGTGGTGGAGCGGCTCGTTCTCGAGCGCGAGCGTCGTGATCCTGGCCTTGTGCGGCGCAGCAGTCGGCTATCTCTGGTACCGCGCCATGCGCTGGCAGTTCGAGCGCATGGGCATGCTGCCGCGACGCGAGAATGGGACGAAATAGATTCGTCTGTCATTCCTTGCCGTGCTTCTTCTTTTTCTTCTTTTTCCTGTGAGCGTCGCCTTCGCTGCCGTCGTCCTCGTCATCGATGGGCATTTCGTCAGTCTCCTGCACGGCGGCTTCCAGCGCCTCGCGCTCCGCGGCTTCACGCTCGCGCTGGCGGCGGCGCTCGTCCCAGGCGTCGAACAGCTGATCGAGCCACGGCAGCACCTGCTCGATTGACGGGAGTTGGCCCGGAGGCCCGGCTTCACCACGCCGGCCTTGCGGCCCCGCCGGCCCTTGGGGTCCCGCAGGTCCCTGTGCACCGGCCGCCCCGCGCGGGCCGGCTTCGCCCTGCTTGCCTTGCGGGCCGGGCTTGCCCAGCGGTCCGGCCTTTCCGATCGGACCCGGCTTGCCCTGCGGACCCGGCTTGCCGCGCGCCCCGTCGGGGCCCCGCTTGCCCGGATGACCCTGCGGGCCCGGCCGCCCCGGTTCGCCCTGCCGTCCGCGCGGTCCCTGAGGTCCCTGCCGTTTTTGTTCGTCTGCCACGCCACTGCTCCCTTGACCGGAGCAAGCTAATTAGCGGCGTTTGACGACAGCGGCAATTCGGTCCGGGCATGGCGTAGGGCTTGATCAACATCAATCGACGGCACGGAGCGCCGTGTCATTGATTATGCGCGGCCACAATCCCAGCGAGGGGCGACCGATGCGCGCAGCGTGGAACGTCTTTTGCCTGTTCGCTGTCATTCTTGTGGCGGCGCTCGGCCTCGCTCACCTGCTGGTGCCTGACATTGTCCCAGTCGCATTCGCCGAGGAGCCGCAGCCGACCTGGGCGGTCATGACGGCCTTCCTGCTCCGCACGATCGAGATGATCGCAGCGGCGGTTGCGATCATCTCCCTTGCGCTCTTCGCCGGCGCACATTTGCGGCACGAGCTGCGCCGCTGGTCGCGCAGCGCATCGTCACGCAAGGCGTCGCAGGCAGACTGACGTCGCGCGCTAGTCGTGATAGGCCGGCACCTCGATGCCGGAGGCGGCGTAGAGCCTGATCTTGTTGCGCAGCGTGCGCACCGAGAGGCCGAGCACGCGCGAGGCGCGCGTGCGATTGCCGTCGCAGCGGGCGAGCGTCTGCAGCACGAGCTCACGCTCGACCTCGTCGACGGTCGCGCCGATCAGCAGCGGAACGATCTGGTTCGGTGAAAGGACATACGCGCCCGGTTCGGACGCAGCGACATGAACAGTGGTCATCGACACACTCCCCGATCAACGCCCGCTTCCGTCTTTGGAAGCGGATCGAGAACAAACGACCCCCAAGCCGTAGATCTACGGTGGGCGGGTTTGGTTAACGAAAGATTAACCGAAGGCGATCGCACCAATTGACCTTGGGAATGCCGCCGCACCGCCGCGATTGGCACGGATTGCATATTCCTACGAGCATACCCCGCGTTACTAAGAAGGCATCATCTCGCTCACACCGTCCGGTATCCGCCGTCCACCATCACGATCGTTCCTGTGACGTAGGCCGACATGTCCGACGCAAGGAAGATCGCGGGACCCACGATGTCCTCGGGCTTGCCGGTGCGCGCCAGCGGGGTGTGATCGAGGAAGGCCTGCACCAGCGCCGGATTTGTCGCGCGCACATTGGCGTTGATGTTGGTCTCGATGAAGCCCGGCCCGATCGCATTGACGCGCACGCCCTCCTTGCCGAGCTCGACCGCGAGCGCCTTGGTGAAGCCGAGCACGCCGTGTTTCGAGGTGGTGTAGGCCGCCGAGCTCGGCGTGCGCAGATGCACGAAGGACTGGATCGAGCCGATATTGACGATGCGGCCCTTGGCTGCTCGCAAGGGGCTGAGAAACGCCTGCGTCATGTTGAAGACGCCGTTGAGGTTGAGCGAGATGATGTCGTTCCAGTCCTTCGCCACCGTCTCCGGCTCCGCGGTGAAGGCGTTGCGGCGGGTGATGCCGGCATTGTTGACGAGGATCGAGACCTGCCCGACCTTGTCGGCGACCTCTTTGGCGAGCGCAAAGCAGTCGTCGCGTTTGGTCACGTCGAGCGCAAAGCTCTCGGCCTTGCCGCCGGACTTGCGGATCCCCTCGGCTGCTTCCGCGGCCGTGTCGGCGTTGACGTCGAGCAGCACCACCTGCGCGCCCTCGCGGGCGTAGCCGGCCGCGATGGCCCGGCCGATGCCCGAACCGGCGCCCGTGATGACGGCGATATGATTTGCGAGCAATGCCATGACAATTTCCTCCCGATTTATTTTCGAAGTTTCATGAAACGCTAACTCGAAATTAAGGGGTCGGAAACGGCGGCCTTGGCATACTGGTCTCGATTGCTAAACGTTGCGCGCATGATGGAACGGCTTGAATCCTGGAAACTCGCACTCGAACGCCTGCGGTCGGCGCAAGGCGCCGATTGGGCCGAGGCGGGCCGCCTCGTGACCGAGATCGCGCGGATGAGCACCGACACCATGCTGCGCCAGGCTGCCGAGCAGGCACTTCCGGTGCTGCGCCAGGCCGTGGACAATGATGATCACAGTGTCACGTTGGCGGCCCGGCGCCGTCTCGGCGTGGTGCTCGATGTCGTTCACGATCTGACCGCGCCGCGCTTCGGCCGCCGCAATGCTGCGCCGAAAAAAATGTCCAGCGAGGATCGCGCCCGCAAGGTGCTCGGCCTGCCGCTCGCGGTGCAGCTCACCTGCGAGGACATCAACCAGGCCTATCGCCGCGCCGCCAAGGGCATGCACCCCGACCAGGGCGGCAGCGCGCAAGCGTTCATCGACCTCGCCGCCGCACGTGATGTCCTGATCCATCCTCGCGCCTACAAGGACGCGTGAGACCTCATGTGCTATCCTGTAGCCCGGATGAGCGAAGCGACATCCGGGACGGGTCTAGCCCATGGTTCTGTATCGCAGAAATTTTCTTCCCGGCGGCACCTACTTTTTCACTGTAACGTTCTTCGACCGCCGATCGACCATTTTGATTGAAAATGTTGGCGCCCTGCGCGATGCCTTTCGGGCCGCTCGCAGGGAGCGCCCGTTTGAGGTCGATGCGATCGTGATCCTTCCGGACCATCTGCATGTCGTCATGAACCTCCCGCCGCATGACGCCGATTTCGCGGGACGTTGGCGAAGGATCAAAGGGCATTTCAGCACCGCACTGCTGCATGCGGGTATCGACGTGGCCCGCCACTCCAATGGAGAATTGGCTCTGTGGCAACGACGCTACTGGGAGCACACAGTTCGCGACGAAGATGATTTCGCCCGCCACGTGGATTACATTCACTTCAACCCCGTCAAGCATCGCTACGTCCAGCGCGTTTGCGATTGGCCGCATTCGTCCTTTCACCGATATGTGCGGGCGGAATTGCTCTCGGAAGATTGGGCGGGCAATGCCGGCGAAAGTGGGATTGCTTTCGGCGAGCGGGCCGAAGGAGGCTGACCGGGCGTAGGTTGAATTCCCGGATATCGCTTCGCTCATCCGGGCTACGGACGTCGGACTTGGAGTCGAGACCTCAGCTCTTGTTCACGCAGCTTGGATAGGGCGCGGCTTCGCCTGCTACAATGGGGCAGAGCTCGATCGGGCTGAGCGCACGCAAACGCGCTTGCCAGCGGTCGTCGTTCACCGGCGGCTCGTCGCTTTCGGGGCCGCGCTCGGCCCACTGGACGGTGTAATAGTCGCTCGTGCCCTTGAGCGTGACCAGGAGTGCGGTCTCGCTGTGCCGGGTCGGGCCGCTGTCGATGCGGCCGCAGCCGATCACGGCGACGAAACCTTCGAAGCGGCCGAACCTGCTGGCTCCGAGCGGCCTTGCCGCGAAGCTGTCGGGGCAGGCGGATTTGAAACCGCTTGCGATCGAGCCCGCGAACTTCTCCGGCGATGACCCTGGAGCGAGCGTCATGCCCTTCTCGCCGGTCACGGTGATCATCTCGGTCCAGCGTTCGGGCGTCTCGCCCTTCAGCACGGCCTCGCGGATGTAGTGGCCGCCCTTGGTGTTCTCGAACACCACGGAAAAATTCGAAGGCATCGCGAAGCTGACCAACTGGCCGAAGACCGGCGAGATCACGCGAAAGGATTGCGGGGCCTGCGCGTACGCCGTTGCGGTGAGCAGGAGCGATGCGGCGAGAATGGTTGTTGTCGCCGGTGCGCGCATCGATTGGCTCCAAAGGTGAAAAAACGAGCGGGCAAAAACAAGCAGGCAAAAACAAGCAGGCAAGGATGCTGGCATCGCATCCTTGCCTGGACCTTGTCGTCCGCCGATCGAATTCCTACCAGGTGCAGTGGCCGTTCTTCAACGCGTGATCCTTCAGCATGATCGCGTCGCCAAGGGTCGGCACGGTTGCGCTGACGCGGGAATAGCCGGAGGGCCACGGCGTGGTCGGGATGCCCTCGTCCCAGATCTGGCAGAAGCCGGTGTCCTGCCAGCGGATCAGGTGATAGCTGGCCTCGGCAGGGCTTGCGGCGACGAAGGCGGTGACGGCAAGGCCCACAGCAGCGCACAGCACGGAAATACGACGCATGATCAGCTCCTCGAAATGAAAGTTGTGATGCGCCTCCCGACAATGATGGGGAGGGCGGCGCGGGACGCTTGGGGTGCGCCCCGGACAAGATGTGAGTAGGTCCGCCAGCTGGCCAGGTTCAAAGCGGGTGCGCGGAAAATGCGTGATTTCGGCGGAAAAAATCAGTGGCGCGTCCAAAGAGAAAGGGCAGACCGCTTGCGCGATCCGCCCTTTGAAATCCGGTCTGTTGCCTCACGCCTAGAGCGTGCAGCGGCGCTCAGCGCGCAGCTTGATCTGGAGCTCCGAGGCGGCCGTGAAGGTCGGGAGCGGCTTGCTGACGACCTTGTAGGTCGACACGCCCCACTGGAACGGCTTGTACTTGAGGTCCTCGTTCCAGACCTGGCAGATGCCGGTGTTGTCCCAGCGGATCACGTAATAGCCGACCGCCGCGGAGGCCGGCACGGCGAACACGGAGGTGGCGATGCCGGCAACGGCACAGAGGGCGAGAACGCGACGCATGAAATATCTCCTGATGGGGAACGTGAGACGGAAACTGGTGCGGCAAAATGGTGCGGGTGGCAAGCGGGGCGGCGACCGTTCACGGACATGTCAGCCGTTGGTCGGCTGTTCGGATGAGCCTTATCGCTTGACTGTCGCTTGTCTATCACTCGTCTACCCCTAGGCCAGCGACGCCACCGCCTCGATCTCGATCAGCATCTTCGGATCCGGCAGTGCGTGGACCACGCAGGTGGTGCGGGCGGGGTAGGGCGGCGGGCCGAAGGCGCCGGCATAGAGCGCGTTCATGGCGGCCACGTCGGAGGCGCGGGTCAGCAGCACGTTGACCTTGACGAGATCGCGGATCTCGGCGCCGGCCTCCGCCAGCACGCGCTTGATGTTGACGGCGACGTTGGCGAACTGCGCCTCGAATCCATCAGGGAGCGCGCCGCTCGCGTCGAAGCCGGGAATGCCGGAGACGAACAGGAGGTCGCCGGTGCGCGTGGCAAAGGAAAGCGGCGGCGCCTTGACGTGCGGCGGGGGTGCGAAATGCTGGATCGGCATGGGATCACCTCGGATGGACGGCTGGACGCGCAAGCGTAGCGGCAGGTCGGGGCGCCTCCAACAAAAAACGCGAAAACAACCCCATGCACAGTAGACATCCGGCGAGAATCATTGAGCTTTCCTTTTGGATTCGGGAAAAGCAAAATAATCGCTTGCTCCGTCGGGCAAAACAGGGGCAGAATGGCATGATGGCGGGTGAGCGTCTCGTCGCGCCAAACTCCGCCGTCATGCCCCGGCCCGACCGGGGCATCCAGTACGCCGCGGCTTCTCGGTTCACCATCGCCCCTCTGGAATACTGGATCGCCCGGTTAAACCGGGCGATGACAGTTGAATGCGCTGCTGCACCTTGGCCCTGAGAGCCGCCCCCCATCATGTTGCCGCCGCGATGCATCGGATACATTCGCTGCGTCTGATTCGTTGCCCTCCTTGAAGAATAGCCCCCGGAGACCCTCATGAAGTTCGCATCCACTCTTCGCGCCGCGCTGGTCGGCATTGCCGCGCTCGCCGGCCTCTCGACCTCGGCGCTGGCCGATGGCGGCACTGTGGTGCTGACGATCTACAAGGCGGGCTGGATCATCGGCGGCTCCGGCGGCTCCGGCGTGCTGAACTTCCGTGGCCGGGCCTATTCGCTCTCGACCGGCGGTCTCGATTACGGCCTCGTCTTCGGCGGCTCCAAGACCGTGCTGCGCGGCCGCGTGTCCAACATCAACCGGCCCTCCGACATCGCCGGCGTCTACGGCGCCGCCGGTGCGGGCATCGCGGTGGGCCGCGGCGCGCGCGCCATCGTGCTGAGCAACCAGAAGGGCGCCGTGCTCGAGCTGTCCGGCACGCAAGTCGGCCTGATGGCGAATGCGGATCTCAGCGGCCTTGCGATCACGATGCGGTAGGGACGGCGATCAGCTCAATTCGTAGCCCGCATGAGCGACAGCGACATGCGGGTCACCCTCAGCCCCGGATGTCGCTGTCGCTCATCCGGGCTACGTTCCCCTCACCGCCGCGTGAATCCGCTCGCAATGCGCGACGAGATTGGCGTGCGCATCGACGAAGGCCTTCAGCGGCGTCGGGATCGGAAAGAATAAAATGTTGGCGATGAAGCCGTAGATGCCGGCGTCGATGCTAGTCGACGCCGCGCCGTGCACGAAGCCGGTCGTCGGCACGATCTCCGCCAGCACCTGCAGATCGGCGAGCCCCCGCGCGTAGGCCTGCTCGGGCGTGTAGCGGCCGATGCCCTGGTAGTGATAGCGCTGCGCGTTGTAGGCCTTCGCCTTCTCGAACCCTGCCGCGTCGATCTGCGGATGTTGCGCGATGAAGGCGTCACGGAATGCCGGATAATAGCGCTCGTCCTTCCAGCGCGAATACGACATCACCCAATAGAGATCGTCGAGCATCCGCGTGACGAAGTGGTTGGTCCGCTTCTGCTCCGCGGTGAGTGCGGCATCGATGGTGAGGCGGTATTTCGCGGTCGCGTGCGCGATGATGGTCTCGCTGTCGCCGATGGTCTCGCCGTCATCCACGATATAGGGCAGCTGCCCGCGCGGCGCGGCGGAGGCATCGAACACATGCTCGTGCACGAAGGGCACGCCCGCGAGCTTCAGGAAAGCATAGACCTTGAGGCCGTAGCCGTTGTTGTCGGCGACGCCGAACAGGTCTGGATAGGAGTAGAGGGTCAGCATGGGACGCTCCTCTGCGTTGGAGGGCAGCATGCAGGTGTGCCCCGGGGGACGCAATGGGGAGAGTGCGCCTACGAATGCGATGCCGCCGTAAAGACCGCAAATTGCGCCTCGAATGCCCGCCTGAAAGCCGGCCGCGCTTCGCCGCGAGCGACATAGGCGGCAATATCTGGATATTCATCCAGCAGGCCTGATGCGTTCAACCTGCGCAGCACTGTCACCATCATGAGGTCGCCGGCGCTGAACGCACCGTCGAGCCAGTCGGCATCGCCGAGGCGGCGGGACAATTCACCGAGCCTGACACGGACGCGATCCTGCAGCAGCGGCAGTCGCTCCGCGTACCAGCCCTTGTCGCGCTCGAACAGCATGGCCATCCCGAGTTCGACGATCGGCGGCTCCAGCGTGCTCAGCGCGGCAAACATCCACGCGATCGCGCGGCTCCTGGCGTTTGGCTCAAGCGGCAGCAGTCCGGCATGGCGCTCGGCGATATGGAGCACGATCGCGCCGGATTCGAACAAGGCGAGGTCGCCGTCCTCATAGGTCGGAATCTGCCCGAACGGATGCAGCGCGAGATGGGCGGGTTCTTTCATCGCTGCGAACGAGACGAGGCGAACGTCGTAAGGCTGGCCGATCTCTTCCAGCGCCCAGCGCACCCGCATGTCGCGGGCTTGCCCCTTGCCGCGGTCGGGCGAGCTTTCGAAGGCGGTAATGGTGGGGGGCATCGGGAGGGGCTTCGGGGTTGATCGCGTTTTGCGTTCGGAGGACGAATGGAATGAGTGGATTCCGACAGGTTAATGCGTTTTCGTGGACCCCGTAGCCCGCATGAGCGATAGCGATATGCGGGGCAGTTGCCGGCCCCGGATGTCGCTGTCGCTCATCCGGGCTACAAGAAAATCCTGCCGCCACTGTCGGATCGTTGCGCCCTGCCTCGTCCTTGGAACACCGGGCACCCTGCCGCGCATCCAGCCCGAGGCAAAAGGATTTCCATTCATGACCTCCATCACGCCGTTTCTCTGGTTCGACAACAACGTGCCGGAGGCCGTCGCCTTCTACAAATCGGTGTTCCCCAACGCCAAGGTTGAGACGGTCAGCGACTTCATGGCGGTGTTCGAGCTCGAAGGCCAGCGCTTCAACGCGCTCAATGGCGGGCCGCAATACAAGTTCAACGAGGCGGTGTCGTTCTTCATCAGCGTGGAGACGCAAGCGGAAGTCGATTATTTCTGGGACAAGCTCACCGCCGACGGCGGCGAAGAATCCCGCTGCGGCTGGCTCAAGGACAAGTTCGGGCTCTCCTGGCAGGTGATCCCATCAGCGCTCGGCCGCTACCTCGGCGACCCCGACCGCAGCAAGGCGAACCGCGTCATGCAGGCGATGATGCAAATGAGAAAGATCGTGATTGCGGATTTGGACAAGGCGTATGCTGGGTGAGGCAGGTGCCCGTGCCCCGGACGCAGCGCATCGCGCCGCTCTTCGCGGCGTGGTGCGCTGCAGAGCCGGGGCCCATGCCGCATCCGTGCCGGAGCTTCTGGGTCCCGGGTCTGCGCTTCGCTTGCCCGGGACACGCGAGCAGGCCAAAGCGGGGACACTCTCGACTATTCCGTTGCCGCGATCCACACCGCAAGCTCGCGCCACGGCTCCAGCGTCCAATGCCCGGACGCCGCGCCGGACGGCGAGGGCAGCACGAACATTTCGGGTAAACTCTCATCGCGCGGCTGCCGCCCCAACACAATCGCGGCCGACGGCTTGCCGTAAAACAAGCTCGCCGCCTTCTTGCTCGTGAACGCAATCGTCCTCGGGCGATACCGCTCGATCTTGGCCCTGAAGCCGGGCACGTCGATCGTCTCGGCCGCGATCTGGTGATCCATCCCGGCGCCCGACTTGGACAGATCGGTGAAGCCGATCCCGAGTTCGATCAGCGCGGCGAACTCGCCCGGCTGATAGCGCCGCGGCGTGATCCCGGCCTCATGGATCGCGCGCCAGAAGCGGTTGCCGGGATGGGCATAGTAGTGCCCGAGCTCGGCCGAGCGCGTGCTGGCTGCGGTGCCGACGAAGACGAGGCGGAGGTTGGGGCGGAGCTGGTCGGGGAGGCGGTGAGGGGCGGGCACGTCAATTATCCACGGCGGTAGCCCGCATGAGCGGAGCGATATGCGGGATGGTATCGACCTCGGATGCCGCTGCGCTCATCTGGGCTATGCTTGGTACTCCTAAGATTTGGGCGTTGGTCTCGCGACAACCTCACGCGCTCTGCTCATGTCGGCCTGGTAAATAGCGTTGAGGCATTGCCCGTTTGAGAGGTTGAGCTGAAAAGGAACCCAGGCGTCCTGGATAGGAGTCCATGCCTCGCCAGATAGTTCCAGCCCGCTTTTCTTGAGACCACGAAAGCCATCCCATGAAATCCGTGGACTGTGCCATTTGGTATTGTCCGCAGCGATCGCGCAGAAATCAACTATGCTGCGAAACACAACGGACTTCTCTTCTTCGAGAACAAAGATCTCCTCGATTTGAGCCCCGATACGGTCGCGCAAGGTGCGTGTCTCGGGATCGACGATAACGGCTTCGCCCATCGCGATAACGATTACGTCGCTTCCATTCGGATGATGCAGAACCGAACTGAATTTGGTCAATCCACCAAGAAAATTACCAACCCACGGTTCCGAATCCGATGGATAGAAGCGAACAACTTGGCCCTCGCGCCATTCGCGAGGGCCGTTCTCGGTGAACGATACGGCTGGGGGGCCGTACGGCGGCAATCCAGGTAGGACTTCAAACCGCATAGTGAGCACGCCGAGTTAGAGCGTCGTTCACAACACCCGATTGCTCTCCTTCACCTTCTCCGCATCCAGATAAACACTGCTGCCCATCTCCTTGAACTTCGCGCTCATCTGCTTCATGCCGTCCTCGGCCGTGCCGCTCATCGACATCCCCACGCCGTTCGGATCATTCAGCGTCGCCGCGTAATCCCGGACGTCCTGCGTGATCTTCATTGAGCAGAACTTTGGCCCGCACATCGAGCAGAAATGGGCGACCTTGTGGGCTTCCTTCGGCAGGGTCTCGTCGTGGAAGTTCTTCGCGGTCTCGGGGTCGAGGCCGAGGTTGAACTGGTCGCTCCAGCGGAAGTCGAAACGGGCGCGGGAGAGCGCGTCGTCGCGCAGCTGGGCGGCCGGGTGACCCTTGGCGAGATCGGACGCGTGCGCGGCGATCTTGTAGGTGATGACGCCGACCTTGACGTCGTTGCGGTCGGGTAGCCCAAGATGCTCCTTCGGCGTGACGTAGCAGAGCATGGCGCAGCCGAACCAGCCGATCATGGCGGCGCCGATGCCGGAGGTGATGTGATCGTAACCCGGCGCGATGTCGGTGGTCAGGGGCCCGAGAGTGTAGAACGGCGCCTCGCCGCATTCCTTGAGCTGCTTGTCCATGTTGATCTTGATCTTGTGCATCGGCACATGGCCGGGGCCTTCGATCATGACCTGGCAGCCCTTGTCCCACGCGATCTTGGTGAGTTCTCCGAGCGTCTCGAGTTCGGCAAACTGCGCGCGATCGTTGGCATCCGCAATCGAGCCCGGACGCAGGCCGTCGCCGAGCGAGAACGAGACGTCATACTTGCGCATGAGATCGCAGATCTCGTCGAAATGGGTGTAGAGGAAGCTTTCCTTGTGATGCGCCAGGCACCACTTCGCCATGATCGAGCCGCCGCGGGACACGATGCCGGTGACGCGGTTGGCGGTGAGGTGGATGTATTGCAGGCGCACGCCGGCGTGGATGGTGAAATAGTCGACGCCCTGCTCGCACTGCTCGATCAGCGTGTCCTTGTAGAGCTCCCAGGTCAGCTTGACCGGATCGCCGTCGCACTTCTCCAGCGCCTGATAAATCGGAACGGTGCCGATCGGCACCGGCGCGTTGCGCAAAATCCATTCGCGGGTGGTGTGAATGTTGCGCCCCGTCGAGAGGTCCATCACGGTGTCGGCGCCCCAGCGGATCGCCCACACCATCTTCTCGACCTCTTCCTCGACCGATGACGTCACCGCCGAGTTGCCGATATTGGCGTTGATCTTGGTGAGGAAGTTGCGGCCGATGATCATCGGCTCGAGCTCACTGTGGTTGATGTTGCAGGGGATGATGGCGCGGCCGCGTGCGATCTCTGAGCGGACGAACTCCGGGGTGATGAAGGCGGGCACTTCCGCACCGAAGCTTTCGCCATCGGCAAGGGCCGCTTCGGCGCGCTCGAGCTGCTCCTTGCGGCCGAGATTTTCGCGGGCGGCGACGTAGATCATCTCCTTGGTGATGATGCCGGCACGGGCGAATTCGAGCTGCGTGATCTTGTGGCCGTCGAGGCCGCGCAGCGGCTGGTGATACGCCGAGAAAGCGCGCGCGGCCTTGTCGGTGGAGACGCTGCCATTGTCCTCCGGCTTGATCTGCCGGCCCTGATATTCCTCGACGCCGCCGCGCTCCAGCACCCAGGCCTTGCGGCCGCGCGCCAGACCGGCGTTGACGTCGATGGTCACGCTGGGGTCGGTGTAGGGGCCGGAGGTGTCGTACACCGGCAGGTTCGGCTCGCCGGCGCCCTCGGACAGGATGATCTCGCGCAAGGGCACGCGCAGATCAGGCGCGGCGTCGGGCGAGGCAAAGATCTTTCGCGACGACGGCAGCGGGCCGGTGGTGACGGCGGGGACGGTCTTGTCGGGATTGGAGCGGATGTTCATGGGATCCTCCTTGATTCAGTTCGTTGGCGTCGCTGCGCGAGAGACAAATCGGCTGTCATCCCCGCGAAAGCGGGGATCCAGTACTCCGAGGCAGTGCGGCCAGAGCCGAGAGGCCGCGGCGTACTGGATCGCCCGGTCAAGCCGGGCAATGACAGAGGTGTGTGGGTGAGGGCGAGGCGCATCACGCGGCCTCCTTCGCCTGGCCGAGCCATTGCCGCACCCGCGCATCCGGGTCGGCGTTCTGGGTGATGTCGGAAACCACGGCGATGGAATCCGCGCCCGCGGCAAAGATCTCCGCGGCGTGCTCGAACTTGATGCCGCCGATCGCGACCAGCGGGATATTGCCGATGCGCTTCTTCCATTCCGTGATCTTCGGAATGCCCTGCGGCTCGAAGCGCATGGATTTGAGCGTGGTGAAGAAGATCGGCCCCAGCGCGACATAATCGGGCTCGGCGGCCAGCGCGGTGTCCAGCTCGGCATCGTCATGGGTGGAGACGCCGAGCGACAGGCCGGCCTCGCGGATGGCAGCGAGGTCGGCGTCCGCCAGGTCCTCCTGGCCGAGATGCAGATATTTTGCGCCGGCGACGATCGCCGCGCGCCAATAGTCGTTGACGACGAGTTTGGCTTGCGTGCCCGCGGTGATCGCCAGCGCATCGGTGACCATCTGCAGCGATTGCGAATCGTCGAGGTCTTTTGCGCGCAGCTGGATGGTGCCGACGCCGAGTTTTGTCAGCCGCTCGACCCAGGCGAGGCTGTCGACGACGGGATAGAAGCGATCAGGATACGGCATGCCAAAAAGGTGTCCCAACGACAGGGGTGGAAGGAGAGGCGAAATCGCGGGCGTTCATCAGCCCGGCCTCAAAAGCGGTGCGGCCGGCCTCGATGCCGAGGCGGAAGGCGTTGGCCATCGCGACGGGATCGGCGGCTTTGGCGATGGCGGTGTTGAGCAGCACGGCGTCGTAGCCAAGCTCCAGCGCTTCGGCGGCGTGCGACGGCGCGCCGATGCCGGCATCGACCACCAGTGTGATGTCGGGCAGCCGCTCGCGCATCAGCTTGAGCGCGTCACGGTTGATGATGCCTTTCGCGCTGCCGATGGGCGCCGCCCACGGCATCACCACCTTGCAGCCGGCATCGACCAGGCGGTTGGCGACCGAGAGATCCTCGGTGCAATAGGGGAACACCTCGAAGCCGTCCTTGATCAGGATGGTTGCTGCTTCCACAAGTCCGACCACGTCGGGCTGCAGCGTGTCGTTGTCGGCGATGACTTCCAGCTTGATCCAGGACGTCGCAAACAATTCACGCGCGAGCTTGGCCGTCGTCACCGCCTCGCGCACGCTGCGGCAGCCGGCGGTGTTCGGCAGCACGGTGACGTCGAGCTCGCGGATCAGATTCCAGAACGCATCGCCGGTCTTGCCGCCGGCGGATTCGCGCCGCAGCGACACCGTGACGATGTTCGAGCCCGAGGCGCGGATCGCCGCCTGCATGATCGCAGGCGAGGGATAGAGCGCGCTGCCGATGAGGAGGCGGGAGGGGAAGGTCTTGCCGTAGAAATTGACCATCATCAGTGTCTCCGCGATTTGCGGTCTGCTCCCTCGCCCCGCTCTTCGCGGGGAGAGGGTTGGGGTGAGGGGCTGTATCCGCAATGGAGGTGGGAGTCGGACTCGCGGAGAGTCCCCCTCACCCGAAAAAATTCGCGCTCGCGCGAATTTCGACCTCTCCCCGCAAGCGGGGCGAGGTGAAGAAAGGCGACAGCGTCGTTCACATCATCCTCCCTGCCGCGGTGTGATGATCTCGATCTCGTCGCCGGCCTTCAGCGCGGTTTCGGCCCAGCGGCTTTTCGGCACGACGTCGTAGTTGAGCGCGATGGCGAAATGGGTGCCTTCGTAGTCGAGCTCGGCGAGCAGCGCGTCCACGCTGGCCGAATTCACCTCGCGCTGCTCGCCGTTCACCATCACGCGCATTGCATCACCTCATTGTCGATCTGGCCGCGCTCGACAAAGCCAAGCGTCAGCTCGGCCAGCGCCGGCGCGATCAGGAAGCCGTGGCGGTAGAGGCCGTTGACGCTGATCGTGTTGCCGTGGATGCCGATGCGCGGCAGATTGTCGGGGAAAGCGGGGCGCAGGCCGGAGCCGAATTCGACGATGCGGGCCTCGCCGAAGGCGGGATGCACGGCATAGGCCGCGCCCAACAGCTCCAGCGCCGAACGGACGCTGACGCCGGTGTCCTCGGCCTCGATCGAGGTCGCGCCGAGCATGAACAGATTGTCCTCGCGCGGGATCACGTAGAGCGGCCAGCGCGGATGGATCAGCCGCACCGGGCGCGCGAGCTGCACCTCGGCGGTTTCGATCAGGATCATCTCGCCCTTGACGCCGCGCAAGCCAGGCTGCTCGTCGCGCGCAGCAAGGCCGCGGCAGTCGATCACGATGCCTTTAGGATCAAGTTTTGCGAGTTCGGCCGCGGCGACATCGCTTTCGAATTTGATGGTGCCGCCGGCGGCGCGGATGCGCGCGTGCAGTTTCGGCAGCACGCGGCGCGGCTCGACATGGCCCTCGGTCGGGAAGAACAGCGCGTCGCGGAAGCGGCCTTCGAGCGACGGCTCGAGCTCGGCCAGCGCCGCCGCATCGAGCCGGCGGTGGCCCGCGGTCATCCGGGCAAAGCGCTCGAAATCGTTGCGCTCGCGCGGGTGGGCGACCACCAGCGAACCGTTGAAGGGCGTGTCGGGCAGCTCGCGCCGCCAGATGTCGAGCGAGCGCAGGCCGAGCCTGGAGATGATCGGTTCGGAAACTTCCGCCTCGCAATAAGGCGCGAGCATGCCGCCGGCCCAATGGCTGGTGGCATCGGTCATGTCGGCGTCACCGCGCTCGTGCAGGGTGACGGCATGGCCGGCCTGCGCGAACAGCAAGGCCTGCCAGGCGCCAGCAATGCCCGCGCCGATGATGGATACCGGGGAATCCGGTCGCTTGGTCGTCTGCAACATCCCTGTCCCTTCGCCGGTATGACCCGGATCAGGTTCAAAGGGTCACCGCGGTCCTGGGCGGATTTGCCCATTTAGCGGTATCTCAGCTCCTCCTCGGAGCACCCCTCGGAACGGCTCTAATGTAGGCCAGCAGGACTGGGTGGTCAACGCGCTTGGCGGGAACCCACCGCTCTCGTGCCCCGGACGCAGCGCAGTGCGTCGCCTTCTTGGCGACGTGGTGCGCTGCTGAGCCGGGGCCCATTGCTGTGGGAGTAAGTGGGTCCCGGCTCTGCGCAGCAGCGTTGCACGCTGCAGCGCGTCCGGGACACGGAGAGAGCTATCTCGGCGCCTGCGCCCGGGCGTTGCGAACGCGCTGGGCGAGCTTCCGGTGTGGGGCGGCGCCGAATATCGGCTGCGGATTGCCGTTCGGCTCGAGCCAAGGGGCGCCCATATTGGCCTCGCTCATATTGGCGACCTGCACGGCCTCCTGCCGCTGCCGCTTTGCGGCGTAGTAATAGCCGCCGGCGAAATAACGAACGGCCCGGGCGTGATCGCCATTGGCGGCGTGATAGGCGCCGGCGAGATATTTCACGGCATAGGTGAGGTTGGTATTGGGATCGCGCAGGCCGGCGGCGTCGCCGGTGTAGCCGACCCCGCGGGCCGTCGCGAGCTTGATCTGCATCAGCCCGATGGTGCCGCCATGGCCGACCAGCCCGGGCTGGTAGCGGCTCTCGCGCATGATGACGCGATGCACCAGCGCCTCCGGCACACCGTTGGCGCGCGCATGGGCCGCGACCATCTCGGCGTACTCCGCTTGGCCCGCGAATGCGGCCTGTGGCAACGTCAGTCCGGCCGCGAGCAGCGCGGCAACATGTAAAATTTTCATCAGATATCCCGGAGGTCCTGAGACTGATTGAAGGCCTGCGCCCGGCTGCCGTTTAGGCCCCCGAACGCGGCAATGATGTGACCAAACGCCGCCGTAAATTTTTTCGCGGCGCCGAGCCGCAGTGACGGCTCAATGCTGGCGCAGGAGTTCCCTCAGGCGGACAACTCGCGACAGAAGGCCTGTCTATTCGCATGGGCGCACGAAAGCGAGTATGTCACGGCCAGCGAATCGGGAGAGGTGCCATGACAAAATCAACCATGGTCAAGGCCCACAGCGGCGACATGTCAGAACACGATTTGCCCAGAAACAACCCCTGTGCCCAATGCGGCACGCCGATCGCGCAGCCCGACTGGATCGAGCCGGGCGAGGGGCGCGTCTCGTATCTCTGGACATGCCACGCCTGCAGTTATCGCTTCGAGGCGATTGCGATCTTCGACGAGGCTGCCTTCGAGCACCCGCCGCTCGCGGCCTGAGTTTTGTTCTTCGGGCATGATTTCGGAAAACCGCTGCACACTTTGCGTTGGCGCGGCCCTTCGGGTCCGGATCATGCCTTAAGCCGAAGCTGCGGCTGTTGCCATGCCGGCAATTGTATCCGCACGATCACGCGCACGGCGATCGTCGGTGAGAACGATGCGCTGCAAAATGTTCCTGGGTGACTTAGGAACAATGCACGCGGCTCCGATACTCGCGCAGCACGCGACGAAATTGCAGCACGCGCGGAACTGGGATTGATCCGAGCTGTTTTCTCCGCACGAGTTTTCTGCTGAAGGAGAGGACAATATGTTGATGAAATCGCTCGCGGCCGGTCTCGCCGGTACCGCACTGCTCGCAACCGTTGCGTTCGCGCAAAATCCGACCGCCACCACCGACAAGGCGCCGGCTGCCGCCGCCTCGACGACGACCACGACCGCGTCGGGACAGTGGCGTACGTCCAAGATGGACGGCATCAAGGTCTATAACGACGCCAACGAGAACATCGGCTCGATCAATGATCTGCTGATGGACAAGAGCGGCAACATCAAGATCGCCGTGATCGGCGTCGGCGGCTTCCTCGGCCTGGGCGAGCATCTGGTCGCGGTGCCCTATGAGAAGCTGAAGTTCGTCAACGAGGCGGTTGCCTACACCGGCTCTGCCAGCAACAACCCGAACAGCGCGGCCAACCGGCCCGCGGCGACCACCACGACGGGTGCCGCGACCGGCACCGACAACAAGCCCGCGACCACGACGACCGCGTCGTCCTCGTCGAAATGGTATCCGGACCACGCCGTGTTCAATGCGAGCAAGGACGAGCTGAAGAACATGCCCGAGTTCAAGTACTCGGAGTAACGCGACTCTTAACGTCTAACGAGGCGCGCCCGGTTTTTGCCGGGCGCGCTGTCGTGTTTTTTTATCATGCTAGCTGTTGACCCTCACCCTGAGGAGCGCGCCTTTGCGCGCGTCTCGAAGGGCGAGGCCACCGGCCGGGCCTTCATCCTTCGAGACGCGCGAAGACGCGCTCCTCAGGATGAGGAATTGATGCCGGCCCGTTATCTATCCCTAGTTTCCCTTCACCAGCGGGCAGCCGCCCTTGTCGAGCGGTCGGAAGGCCTCGTCGCCTGGCACGGTGGCGATCAGCTTGTAGAGGTCCCACTCGCCCTTGGAATCCTCGGGCTTCTTGACCTCGAACAGATACATGTCGTGGACCATGCGGCCGTCGATGCGGATCTTGCCGTTCTTGGCGAAGAAGTCGTTGACCGGCGTTTTGCGCATCTGCTCCATCACCTTCGGTGCCTCGTCGGACTTGATGGCGTCGATCGCCTTTAGGTAATGCATGGTCGCCGAATAGAGCCCCGCCTGGATCATGGTCGGCATGTGGCCGACCTTCTCGTTGAAGCGCCTGGAGAAAGCGCGCGTCTCCTCGTTGGTGTCCCAGTAGAACGCGTCGGTGATGATCAGGCCTTGCGTCGACTTGATGCCGAGCGAATGAACGTCGGTGATTTCCATGAGCAAGGCGATCATCTTCTGGCCGCCCTGCGTCAGGCCGAACTCGGCCGCCTGTTTCAGCGCATTGGTGGTGTCGCCGCCGGCATTGGCCAGCGCGACCACCTTGGCCTTGGAGGCCTGGGCCTGGAGCAGGAAGGAGGAGAAGTCCGACGAGTTGAGCGGGTGTCGGACCTCGCCGAGAACCTTGCCGCCGCTCTCCTTGACGACGTTGGCTGCGTCGCGCTGCAGCGCCATGCCGAAGGCGTAGTCGGCGGTGACGAAGAACCAGGTGTCCTCGCCGCGCTTGACCATCGCCTTGCCGGCGACGTTCGACAGCGCATAGGTGTCGTAGGTCCAGTGCACCGTGTTGGGCGAGCAGGCGACGCCCGTGATATCGGATGAGCCGCCGCCGGAATTGATGTGGATCTTATTCTTCTCGCGCGTCAGCGCCGAGATCGGCAGCGCCACCGACGAGGTTGGCACGTCGAAGATCGCGTCGACCTTGTCGTTGTCGTACCAGTTGCGCGCGATGTTGACGCCGACGTCGGGCTTGTTCTGGTGATCGGCGGAGACCACTGCGACAGGCTTGCCCGCGACCTTGGCGCCGTAATCGGCGACCGCCATCTCGACGGCGGCGAGCGAGCCTTTGCCGGTCGCGTCCGCATAGAGGCTCGACATGTCCGTGAGCACGCCGATCTTGACGACGTCGTCGGAAATCTGCGCCTGCGCGGCGCCTGAGGTGGCGGCGAGAGCGAGACCGGCCGCGATCGCGGCGATGAGTTTTTGCATTTTGTTTTTCTCCCTTTGTGTTGTTGTTCGGGTTTGTTGCGGGCACGTTCTAGCGACAAACCGACGCGGCAGCAAAGCCCGCGATGCCTGAGGGGGTTGAGAAATAAGCAGGGCTGTTTCCGTCATTCCGGGGCGCGCCCTTAGGCGCGAACCCGGAATCCATTCATCCACCGTCGCTGCGGCACGATGGATTCCGGGCTCGCGCTACGCGCGCCCCGGAATGACGATGAGACAGCTCACGCGCTGCTGCCCTTGAGCCGTTCGTTGCGTCGGCGCAAGCCTTCCAGGGTGGCGAGCAGGATGACCGAGACGGTCGTCAGGATCACCGCCGCTGCCGTGATGGTCGGGCTGATGTTCTCGCGGATGCCGCTGAACATCTCGCGCGGCAGGGTTCGCTGTTCCGGACCTGCCATGAACAGCACGATCACCACTTCGTCGAAGCTGGTCGCGAAGGCGAACAGCGCCCCCGACGCCACGCCGGGCAGGATCAGCGGCAGGATCACCCGGCGGAAGGCATCAAGCGGCGAGGCGCCGAGTGAGGCGGCGGCGCGTGCCAGATTGGTGTCGAAGCTCTGCAGCGTCGCGCCGACCGTGATCACCACGAAGGGCGTCGCCAGAGCGGTGTGAGCCAGGATCAAGCCGAGATAGCTGCCGGTCAGTCCGATCGGCGCGAAGAAGAAATACAGGCCGACCGCGGTGATGACGCCGGGCACGACGACCGGCGACAGCACGAAGGCCAGCACGAGGGGCTTGAACCGGCTCTTCCACTGCGCCAGCCCCAGCGCGGCCAGCGTGCCGAGCACCATCGACAGCAGGGTCGAGGCCACACCGATGATCATGCTGTTCTTCAGCGAATTCATCCAGCGCGGCGAATTGATGAAGTCGTCGTACCAGCGCAGCGAGAGGCCCGGCAGCGGATAGGTGAGGTACGAGCCCGAGCTGAAGGACAGCGGCATGATCGCAAGGATCGGTGCGATCAGGAAGATGAACACCAGCGTGGAGACAATGATCGTCGCGGTCCACGCGATGCGCTGGCTCGGCGTGCGGAGGGAGGAATTGTCGCTCAATTCTTCATCCCTCCCGTCACCTGCTGTCCCTGCACCAGCTTGCCGTAGATGAGCGCGAGCAGAATGGTGGCGAGCAGCAGCACCGCACCTAGTGCCGACGCAAGGCCCCAATTGGCGGTCTCGGTCGTGTAGAGCGCGATGAAGTAGCTGATCATTTGATCGGCGGCGCCACCGACCAGTGCCGGCGTGATGTAGTAGCCGAGCGCCAGGATGAAGACGAGCAGGCTTCCCGCGCCGATGCCGGGCAGCGTCTGAGGCAGGTAGATGCGCAGGAAGGCGGTGAGGGGTGGCGCACCGAGCGAGGCGGCGGCACGCATGTAAGCAGGCGAGATCGCCTTCATGCTGCTGTACAGCGGCAGGATCATGAACGGCAGGAGAACGTGGGTCATGGCCACGCAGACACCGAAGCGGTTGTAGATCAGGCGCAACGGCGCGTCGATGATGCCAAGCCAGAGCAGGCTGTCGTTCACGACGCCTTTGCCCTGCAACAGAACGATCCAGGCGCAGGTGCGGACCAGAAGCGACGTCCAGAAAGGCAGCAGGACGAAGATCATCAGCAGATTCGACCGGCCGGGCGGCAGCGCCGCCAGTAAATAGGCGACCGGAAAGCCCAGGATCAGGCACAGCGCCGTGACACTGAGGCTGATGAGGAAGGTGCGGACGAAAACGTCGCGGTAGATGGCCTGATCCGGCGGGGCTGCGACGATCGTTCCGTCCACGTTCCGCGTCAGGTCGAGCGCCGACAAAAGGTAGAAGCCGGTCACGGGGCCGCTGGCGTCCTTGATCGTGGTCCAGGTGGCGCGTTCACGCCAGGCCGGATTGATCTTGCCCAGCGTCTCCCTGGCCGTGCCAGGCTCGGGCGCGGTCTTCAGGTTGCGTGCGGTGCTGGTGAGGATCGTACGGAAGCCGTTCAGCGCGTAGTTCAGCCGCTTGGCCGCAATCGCAATGGTGCCGGAAGCGCGCGCCGCCAGGATGTCGCTTGCCAGCGCAGCGTAAGCCTTCTCGTCCGGCAGGTCCTTGCCGTCCCAGTCGGCGAGAGCAGCCACGGTTTGAGGCAGAACCTGACGCACCTCCCGGTCATCGACCGCGCGCAACAGCATTCCGGCGATCGGGCCCGCGAAGGTGAAGAGCAGAAAGGCGAGAAGCGGCAGAATGAGTGCCAATGCCTTGATCTGGCGCGCGCGCTCCGCCTGCTTCAAACGGCGCTTGAGCGGCACCTCGGTCCGGGCATCGGCGCCGGTCAGGAGCGAGGCTGTCATGGGATGAGCCTCTTTGACCGGGCATCCCTCGCCATTTCAGTCAGCGCTATCCCACATGGTGTTTTGGAGCGGTCTGAGCGCGCGCCTCGTCCTTCGAGACGACCGCGGAGCCTGTCATCGGGCCGCGCTTTGCGCGGACCCGGTGGCGGTCTCCTCAGGATGAGGCTCATCGACATTGGTGCCTGTCTTGAAATCGCCGCCGCACGCTCCCTCCTCATCCTGAGGAGCCCGCCTAAGGCGGGCGTCTCGAAGGATGGCCGCGACGAAACTGCTGCCAATGCGCTCCGCACGCCGGTTCGGCCGTGCGCTACTTCGCTGCCCATTTGTTGAAGCGCTCGGTCAGGCGGTCGATGTTCTCGAGCCAGAAGGCAACGTTGATCTCGACCGCGTTCTTGATGTTGTCAGGCGCTGTCGGCAGGTCCTTCAGTACAGCGGGCGCGAGCAGGGCGGCTGCGTTCTTATTCGAGGTGCCATAAGCAATGTTCTCCGACAATTTCGATTGGTTCTCCGCTTTGCCGACGAAGTCCAGGAACTTGTAGGCCGCGTCCTTGTTCGGGCTGCCTTTCAGGATCACCCAGCTGTCGAGGGTGAAGAGCGCTCCGTCCCAGACCATGCCGAAATTCTTCTTCTCGTTCTTGTTCGCTGTGTCGATGCGGCCATTGTAGACCGAGGTCATCGCCACCTCGCCCGAGGCGAGCAATTGCGGCGGCTGAGCGCCGGCCTTCCACCAGACGATGTCGCCCTTGATGGTGTCCAGCTTCTTGAACGCGCGCTCGATGCCTTCGTCGGTCGCCAGCACCTTGTAGACGTCCTTTGGCGCGACGCCGTCGGCCATGAGGGCGATCTCCAGTGTGGTCTTCGGCCCCTGACGAAGGGCGCGCTTGCCCGGGATCTTCTTGGTGTCGAAGAAGTCGGCCCAGCCCTTTGGGGCCTCCTTCAGCTTGTCCTTGTCGTAGCCGAGAACGAAATCGTAGAGGATGGCGCCAACGCCGCAAGCGTTGACTGACGGTGGGATATAGGCTGCCTCGCCGCCGATCTTCGAATAGTCGAGCTTCTCGAACAGGCCTTCCTCGCAGCCGACTGCGAGCTCGTCGCTTTCGACCTGGACCACGTCCCAGGTGGCGGCACCACCCTGCACCTTGGCGCGCAGCACGCCGACGCCGCCGTCCCAAGATTCGTCGTTCATGGGCACACCGACCGCTTTCTTGAACGGCTCGAAATAGACCTTCTTCTGGGCATCCTGATAGGCGCCGCCCCACGACACGACGGTGAGGTCACGCGCCTGCGCGACCGTGGCCAGCGCCGCGCTGGCGGTGAGTGCCGCGGCGAAACCCAGAACAATCTTGCGCTTCAGCATGGTCTTTGTCCTTCTTCTTCAAGTGACTTGCGTTGAGCTTGGTTGGTGCAGGTCCGCCCGCGTTGGAGCGATGCTGCATGACTGGATCAGACGGGATCGAGGGCCAGGCAGTCCTCGGGGCGGAAGGTGATGAACACGTCATCGCCAGGTGTAAGGCTGCCAGCTCTCAGACTGTCATGCGTCCCCGGCTGAAGCTTGACCATGAACTCCCTGTTGTCGGCGACGTCGAGCACGGCCAACGCGTGGTCGCCGAGATAAATGGTGTTCTGCACCTTGGCCGGCAGTCGGTTCGGTTCGTCGCCGGAGGTGCCGTCCGGGATAATGGCGATCCGCTCCGGCCGCACCGACAGCGAGGTCGATGCGCCCGCGCCTGATACGTTGACCGCTCGTGCGGTCACGGCGCCGCCGCCCGCCAGCGCAACGCGGCAATATTGTTTTTCGAGCGTCTCGACGGTGCCGGACAGCACATTGTTCTCGCCGATGAAATGGGCGACGAAGCTGTTCACCGGATGCTCATACAGCGCGTCGGGCCTGTCGATCTGCTGCACGATGCCGTCGTTGAATACGGCGATGCGGTCCGACATGGTGAGCGCTTCACTTTGATCGTGGGTGACGTAGACGACGGTGATGCCCATCGTCTCGTGCAATTGCTTGATCTCCAGCTGCATCTGCTCCCGCAGGCGCTTGTCCAGGGCGCCCAGGGGCTCGTCCATCAGCACGAGTTGCGGATTGAAAACGAGCGCGCGGGCCAGCGCCACGCGCTGCTGCTGACCGCCGGACAGCTGCCCGGGCCGCCGGTGCGCCAGGGCTTCCATCTTGATCATACGCAACGCCGCTCCCACGCGCGCCTGCGCTTCGGCCTTGTTCGTGTTGCGGACGGACAGCGGGAAGGCGATATTCTCCGCAATCGTCAAGTGCGGAAACAAGGCATAGTTCTGGAACACCATGCCGATATCGCGCTTGTGTGGCGGTACGTTCTTGATGGGCCGGTCCGCCAGGTAGATCTCGCCATGGGTCGGAACCTCGAAGCCGGCCAGCATCATCAGCGTGGTCGTCTTGCCCGAGCCCGACGGACCAAGCAGCGTGACGAACTCGCCCTTCCTGATGTCGAGATCGAGGTTCTTCACCACGAGGTGCTCGCCATCGTAGGTCTTCTGAATGCCGGAAAAGCGCACCAGTGCCGGCGCAGGCGTGACCATGCCGGCTTCCATGTCGTCCTCGCGTTGTCAGCACCTCGTCCCCGGGGGTGCGAGGAACAGCTTAGCATCCTCCGTCCAGATTGCCAGCGGCGCAAGTGACTGAGCGCACGGAGCCGTCGAGGAAAGGCGCGCTACATCCCGGACAATTTCGTCACGAACACATTCAGCGAGCCGCCGGCTTCCGCGATCACACGCAGCGTCTTGGAATCGAAGGCGATATCGGCGAGAGTCAGGCTGTCGATCTTCGCCTCGACCTTGATGCCGTCCTCGTTCTTCTGGTAGTCGGCGATCGCGGCGGCGATCTTCTCGCGTGCGTTGGCGGCAATCGGCTTCAGATCGACCGTCGCTTTCTGCACCAGCGCCTGCTGCATCTGCGGCACCACCGCGCGCGCCGCGGCACCCAGCAGGCCGAAGGCCGCCTCGGACTCCACCGCGAGCTGGATATCGGCGAGCCGCAGCGTCTGCTGCGCCTGGTCGAGCATCGGCCGGCCCCAGATGTGCACGGTCGCTTCGGCGCCGAGACCGAGCCAGCTCTTCTTCTCCTTGGCGCGCACCAGCAGCGAGATCAGGAGGCGCTCGCCCGACGGGATCACGTTGACGCTCTTGACGGTGACGTCCACGGGACCGGAGCCGTCCTCGGGATAGGTGTGGCCGACCATCTGCGCCGCGATCAGCTTGTTGATCTCGGTGAAGGGGACGTCGATCGGTACGCCGATGTTCACGCCGGTGCCGGTCGGCGGCACGATCGAGATCTTGTCGGGGAACGGGCAGTCGGGCTTGGTCGGCGTCGAGGTGACGCGCGTCTCCGCTTCCAGGCCCAGCAGCAGGGTCACGGCCTGAGCGTCGACGCGCGGCTGCGCCGCGATGGCGCGGATCGGCTTCATCTCCAGCCAGAGTGGCGGCAGCGCGGCCGAGGAGCCCGAGCCTTGCAGCGGGATCGAGCGGCAGGCCTTGACCCATTGCAGCTTCGCGTTCTCCCGCAAGGTCGGATCGTTGCGCATGCGTTCGGAGACGGCGTTGATTTGTTCGCCGACGGTCTTGTCGATCAGCGGCTTCACCTGCGCCGGCACGTTGACCTTGGCGCCCGAGATGTTGAGGTTGGTGTCGCCAAGATTGACCTGGGCGTCGAGATTGGGCTCGAGATGCCAGTTGGCCGCGAGCTTCGGCCGCGAGGTGACGACGACGTTGCCCTTGATCTCGGCGCTGGCGTTCAGGTTCTTGATGTTGACCGCGCCGATCTGTTTCGCAGCATTGCCGCCGAGCACGCTGCCGAGCGCCTCGCCGAGCGCGCCGGTGGCTTTCGACGACAGCGAGCCCGTCACGTTCAGCTTGCCCGTGAGCGGCGTCGAGATTGTCAGCACGTCCTTGTCGCCGGCAGTCGCCATCGCCCCACGTACGGCCGACCAGCCGATGTCGGCGTTCTCCAGGATTTGCGAAATCGGGTTCTCGGCCTTGCCGGCGAAATTGCGCGGGGCGGCCTTCTCGGCCCGCTCGCGGATCGCCGACAGCGCGATGGCGACCGGCGCCACCACGATCGAGCTCTTCGCGACCGGCGGCAGCGGCGGCAGTTGCGCCACCGGCGGTGCGGAATTCGTCGCACGCGGCGACAGCCAGTCCATCGCCTTCAGGCTGATGAAAAACGACGCCGCGAGCACCGCGACGGCGATCAGGACAGTTTTCAAGTTCAGCGTCAGTCGCATCAATCCCCCAGGCCGCCCCGGGGCAGAAGTCTACAGGGCAGGCGAGGAGGGCGCTAGAGCCCACCAATGGGGTGGGATTGGGGCGAACATATTAACGGCTGCGAACGCGCCGTTGCCGCGCATTCGTCCTTACGCAGCTAGCTGCGCTTCGGACGGCGTACCGTTCTCACATTGCCGCGATCCCCGCCACCGCAGAAGAAGCGGTCGCCGCCATCGGACTCCAATCCTGACACCATCGTCCCGGCGGGCAGGTCGAGCTGCTCCAGCACCTTGCCCGTATCGGGGTCGATCCGCCTGATGTCGCTGTCCTCGCCTTCCCACGTGCCGTGCCAGAGCTCGCCGTCGACCCAGGTCACGCCGGTGACGAAGCGCTTACTTTCGATGGTGCGGAGAATCTTTCCCGTCTGGGGGTCGACCTGATGGATCTTGCGTTCCCGATACTGCCCGACCCAGAGCGAGCCCTCGGCCCAGGCCAATCCGGAGTCACCACCGCCGCCGGGTGCAGGGATGGTGGCGAGCACCTTGCCGGTCGCCGCGTCAATCTTCTGGATGCGGTCCTCGGCGATCTGGAACAGGTGGTGCCCGTCGAACGCCGTTCCCGCATGCGCGGCGACATCGATGGAGCGGGTGATCTTGCCATCGGCCGGATCGACCGCGTTCAATCTGTCGCCGGACGCGAACCACATATGGCTGCCGTCATAGGTGACGCCGTGCACGGCTTCGACCCCCGCAAAGGGCCCGTATTCCCTGACGATCTCGGCGGCTGAACGTTTCATCTGCTCGGTCCCTGTGGGGTGAATTCCACCTTACGTCTTCAGGAGCGGTCCGGGGAGTAACAAGCCTGTCGGGAAACCCGGCACGGGCGGCGTCATCCAGCGCCGCGCCCGTCCGTGTCCGAAGGACTGCACCTTGTTCGATCGCGCCAGTTCTTCGAGGGCCCGCTGCACGGTGCGCGCGCTCGTTCCCAGCGCCAGCGCGAGCGCCGAGCTCGACCAGGGCTCGCCATCGGAGAGGAAGGCGAGCACATTGGCGTGCTTTTCCTCGACGGGTCGTGCCAGCACCAGAACCTGCGGCGTCTTGCGCGGTGTCTTGCGCGGCGTCAGCGCAAAACCTTGCCTGGTCGCGCTGACATCGGCGAGAGGCTTGAGCTTGGTGCGGAGCCGCCCGATTTCAACACGCAGCCGGGCGCGATGCGATTCATCGACGTGCCTTGCCTGAAACGCTCCTGTGATCAACGCCTCCCGCGAGACGTCCGAGGGCCAGGCCTGCGCCAGCATGCGGGCGAGCGCGAACAGCACCGGCCGCCTTCCAAGCGGCACGAGGATGCCTCGCCTGCGAACCGTATGATGGAACGTGTCCACCACGAGCGCCTCCGATGTCGCGAGGTCCTCGACCTCTTCGAGCAGTAACGGCCGTTCGTGCCCGCGCGTGACCAGGCGCGCTGCGGGCGTGTCGAGCACGCGGCTCGTGCCTTCGACCTCGGCTGCAAGCGCTGGAATGCCGGCCTGCCGTGCTGCGCTCGCCGCGCGCCCGAGCGCCGCGCGCGCGGCTTTCGTTCTGAGCCGCCTGATGGCAATGCCGGCAATCACGAGCTCGCGGGCGACCTGCGCAGCCGGGGGCAGCGGAGTGGACTTGATCTCGGCCAGCGTGCGCTCGGCCTCGTCGAGGCGTCCGAGAAGGAGAAGTCGGCGCGCCTCGATGTGACCCGCATGGGCGGCGTTGGCGAGGTCACCGTGGCTTGCGAGCGTCGCCCGCGCCGCCGCGAGCGTCTTCGCCGGCCAGTTCAGGTCGCGCGAGACGAGCGCGATCTCGGCCTCCGCCACCACACATCTGGCGCGCGCGACCGCCTCTCTCGGGCCGAAGGCGCGTGCGGCGCTGCGCAGCAACGTCTTCGCCTTCGCGAGATCGCCGAGCTGCGCCATCGCGATGCCGCGCAGCGCCAGCGAAGGTGCATCGTTGCGCAGCGCGACGCGGTTCAGCGCGCCGAGCGGATCGCCGGCTTGGAGCGCGCGCGCCGCGGCCGTGATCAGCGACTCCATTCAAATCCCGCCACACTTGTTACTCCCACCACGCAACCGTCCGGTGCGAGAGATCGTTGACGGCCGACAATGTGCGGCGAGGGGCGAGCGGTTCCGCATCTTGCATAGCGAGATACGGAACGGCCGCCCGGGAAAAGTTGGAGAGCCATGATGACATCAGCTGACAACTCAGGAAATAACGGACAGGCCGCCATGCAAACACCGCCGGTGGTGTCGCCGCAGGACTGGGAGGCCGCCCGTCAGCAACTGCTCGTGAAGGAAAAGGCGCATACCCGTGCCCGCGACGCCCTGGCCGCCGAGCGCCGGCGCATGCCGTGGATGGAAGTCACCAAAACCTATGCGTTCGAGGGGCCCGGCGGCAAGGTCAGTCTGCACGACCTGTTCCAGGGCCGGCGGCAGCTGATCGTCTATCGCGCCTTCTTCGAACCGGGTGTGTTCGGCTGGCCGGATCACGCCTGCCGCGGCTGCTCGATGGTGGCCGACCAGGTCGCCGATGTCGCGCATCTGAACGCCCGCGATACCACGCTGGTGTTCGCCTCGCGCGCACCGCAGGCCGATATCAGCAGGCTGAAGCAGCGGATGGGCTGGACCATGCCATGGGTCACCGTCACGGACAGTTTCGATGCGGATTACGGCGTCGACGAATGGCACGGGACGAATGTGTTTTACCGCGACGGGACGCGCATCTTCCGCACCTACTTCGTCAAGAGCCGGGGCGACGAGCAGATGGGCGGTACCTGGAATTATCTCGACATCACACCGCTGGGACGGCAGGAGGTCTGGGAGGATTCACCGAAGGGCTATCCGCAGACGCCGACCTACAAATGGTGGAACTGGCACGACAGCTATACCGAAGGTGCCGCGCCCGACAAGAAATGGGTCGAGGTGTCGACCGCCGGAGAGAAGGCGCTGCGCGAGGCGGGCGGCTGAAGGACGTGACTAGTCCCGTCAACGCAACTGCCGGCGCGAGCCGCAACGGCGTGGTGGTCGCGCGCCACTTCGCCAGATGGTTGGGGCTAGCGGCGACGCCGACCTTCGCGATCATGGCCGTGCTGACGGCCATGCTTGATGGGCCGGCGGACATGCTGTGTGCCGCCGGGCATGGGGCGATGCTGGGCGGGATGGTGCCGATGTATCTCTTGATGAGTGCGTTTCATTCGGCGGCATGGCTGAGGCTGATGGCGGAGGGGCGGGGCGGCGCGCGGTGAGATGAATACGGCTCCGCCTCAGGCGGAGCCGTTACTGCGACCCCGCCGCCTGCAAATAAGCAACGATCCTGCCCGCTTCCTCCGCCGAGACGCCGCCATAAGGCTGCATCTTGTTGCCGGATACGACTTCGTCCGGCTTGACCATGAAGCGGGTGAGTTTGTCCTGGTCCCAGACGAAGCCGGCTTCTTTCATCGACGAGGAATAATTGTAGTCCAGCAGCGAGCCGGCCTTGCGTCCGACGATTTTGTTGAGGTTGGGGCCCAGACGATTGTCGCCCTCTTTCACGGAGTGGCAGGTGCGGCAGGAATTGTTGTAGGCCTGCTGGGCTGCGTCGTCGCTCGCCGGCTGCTGTGCGAGCGAGGCGGGCGCGAACAGCAGCAGCGTCAGTGCGCTGGCGCCAGCGATCGCACGCAGGCATGTGCCTTGCGGCGTTTGCGGACGTGATTGCATTTGCGCCTCCATCGGGGATCGCGCCGCAGCACGCGCGCGTCGGGATGCCGAGGGCCAACGAAAACGGCCCCGGTGGGTTCCGGGGCCGTTTGCGTCACAATGTCCTGTCGCTTACCGCGTCGCGGCGCCGAGATCCGCGCGGCGTTCCGTCATCGGCAGCACGATGACCTTGGTGCCGACGTTGACGCGGGAGTAGAGGTCCGCAACGTCGTCATTGGTCAGGCGGATGCAGCCGGAGGAGACGTGCTTGCCGATGGTGTCGGGGGCGTTGGTGCCGTGGATGCGATAGATGGTGCCGCCGAGATACATGGCGCGGGCGCCGAGCGGATTGCCGGGACCGCCGGCCATGTGGCGCGGCAGATAAGGCTGGCGGGCGATCATCTCCGGCGGCGGGGTCCAATCCGGCCACTCGGCCTTCTTTGTCACCGACTGCGTGCCGGACCAGGTGAAGCCGTCGCGGCCGACGCCGATGCCGTAGCGCATCGCCTGGCCGTTGCCGAGGACCAGATAGAGGTAGGTGTTGGGCGTATCGATGATGATGGTGCCGGGCGCCTCACGCGTCGCGTAGGAGACGGTCTGCCGACGGAAGCGGGCCGGCGTTTCGACAGCGTCCTGATCTTCGGACGGCGCGGCCTGATAGGGCGTGGCTTGATAAGGCTGATACGGCTGCGGCGCTGCGATCGGCGGCAGCGGTTGGAAGAAGGGGAAGAGCTGCACAGGCGCGGCCTTGGCCGGGCCGGTGAACGCGATCGCGGTGACAGCCACTGCGCCAAACGCAACGGCGCGCGAATAAGTCCTCAACGTCTCCAGATTGATCATTGGTCGCCCCTGTCTGCGCGGTGTTTCTTGGTCACCCCGGCACCGTTTCGGTGCTCTGTTGCGCAAATCACTAACGGAAAGAAGTTTCGGGACGTTTGCGCGGAAAACCGAAAACGGCTTCATGGCGGCAAGGATTGTTTCATGACGGTTTCGTGGCTGCGCAGACCCGTTAACGAACAAAACAGCGGGCCGACACTTCCATGACGTCACACGCCTGAAATATCCGTGGTTGATGGTCCAAAGCCGAGAATCATAAAAATCTCGGGATTTCCCCATGCGGGTATTAATCGCGACTGACGCCTGGCATCCGCAGGTCAACGGTGTGGTCCGGACGCTGACCTCGCTGGCTGGCGCGGCCAAGGCATTGGATGTCGAGATCGACTTCCTCACGCCGGACGGCTTTCGTTCGTGGCCGTTGCCGACCTATCCGGGGCTGCGCATTGCGCTGCCGAGCGGCAAGGAGATTGCGCGGCGGATCGAGAAGGCGGCGCCCGAGGCGCTGCACATCGCGACCGAAGGGCCGATCGGCTGGGCGGCGCGGGCTTATTGCCGTCGCAACCGGCTCGCCTTCACCACGTCCTACACCACGCGCTTTCCCGAATACGTCTCGGTGCGGACCGGCATCCCCGCGAGCGTCGGCTATGCCGTGCTGCGCCACTTCCATGATGCCGCCGCCATGACCATGGTGGCGACGCCCTCGCTGCGGCAGGAGCTCTCCGAGCGCGGCTTCAAGCGGCTCGGCTTCTGGACGCGCGGTGTCAACACCGAGCTGTTCCATCCCGACTCGCCGGCCAAGCTCGATCTGCCCGGGCCGATCTTCATGACGATGGGCCGCGTTGCGGTGGAGAAGAATCTCGAAGCGTTCCTCTCGCTCGACCTGCCCGGCACCAAGGTCGTCATCGGCGACGGACCGCAGAAGGCTGCGCTCGAAAAGAAATATCCGGACGTTGTGTTTCTCGGCGAGAAGAAGGGTGCGGATCTCACCGCGCATCTCGCCGCCGCCGACGTGTTCGTGTTTCCGAGCCTGACCGACACGTTCGGCGTGGTGCAGCTCGAAGCGCTCGCCTGCGGCACGCCGGTTGCGGCGTTTCCGGTAACGGGTCCGAAGGACGTCATCGCCGATCATCCGATCGGCGCGATCGACCACGATCTGCGCGCCGCGTGCCTGCGCGCGCTCACCATGTCGCGCGAGACTTGCCGCAATTTCGCGCTGGAGCGTTCCTGGGAAAACAGCGCGCGCCAGTTCGTCGGCAACCTCACCTCACTTCAGCCCAGTCGCGTCCTGCGCGCCTCGCCTCGCATGGCGCGGCGGCCGGTGCGCGGTTGACCCCAACGTTTCGAACCACAGCGAGAACCTCATCGATGGCTAAGATCATGAACCTTGACGGCACCCAGCAGCTCGACCTCACCCGTGGCACTGTCGAGCAGGCCTATGATCGCTGGGCGCCGGTCTACGACCTCGTGTTCGGAGGCGTGTTCGCCAAGGGCCGGCAGGCCGCGATCGCCGCCACGAACAAGATCGGCGGCCGGGTGCTCGAGGTCGGCGTCGGCACCGGCATCTCGCTGCCGCTCTACGCGCCGCATCTGCGCATCTTCGGCACCGACATCTCGGAGGCGATGCTCGACAAGGCGCGCCAGCGCGTCGCCGAGGGCAAACTGAACAACGTCGAAGGCCTCGCGGTGATGGACGCCGAGAAGCTCGAATTCCCCGATAGCTCCTTCGACGTCGTGATGGCGCAATACGTCGTCACCGCCGTGCCGAATCCGGAAGTCGCGCTGGACGAATTCGCCCGCGTGCTGCGCCCGGGCGGCGAGCTGATCATCCTGACGCGCGTCAGCGCCGATACCGGCATGCGCCGCTTCATCGAGCAGAAGCTGCAGCCGGTGGTGCGTCCGCTCGGCTTCCGCACCGCCGAGTTCGCCTGGTCGCGTTACGCCAAATGGCTGGCGGGTGCCGCCGGCATCGAGCTCGCCGAGCGCCGCCTGATTCCGCCGCTCGGTCATTTCTCGCTGGTGCGCTTCCGCAAGATCGACGTCGCCAAGGCGGCTTGAAGAAGGCGGCTTGACTGTTGCTCCTCATGGTGAGGAGGCGCGCAAGCGCCGTCTCGAATCATAGAGGCCCGGCTATCACCAGGCGGGCCTCGCCCTTCGAGACGCTTGCTTCGCAAGCTCCTCAGGACGAGGGGATAGAGCGTAACCCGTGCGTCACCGCGTCGCTGCACATCGTCACATGACAAAATGATGATGTCACACGGCCTACATCGAATCTCTGTAAATCCTGAACCCGAAAGCATTTGGGGGAGAGCATGATCAAGAACTATCTCGAGCAGCTGCGGATCCAGCGCTGGGACGACCATCGCTACTATCACCACAGCCGCATCAATCAGGCCCTGCACTTCGTCAGTGCGCTGAGCTTCCTGTTCGCCTATGTCTGGCTGTTCATCGATCCCATGGTATCGGCGCTGGTCGGCTGGCTGGTCTCGATGACCTCGCGCCAGGCCGGTCATTTCTTCTTCGAGCCGCACGGCTACGACCAGATCAACCAGGCGACGCACGAGCACAAGGAAGAGATCAAGGTCGGTTACAATCTTCAGCGCAAGGTGGTGCTGATGTCGATCTGGGCGCTGTCGCCGCTGGTGCTCGTCGTCGATCCCACGCTGTTCGGGCTGTTCACGCCCTGGGCGGGCGCGACCGACTTCATGCGGCAGGTCGCCAAGATCTGGCTCGTGGTCGGCGGCGGTGGCCTCCTGTTCCGCACGGTGCACCTGTTCTTCATCCGCGACGTCGAGACCGGCCTCGTCTGGATGACGAAGATCCTGACCGATCCCTTCCACGATTTGATGCTCTACCGCAACGCGCCGCTGGCGCTGATGCGTGGTGAGCTGATGGATCCCGGCCTGCACCTCAACCCCGAGCACACGCTGGGCCTGATCGGCGAGCCCACGCTCGAAGAGCAGCACGCCTGAACGCGCCGTTCTCACCAAGTCCTCCGATGTCTGATGGTTGCGTCATGCCCGGGCTCGTCCCGCCTGCGCGGCCGAAGCCGCTTCGGCGAGGCGAAGGCCCGGGCATCCACGTGTTGGAGCTCTCGCGCAGAAGCGCGTGGATGGCCGGGCATAGGCGAGCGGAAGCGACGCCGTCCTTCGGACGGCTGCGCCCGGCAACGACGCCATCGGCGGAGTTGGCCTCAGCGCCCGAAGCGCTTGGCCAGCATCTCTTTCAGGATCTGCCGCTTGATGGTCTTGTTGGTGAGGACGCCATCGTGCCACCAGAAGCCGTCGGCCTTCATCTTCTCGGCCGCGCGGACGAAACGCTCGGCGACCTCGGCGAAGTCGGCATCGGTGTAGTTCAGGCTGAAGATCAGCCGGCCGGTGCCGACCCAGCTCAGGGACAGGCCTTCGGCGCGCAGGTAATATTGCAGCATCCAGTTGTAACGGGACGGCGTGGTGTATTTCACCGTCCAGATCGACGAGAAGTTTGCGAACCGCACCGGCAGGTCGGCCTCCGTCATCATCCGGTTGAGCTTTTCCGCGCGCTCATTCCAGGTCTCATCCAACCCTTCATAGACGGCACGGAAGTTCGGGCTGGCGAGCCGGCTCAGAAACTCGTCCATCGCCGTCATGACGTAGGGATGCGAGTTGAAGGTGCCGCGGGCGAAGCAGACGTCGGCGGGACGATCGTCGCGGAAGCGGCGCATCAGCTCGCGTCTGCCGCAGACCACGCCGACCGGCAGGCCGCCGGCGAGGCTCTTGCCGTAGGTCACCATGTCGGCGCGCACGCCGAAATAGTCCTGCGCGCCGCCGGCGGCGAGACGGAAGCCGACGAAGACCTCGTCGAAGACCAGCACGATGCCGCGCTCGGTGCAGACGTCGCGCAGCTTCTTGAGCCATTCGGTGTAGGCGGCGCGGTCGAAATTGCCGCCGCGGGAGGAATCAACCAGCGAGGAATCGCCGGGCGCGTTGCCATTCGGATGCAGCCCCTGCAGCGGATTGACCAGCACGCAGGCGATGTCCTTGCGCGTCCGCAGCACGTGCAGCGTCTTCTCCGACATCTCGGCGAGGGTGTAGGTCTCGTGCGCGATGATCGGATTGCCGACGCCGGGCTGCACGTCGCCCCACCAGCCATGGTAGGCGCCGGCGAAACGAACGAGATGGGTGCGCCGGGTGTGATAGCGCGCAAGCCGCACCGCCTGCATCACGGCTTCGGTGCCGGACATGTGGAAGGACACTTCGTCGAGGCCCGAGATCTGGCACAGCCGCGCCACGTTATCGAGGATGACGGGGTGGTAGGGGCCGAGCACCGGTCCAAGCGCGTGCGCGCGCTTCTCGGAGCCCTCGATGCATTCCTTGTAGAAGTCGTTGCCGAAGATGTTGACGCCGTAGGACCCCGTGAGGTCATAGGAGGTGTTGCCGTCGACATCCGTGACGGTGACGCCGCGCGAGGACTCCACGAAGGTCGAGGTGCCCAAATGCTCGCGAACGAGACGCGAGAACTGGAACGGCACGCGGTAGGTCTCGGTGAAGTGCAGGTCGGAGATCTTTTCCGCCGCTTCCTTCGTCATCGCGCGGCCCTTGGGGTAGCGCTCGGCGTAGAGTCGCGCGAGACGGAAGAAGCCGTCCTTGCGCAGGCCTGCGATGTTCGCCGGCGCGCCGTCGCAGGCGAAGTACGCATCGCCTTCGAATTCGTAGAACGGAAGCAGCCTGGCCACGCGGCGCGACATCTTGGAGTGCCCGGCGAGCGAGCGGTGCTTGGCACGGGACAATGCGATCCGCGCCTTGATCTTCGGGAAGGCGGCGGCAGCGGACGCTGCGGCGGCCACGGACAGAGAAAGAATCGGGAGTGTCGTTTCCATGACAACAAGCGCTAATACTGCGAGCTGACAGATTCATGACAGTCAAAGCCCTCATCGCCTCTTTCACCCAGCAGGAAGACCTCAACTTCCTGTTGACCAACCGCATCCCCCGCGCCGCGCTGACCCGCTTCATGGGCTGGTTCTCCAAGATCGAGAACCCGCTGGTGCGGGACGGCTCCATCGCGCTGTGGAAGCTGTTCTCCGATCTCGATCTGTCGGAGGCGCGCAAGACCCATTTCAGGAGTCTGCACGACTGCTTCACCCGGGAGCTCAAGCCCGGCCTGCGGCCCTTTGATCCGGACCCCTCGATTGTCGCCAGTCCGTCCGACGGCATCGTCGGCGCTCACGGCCGGATCGCCGACACCGAGCTGTTCCAGGTCAAGGGCGCGCCGTACTCGCTGCTCGATCTGCTCGGCGATTCCGTGCTGGTCGACCAGCACCGCAACGGCTCCTTCGTCACGCTGCGGCTGACCTCGAGCATGTATCATCGCTTCCATGCGCCCTTTGACGCACATATCGAGCGCGTCACGCTGATCCATGGCGACGTCTGGAACGTCAACCCGATCGCGCTGAAGCGGGTTGAGCGTCTCTTCTGCAAGAACGAACGCGCGGTGATCCGCACGCGTCTATCAACTGGCGAAGCCGTGACGCTGGTCCCGGTCGCCGCGATCCTGGTCGCAAGCATCCGTCTGCATTTCCTCGACATGGTGCTGAATGCGCAGACCAGGGGGCCGGTCAATTTTCCCTGCGACGTCAACGTGAGCAAGGGCGAGGAGCTCGGCTGGTTCGAGCACGGCTCGACCATCATCATCCTTGCGCCCGGCGATTTCACCTTCTGCGACGGCATCGCCGAAGGCACGCGCATTCGCGCGGGTCAAGCGTTGCTGAGAAAAAACTAGCCTTCAATCCGCCGCGTCGGCCGCCTATATCGTCGGTGGGGACGTTTCTACGACTACGGATTGGGTGATGGCACGGGCGCCGGTCATGGCGGCGGGTGGTATTGTGCTGCGGCGGGGGGCGCCGCCGCTGGTCGCCGTCGTGCGCCAGCGCAAGCGCAACGAATGGGTTTTGCCCAAGGGCAAGCTCGACGACGGCGAGACGCCGAAGCAAGCCGCGCATCGCGAGGTGCTGGAAGAGACCGGTCACGAGGTCGCCATCCACGAATTTTTGGGCACGCTCGTCTATCAGTCGGGCGGACGTTCCAAGGTCGTACATTTCTGGCGGATGGAGGCCGGGGACGGTCCGGTCCGCAAGCTGATGAACGACATCAAGGCAGTCGACTGGCTGACGCTGGAAGACGCGCTCGCGCGCCTGTCGCGCGAGTACGAGCGTGTGTTCCTGACCCAGGTTGGCCCGATCGCGCTTGCGGCGGCGGGGCTTGCATCGTCGTCCGCGCCCGAGCCGACGCTGGCAATCAAGGAGGTCGACGCAGCTTTGCAGACACTGACACCGGCTGAAGCGGCCTCGGTGGGCGAGTTGCGGCACGGTCTGTTGCAGAAGATGAAAGCCTGGCTGCGCGGCGAGGCGTGAGTTCTCTTCACCTCGCCCGCTTGCGGGGAGAGGTCGGAATTCAAGCACAGCTTGAATTCCGGGTGAGGGGGATTCTCCGCGAGTCTCTCTGTCACTATTTTCGCGGAGGCAGCCCCTCACCCCAACCCTCTCCCCGCAAGAGCGGGGCGAGGGAGCGCACGGACATCGTCGGCGCACTTTGCGTTCTATCGCCGCTCCTTCTCCTTTGGAGCTGGCGCTGGCCTTCGCGGCGCTGCGGGGCGTTGTGCGGCGGGGAGACGTTGCTGGAATCCGCCCGGGCGCTGCAGGCCCGGCTGTTGAGCAGCGGGCGGCTGGCCGGGCTGCATGCCGGTGCGCGGCAGTTGCGGCTGCGGAGCGGGCTGCGGTTGCGTTCCGGCCGGCTGCGGCGGCGCGACTCCGCCGGGCTGCGTCGGAATCTGTCCACCGCGTCGCGGCGGGGTTTGCGGGGTGCCGTCAGGCTGCGTGCCTTGACCGGCGCGCGGTGGGCCCGCCGGACGTCCCGCGCCTTGCTTCTGGCCTTGTTGCTGTTGACCTTGACCCGCGCGCGGCGTCCCCGGTTGCACCGCGCCGCCTTGACCCTGTCCTTGGCCCTGCCGCTGCGGCGGCTGGGCGCCTTGACGGCCTGGCGCGCCCGGCTGCTGCTGGCCTGGACGGTTGTTCTGACCGGGCTGACCGTTCGGCCGCTGCGGCTGTTGCGGCTGTTGCGGCTGTTGTCCTGGCGCCGTGTTCGGCCGCAATTGTTGCTGTTGCGGCGGCTGGAACGGCCGCGGAATGCGCGGGCTCGCGGTCGGATTGGCGCGCCGGAAGTCGCGCTGCTCGGTGACGATCTGCCGGCCCGTGGTCTGCGCCAGATGCACCTGGCTGACGAAGCCGCGGTCGCGCGCGATCTGCTGTGCGGGAATCGTGATCGGCACCGCGGCAAAGCGCATAACGCCGGCAGCGGCGGCGCCCGGCCGGATCGCAAAACCGCTCGCGCCTTGCGTCAGCGCGCCGAGCCGCGTCCCGCTCGTGCGGTCGTCGACGTCGATGTGTCCGACCCGGCCGTCGGCGTCGGGATAGAGCTTGATGTTTACGTTGTTGGCGTTGTTCGCGGCCGCGCCTTCCGGCACGTCGACGACGCCCGTGGTGCCGCGAATGCCGAGCGTCGCCGTCGGCGTCGTGATCTTCATGTCGCCGGTCTTTGCCACCGCCGCCGCGACGAAGGCGACGGTGCCCTTGCCGATGTCGAAAATGCCTGCGTTGTGCTTGCCGCCGTCTTCATAGACGTAAGTGTCGATGGTGATCTTCGTGCTTGCGGAGAGGTTGAACGTGGTCGCGTCGTCGAAGGTGATACCGAGCGAGGAGTTCGACGAAGTCTGCACGACGTCGTTGAGATAGATGTCGTCGCGCACCCGCAGCGGATAGGAATTTTTGTCGCGGATCACGGTCGCGATGCCCGTCACCGTCGCGACGTTGCCGATCGGGTCGACGGCGGCGGGCTGCGCCTCGGTCGCGGGAGCGGGTGAAGCCGATGGCGTCGGCGAGGGGGCGGGCGACGGCTGCGCTTGTGGTTGCGCCTGCGCAAGCTCGATCGCATCGAATGCGAACGCAACGCTCGCGCCGGCCGGCAACGCCAGCAGCACAAGCGCGAACAAGAAGCGGCGCCAGGCCACGATAAAAGTCACGAGGAGGTCCCGGTGAGAAACGCGAGGCGAGATCGACCGATATCATCCTGATGCAGGTGAACGGCGGATGAATGTCTATCGCACGGCGGCGGTGAACGTTCAAACGGTACGCGATGCTAGCTTGTGGCCAAGCCTGCCCACCGTCATGGCCGGGCTTGTCCCGGCCATCCACGCCTTGAAGCGCGGGACTAAGAACGTGGATGCCCGGGACAAGCCCGGGCATGACGAAGAATGCGGATGTGTTGGAGACGACACCTTTGGCTTCAGCTCACGCGCTTCCAGGTCTGGCCGCCGCAGAACATGCCGCCGAAGGCGCAGCCCTGCACGCGCATTGCATTCGGGCCCTTCATCGCGATCGTCGAGTCGTAGTTGCGGCCGGAATCGGGATCGTGGATGCGGCCGCTCCACTTCGCGCCGTCGGGCTTCATGTTGATCAGGATGCGCTCGTTGGTCTTCGCGGCGTAGCCGCAGAGATTGACGCCGCACTGTTCGACGCGAACATTGCCCTTGTTCTCTTCGGTGGCCCAGACGCCGATCGGCGTGTTGGCAACTGCGACAGGCGCGGCGGGCACCGGGGCCGGAGCAACCGCGACCGGCGCGGGCGCAGCAGCGGGAGCCGGAGCGGGAGCTGCAGCGGGCGCGGTCTGTGTCGTGGCGTCGTAGCCGGCGGACGGAGCAGCGGCAACTGTCGTGCTTGGTGCCGCGATAGCGGGCGCTGCCGGTGCGTTCGCCTGCACGGGGGCCTGCTGCACGGGCTGCTGCTGCACCGGAGCCGGCGCGGGCTGCGCGGTCGTGGCCGGAGCCGGAGCCGGCGTGGTGTCGATGTCATCGTCCTTCGAGCCCAAGCCCTTGAGGTTGATGTTGTTCAGCTTGATCGGCTTGTCCGAGAGGCCCGGCGCCACGATGGTCACGCAATTGAGCGAGGCGCAGTTGCGCGGCGTCTCGATGCGGATGTGCTGGCCTTCGATCTGGAACGAGATCGCATTGCCGGCATGCGCGGCGGCGGTGGACGCGAGGAAGAGGGCAGTGGCGGCGATGGTGAGCTTGTTCATGACAACCTCCGAAGAATGTGTGGGTCCCGATGGACTGAAGTCGCGGGTGGGTGAAGCGTGGTTCGACCCTACGCCGGGCTGGTCGGACGTTCTGTGATAGACGTCACAACGGCTCGCCGCGGATGGGTGACGCAGCGCACATTCAGCCGCGATTCCATCCGGGTAAGCTCGTCGCCACACAGAGGGAGGCGCCGATGATGCGGCTTGTGACTTCGCTTGGCACATTGATCGCGCTGATGGCGATTGCGCCCGCAGCCGAGGCCGGCTCCTACGCGTTCTCGATCGGCGGTCATCGATTCCAGGTCGAGTCGCCCAGGAATTGCCGATCGGCTTCCTGTGTCTCGGTTTCCTCCCATCGCAGCTTTCGGCCGAACGTCGATACGACACCGGCGCCGACGCCGGTGCTTCCGCCGCCGCAGCCGCTCTATCCCGTGGCTCCGGTCAGGCCGGCGCAAGCCATTGTGGTCGCGCCTCCACCGGCGCCGGCGGCTCCTGTCCTTGCCGCAACGACGTCGCAGCCAATTGTCCCGCCGCAGGCCGCAAGCTCCAATCCGCCACGGGTCGAGCTACCGCGGATGGATCCGCCGAAGATCGTCGCGCTCGATCTGCCGCGCATGGAGGCGCCGGTCGTCGCGCCTAGGCCGGAGCTCGAGCAGGCCGTGGCGAGCCCGGAGCGCGGTGACGATGAGCAGGCCTATTTGCCGCTCGGCGAATGGGAGAGCGCAGGCGCCAAGGGCACGGTCCGCATCGAACGCTGTGGACCGGCACTGTGCGGCTTCGCGCTGACTGAAGCGTCGACCAGGGGTGAGAGCGTGCTTGTCAACATGAAGCCGAAAACGCACGACGTCTGGACCGGCAACATCTACAGCCGCTCGAGCGGCAGCACCTATTATGCGAGGATGACGCTGAAGAACTCCGGCAAGCTTCACGTCGAAGCCTGCGCACTGGGCCACTTCTGGTGTTCCGGCAACAACTGGACGCGCGCCGAAGAGCGGCCGGAGAAGCTGATCACGACGTCGCGGCAATGGAGCGCGCGGTCGTAAGGGAAGCGTTCGGTACCTCCGGCTGAAGCCGCTAGATCATGCCGAGCACGATGGCGCCGACAAAGGCCATGGCGAGGTACGCGATGATAACGCTCAGTCTCCCGGCGAACGTCATGAGGTCGCTCCCGCTGTCGCGCCGCCTTGCGCGAGAGCGTCATGGTTAACAGAAAGTCTCTTTTCGAAAAAGTCAGCCTTGCTGTCACTCGTCACCGGCAGGCGCTCCTGCCGGCGCGGGCTGACATGGTTAAAGAATACTGAAATCAACACGTTGAAGAGTCTTTAAGTAAATTCACCGAACGTGCGTGCATGACGCGCGGAGTTCGTTTGTATCTCGTCGGCTCCATCGTCCTTGTTTCGTTAGCGGGTTGCGGCCGCGGCTTCTTTCAGGCCGAACGTGAACCGTGGCGGGCCGAGGCCGAAGCCGCATGCCTGAAATCAGGCGCGGTGAAAGAGGGGCCGGATCTCGTCCGCATCGACCCGATCTCCGGGCCGGGCATGTGCGGCGCCGAGTTTCCGCTCAAGGTCGCCGCCCTCGGCGAAGGCTCGAGCAGTTACGGCTTTGCCGACGAGGAATTGCGACCGCCCGGGAACGTCGGCAGCCAGCCGCGCTGGCCGGTGACGCAGCCGCGATCGAATTACCCGCAAAGCCAGAGCTATCCGCAACGCTCGAACTATCCCGAGAGCGCGGTGCGACAGCCGTCCGGCTATGGCGCGCCGTCCGGCCCGGTGTCGTTGAACGCACCCGGCGTGGCGCAGCAGGAAGACGAGATCGATCTGCCGCCCGAGGGCACCGATGCGGTGGGCGCGTCGCGCTACATGAATGCGCCGAGCTATCCGGCGCGGCCGGCGCCGTACTCGCAGGCGCCCGCGCAGCAACCGCCGCCGCGTCTTGGTCCGGCACGGGGCGATCCCGTCACCGCCGTAGGCCCCGTTGCGATCAAGCCGGTTGCGACGCTGGCCTGTCCGATCGTCTCCGAGCTCGACCGCTGGCTCGCCGACACCGTGCAGCCCTCGGCGATGCGCTGGTTCGGCACCCGCGTCGCGGAGATCAAGCAGATCTCCGCCTATTCTTGCCGCGGCATGAACGGCAATTCGCACGCCCATATTTCCGAGCACGCCTTCGGCAATGCGCTCGACATCGCCGCCTTCGTGCTCGCCGACGGCCGCCGCGTTACCGTGAAGGATGGCTGGCGTGGCATGCCGGAAGAGCAGGGCTTCCTGCGCGACGTGCAGTCGGGCGCGTGCGTGCATTTCACCACGGTGCTGGCGCCGGGCTCGAACGTCTATCATTACGATCACATCCACGTCGATCTGATGCGCCGCGCCAGCCGCCGACTGATCTGCCAGCCCGCCGCCGTCTCCGGCGAAGAGGTCGCCGCGCGGGCGGGCGGGCGCAATCCTTATGCGAATGCGCGCGATCCCTCCGTGACCGGCTCGCTGGGTACGCGCAAGAGCATGGCGCGAAAACACGAAGAGGACGAGTACGCCGACGATTGAGGCTTGCGCACGATGCGTAGCCTGGATGGAGCGAAGCGCAATCCAGGGACGGCGTTCCCGCATTCCGCTTCGCTCCATGCGGACTACGACCCCACGCCGGCCGGCCTCGCGCTGAGCCCTGCCTGTTCAGCGGACGCCGCGTCTTCGGCAGAGCGCATCTCGGACGCAAAAATTTGCGCACACGCAAATCTCGCCTAAGCCATTGAAGTCAGAAAGACAATTGTGCTGCCGCGGGCGTTTTCGGCAGTTGGCACAGTCGCTGCAATGAGGAGGCTGCCACGAAGCGGCGCTGCCGGCGCCGTGAGCCAGCGGATCCCGTCATGCAGATGCCTGTCACCCCTCCTTATTCGGATCTCGAACAGCGCGTGCTGTCGCGCATCACGGAGGAGCGCTGGCTTGAACTCGCGTCCGAGCTGATCCGCACCGGCCAGCCCCGTTCCGGCAATCCGCTGGATCCCGATTTGCCGCCCGCCGAAGAAGAGGCGATCTCGATGCTGGTCGCGGGCAAGCTCGAAGCGCTCGGCATGGAGGTCACCAAGCACAGCGCGCAGCCGCACCGGCCGAACGTGCTCGGCGTGCTGAAGGGACGGGACGGCGGCCCCTCGCTCATTCTCAACGACCATCTCGACACCTATCCGGCGGTCGAGCCCGAGAAATGGCACATGACGGATTTCGATCCGTTCAAGGCGACGCGCCACGGCGATCTGCTCTATGCGCGCGGCACGTCCGACACGCGCGGAAACCTCGCTGCATCCTTGCTCGCAGTGCAGGCCCTGACCGAAGCGGGTGTGAAGTTCGATGGCACCTTGATGTGCTGCTACACCGTCGATGAGGAGCGGAACGGCACCGAAGGCTCCATCTACATGCTGAACAAGGTCGGCCTGACCGCCGACTACGAGATCACCGCCGAGCCAACCGCCTGGGGCGACGTCAACACGGACTGGGGCATGAACCTGTCGGTGGCCAATTCCGGCCACTGCCTGATCGAGCTCACCGTTCACGGGATCAAGTCGCACATCTGGCGACCGGACATCAGCGTCAACGCCATCATGGAAGCGGCGAAGCTGTTGCCGAAACTGAAGGACATGGCGTTCACGCATGTCCCCAGCAAGTTCATGGGACACACGCCGCCCTGCTGCGCCGTGGTGCGTATTCGGTCCGGCCTGCCCGGCGAGATGCAGTTCTCGCCGGATGCCTGCACCATCACGCTCGCTGTGGTCGGCATCGTGCCCGGCATGACGCTATCGAGCGTGATTGGGGACATCGAGCGTCTCGGACGGGAGACTTTTGCGGGTGTGAACGACGTCAAGGTCGAGGTGCGCCAGGTGCCCGGCTCGCTGTTCGTCAACGCGACCGAACCGGTGCCGGTCGAGGAGGAGCCCTGCCGCTCGTTGCGGGCGGTTTACCGGCGTCTGATGGGCCGCGAGCCCGGGGTCAACCGCAAGAACGCCTTCAACGACACGATCCGCTTCCGCGAAGCCGGCATCAATGCGGTGACGTTCGGTCCCGGAGAAGACGGCTGGGCCGTGGACAACGAGAACATCTCGATCACCAAGTCGGTGATGGCGACGCGGATCTACGCGCTGACCATCATGCAGATCCTGGGAGTGCGGACATGAGCGTCGAGGCGACCCACATGACGATTCCAATCTCGCCGGATCGCACGCGACGCGGCAGCTTGCGGCTGCGGCTTCCGAAGGTCTCGCGATCGGTGCTGCTCTCGACGCTGACAGTCGCCGTGCTGCTGGCCGGCTGGGCCATCGTCACGGAGATGGGCTGGGCCAACGAGCTGTTCCTGCCGAAGCCGCAGGCGGTCTGGGCCGCGTTCGTCAAGACGATGACGAAGGGATATCAAGGCGCGACGCTGCTTCAGCATCTCGGCGCAAGCCTCTATCGTATCCTCACGGCTTTCACGCTGGCCTGCCTGATCGGCATCCCGCTCGGCGTCCTCATGGGCGTGTCGCGCAACGCACGCGCGCTGCTCAATCCGTTGATCGAGTTTTACCGGCCCCTGCCGCCGCTCGGCCTCTATACGCTGCTGGTGATGTGGCTCGGCATCGGTGAGAGCTCGAAGCTGTCGCTGCTGTTTCTTGCCGGTTTGCCGGGCATCGTCATCTCGACGATCCAGGCCGTCACCAGCGTGGACCCGGTCTATGTGCGCGCCGCCCAGTCGCTCGGCGCGACCCGGCGCCACCTGCTCTTCCACGTCTATTTGCCGGCGGCGGGACCGCTGATTCTCGCCGGCATGCGCATCTCGCTCGGATTCACCTACACCGTTCTCGTCGCCGCCGAAATCGTCGCGGCCTCCGCCGGCATCGGCTGGATGATCTGGGACGCCGCAAAATTCCTGCTCTCCGACGTCGTGATCATGGGGCTGATCGTGCTCGGTCTCACCGGCGTCGTGCTCGACCTCATGATGCGCGGCATCGCGAAACTGTTGATGCCGTGGGCCTGAATTCAATTCTAATCGTAGGGGAGACCTCCATGATGAAGAGACTGATTGCGACGCTCGCGGTTACCACGTTGGCGCTCACGGCCGCAGTCCGCGCCGAGGACAAGCCGGCGAAGGTGACCGTCGGCTATCTGAACCTCGTCAATGCCCAGCTGGTCACCAAGCATCTTGGCCTGCTCGCCAAGGAGATGCCGGGCGTCGACATTAAATACGTCAAGATCGGCGGCGGCGGCGACATGCTGCGCGCGATCGCCGGCAACGACGTCGATTTCGGCGGCCTCGGGAATCCGCCGACCGCGATCGGCGCGACGCGCGCCCTGCCGATCAAGGGCATCCTGGTGATCAACATGCTCGACTACGTCGAGTCACTGGTGGTTCGCACCGACAAGAACATCACCTCGCTCAAGGACCTCAAGGGCAAAACGGTGGCGGCGCCGTTCGGCTCCACGACACACTACCTCCTGCTCCAGGCGCTCAAGGACGAGGGTGTCGATCCCGCCTCGATGAAGATTCTGGACCTCGCGCCGTCGGACATCGCGGCGGCCTGGCTTCGCGGCGACATCGACGCGGCCTGGTTCTGGGAATCGAATCTCGGCAAGGCTGTGAAGAACGGCGGCAAGATCCTCGTCACCTCGGGCGAGATGGCCAAGCGCGGCTACCCGACCTGGGACATCGGCGTCGTCATGAACGCGTTCGCGGAAAAGTATCCGTCCTACGTCGACAAGTTCATCAAGGCCGAATGCGAAGGCATCGATTTCTGGCTGAAGAACCCGGAGAAGACGGCCGAGATCATCGCGGAAGAGCTTTCGCTTCCGATCGAGGACGCGCAGCGAATGATGAAGGGCACCGGGATGGTCCCCTGCAACAAGCAGCTCACGGAGGAGTATCTCGGCACATCCGCGAAAAAGGGCAAGTTCGTCGACACGCTGATCTCGACCGCCGATTTCCTGGTGAAGCAGGAGCGCCTGCCGAAGCTGCTGCCGCGCGCCGACTTCGAAGCCTTCATCCAGCCCGCATATCTGGAGAAGGTGATCGGCCGCTAGGGTCGGTGCCGGCGGGCTTGTCCCGCCGGCACATTGCCAATTCCCGCAAGCACGTGACCGACATGAATCTCGCACCTCGCCACCTCCGTGCCGCCTACCGCAGCGGGGAGCTCAAGCCGTCCGACGTCGCCGCGCATGTGTTGTCGCGCCTCGAGGATGCCGACCAGAGCGGCGTCTGGATCTCGACGGCAAATCCCGACGGCGTCATGGCAAAGGCCCGCGCGCTCGATGCGCGCATTGGCGAGATCGGCGAGCTGCCGCTCTATGGCCTCGTGTTCTCGGTCAAGGATTGTATCGATGTGGCCGGCGAGCAGACCACCTCGGCCTGCCCGGAATTCGCCTACACCGCGAAAGATACGAGCCCGGTCGTCGCCGACGCCATCGCCGCCGGCGCGATCTATCTCGGCAAAACCAATATGGACCAGTTCGCGACCGGCCTCGTCGGCGTGCGCTCGCCCTATGGCATCGCCCGCAACCCGCACAATCCGGACTACATCCCCGGCGGCTCCAGTTCGGGCGCCGCGGTGTCGGTCGCGACAGGCACCTCGTCCTTTGCGTTCGGCACCGATACCGGCGGATCGGGCAGGGTGCCGGCGTCCTATTGTGGCGTGACCGGCTTCAAGCCGGCGCCCGGCGCCTTCAGTCAGCGCGGCATGGTCTACGCCTGCCGCAGTTTTGATACCGTCTCGCTCTACACGCGCGATCCGCGCGATGGTCACGACGTCTATCGCGTGTTGGCGCGGCGCGATGCCGAGGATTGTTTTTCGCCGGTGGATTTCGCCGGATGGACGGAGCAGGCATCTCCGGCGCGGCCCCTCAACATCGCAACGCCGCGTCCGGATCAGCTCAGCTTCTTCGGCAATGCAGAGACGGAGGCGCTGTTCGGCGATGGGCTGCGCAAGCTGCGGCAGCTCGATCTGTCGGTCGCATCGGTCGATTTCGCGCCGTTCATTTCGGTCAACGATTTAATGTTTTTCGGACCTTTCCTCGCCGAGCGGGACGTCTCGGTCGGCGCATTCCTCGACGCCAACCCGGACGCGGGCGTGAAGATCGTCCGCGACCTCGTCATCGGCAGCCGGAAGTTCACGGCGGCCGACGCCTATCGTGCGCTCTACAAGGTCAAGGAGGTCCAGCGATCGCTGCGCGATTTCTGGCAAGATCACGATGCGCTGGTCGTGCCGACGGTCGGCACCGTGCTGAGCATCGATGACGTCGCGCGCGATCCGCTGACGGCCAATTTCAACAACGGCTATTACACCAATTACGCCAACCCGCTGGGCCTGGCCGCCATCGCCGTTCCGAACGCCGTCACCGCAGCCGGCGTGCCCTATGGCGTCACGTTCCTGGCACCGGCCGGCCGGGAGCGCCTGCTCACCGATCTGGCTTGCGCTTTCACGGAGGCTGCGGCCGAGCCAGAACATCTGCGCCGCGTTGCAATCTGAGCGGAGACCTCCTAGCCTTCGAGCCGTCACTCGAAGGGAGACCGATCGTGGAGCGCAGCGATGCGCATGAGGTGGCCGATCCAGCTGAGCCGCGCGCCGAACTGTCACGGCCCGGGACCGGACGTTATGTGCTGAAGGCGTTGGACAAGCCCGATCTGGAGCTGGTGATGCGAACCGGCAGGCTCGCGACCTACCAGAACCGCGAATATCTGCTGCGGGAGGGCGAGCCCGCAAACGGCGTCCACATCATCCTGAACGGGATCGTCGAAAGCACCCATGCCGGCACGCAGGGGCGCGAACTGATGCTGTCGACTTGGGAGGCAGGCGACTTCGTCGGCGCGCCCTATATCCTCGGCGATCATCGCCACAGCTGGTCGGCCCGCGCACTCGGGCGGGTCGAGGCACTGCATCTCGACCAGGACGCGGTGCGCCGGTTGATCGCGCAGTCGCCGTCGTTCGCCATCGCGCTGATCGAGTGCCTCGGCTTCAAGGGCGAGACCTATTCGATGCTGGCGCAGACGCTGGCGGGACAGAAGGCGGCGGAACGGTTGGTGCTGCTGCTGGTCAAGCTGTGCGAGAACGCAGCCCAGGACGAGAGCGGCCCGATCTCGCTCGGCCGCATCACGCAGGCCAATCTCGCGCGCATGATCGGCGCGACGCGCCAGTCGATCAGCCTGATCCTCAGCCGCCTCCAGGACGACGGCATCATCTGGACCGGCCCGACCAAGATGGTCGTCAACGATCTCGCCGCGCTCCGCAAGCAGGTGACCGACTAGGCGTGTACTCATACGATACCAGGCCGGCGCAATCGGCTAGATCGGCCCCAGGCTTTTGCTCGGCACTTGCGACATTGCTGCATCAATGGCGGTTTGCAACTCTGCCAACAAGCAAGGCTTTGTCACAACTGGAGTGCCCCTGAATGCATCCGGCACTCCCGACGATCCGTATCCGCTCACGAAGAAAAACGGCTTGCCTCGTCCCGCAAGTGCCGAGGCGATTGGCTCGATGGTGTCGCCGCCGAGATTGATGTCCAGGATCGCGAGATCGAACTCAGCATCCGTCGCTAGAACGGCACCTTTGGCGACGTTACCCGCTTCCGCAACAACTGAATGACCCGCCTCTTCAATCATCTCAACCAACATCATTCGGATGAGGGCTTCATCTTCGATGAGGAGAACTGAAGCAGACACGGATATCGCCGTTTCTCAGGCGGGACCCGTCTGCTGCGAGACCGCGTTCAGGAGCTGAGAAACAGCCGAAACGACTTGCGCAGGCGCAAATGGTTTCTGAAGCAGAATGCTGTTTGGTACACCGAGTACCGGCCACTTATCGGCCGCGCCGCCTGTCATGTAAACCACGGGAAAGTGCGGGTCGATCTCACGGGCGGCTCTCGCGACTTCCCAGCCGTCAAGGCGACCCAGCAGATTGACGTCGGTGACGAGAGCTCGGTAGGGCTGACCACCCTTCAGAAGCGTGACGGCTTCCTCGCCCGTTTTCACGGTCGCGATTTGAAAGCCTCCCTCCGAGAGAGCCTCTTCGACGATAAGTTGGATCGTATCCTCGTCTTCGATCAACAGAATGGATGGAAGTTCCGTGGTGTTCACATCTTCCCCCTGCTTCACCCGCAACGTTACAAAGTGCACACAAGGGTCTTTGTTCCATTCACGGAACGCGAAAAGCGAACCAATTCAAGCGACACCCGGCACTCAGACTAGTACGTGCCATTCCGCCTGCGGCACCAATTTCTCTTCGAAATTTAATGCAGGAACATTCCTGACATTGCCAAGTTTTCCCGATACCCTTCCCCAAGGGTGACCCCAATGGCCCCAGCTCAATGCCCCCCAAGCCCCCCGCGAGCTGGGGCCTATTTTTCCCTGCACTTGAGCTGATGCCGGGAAGAACAGCCACTTCTTAAGTTGAGGATTATTCGCGACCACGCCTCGACGACGTGTTGCCGACACACGGAGGACCTCAGCTGGCCTAGCCCCGAGTTGAGGTCCTTTTATCAGGCTCGTGCACTGTTATACCGAACTCGGAACGAATATTCGGCCCTTGAATCATTCCAAGTCAGCTAAGTGTCGGATGCCCCATCGTGTGGCGCTTCAACCAGCAGCTCACTGAGTGCACGCCCTAGCGCCGGGCGCCGTAGCAAATCATTTTCACGCCGACTTGGACGGTGCCGGGACCAGGCCCATGCACAGCTGCACCTCGGCCGGGACATTGTAGGTCCGCATGATGTGGCGGCTGTCGCGCAGGCCGGTCGCCTCACGCTGCACCACGAACATCCAGAGTGCGTGGCCGGCTTCTAGCACCAGCTTGCGCCTGGCCGGCTGCATCGCGGCCGGCACCTCGGGGAGGGCATGGGCGGCGTCGAACTCGCGCAAGCGCGCGAGCGCCTGTTCGAGCGTGCGGCCCATCCGTCCGAGCGCGGAGGCCTGTTCCTGGACAATTTCGTAATGGAGAATATCGACCGGCGGGCGAAGATCACGGGACATGAGCCCCAATATAGGACCGACGGAACGGCGTGCAACGCGTGCCGTTACTTCGCCCGATACGCCGCCAGGAACATCCGCGTCGCGCTGTCGACGACTTCGCTCATGCGCTCTTCCGACGGTGCGGGTGCAGCCTGGAAGACGAAGGGCAGGAACAGCGAGGCCTTGCACAGTTCCATGAATTGCGACGCCGCCAAATCGCAATCGTCGATCGCGAGATCGCCGGTGGCGACCTGGGCCTTGAGATAGTCGGAGAGGCGGTTGATGGACTTGTCCAGCACCCGCGCATAGTAGCGGCGGCCGAGATCGGGCATGCGCTCGGCGATCGCCATCACGGTGCGGATCGCCGATCCGCCGCCGGGCCGGCACAGCAGACGGTTGTAGGCCCGGCCGAAATCCTTCAGCGTGGTTTCAACATCGCGTGCCGGATCGAAATTGAACGCGACCTGCCCGTGCTGGAGCGCCTCCTGCTCGAGGATGGCTTCGAACAGCGCGCATTTGTCCGCGAAGTAGACGTAAAGCGTCCCCTTCGAGACCTGCGCCGCGCGGGCGATCTCGCCCATGCTGGCACCGTCAAACCCGAGATCCATGAACACCTTGCGGGCTCCGTCCAGGATCTGGCGGCGTTTGGAGCTGTCCTCCTCCTGGATGACGTGCAGATGTTCGCGGCCGGCTACAACCATTGGTTCAGGGTCTCGGCAAGTTTTTGCATCGGTCCAGGATCATGAAACCGAAATAAAGGATTCGGGCCAGTAGGGTCCAACCGGGAATATTATCTATATTGACCGAACCGTTCGGTCAATGATATTTGGGATAGGCGAGAGGGAACCGGCCGTACGGCGGTTGTCCCTCTTCGCGCTTTTTTTTGGGGAGGCCTTCATGGCCGTAGTGAGAGACCAGGCTGCGCGCGTCCTTCGCCCGGACGCCGTGGAGACGCCGGCGCCCGCGGGTGGTGACGCTGCCACCGAGACGTCTGTGGCTCTCGCCGAGCAGTTGCGCTCTCATGTGGCTGAGGAAACCAAGCGCCGCCCCAGCGAGGCGCCGGAGACGCCCGTGACCGACAAGCCGGCCGCAGCCCCAGACGCGCCCGCCGCCGCCGGCGCGCCGAAGTCCGGCAAGCGCAAATTCGTGATGATGGGAGTAGGGCTGCTTCTGGCGCTCGCGGCCGCGAGCTATGCCGGCTATTACACGCTGGTCGGCCGCTTCTACGTCGCGACCGACGACGCCTATGTCCGCGCCAACAACACCATGCTGGGCGCGCGCGTTGCCGGCCACGTCTCCTCGATCCTCGCCGGCGACAACACGACGGTGCGCGCCGGCGACATCGTCTTCCGTATCGACGACGGCGACTACAAGATCGCGGTCGACGCCGCCGCGACCAGGATCGCGACCCAGCAGGCCACCATCGATCGCATCGGCCGCCAGGTCGCGGCGCTCGACAGCCAGGTCGCACAGGCCAAGGCGCAGCTCGTCTCCGCCGAAGCCGGCCTCAAGCGCGCCGACCTCGATTATGAGCGCCAGCAGGCGCTGAGCAACAAGGGGTTTGCCTCGCGCGCCACCTTCGAGAGCTCCGAAGCCGGACGCGACCAGGGCGCCGCCGCGGTCAAGGCTGCGCAGGCCGCCTACGATGTCGCGCTCAGCAATGTCGACGTCGCCAAGGCGCAGCAGGCCGAAGCGCAGGCGCAGCTCGCCGAGCTCAAGACCACGCTGGCCAAGGCCGAGCGTGATCTCGCCTTCACCGCGGTGCGCGCGCCGGTCGACGGCACGTTCTCGAACCGCCTCGTCAGTGCCGGCGATTTCGTCGCGGTGGGCCAGCGGCTCGGCAACGTGGTGCCGCTCGATAACGTCTATATCGACGCCAATTTCAAGGAGACCCAGCTCAAGCGCATCCGCCCCGGCCAGCCGGTGACGATCAAGGTCGACGCCTACGGCATGCGCAAGTTCTCCGGCGTCGTCGACAGCATCGCGGCGGGCTCGGGCTCGGTATTCACGCTGCTGCCGCCTGACAACGCCACCGGCAACTTCACCAAGATCGTGCAGCGCGTGCCGGTCCGCATCCGCGTGCCGAAGTCGGTCGCGAAGCAAAACCTGCTCCGAGCCGGGATGTCGGTCACTGCGACGGTCGACACTAACAAGGGCGCGACCGACGCCGACAGCGAGGTCGATCTCGACGACGCCACCATGATCCATCCCCAGTAGGATTGCTGGCGATGGCGCTTGGCAGCACTCCAGCCCCGAACGACGCTGCGCTCCCTCTCCCGCCTGCGGGAGAGGGTTGGGGAGAGGGTGTCTCCGCAACGGGACAATCCCCAAGCGGAGAGAGCCCTCACCCGGCGCTCCGCGCCGACCTCTCCCGCAAGCGGGAGAGGTGCACCAACCCCGCGGCTTGCAGCGATCAGAGCTGACACCATGGCGAACGCCACGACCGCTTCACCTGCCATGATGGCGGACCCCGCTTCGGAGCGCATCGCGCCGAAGCGGCTGTTCGCTTTCATCATCATGGTGTTCGGGATGTTCATGTCGATCCTGGACATCCAGATCGTCTCGGCATCCCTGAGTGAAATCCAGGCCGGCCTGTCGGCAAGCTCCAGCGAGGTCTCCTGGGTCCAGACCGCCTATCTGATCGCCGAAGTGATCGCGATTCCGCTGTCGGGATTTCTGTCGCGCGCCTTCGGCACGCGGCTATTGTTCGCGATCTCGGCGGCCGGCTTTACCGCATCGAGCCTGCTCTGCGGCTTCGCCACCACCATCGAGGAGATGATCCTCTGGCGCGCGCTGCAAGGTTTTCTCGGCGCCGGCATGATCCCGACGGTGTTCGCCTCGGCCTATACCGTTTTCCCACGCACCAAATTCCATATCGTCGGTCCCATCATCGGGCTCGTCGCGACGCTGGCGCCGACCATCGGACCGACCGTCGGCGGCTACATCACCGACCTGATGTCCTGGAATTGGCTGTTCTTCATCAACATCGTGCCCGGCATCGGTATCACCATCGGCGTGCTGGCGCTGGTCGATTTCGACGAGCCGCATTTCGAATTGCTCGATCGTTTCGACTGGTGGGGGCTGCTGTTCATGGCCGGCTTCCTGGGCACGCTGGAATACGTGCTGGAGGAGGGCCCGCAATATGAATGGATGCAGGACCCCTCGGTCGCGATCTGCGCCTGGATCTGCGGCATCTCGGCGATCGCCTTCTTCTGGCGCGTCTTCACCGCGGCCGAGCCGATCGTCAATCTACGCACTTTTTCCAACCGCAATTTCGCGATCGGCTGCGTCCTTCAGTTCTGCATCGGCATCGGCCTCTACGGCCTGACCTACATCTATCCGCGCTATCTCGCCGAAGTGCGCGGCTATAGCGCGCTGATGATCGGCGAGACCATGTTCGTCTCGGGAATCACCATGTTCCTGGTCGCGCCGGTGGTCGGCCGCCTCATGGCAAAGTACGACATGCGCTACATGATCGCGTTCGGGCTCGTCGTGTTCGCGCTCGGCTCCTACCAGATGACCTGGATCACGCGCGACTACGATTTCTACGAGCTGTTGATTCCGCAGATCCTGCGCGGCATCGGCATGATGTTCGCGATGGTGCCGACCAACAACATCGCGCTCGGTACGCTTGCGCCGGACCGGGTGAAGAACGCCTCGGGCCTCTTCAACCTGATGCGCAATCTCGGTGGCGCCGTTGGTCTCGCCGTCATCAACACCGTGCTCAACGACCGCACCGACCTGCACATCACGCGCCTGCAGGAGCGCGTGACCTGGGGCAACGCGACCGCGACCGAAACCCTGACCATGTTCATGCAGAAGTTTCAGGGGCTTGGCGATTCCACGCTGATGGCGATGAAGCAGCTCAGCCAACTCGTGCATCGTCAGGCCGTGGTGATGGGCTTCGGCGATGCCTTCTTCATCCTGACGCTGTTCTATCTCGGCCTCACCCTGCTCGTCACATTGTTGAAGAGGCCAGCCTCGCCGTTCGGCGCCAGCGGCGACGCGCATTAAGCCAGCCACTCATTCGGTGTCATCGCCCGCGAAGGCAGGCGATCCAGTATTCCGAGAAGGCTGTGATGGAGCCGAGGCGCCGCGGCGTACTGGATGCCCGCCTTCGCGGGCATGACGGTGGAGATTGAGCCGGCGGCGACGCGGGCCAAGGCACCTCGCACCAATTTGCAACACTCGTGCGTGATCTCGCGCGAGCCCCGTTGCAAATCACCAATGACACATCTATAAAGCGCAGCTCATTCCATCGAACCGGGAGGATTTGCATGATTTCGTCGCATTCGCAGATCGCACGCCCGCGCTCGATGATGTTCTGGCTCGGTATGTGCTCGGCCTCCTAGAGGCCTCTTCCGCCAGCTTCGATTGGGCTTTCAGTCCCGATCGCTTCGCTTCCCAGATCAAAGCCAACTTTAAGTGACGCCGTCTCGGCCCTCGCGGCCGGCCTGCGTCCATCAATGGAGCCGGCCCGCGCCATAAGCGGCCGGATGATGCCATGACCGCTCTGTCAAAACGGCCCGCGGCGATACGCGTGGTGCTGCCATTCGTGTTCCGGCACTGGCTGAAGCAGCCGGGGCGTACCCTCATCGTCGCCGGCGGCTTGCTGGGTGCGACCATCGCCGACCTGTTCATGCCGGTCTTCTCCGGCCATCTGGTCGACGCCCTGACCCGCGGCCCGTCCGATCCCGCCGCACGGCACGCGGCGCTGATGGCCCTGGGCGGTATCGTGGCGCTGGGCGCGGCGTCCGTGGTGCTGCGGCTGACCGGCCTCCAGGCCATCGTGCCGTTCTCGCTGAAGATCATGTCCGAGGTCGCGCAGGAAGCCTTCATGCGCGTGCAACGCTTCTCGACCGACTGGCACGCCAACTCCTTCGCGGGATCCACGGTGCGCAAGGTCACCCGCGGCATGTGGGCGCTCGACCTGTTGAACGACACCATCTTGATGGCGCTGGCGCCGTCGCTGCTGGTGCTGATCGGTTCGATGATCCTGCTCGGCCTGCACTGGGCCTCGCTTGGCGCGGTGATCGCGCTGGGCGCGCTGGCCTATGTCACGATGACGGTGCTGTTCTCGATGCGCTACATCGCGCCGGCCGCGCGAATCTCCAATGCCTGGGACACCAAGGTCGGCGGCACGCTTGCGGATGCGCTGACCTGCAACGCGGTGGTGAAGTCCTTCGGCGCGGAGGCGCGCGAGGATGCGCGGCTTGCCCGGGTCGTCAACCGCTGGCGCGTGCGCGTGCGGCGGACGTGGCTGCGCTACAACTACACCAATCTGGCGCAGCTCTCGGTGCTGCTGGCCCTGCGCGCCTCCGTGATCGGCGGCGCCGTGCTGCTGTGGATGTCGGGGCGGGCCTCGCCCGGCGACGTCACCTATGTGCTGACGAGCTACTATGTCATCCATGCCTATTTGCGCGACGTCGGAATGCACATCAACAACCTGCAGCGTTCGGTCAACGACATGGAAGAGCTGGTGGCGATCCACGACGAGCCGATTGGGATTGCGGACGCGCTGGACGCGCGGCCGATCGCGATCCAGCGCGGCGAGCTCGTGTTCGACGACGTCACGTTCCACTATGGCGGCCATCACGCGCCGCTCTATGACGGACTGTCGGTCACGATCCGCGCCGGTGAACGAGTCGGTCTCGTCGGCCGCTCCGGCTCCGGCAAGACCACCTTCGTCAAGCTGGTGCAGCGGCTCTACGACGTTACCGGCGGCCGCGTTCTGATCGATGGGCAGGACATCGCCAAGGCCACGCAGCATTCGCTGCGCAGCCAGATCGCGATCGTGCAGCAGGACCCGATCCTGTTTCACCGCTCGCTCGCCGAGAACATCGCCTATGGCCGGCCCGGCGCCAGCCTGGAGGCGATCGAGCAGGCGGCACGGCTGGCCAACGCGCACGACTTCATCGTGCGGCTGCCCAAGGGCTACGGCACGCTGGTCGGCGAGCGCGGCGTCAAGCTCTCCGGCGGCGAGCGGCAGCGTGTGGCGCTGGCGCGCGCCTTCCTCGCCGATGCGCCGGTGCTGATCCTGGACGAAGCGACCTCGAGCCTCGATTCGGAATCCGAGGCGCTGATCCAGCAGGCGATGGAGCGGCTGATGCGAGGCCGGACCTCGATCGTGATCGCGCATCGGCTGTCGACGGTGAAGAGCCTCGATCGCATCCTGGTGTTCGACCGCGGCGAGATCGTCGAGCAAGGCACGCATGCCAGGCTCGCGTCCAAACCTGGCGGCATCTATCGCGGCCTGTTCGAGCGCCAGGTGGTGGAGCTCGGACAGATCGCAGCAGCGGAATGAGTGGTGCGCGGTCGGTGGGACGAAAGTTCCGCCGTCGCGCCGCCAGAGGATGGAATGACATGAAGGACCTGACACGCGGCTCCATCGTGAGCCACATCCTGAGCATGGCGCCCCCGATCGTGGTTGGCATGATCACGATCATGATCTGCCAGCTGGTCGACCTGTACTTTGTGTCGGGACTGGGCGATGCGGCAATCGCGGGCGTCGCCGCGGCCGGCAATGCCGGCTTTCTCGTCAATGCGCTGATGCAGGTGCTCGGCGTCGGCACGGTGGCGCTGATGGCGCACGCCGTGGGGCGCAAGGATCGCGGCGACGCCAACCTCGTCTTCAACCAGTCGGTCCTCCTATCGGTGCTGTTCGGGCTCCTGACCCTGGTCGCGGGCTTCGCATTGTCGCGTCCGTATATGCGCGCGGTCGCGGCCGATGAGGCCACGGTCGAAGCCGGCGCGGTTTATCTGCTCTGGTTCATGCCGGCTTTGGCGCTGCAGTTTGCGTCGCAGGTCATGGCGTCTGCGTTGCGGGCGACGGGCATCGTGCGACCGAGCATGGTGGTTCAAGCGCTTGCAGTGGCCATCAACATCGCGCTGGCGCCGGTCTTGATCTCGGGTTGGGGCACCGGGCACGCGCTCGGTGTTGCCGGAGCGGGCCTCGCAAGCTCGATTGCCGTCTTCATCGGTGTGCTTATGCTGCTGGTGTATTTCCTGAAACTGGAACGCTATGTCGCCTTTAATCCCGCGCAATGGCGGCCGCAGCTTCGAGAGTGGAGGAGGATCCTCAATGTCGGCCTGCCTGCAGGCGGTGAGTTCGCGATGGTCTTCATCATCATGGCCGTGGGCTATTACGTGCTGAGCGTTTTCGGCTCGGCGGCACAGGCCGGATTTGGCATCGGGACGCGTCTCCTCGGCCTGATGCAGATGCCGGCGCTTGCCATCGCCCTTGCCGCAGGGCCGATCGCCGGCCAGAATTTCGGCGCCGGCAATGGAGCGCGCGTGAGGGAGACCTTTGTCAAGGCGGCGCTTGTCGCGACCGCCGTGATGATTGTTTTCTTGATCCCGGCGCAGCTCGTGCCTGGTCTATTGCTTACCGGCTTCTCGAAGGATCAGGAGACGATGGCGGTTGCGTCGCTTTTTCTGCGCATCGTCTCGCTCAACATGGTGGCGCAGGGGCTGATCTTCACCTGCTCCAGCCTGTTTCAGGGGCTCGGCAACACCAAGCCGGTGTTGTTGACCTCGGCAACGCGGGTCCTCACCTATTCCCTGCCGTCGATCTGGCTCTCGACGTGGCCGGGCTTCCGGATGGAGCATGTCTGGTACCTGTCGATCGCGACGACCACGCTGCAGGCCGCCCTGAGCTTGTGGCTGTTGCGCCGCGAGTTCAGAAAGCGCCTTTCGCTGCCGGCACAGGAGAAGGTTGCGGGGTCAGAAAGTCCCGAGACGATAGCGCCTCTCGCCCGCGAGCCTGCGTAGCGACAGATTGAGCAGCGCCCGCGCTTGTCCCCGCCCCACCGCTCCGGCAAACTTGCGGCGCCGTGGGGATGGCGGCTGCAAGGGGCCAAATGACCGAGGTGTTGAACGAGCGGCGGCCCAATTCCTGGCTCTCCGCGATCTGGGCGGCACGCTATCGCACGCCGGCCCGCTTCGTCGCGCTGATCGCGCTGCTGCTGCCGTGGACCACGACCGGGCTCATTTTCGCGCTCATTCCCTGGCTGATCGCGTTCGCGTTCGTCGATCTCCGCGAATTTCCCCGTTCGTTGCTTCGGCCGGTCAGCCTGCTGCCGATTGTGCTGGTCGCGCTCGCCGCCATCGGCGCGCTCTGGTCGGATGCGCCGTGGCCTGATCGAATCCATGCGATCGGCCCGGCGGCGAAGCTGCTGGTGATTCCGCTTCTGATCTACCAGTTCGAGCGCTGGCCGTTTGGCGGCTGGGTGTTTTCCGCGTTCCTGGTGTCCTGCACGGCGCTGATGCTCTATTCCTTCGCCGTCGCCGTCGATCCCGCACTGTCGCTGAAACTCTATCTGTCGCGCGGGCCTTACAAGGTCGAAAGCGGGATCGCTGTGCGCAATTATATCGACCAGAGCCAGGAGTTCGCACTCTGTGCGATCGCGCTGGCCTACCCGATCGTGGCGCTGCTGCGAGAGGGCCGTTACCGCATCGCGGCGCTGTTCGTGGCGCTCGCGATCGGCTTCCTCGCCAACATGATGTTCGTCGTGGTCTCGCGGACGGCGCTGGTGACGCTGCCGATCCTGATCGTGGTCTTCGCCCTCTTGCATCTGCGCCGCCGCACCGCGCTGCTCGCCGCGGGCGTGATGGGGATGTTGGCCGTGCTGCTGTGGACCGTCTCGCCGCATCTGCGCGCGACGCTCGCCAAGTTCAGCGGAGACTACGAAGTCAGCATCGTCGGCAACGACGTCAGCGGCATGGGGTCCCGACTGGAGTTCTGGCGCAAATCGCTGGCGTTCACCGCGGACGCGCCGCTGCTTGGTCACGGCACCGGCGCGATCCGCGGCCTGTTCGAGCGCGCGGCTGCCGGCGAGAGCGGGGTTCGGGCGGAAATCGTCGGTGATCCCCACAACCAGACGCTCAATGTCGCCGTCCAGTGGGGCGCGTTGGGCGTCCTGGTCCTCTACGCGCTCTGGTTCGCGCATCTCTCGCTGTTTCGCGGAGAGGGTCTGGCTTGCTGGGTCGGCCTCCTGGTCGTGGTGCAGAACATGCTGTCCTCGCTGCTCAATTCGCATCTGTTCGATTTCGCCGAGGGCTGGATCTACGTGCTTGGCGTCGGAATTGCCGGCGGCATGGCGCTCGCCGCGAAGACGATACGGAGTTAGTGCGTGCCCAAACTGTTCCAGACGAGGCCGAGGCCCGACAGGAACAAGAGACCGAGCACGACATCGCCGAAATGCTTGTCGCTCAGCGCGTGATAGACGCGCGCGCCGGCCCATGCGCCGATCAGCGTGCCCGGAAATGCGATCACCGCGAGCCAGACCACCTTGAACGCGACGAGGCCCGAGGCGGTCTGCAACACCAAAGCGGCGGCGAGCACGGTGAAATTGAAGAGCTGGAAGATGCCGCGCCGCTCGTGCTTGTTCCAGCCGCGGATGTTCGCCCACAGGATCGGCAGCGGCCCGGACAGTCCGGCAAGGCCACCCAATATGCCGCCAGCAAAACCGATCGCGCCGTCGGCAATGCGGCCGCCGAAGGTGAGGGCGAGCGGCTGCTTGTTGAGATAGAGAGCGGTCGAAAACACCAGGATCAGCACGCCGACGCTCAGTTTGAACACTTTTGGATCGGCGGAGGCGACCAGCATGGTGCCCAGCGGCACGCCGATCAGTCCTCCGATCAGGAACGGCCAGACCAGCGCGAGATCGAAACTTTTCCACATCGACGGCAGCGTCGAGCTCTGCGCGATCACCGAGCAGATCAGCACCAGGGGCACCGCGAGCGAGGGCGGCAGTACATAGAGCCAGATGCCGAGTGCCATCAGCGCCGTGCCGAAACCGGCAAGGCCCGAGACGAAGCCCCCGGCCAGTGCGCCGAGCAGCAGCAGCGCGTAGGTGAGCATTTCCAACAGATTGTCCCTGTCGCCTGGGCGATCCCGAACTGTTGATCGCCATTGCTCGCATAGCACAGCTGCGGCCGTGCAGGTCAATTTCAAAACCGTACGCAAGCGTGATCCTCAGCAGCGCTGCGGTCGATCGGCCAGTCTCCCGAATGAGACTATGGAGAAGGATGATGACCCGCACGAAGATTGCCGTCGCGCCGAGCGAAGCCTATGCGGCCTATCCGTCCCCGTCGCACCAATCCTGCGCTCGCGGCATCGCCGTCAGCATCGATAAGTATTTGCTAGACGATCTGTCTGCTGTCGGCGGGCCTGTGCAGCGCGCTCACGAGGATGCGCAGCGCTTCCGTCAATTCCGCCCTGTTGCGCGCCGCGCCAAGCGAGACGCGTGCCGCATGCGGCAGCGTTCCGTCGACGGTGAAGGCCTCGCCGGCGACGACTGCCAGTCCATTCCGCAGCAGATGCGCCGCGACGTCGGCACGGCCCTCCGGCAGCCGCAGCCAAAGATGGTGAGCGGCGGGCTTGGCCTGGAACTCAAAGCCTTTCAGCGCCCGTTGCGCGAGCTGCTGGCGGCCGATCGCCTCGCTCCGGATGGCGGTGATGATGCGGTCGGCAATGCCGGTCTCGATCCAATGCGTCACCAGCGCGACCATTAGCGGCGCCGGCATCTGCACCGTTGCCTGCAAAGAGTTGCGCATCTCCCGCTGCGAGCTGCTGTCGGGCGTCGTCAGATAGGCGACCCGCAGCGCCGGCGCGATGCATTTCGACAGCGTGGTCGCAAGATAAGTCCGTTCCGGAATGAGATTGGCGATCGGCGATGCCGACCGATCGAGCAGCCCGTAGGCGTCGTCCTCGATCAGAATAGTATCGGCATCGTTGATGATCTTGGCGATGGCGCTGCGCCGCTCGGGGAGCAGCGTCGCGGTGGTCGGATTGTGCAGCGTCGGAATGAGATAGACCGCTTTCGGCTTATGCGTGCGGCAAGCCTTTGCCAGCGCGTCGGGCAGGATGCCGCCGTCATCCATGGCGACGCCGACAAGCTTGACGCCGAGCCGCGCGGCGGCGGCCCTGATGCCGGGAAAGGTGAGGGCTTCCGTCAGCACGACGTCACCTGGACGCGCAAGATGTGCGAGCAGGTTGAACAGGATCGTCTGCGCGCCGGGAAAGATCACGAGCCTGTCGGCATGCGCATGTGGCACGCGTGCGCGCATCCAACGCGCCGCGACCTCGCGCTCGTGTGCGCTGCCGCCGGGCGGCTGGTAGTTGAGATGCGCCGTCAGGCCCGATTGCGCGCGGATGGCTTCCATCCCGGCGATGATGCGCTCGTCGAGCTGCGCTTCGAGTGGCTGCGGCGGCACGTTCATCGAGAGGTCGATCGCGACGGGATGCGGCAGATCGCCCGCGCGGCGCGCGCTGGTCTCCGACACGAACGACCCCTGGCCGACCCGGGCTTCCATGATGCCGCGGCGCCGCGCCTCGGTGTAGGCGCGCGTCACCGTGGTGAGGTCGATGCCGAGCGCCTTTGCCAGCGCCCGCTGCGTCGGCAATTGCTGCCCGCGGACCAGCCGGCCTGCGGCGATATCGGCCTCCATGGCCTCGACGATGCGCTGATAGCGCGGCCCGCTCAGCTCCGAGATTGTAGGGGTCCAATCCATGCAATTAGCGCCCATATCCTTTGAATGTATGGATGCAAGATAGTATTGTATGGATCAATAAAAAGGAAGAGGTGGGGTCATGGCGACCGGTTCAGTCTCTCTGGCAAAAGCGATGTGGCGCGGATTTCGGGGCAAGTGCCCGAACTGCGGCGAAGGGCATGCATTCGGCCGTTTCCTGAAGGTGGCGGATACCTGCGACCATTGCGGCGAGGAGCTGTTCCACCAGCGCGCCGACGATTTTCCGGCCTATCTCGTGATGGTCGTCGTCGGCCATCTCGTGGTCCCTGCGATCCTCGCGATCGAAACCGCCTATGCGCCGGCCGTTTGGCTGCAACTGGCGGTGTGGCTGCCGGTGACCTTGTTCGCTTCGCTCGCGCTGCTGCAGCCGACCAAGGGTGCCATCGTCGGGCTGCAATGGCAGATCGGCATGCACGGTTTTGAGCCGGGCAAGCTGCGGCGCGAAGCTGGTCAGGGTGCACCCGTTTTCGTGAAGGTGAACACGCGCGCGGCATGACTTAAAGAGCCATAGCGTTTACATCGCGGGGTCGCCCGCTACACTCCATCGTACAAACAAGAATGATGGAAACGCCGATGGCCGCACGCTCAAAAACCTTCCTGCTCTGTCACGGCGCGTGGTCCGGCGGATGGGCCTGGAAGAAGATGCATCCGCTGATGGCGCAGGCCGGCCATCGTCTGATTGCGCCGACCTATACCGGGCTCGGCGAGCGCGCGCATCTGGCCAGTCCCGCGATCGATCTCGACACGCACATCCAGGACATTCTCAACGTCATCAGGTTTGAGGACCTCGAGGACATCGTGCTGCTCGGCCATAGCTATGGCGGCATGGTCGCCACCGGCGTCGCCGATCGCGCGCGCGAGCGGGTGACGCAATTGATCTATCTCGACGCCTTCGTGCCGCGTGACGGCCAGTCGCTATTCGATCTCAATGAGGGCGGGCGCGAGCCGATGCGCAAGGCAGCAAGCTCTGGCGACGGCTACCGCATCCCGCCGAACCCGCCGCCGCCGGATACGCCGCAGGCCGATCTCGACTGGCTCAACGCGCGCCGGATCAACATGCCGATCAAATGTTTCGAGACGAGGCTGAAGCTCGAACATGGCGAGCCGGCGATGCCGCGCAGCTACATCTATTGCACGCGCATTCCGCCGGGCGACGTGTTCGGGCAGTTCGCCCGGCGCACCAAGAGCGAGGATGGCTGGCGCACTTTCGATCTCGACGCCAGTCACGCGCCGAACGTGACAGCGCCGGAGGCGCTGATGGCGGTGTTGGAGAAGATCGTCGGCTAACTCACAGTGGTCATTCCGGGGCGTGCGCAGCACGAGCCCGGAATCCATTCCTCTACAGACTCTGTGGCTTGATGGATTCCGGGTTCTCGCTTCGCGAGCCCCGGAATGACGGCGCCAAATGGTGAGGGGCTCGATGCGGTCAGCATAGAGCCCCTCGTTGCAAGATATCAGCCGGCCTGTAAGCCGGGTTCTGTAGGGCACCGTCCGCTTGCGCGAACGATACGTGACGGCCATTCCTCTGGGACCATGTTTGCACATGGCCTCGAGCAACCTACCCGGACGGCGGGCCTGACATCGCCCCGCGGCGTTATCGCTTTCGCGAACAGCCCGCTATGCCGTCCCTATTCGGTTTTGCTCCCGGTGGGGTTTACCATGCCGGCTCCGTTGCCGCAGCCGCGGTGCGCTCTTACCGCACCTTTTCACCCTTACCCGTCTACGCAGCTGACGCTGCTACGACGTGGCAAGCCTTGCGGGCCTGCCTCGCCGAAGCCCCGAAGGGGCGAAGGCGGGCGGTTCGTTCTCTGTGGCACTTTCCCTGGGGTCGCCCCCGCCGGACGTTATCCGGCACCGTATGTCAAGGGAGCCCGGACTTTCCTCCCCGGCGGCCTTTCGGCACTTGCCGGAGCGGCCGTCCGGCCGACTGACGGCTTACGCATGAAGCATTTGTGTCGGTTCCGCAAGCCGATATCGCCATGCGCGGTTCGCCCGAAATAATTTATCCTGAAGATGTCGTTGGGCGCGTGTCCCGTTCGACTGGATGTCGGCAATCCAGCCGTGCAACAGGAGTTAGGCGATGCAGTATTTGCTGATGATCTACCAGAACGAAGCCGAGTACGCGAATATGCGTCCGGCTGCCGGCCAACAGATGACGGCGGAATATCAGACCTTCACGCAAGGCATCATCCAGAGCGGCAATTTCAAGGCTGGCGACCGTTTGCAGCCGACCACGACCGCGACGACGGTCCGCGTGCGCGATGGCAAGACGCTGACGACCGATGGCCCGTTTGCCGAAACGCGCGAGCAGCTCGGCGGCTATTACCTCGTGGAGGCCAAGGATCTCGATACTGCGATCGAGATCGCGTCGCGGATTCCGTCGGCGCGCATCGGCTCGATCGAGGTGCGGCCGATCTGGGTCTACGACAAGTGATGGCGCAGCCGCACATCGTCACATGACACTGTCCGAGATCGACAAGATCTTCCGCGACGAGGCGGGGCGGGCGCTGGCCACGCTGATCCGCCTCGTCGGCGATTTCGATCTCGCCGAGGACGCACTCCAGGACGCCTTTGCGGTGGCACTGGAGCGCTGGCCGGCGTGCGAGTTCCCCGACAATCCGCGCGCCTGGCTGGTCAATGTCGCCAGGCACAAGGCGATCGACCGTATCAGGCGCCAGGCCGTCTTCCGCGGCAAGGAGCAGGCGCTCGTGCACGAGCTCGAGCTGAACGCGCAAGCGACCGCCGAGCCGCCGGCAATGCTCGACGACGATATGCTGCGGCTGATCTTCACCTGCTGCCATCCTGCATTTGCGCCCGAAGTCCAGGTCGCGCTGACGCTGCGCACCGTCTGCGGGCTCTCCACGGCGCAGGTCGCGCGCGCGTTCCTCGTCACTGAGGAGGCAATGGGGCAGCGCCTCGTCCGCGCCAAGCAGAAGATCAGGCTCGCCGGCATTCCCTATGAGGTCCCCGAGCGCGGCACGCTGGTGCAGCGGCTCGACGGTGTGCTTGCCGTGATCTATCTCGTCTTCACCGAAGGCTATGTGGCGACATCGGGTGCGGATTTGATGCGGCCCGATCTTGCGGCCGAGGCCATCCGGCTTGGCCGCTTGCTCGACCGGCTGCTACCCGATCGCGCGGGGATCAAGGGCCTGCTGGCGCTGATGCTGCTGCACGATGCGCGCCGCGCAGGGCGCCAGACCGCCGCGGGCGACATCGTGCTGCTGGAAGAGCAGGATCGCTCGCGGTGGGACCGTGCACAGATCGAGGAAGGTCTGCGTCTGGTGGACGACGCACTGCGCGTGCCCGGCCCGCCACAGCCCTATGGAGTACAAGCTGCGATCGCTGCGTTGCATGCGCGTGCGCCGAGCTATGAGCAGACAGACTGGCCGCAGATTGCCGGGCTCTATGAAGTGCTGCTGCGGATCAATCCGTCACCGGTGATCGAGCTGAATCACGCAGCGGCAATGTCGATGGTCGATGGTCCCGCACGCGCGCTCGATCTCGTGGATGCGATTACGGCGCGGGGCGGGCTTCATGGCTACGAGCTGTTGCCGGCGGTGCGGGCGGATTTGTTGCGGCGGCTCGGCCGGAAGGAGGAGGCGCGCGAGGCCTATCGCGCGGCGACGGAGGCGACGCAGCTCGAGCCGCTGCAACGACTTTATGCGCGAAGGATGAGGGAGATGAACTGAATTCCGTCATGGCCGGGCTTGTCCCGGCCATCCACGTTCTTCCTGTGCGACAAAGACGTGGATGCCCGGGACAAGCCCGGGCATGACGGAGCAAGACGTTCTCGAAGACGTCAACTATTTCGACGCGACCGCCGTTCCCTCCGCCGGCAAGCTTCCCAACAGCGCCTGCAAGGTCGACAGCGTCGAGTGATCCGCGACCCCATCCAGTCGCGCCGGGCGGAAATGGCGCTGGAAAGCGGTGACGACTTCCATGGTCGCGGCGTCGTATTTGCCGGTGAGGGGAACGCCGTAGCCGTATCGGGCGAGCGCCTGCTGCAGGCTCAGCACCTCGTCGCTGATGGTGCCGAGCATCAGGCTCTCGCCGCGCACCACCGGCGCGGGCGTGACCCAGTGGCCGACACCGGAATTGGCGAGCGAATGCCACGGAAATTTTTCGCCGGGATCTTTCTTGCGCGCGGGCGCCACATCGGAATGGCCGAGCACCCGGTGCGCGGGCACCTTGCGGCGGAGCATGATGCCGCGGCACAGTGCGATCACGGCGGCGATCTGGCGCAGCGGAAACTCCGGATAGCCCCAATCGTGGCCGCGATTGACGATCTCGATCCCGATCGAGCAGGAATTGATGTCGTCCTCGCCGGACCAGGACGAGACGCCGGCATGCCAGGCGCGCCTGGCCTCCGGCACGCATTGCACGATGCGGCCGTCTTCCAGCACGACGTAATGTGCCGACACCTCGGTGCCCGCGGAGCAGAGCCGCGCCAGCGCACCTTCGACGTCGGGCATGCCGGTGTAATGCAGCACGATCATATCGGGCTGCCGGCCCTTGTTACGGTCGCCATGGTTCGGTGAGGGGATGATGTCGGAGACGATCGAGGAGTCCGGCTCGAACGTCCGCATGCTCGCGGCGGCCTTGGGAACCGGGAGAACACGTTGACGCTTCGAATCAGATCCAGACGGCGTGGACGAACCGGACGACATAGACAGCTCGAGATAGAGAGAGTGTGTGGGCCAAGCCCTTCTCTTTACTATTCCTTTACCCTCGCTCGTGCGCAATCGCGCGACGCGGTTAACGGATGCATTTTGGCGCATGTGTGTGGATGAAGCATCACCGCCGCGTCAGCTTTTCGACTTGTCGCGAGCCGATCAACGCTTTCTTAACGCTAAGGGCCGTTACTGAGAGATGAAGAGCCGACCCGCGTCCGGAGGCGGCCAAAGCGTATTTTGGCTCGAAATCCCATGGCTGCCCGACAAGTTCCAAGGGGAATACTGGGTTGGTGGCCCGGGACGACCGGGCACGGTAACCATGTTGGACGGGGGTTGGGTCGTGGAACCGCCGCGACGCGGAATCATTCGAGGCGCTATGAGCTTGTTCGTCCCCGATCTCACCTGGGAGTCCGGCGGGGCGATTGGCAGGCCTGGCGCATGAGTTCGGCTCCGCACATCCCCGTTCTTGGCCGTGAGGCCATCGACCACCTCGCCCCGCGCGAAGGCGGCCTATACATCGACGCGACGTTTGGCGCCGGCGGCTACAGCCGTGCGATTCTTGACGTGCCGGGAACCCGGGTGATTGCCATCGATCGCGATCGTACTGCGATCGAGGGCGGCGCCGAGCTGGTCGAACGCTCGGCGGGCCGGCTGACGCTCGTTGAAGATCGCTTCTCCAACCTCGCCGAAATCTGCGCGGCTCAACGCGTCGATGACGTCGTCGGCGTCGTGATGGATGTCGGGGTGTCCTCGATGCAGCTCGACCAGGCCGGCCGCGGCTTCTCGTTCCGCCTCGATGGTCCGCTCGACATGCGGATGGGGCAGGCAGGCCCGACTGCGGCCGATGTCGTGGCGCGCGCATCGGAAGGCGATCTCGCCGATATCATCTATCTCCTCGGCGAAGAGCGGCAGTCGCGTCGCATCGCCCGCGCCATCGTCGCGGACCGTCAGGAGACGCCGTTCACCACCACGCGCGCGCTCGCCGATCTCGTCGGCAGGGTGGTTCGTTCCAAGCCTGGGGATATTCACCCGGCGACGCGGACGTTCCAGGCCCTGCGCATCTTCGTCAACGAAGAGCTCGAGGAACTCCAGAACGCACTCATCGCTGCCGAGCGTGTGCTCAAGCCCGGTGGTCGCCTCGTGGTCGTCTCGTTCCATTCGCTGGAAGATCGCATCGTCAAGAATTTTCTCGCCGAGCGTAGCAAGACGGGTGGCGGCTCACGCCATCTGCCGGAAGTGTCTCAGGCGGTGCCGAGCTTTCAGCTGCTGACGCGGCGGCCGGTGATTGCAGGCGAAAACGAAGTCGCGCATAACCCGCGCGCGCGGTCGGCAAAACTGCGCGCCGGCGAGCGCACCTCGGCGCCCGCGCATGACGATCGCGAGCAATCGTCCTGGCCAAAACTCTCCGACGTCATGAGAGGTGGCTAGCGCATGCGCTTCATCCACCTCCTCGTCATCGGCGCGCTGATCTTCGCGGCGGCCTATGTCTATAGGATCAAGATGGACTCCACGGCGCGCACCGAAAAGGTGCTGCGGCTGCATGCGGAGATCCGCGAGCAGCGCGATGCGATCGCGGCGCTGCGCTCCGAATGGGCCAAGCTCGATGCGCCCCAGCGCCTGCAAGGCCTGTCCGATCGGCATCTGCAGCTCAAGCCGGTCAACGGCACGCAATATGATTCACTGAAGAATTTGCCCGAGCGTCCGCCGCGCATGTTCAGGCCGGGCGAGCCGGATCCGATCGGCGCCATGCTCAACACCATCGAAGCCGCCAGCGATCCCGATAATGTGACGGGCTCCGTGCCTCAGCCCGAGGACAAGCCATGAGTGCTGTGACCCCGGCCAAACCGGCAGAAAAGCCGACCGAGCCTTGGCGGCAGCGGCTGATCCGCAGCCTGCTGTACGGGCGCAACGTCGATCGCGCGGCCAAGGCGCGGGCGCGTGTCGGCCTGGCGATGCTCGCCTTCGGCGCGGTTTACGCCCTGATCGGCGGCCGGCTCGTGATGTTCGCGATCGGCGCCGACGCGCACGGCGCGCGCCGCGCCGCGGCGCAGGAGGTGGTCGCGACCGCGCGGCCCGACATCGTCGATCGCAATGGTGCGATCCTCGCGACCGACGTCAAGGCGTCGAGCCTGTTCGGCGAGCCGCGCCGCATCATCGACAAGGACGAGGCGATCGAGCTTCTGACCGCCACTGTGCCCGACCTCGACGAGGCCGAGGTGCGCGAGCGCCTGAAGACGCGCAAGGGATTCGTCTGGCTCAAGCGCGAGATTACGGCGAAGCAACAGCAGGACATCCACAAGCTCGGCATTCCCGGCATCGGCTTCCTGCGCGAGAACAAGCGCGTCTATCCGACCGGCAACGAGGTCGCCCACGTCATCGGTCTGGTCAACATCGACAACCAGGGCATCGCCGGCATGGAGAAGTGGCTCGACAATCAGGGGCTCGCCGATCTCCATCGCGCGGGCTTTGCCACCGACCGGCTGCAAAAACCGATCGAGCTCTCGGTCGATCTGCGCGTCGAGCACGCACTGCGTGACGAGCTGCTGAAGGCCAAGGAGAAATACCACACCAAGGCCGCCTCCGGCATCGTCTCCAACGTCAAGACCGGCGAGATCGTGGCGATGGTCTCCCTTCCGGACTTCGATCCCAACAGTCCGAAGGAGGCGCACGACCCCGACCGCATCAATCGCCTGACCACCGGCGTCTACGAAATGGGATCGACCTTCAAGGCATTCACGCTGGCGATGGCGCTGGATTCAGGCAAGATCAATTTGAATTCGTCGTGGGACGCGCGCGGAAACCTGCACTACGGCAAGTTCACCATTCACGACAGCCACGCGCTTGGACGCTTCATCAACACCAAGGAAGTGTTCACCTATTCGTCCAATATCGGCGCGGCGCGGATCGCGCTCAGCCAGGGCGTCGAGGCCCACAAGGCGTTCCTTGCCAAGATGGGACAGTTGACGCGGCTGCGCACCGAGCTGCCGGAGAGCGCGGCTCCCCTGGTGCCGCGACGCTGGGGCGAGCTGAACACGGTGACCATCGCGTTCGGCCAGGGCATGTCGGTGGCGCCGCTCCAGGCGGTGATGGGCATCAACGCGCTGGTGAACGGCGGCTATCTGATTCCGCCAACCTTCATGAAACGGACCGAATCCGAAGCGGCGGCGATGGCCAAGCGCGTCATCAAGACGGAGACCAGCGACAAGATGCGGTTCCTGATGCGGCTCAATGCCGAAATCGGCACCGCCAAGACCGCTGACGTCAAGGGTTACTATGTCGGCGGCAAGACCGGCACGTCCGAGAAAGTCATCAACGGCCGCTATGCCAAAAAGCGGGTGCTCAACTCCTTCACCGCGATCATGCCGTGCGATGATCCGAAATATCAGATCCTGATCATGCTGGACGAGCCCCAGGCGATTCCCGAAACGAAGGGTTTCATCACCTCGGGCTGGAACGCGGTGCCGACCGGCGGCAAGGTGATCGAGCGGATCGCGCCGCTTTTGGGCGTCGAACCGCGGTTCGATCTGCCGCCGTCCGAGCGCCTTATTCTTGCAGCATCCAGGACAACCCAGTAATCAACCGGGTGGGCCGTTGCCGCTGCTGAGTCGGGATTTCCCTGGAGATTCGGCGATCCGGTCCGGCATGTCGACTGGAAGACCATGAAGCTGCGCGACCTCCTCGATCAGGACGTTCAGGGCAATGACGCCGCAATCGAGCCCGCCGTCGCGGCGCTCGACGTGACCGGCGTTGCCCTCGACAGCCGCGCGGTCAAGCCGGGTCATCTCTTTTTCGCACTTGCGGGCAGCAAGACCGACGGTGCGCGCTTCATCGATGCCGCGATTGCCGCGGGCGCGGTGGCGGTCGTTGGCGAGCATGTGCCTGATGGCTGCAAGGTGCCGTTCATCTCAGTCGCCAATCCGCGCCGCGCGCTGGCGCTGGCCGCGGCAAGATTCTATCCCGCGCAGCCCGCGACAATTGCGGCGGTGACCGGCACCAGCGGCAAGACCTCGGTCGCCGCATTCACCCGGCAGATCTGGGACCGGCTCGGGCACGCATCCGCCAGCATCGGAACCATCGGCCTGGTCTCGCCGAAGCGCACCGTCTACGGCTCGCTGACGACGCCCGATCCGATTGCGCTGCACCGACAGTTGGACGAGATCGCGCGCGAAGGCGTCACGCATCTCGCCTTCGAGGCCTCTTCTCACGGGCTCGACCAATATCGCCTCGACGGCGTGCGCGTGTCCGCCGGCGGCTTCACCAATCTCTCGCGCGACCACATGGATTATCACCCGACCGTCGCGCATTATCTCGCGGCCAAGCTCAGGCTGTTCCGCGAACTTGTCCCGCCGGGGGGCGCGGCCGTGATCTCGGCCGATCATGATTGCTCGGCGGAGGCGATCAGTGCTGCGAATTCGCGCGGCTTGCGCGTGATGGCGGTCGGTCGCAACGGCGACGGGGTAGGCGAGGGCATTCGTCTCGCCGGTGCGGAGGTCGAGGGGTTTTCGCAAATGCTCGCGCTCGAACATCGCGGCAAGCGGTATGCGATCCGGCTGCCGCTGGTCGGCGAATTCCAGATCGAGAATGCGCTGGTGTCGGCCGGTCTCGCCATCGGCACCGGCAGCGACGCCGCAAACGTGTTCGCGAGCCTCGAACGTCTCGAAGGCGCCAAAGGCCGGTTGGAGCGCGTCGGCGAGCGCAACGGCGCGCCGATCTTCGTCGACTACGCGCACAAGCCCGATGCGCTGGCCAAGGCGCTGCAGGCGCTGCGTCCCTACGCCAGGCGCAGGCTGGTCGTCGTGTTCGGTGCCGGCGGCGACCGCGATGCCGGCAAGCGTCCGATCATGGGCGAGATCGCGGCTGGCAACGCCGACGGTGTCATCGTCACCGACGACAATCCGCGCAGCGAGAAGCCGGAATCCATCCGCGCCGAAATCCTCGCCGCCGCCAAGGGCGCCCGCGAAATCGGCGACCGGGCCGCGGCGATCCGCACCGCGATCGCGGAATTGGAAGATGGCGATGCGCTGCTCATCGCCGGCAAGGGGCACGAGATCGGGCAGATCGTCGGCGGAGAGGTTTTGCCCTTCAGTGATCACGAGGCGGTCGCCGCCGCACTAGCGTCGAGGATTGCATGAGCGCGCCCATATGGACGGTGGCCGAAGTGGCGCGCGCGCTGGGCGTTGCCGGATCATTCCCGGACACGCCGATCGACTTCGTCACCCAGGACAGCCGGCTGGTGAAACCGGGCAGCCTGTTCGTCGCGCTGAGCGGCACGCCGAGCGGGGGCTTCATCTCGGCCTTCGCCAGCGCGCGTGACGGCTGGGAGTTCGCGGACAAGGCGGAAGCTTCCGGCGCGGTCGCGATGATCGTGCCGCACGAGATCGCGGGCGTCCGCATTCCGCAGATCGTCGTCAAGGACACGCTGATCGACGGTCTCTGGGGGCTTGCGCGCGCGGCACGCGCGCGCTTCAACGGCCCGGTGATCGGGCTCACCGGCAGTGCAGGCAAGACCAGCACCAAGGAATTCCTCGCGGCCTACCCCAATGCCTATGCCAGCCCGTCGAGCTTCAACAATTTCTGGGGCGTGCCGCTGACGCTGTGCAATGCGCGGCCGGATGCAAGTCTCTGGGTCGTCGAGATGGGCATGAACCAGGCCGGGGAGATCGCGCGGCTCAGCGAACTGACGCGGCCGACGGTCGCGCTCGTCGTCAACGTCCAGCCGGTGCATCTGGAGAAGCTCGGCTCGCTCGAAGCCATCCGCCGCGAGAAGGTGTCGATCGCACTCGGCCTGCCCGCGGAAGGTGTGCTGGTGCTGCCCGCCGGGATCAAGGCGCCGGACTGGAAGGGCAAGGTCATCCGCTTTGGCGACAAAGCCGAGGTGCACGAGGTCGCGCACGCGCCGCATGGCGACAGCTGGCAGGTCGTGGCCGCGCTCGGCAAGAAGGAGATCGCGTTCAGCCTGACGCCGGGCGCGCCGCACCGCGTCCAGAACGCGCTCGCCGCGCTTGCATCGATCCGTGCGGCCAACCTCGATGCGGCCACGCTTGCGATCAAGCTCGACCGCGTCGGCATCATGACCGGCCGCGGCGTCGAGCAGGCGGTCGGCGGCGTCACCGTGATCGACGACAGCTTCAACGGCAATCCCGCCAGCGTGGCTGCCGCGCTGCAAAGCCTGCAGGCGCGCAACACGACCGGCGGCCGCCGCATTGCGGTACTCGGCGACATGCTGGAGCTCGGCGACGGCGCGCCGGCCTATCACACCGACCTCGCCGGGCATCTCGACGGCATCGACGGCGTCTATTGCGTCGGGCCCCTGATGCGTCACCTGTTCGAAGTGCTTCCAGCCGGCAAGGGCCTCGGCTGGCACGACGACCCCGTTACGCTGAAGCCGGGCGAGGTCGCAAATCTGCTGAGGGCAGGCGATGTCGTGGTTGTCAAGGGCAGCAAGAAGATGTTCTGGGTCAACAAGTTTGTGCCGGGCCTAGTGGCCGCCTTGCAGGCAAGGGCGTAAACTGCTTGGAAGGCGCTGTTCCCGAATCCCACCCTTTCCGGCGCGAAGCCGTTCGTTTTCTTTAGAGGTCGCCCGACCCCATGATGAAGACCAGCGAATGCGCGTGAGGCAGGTTGACAAGGCCAAGATCAAGGCGCGTGCAAAGGCACCATAGGACCGTCTGAATGTTTTACTGGTTGATCGAGCTCTCCAACACATTTCCGGGCTTCGGTGCCGTTCGCACCTTCCTGAACGTCTTCCGTTACATCACCTTCCGCACCGGCGGCGCCGTCGTCACCGGCGCGCTGTTCGTGTTCCTGTTCGGGCCCTGGATCATCGACCATCTGCGCATCCGCCAAGGCAAGGGCCAGCCGATCCGGGCCGATGGTCCGCAATCGCACCTCGCCAAGAAAGGCACGCCCACCATGGGCGGCCTGATGATCCTGTCCGGCCTCACGGTCGGCACGGTGCTGTGGGCCAATCCGCTTAACCCTTACGTCTGGATCGTGCTGGCGGTGACGCTCGGTTTCGGCTTCGTCGGCTTCTATGACGATTATCTCAAGGTGACCAAGCAGACCACGACCGGCTTCGGCAGCAAGCTCCGCCTGCTGATCGAGGCGGCGATCGCGCTTGTGGCCTGCTACGCGCTGGTGCGGCTGAACCGAGATCCCGCATCGACCGCGCTGACGATTCCTTTCCTGAAGGACACCGTGCTGCATTTCGGCTGGTTCTTCGTCGTGTTCGGCGCCTTCGTCATCGTCGGCGCCGGCAACGCGGTGAACCTCACCGACGGTCTCGACGGCCTTGCCATCGTGCCCGTGATGATCGCGACCGCGAGCTTTGCGATGATCGCCTATCTCGCCGGCAACGCGGTGTTCGCCGATTATCTCCAGATCAAATATGTCGCCGGCACCGGCGAACTCGCCGTGCTCTGCGGCGCGCTGCTGGGCGCGGGCCTCGGCTTCCTCTGGTTCAACGCGCCGCCGGCCTCGATCTTCATGGGCGACACCGGCTCGCTCGCGCTCGGCGGCATGCTGGGTGCGATCGCGGTCGCGGTGAAGCACGAGATCGTGCTCGCGGTGATCGGCGGCCTGTTCGTGCTGGAGGCGGTCTCCGTCATCGTGCAGGTGGTGTCGTTCAAGATGACGGGAAAACGCATCTTCCGGATGGCGCCGATCCATCACCATTTCGAGCAGCTCGGCTGGACCGAGCCGCAGATCGTGATCCGGTTCTGGATCATCTCGGTGATGCTGGCGCTCGCCGGCTTGTCGACGCTGAAGCTGCGGTGACCGGTCGATGATCCCCGTCACGTCCTTTGCCGGCAAGACGGTCGCGGTGTTCGGCCTCGGCGGCTCGGGACTCGCGTCCTGTCACGCGTTGAAAGCGGGCGGCGCCGAGGTGATCGCCGCGGACGACAATGCCGAGAACGTCGCCAAGGCCGCGCAAGCAGGCTTCATCACGGCTGATTTGCGCAACGTCTCATGGGCGAATTTCGCCGCGCTGGTGCTCGCGCCCGGCGTGCCGCTGACCCACCCGGTGCCGCATTGGAGCGTGCTGAAGGCGCGCGAGGCCGCTATCGAGGTGATCGGCGACATCGAGCTGTTCTGCCGCGAACGGCGCCGCCACGCACCGGATGCGCCGTTCGTCGCCATCACCGGCACGAATGGTAAATCGACGACGACGGCGCTGATCGCGCATCTGACCAAGGTCGCCGGCTATGACACCCAGATGGGTGGTAATATCGGCACCGCGATCCTGTCGCTGGAGCCGCCGCGCATGGGTCGCGTCCACGTCATCGAGATGTCGTCCTACCAGATCGACCTCACGCCCTCGCTCGACCCCTCCGTCGGCATTCTGCTCAATGTCAGCGAGGACCACATCGATCGGCACGGCACCATCGCGCATTACGCCGCGGTGAAGGAGCGTCTCGTTGCCGGTGTGCAGGCCGGCGGCACCGCCATCGTCGGCGTCGACGACGGTTTTTGCCGCGATATCGCCGACCGGCTCGATCGCGCCGGCAAGAATGTGGTGCGCATCTCGGTCAGGAATCCGCTGGCCAGCGGCATCCATGTCGAGCATGGCAATATCGTGCGCAATTCGGGTGGCGCGCGCAGTGAAATCGCGGCACTCGGGGGCATCGGTTCTCTGCGCGGCCTGCACAATGCGCAGAATGCGGCCTGTGCCGCCGCCGCCGCACTCGCGATGGGCATCGATCTCGATGTCTTGCAGAACGGCCTGCGCAGCTTTCCGGGCCTCGCGCACCGCATGGAGCAGGTCGGCCGCCGCGGCAACGTGCTGTTCGTCAACGACTCCAAGGGCACCAATGCCGATGCCACGGCGCATGCGCTGTCGTCCTTTTCGGACATCTTCTGGATCGCCGGCGGCAAGCCGAAGGCCGGCGGAATCACCGGCCTCACCGGCTACTTCCCGCGCATCCGAAAGGCCTATTTGATTGGAGAGGCGGCGCGGGAATTTTCCGGCACGCTCGGTACGCAAGTGCCGCACGAGATCAGCCAGACTCTCGACGTCGCGGTCGAGCAAGCCGCGCGCGATGCGGAGGCGTCGGGCATCACTGACGCGGTCGTCCTGCTGTCACCCGCCTGCGCCTCCTTCGACCAGTATCGCAACTTCGAAATCCGCGGCACCAGGTTCGGCGAGCTGGTGCAGGCGCTGCCGGGCGTGAAGCCGGTGGTGTAGCGAGTTTCTCGTGTCCCGGACGCGCGTAGCGCGAGCCGGAACCCAGAAGTGACAATGGGCCCCGGCTCTGCAGCGCACCGCGAGGGCGCTGCGCTGCGTCCGGGGCACGAGACCCTTCAAAACTTGAACAGCTCCTTAACCCCCCGGTAACCAACCTCGGCGACCAATGGACCGACCTCTGTCCGAAAGCGGCCGCCATGCTCTCCCGTGAAGAACGCACCCCCTTTTCCGAGTGGTGGTGGACCGTCGACAAGCCGCTGATGGGGGCCATCCTGGCACTGATGCTGACCGGCGTGATCCTGTCGCTGGCAGCGAGCCCGCCGGTTGCGACCCGGATCGGGCTCGATCCTTTCCACTTCTTCAGCCGCCACGTGCTGTTCCTCCTCCCGTCCTGCATCGTGCTGCTCGGGGTGTCGTTCCTGTCGCCGCGGGCGATCCGCCGCTCGGCCCTGATCATCTTCGCGGCCAGCATCATTCTGATCGTGTTGACGCTCGCGATCGGCCCCGAGGTGAAGGGCTCGCGGCGCTGGATCACGCTGATCGGCGTCAATATCCAGGCCTCCGAAATCGCAAAGCCGTCGTTCGTCGTCATCGCCGCCTGGCTGTTTGCGGAATCGACCAAGCGGCCAGAGATGCCGGCGACCTCGATGGCGCTCGCGCTGCTCCTGATGCTGGTCTCGCTTCTCGTCATGGAGCCCGACTTCGGCCAGACCATGCTGATCCTGATGGTGTGGGGCTCGCTGTTCTTCATCGCGGGCATGCGGATGATCTGGGTGTTCGGGCTCGCCGGCCTGGGCGCCGCCGGGCTGTTCAGCGCCTATCTTTTTGTTCCCCACGTCGCTGGTCGCATCAAGCGCTTCATGAATCCGGCTTCGGGCGACACCTTCCAGGTCGATACCGCCATGGAGGCCTTCTACAATGGCGGCTGGTTCGGGCTCGGACCGGGCGAGGGTATCGCCAAGCGCAGCCTGCCGGACAGCCACACCGACTTCGTGTTCGCGGTTGCCGCCGAAGAGTTCGGCATCATCCTGTGCCTCGCGATGCTGGCACTGTTTGCTTTTGTCGTCATCCGCACGCTGTCGCGCGCCTATGCCAACGAGGACATGTTCTCGCGCTTCGCTGCTTCGGGTCTTGCGATCCTCTTCGGCGTGCAGGCCGCGATCAACATGTCGGTCAATCTCCAGCTCATCCCGGCCAAGGGCATGACGCTGCCCTTCATCTCCTATGGCGGCTCCTCGATCGTGTCGCTGGCCTATGGTGTCGGCATGATGCTCGCGCTGACGCGGCTGCGCCCGCGCACCGAGGTCGAGGCGAGCGGCCACGCCGAGGCGATGCGCACCTACGCGTGATCGCGTGTGCCGGACAAGCGCAGCGAAGCGGAGCGCAGAGCCGGGACCCAGAATGTCGCAGCAATGGGCCCCGGTTCAGCAGCGCACCACGCCGCCAAGGGCGGCGCGTTGCACTGCTCCCGGGGCACGAGCATTGTGTGGGCGGCTCGCAATGACGGGGGAGACACTGTAAAACTCCTCGCCATGGACACCTCCCCCCTGATTCTTCTCGCCGCGGGCGGCACCGGCGGCCATCTGTTTCCGGCCGAGGCGCTCGGCGTCGAGCTGATCCGGCGCGGATACCGGGTCCGCCTCGTCACCGACGAGCGCGCGCTGCGCTACAGCGGGCTGTTCACCAAGGACATGATCGACGTCGTATCGAGCGAGACCGCGCGCGGACGCAATCCGCTGCAACTCGCTTATGCCGGCCTGACGCTGGCGGCCGGCACGCTGTCCGCCTACAGCCTGATCAAGCGATTGAAGCCGGTCGCCGTCGTCGGCTTCGGCGGCTATCCGACGCTGCCGCCGCTGGTCGCGGCAAGATTCGCCGGCGTGCCCGGCATCATCCACGACGCCAATGCCGTGCTCGGTCGCGCCAACCGATTCCTGTCGAGCCGCGTTCGCGCCATCGCGACGTCGTTGCCTGGCGTGCTCGACCGCGATCCGGCGCTATCGGGCAAGACAACGACGGTCGGCACGCCGATGCGCCCCGCAATCCTCGCCGCAGCTGGCGTGCCATATGCTGCGCCTGAAGTGAACGGCCCGCTGCGGCTGCTCGTCGTTGGCGGCAGCCAGGGCGCGCGCATCATGGCCGACATCGTGCCGGGCGCGATCGAGCGCCTCGAGCCTGCACTGTGGAGCCGGCTCGTCCTCACCCAACAGGTGCGCGACGAGGACATGGCGCGCGTTCGTGCGGTCTACGACAGGCTGAAGGTCAAGACCGAGCTTGCGCCGTTTTTCACCGATCTGCCGGCACGGCTCGCCTCCAACCATCTGGTGGTGTCGCGCTCAGGCGCCGGCACCGTGGCCGAACTCGCCGCGATCGGGCGGCCCTCGATCCTGGTGCCGCTGCCGGGCGCGATCGACCAGGACCAGTTCGCCAATGCCGGCGTGCTGGCCAAGGTCGACGGTGCGATCCGCATTCCGCAAACCGAGTTTTCCTCCGATCGTCTCGCTGCCGAGATATCCGCCTTCGCCGCCGAGCCCGCGCGTCTTGCCGCCATGGCGCAGGCCGCCCGTGGCGCCGGCCGGCTCGACGCAGCGGAGCGGCTGGCCGATCTGGTAGCCAAAATCGCGGGAATCTGACGCGAAAAAGCCCTTGTCTTCGCCTTCTAAAGCGGGGCATCCAATAGGAAAGGCGCGCGGCTGATTTGCCGTGACCTTCGCCAGATGCCGCCTTTTCAGGTGGTGAGGTCAGGGAACAGAGCATGAGACTGCCGCGCGAGATCGGACCCATCCACTTCGTCGGGATCGGCGGGATCGGCATGAGCGGCATCGCCGAGGTGCTGCTCAATCTCGGCTATTCCGTGCAGGGTTCGGACGCCTCCGACAATTACAATCTCGACCGTCTGCGCAAGAACGGTGCGAGGGTCTCGGTCGGCCACAAGGCGGAGAACGTCGACGGGGCCGAGGTCGTCGTGGTCTCCACCGCGATCAAGCGCGACAATCCGGAACTGACCGCGGCGCGCGAACGGCGCATTCCGGTGGTGCGCCGCGCCGAGATGCTGGCCGAGTTGATGCGGCTGAAGAGCTGCGTCGCCATCGCCGGCACGCACGGCAAGACCACCACGACCACGATGGTCGCGACGCTGCTCGACGCCGGCGGTCTCGATCCCACCGTGATCAATGGCGGCATCATCAACGCCTACGGCTCCAACGCGCGGCTTGGCGCCGGCGACTGGATGGTGGTCGAAGCCGACGAGAGCGACGGCACGTTCCTGAAGTTGCCGACCGAGGTCGCGATCGTCACCAATGTCGATCCCGAGCATCTCGATCACTTCAAGACCTTCGAGGCTGTGCAGGACGCGTTCCGCCATTTCGTCGAGAACCTGCCATTCTATGGCTTCGCCGTGATGTGCATCGATCATCCCGTGGTGCAGACCCTTGTCGGCAAGATCGAGGATCGGCGCATCATCACCTACGGCGAGAATCCGCAGGCCGATGTGCGCTTCGTCGACCTCACCCCGATGGGCGGCGGTTCGAAGTTCAAGGTTGCCTTCCGCGATCGCAAGACGGGCACCGTGCACGAGATCGCCGATCTCATGCTGCCGATGCCGGGACGGCACAATGCCTCCAACGCGACCGCTGCGATTGCGGTGGCGCGCGAACTCGGCGTGTCGGACGAGGCGATCCGCAAGGCGATCGCCGGCTTCGGCGGCGTCAAGCGCCGCTTCACCAAGACCGGCGAGTGGAACGGCGTCACCGTCATCGACGACTACGGCCATCATCCGGTCGAGATCGCGGCGGTGCTGAAGGCGGCGCGGGAATCCACCAGCGGCAAGATTGTCGCCGTCGTGCAGCCGCATCGCTACACCCGGCTGCAGTCGCTGTTCGAGGAATTCTGCACCTGTTTCAATGATGCGGATGCGGTGATCGTCGCCGAGGTCTACGCCGCAGGCGAGGCGCCGATCGAGGGCATCGACCGCGACCATTTCGCCGCGGGTCTGCGCGCCCACGGCCACCGCGAGGTGATCCCGCTGCCGGCTACGTCCGATCTCGCCGGTATCGTCAAGGGCGTGGCGAAGTCGGGCGATCTCGTCGTGTGCCTAGGGGCCGGCAACATCACGCAATGGGCGTATGCCTTGCCGGATGAGTTGAAGGCGCTGGGGTAGGGCAGTGGGCTTCCCCGACATCACACCCGACCTCAAAGCCGCGATGCCCGATCTTCGTGGCCGGCTGCTGGCGAACCAGTCGCTCGCCGAGCTCACCTGGTTTCGCGTCGGTGGTCCCGCGCAGGTGCTGTTCACGCCGGCGGACGAGGACGATCTCGCCTACTTCCTCGCGCATCTCGCAGGCGACATTCCCGTCTATGTCGTTGGCGTCGGCTCCAACCTGATCGTACGCGACGGCGGCATTGCCGGCGTGGTGGTCCGTCTGGCGCCGCGCGCGTTCGGCGAGGCGAGCGCGAGCGGCGACGTGGTCACCGCGGGCGCGGCCGCGCTCGATAAGCGCGTGGCGGAAGTCGCCGCGTCGGCCAATATCGGCGGGCTCGAATTCTATTTCGGCATTCCCGGCACGATCGGCGGCGCGCTGCGCATGAATGCGGGCGCGAATGGCGGCGAGACCCGGGACGTGTTGATCGAGGCGCGAGGCGTCGGGCGCGACGGCACGAAGCACATCTTCTCCAACGCCGACATGAAGTTCGTCTACCGCAACAGCGGCGTCGATCCCTCCATCATCTTCACCTCCGCGCGCTTCCGCGGCGAGATCAGGGATGCCGACGCGATCCGCGCGCGCATGGCGGAAGTGCAGACCCATCGCGAGACCGCGCAGCCGATCCGCGAAAAGACCGGCGGCTCGACCTTCAAGAATCCGCCCGGCCATTCCGCCTGGAAGCTGGTCGATGCCGCCGGCTGCCGCGGTTTGCGCGTCGGCGGCGCCGAGGTCTCCGAGATGCACTGCAATTTCCTGATCAACACGGGCAATGCCACCGCGCACGACATCGAGACGCTGGGCGAGACCGTCCGTGAACGGGTGAAGGCAAATTCCGGAATTGAGCTACACTGGGAAATCAAGCGGATCGGAATTCCCGGCTAATTTGGACAAGCGACGAGAAAACATGCGCATCACCATCCTCTTCGGCGGCTCCAACCGCGAACGTCTGGTTTCGGTCGCTTCAGCCCAGGCGCTGCATCAGGCGCTGCCCGAGGCCGATCTCTGGTGGTGGGACGTCGAGGACAAGGTACATGTCGTGCAGTCAAAGCAGCTGCTCGAACATACCCGTCCGTTCGAGGACGAATTCAAGCCGGGCACGTCAGGCATTCCGCTGGAGCAGGCGCTCGACCAGGCCAGGGCGGAGAACCGCGTGCTGGTGCTCGGCCTGCACGGCGGGCGTGCCGAGAACGGCGAGTTGCAGGTGATGTGCGAAGCGCGCGGCGTGCCGTTCACCGGATCGGGCTCGGCCTCCTCGCATCTCGCGTTCGACAAGTTCGCGGCCAAGCATTTCGCCGCGCTCGGCGGCGTGTCGCCGCCGGCCAACATTGCGCTCGACCAGATCGACGAGGCCTTCGCCGAATTCGGCCGGCTGATCGCAAAGCCCGCGAAGGATGGCTCGAGCTACGGCCTGATCTTCGTCAACGCCAGGCAGGATCTCGTCGCCGTCCGCAATGCCGCCAAGCACGAAGAGTACGTGATCGAGCCCTACATCGCCGGCGTCGAGGCGACCTGCGGCGTGCTGGAGCGCCCGGATGGCTCGATCATCTCGCTGCCCCCGATCGAGATCATTCCCGGCGAGGGCAGTTTCGACTACGCGGCGAAGTACCTCTTGAAGTCGACCCAGGAGATCTGTCCCGGCCGCTTCGCGCCCGAAATCACCGCCGCGCTGAAGCAGCAGGCGATGCTGGCGCACCGGGCGATGTCCTGTACCGGCTATTCCCGTTCGGACTTCATCGTCTCGGACAAGGGGCTGGTCTATCTCGAAACCAACACGCTGCCCGGCCTGACCAAGTCCTCGCTCTACCCCAAGGCGCTGAAGGCCGAGGGCATCGCGTTCGTCGACTTCCTGCGCGGCCTGGTCGAGCTCGCTGTGGCCGGTGTGCGAAAATAATTAGGACTGGTTAACGACCGAACTGGCGAAACGGCCGGTTTTGGAACCCAAAACCGGTAAAATGCCGGATATTGCGGCATAAATGCCTCACAGGCCTGGGCAAAAAGCTCACGTCGTTAACGAACTTTACCTTTTGTTTACCAGGACGTCCGAAGGTTAACGCTGGCGGCGCATATGACGCTTTGGCTGCCGGCGCGTGGACCGTTGCGGGTGTTGTCAGCCCTAGCGAACGCTCTGAAGGGGAGAGGTTTTCTTCTGCTGAAGACCAGCACCCGGCCCGGTAAGTCCGAGACGTCATGTTCGCCAGGACCCGCGCGATGTCGCGGGCAAACTGTTGACGAGCTCGTGCAATGGATGGAGCAGGAAGCCTCACTCGGTCGCTTTTCAGATCGCTGAGGCCCCAAGCTGACCTGAAGGCGGCCGCTATCGGAGCGGTCGTGCTTCTGCGCGAGTGGGTGCAGGACAAGCGCCAGGAAAGAGTTCACGGCGCGCGTGCTGCCGCCAAGGAAAAGATCAGGGCCAAAGCCGTTATCGAGCGCGAGCCGCCGCCGCGGCTGGTTGCGCTTGTCGAGCGCTATCTGCCGCGCCGGATCGGGATCAGCATGACGGTGCTGCTCCTGATCGGAAGCTGCGGCTTCGGTATCGTCAAGGGCGGCCATCTCCAGGATTTCATCACGGCGGTCAACGACACCCGTAACGCGCTGGCCAATTCCGCCGGCTTCCGCATCACCTCCGTCGTGATCAACGGCCGCAAGCAGCTCAGCCAGGACGAGATCCTCGCGATCGGCGGCGTCAGCGGCCGATCCTCGCTGCTGTTCCTCGACGCCGACGCCGTGCGCGACAAGCTCAAGGCCAATCCCTGGATCGCGGATGCGACCGTGCTGAAGCTCTATCCGGGCCAGCTCATGATAGAGCTCACCGAGCGCAAGGCGTTCGCGCTGTGGCAGGAGGCCGGCCGGCTCTCCGTCATCTCCGATGACGGCGCCGTGCTCGAACCCTACGTCTCGCGCCGCTTCCTGTCGCTGCCGCTCGTGGTCGGCAAGGGCGCCGAGACGCAGGCCCGCGACTTCCTCGCGTTGCTGGCGCGCTATCCGCAGGTCAATTCCATCACCAAGGCCGCGATCTTCGTCGGGGAGCGGCGCTGGAACCTGAGGCTCAAGGACGGCCTCGACATCCGGCTGCCCGAACAGGACGTCGGCAACGCGCTTGCGATGCTGTCCAGGCTCGACAAGGAGGACAGGCTGTTCTCCCGCGACATCGTCGCGGTCGACCTGCGCCTGCCCGATCGGCTGGTGGTGCAGCTGTCCGAGGATGCCGCCAAGGCGCGCGACGATTTGTTCAAGGACAAGAAGAAGAAAAAGGCCGGGGACGCTGCATGACCGGTCTTGATCGCACCCAGACACCGAAGACACGCCCGATGCCGCACAAGCGCGGCGGCCTCGTCGCCTGCCTCGACATCGGCACCAGCAAGATCGCCTGCATGATCGCGCGGCTGAAGCCGTCGGCGCCGAGCGAAGCCTTGCGCGACCGGACCCATGCGGTGGAGCTGATCGGCTACAGCCAGATCCAGTCGCGCGGCATGAAGGCCGGCGCCGTGATCGATCTCGGCGAATGCGAGCAGGCGGTGCGACAGGCCGTCGGGCTCGCGGAAAAAATGGCCAAGGTGCGGGTCGAGTCCGTGCTGCTGTCGGTCTCCGGCGGCCGGCTCTCCGGTCAGCTGGTCGAGGCTGCGGCCGACATCCGCGGCGGCGCCGTGACGCCGGCCGATGTCAGCCGCGTCACCTCTACCGGCATGCGCCACGCCACCGGCGAAGGCCGCACCGTGCTGCACGCGCTGCCGGTCGGCTACACGCTCGACGGCGTCAAAGGCATCCGCGACCCCCGCGGCATGGTTGCGCATCAGTTCGGCATCGACATGAACGTCGTCACCTGCGACGCCACCGTGGCGCGGAACCTGATGCTGGCGGTCGAACGCTGCCACATCAACGTCGAAGCCATGGCGGCGAGCCCCTATGTGGCAGGCCTGTCCGTGCTGACCGACGACGAAGCCGATCTCGGCGCTGCCGTCGTCGAGATGGGCGCAGGCACCACCACGATCGCGGTCTTTTCCGGCGGCCGCTTCGTTCATGCCGCGGGTTTTGCGGTCGGCGGGCAACACATCACGATGGATCTGGCGCGCGGACTCTCCGCGACCATTGCCGATGCCGAGCGAATCAAGACGTTATACGGGACCGTCATCACCGGCGGATCGGACTCGCGTGAGCTGATGTCTGTACCGACAGCCGGTGACGAGCAGGATCTGCCGCAGATCGTCTCCCGCGCTACCATCGCCAACATTGTCAAACATCGTGCCGAGGAAGTCTTCGAAATGGTTCGGGACAAGCTGAAGGATTCGCCCTTCGCCTCGGAGCCCAACGGCCGCGTCGTGCTCTCGGGTGGGGCTTCACAGCTCACCGGTCTCGTCGAGCTCGGAACGCAGATTCTCGGCCGGCCCGTGCGGGTCGGACGTCCGCTCGGTTTCGGCCGGCTGCCCAACGAGGCGAAGAACGCCGCCTTCGCGGTGCCGGCCGGACTGCTCGTCTACCCGCAATATGTTCACCACGAACATGTCGAACCGCGGCATACGCGGCAGCAGGTCAGGACGGGGACCGGCGGGTATTTCGGAAAGGTCGGACGATGGCTACGCGAGGGCTTCTGATGACTCCTTCCCGCAATATTCGATTTTCACCAACTCCCGCGGCCGCCGGCCGGGGCGAACCCACGCGCGCGTGATCGAGAGGCAAACATGACCATCAGCATCAATGTTCCTGATATTCACGAACTGAAGCCCCGCATCACCGTGTTCGGCGTCGGCGGAGCCGGTGGTAACGCCGTCAACAACATGATCACGGCGGGCCTGCAGGGCGTCGACTTCGTGGTCGCCAACACCGACGCGCAGGCGCTGACGATGTCGAAGGCGCAGCGCATCGTGCAGATGGGCACGGCCGCCACGCAAGGGTTGGGCGCAGGTTCGCAGCCGGTCGTCGGCGCGGCCGCGGCCGAAGAAGTCATGGACGAACTCCGCGATCATCTCTCGGGCGCCAACATGGTGTTCGTCACAGCCGGCATGGGCGGCGGCACCGGTACCGGTGCGGCTCCCGTGATCGCCAAGATCGCGCGCGAGATGGGCATCCTCACTGTCGGCGTCGTGACCAAGCCGTTCCACTTCGAGGGCGGCCGCCGCATGCGCACCGCGGAAGCGGGTATCAACGAGCTGCACAAGGTCGTCGATACGCTGCTGATCATCCCGAACCAGAATCTGTTCCGGGTCGCCAACGAGAAGACCACCTTCGCCGACGCCTTCGCGATGGCCGACCAGGTGCTCTATTCGGGCGTTGCCTGCATCACCGACCTGATGGTCAAGGAAGGCCTGATCAATCTCGACTTCGCCGACGTCCGCGCCGTCATGCGCGAGATGGGCAAGGCGATGATGGGCACGGGCGAAGCCTCCGGCGACAAGCGCGCGCTGACCGCCGCCGAAGCCGCGATCGCCAACCCGCTGATCGACGATAGCTCGATGAAGGGAGCCAAGGGCCTCCTGATCTCCATCACCGGCGGCAAGGATCTCACTTTGTTCGAGGTCGACGAAGCTGCGACCCGCATCCGCGAGGAAGTCGACCAGGACGCCAACATCATCGTCGGCGCCACCTTCGACGAGGCCCTCGACGGCCTGATCCGCGTCTCGGTCGTCGCCACCGGCATCGAGCAGGCCGCGATCGCGCGCAACAGCCAGGCCACCAGCGCTCCCGTGGCGAATCCTGCACCGCAGGCGCAGCAGGCTCCCGCCGCTCCGGCCGCGGCTGCCGAGAGCCGTCTTGCCGATTTGACCGCACGGCTGCGCGCCGACAATCAGCGCATGGCCGAGCGCGCCCAGAAGTTCGAAGCGCAGAGCCCGGCCGCCGGAACGGGCCAGTTTGCCGCCGCTCCCACGGCTCCGCGTCCGAACGTCGAGCGCGCTGCGCTTGCCGCCATCGCCGCCGCCGTTGCGGACGTCCCGCAGGCTCCCGCGCCGATGCAGACCTATGGCGATGTCACCGTGCGCCCGATCGCGCAGAAGCCGACGCTGTTCCCGGAGCCCGAGCAGGCGCCGATGGCCATGCATGAGCCGATGACGCCGGAAACCTTCATCCCGCCGCAGGCCGAGCGTGCGCCGGTCCGCACGCCGCGGATGCCGCGTATCGAGGAACTTCCGATGCCCGCCCAGGCCGAGCTTCGCCAGGCCCGCGGCGAGGTCGAGGAGGAGACCCCGCAGAAGACCCGGCTGTCGCTGCTGCAGCGCCTCGCCAATGTCGGCCTCGGCCGTCGTGACGAGGAGAGCGAGGCGCCGATCGCAGCCCGCACCGCCGGTCCCGCGATGCCGCCGCTGCCCGATCGCCGCCCCCAGAAGACCGTGGCGCAGCAAATCGCTTCCGCCGAGCCGGTGTCTGAGTATGCCCGTCGTCCCGCGCCGCAGGGGCTGGACATGCACGGTCGTCCCGCGCCTGTTGCCCCGGCGCCACAGGGAGATGACCATCTTGATATCCCGGCCTTCCTGCGGCGGCAGGCGACCTGAGGATTGTTACAATAAGGCAGACGAAAAAAGGTCCCGGCGGGAAGCTTGCCGGGACCTTTTCTTTTGCCCCGTGCATGTCCGGATTGCGTAGCCAAGCAACTGATTTTAAATCATTAATTACGTATTCGATGGTTCAGTAAAACTGCTGAAAACGGCTCCGAACTCCGGTCCAATTTGGTTAAGCCTTGGCGCGAATACGGCGGGTTTGGGGTAACAATCGGTAAAAAAGCGTGAGTTGGCGCTGTTTGAGGCAGTGACTATGGTTTGCCGTGACTTGGGGATACGGATTCGGAACGAGCGGTCCAGGCCGCTCAGTCGGGTTCAGTATAAGTCGCGATGGTCGTAGTGGGGCGGTTCCTGATGAAATTTAGCCGGCAAACAACGCTTCGTGCGCAAGCCAGTGTGGCAGGCGTCGGCGTTCATTCCGGTCTTCCCGTCACGCTTACGCTTGGACCTGCGCCTGTCGACGCGGGCTTTGTTTTTGTCCGCACCGGGCTCGAGGGAAGCGATCGCGAAGTCCAGGCCACCGCCGAGCAGGTGATCGCGACCGATTTCGCCACCGTCCTCGGTGATCGCGACGGTCCGCTGGTTTCCACCGCCGAGCATGTGCTTGCTGCACTGCGGGGCATGGGCGTCGACAACGCCATCATCGAGATCGACGGGCCGGAAGTGCCGATCATGGACGGCAGCGCGGCAGCCTTCGTTGCGGCGATCGACCAGGCCGGCATCGTGACCCAGCCGGCACAGCGCCGCTTCATCCAGGTTTTGAAGCCGATCTCGGTCAAGATCGGCGACTCCTTCGGTGAGATCAGGCCCTATGCCGACGGGTTCCGCGCCGAGGTCGAGATCGACTTTACCAATCCTGTCATCGGCCAGCAGAGCTACGCCTTCGACCTGAACCCGGAGCGTTTCCGCCGCGAAGTCGGCCGGGCCCGGACTTTCGGCCTGATGTGCGACGTCGCGCGGCTCTGGAGCGCCGGCTATGCGCTCGGCGCCTCGTTCGACAACACCGTCGTGTTCGACGAGGAGCGGCTGCTCAACACCGAAGGCCTGCGCTACGCCGACGAATGCGCCCGCCACAAGGTGCTGGACGTGATTGGCGACCTCGCGCTGGCCGGTCTGCCGCTGCTCGGCGCCTACCGCTCGGTACGTGGCGGCCACAAGCTCAACCACGCCGTCCTGACTGCGTTGCTCGCCGACCGCACCGCCTGGCGGGTGGTTGAGGGCGAGGCAGCCCGCCGCACCACGCGTCCGGTGGCCGAAACCGGTCGCGGCATCGTCGGTGGCCGGATCGCCGCGGTCTACGGACCGGACGTTTCCTAAAAGAGAAACGGGTCCTGCGAAGACCCGTTGCCATGGGCGTCTTGTGGCGGCTTTCCCCGGGAAACTCCTGGTAACGATGATCGGCTAGGATTGCGGCGCGTTCGCCTTAATCCGGGCGGAATGCCTGCCTATCCGGTTGGTTGAAGATCGTTTTTCGGTTACACCGGCGTGGCTGCATGGCACGCACCACGGCTATATTTCGCGCCCAGGACGGGTTCATGGGCTGGCGGACACCGCATCACAGGGCGTCAGGGCAATACTCATGTCGGCACAGCGTATGACGCGCGGATATCTTCAGGTCTGGTCTCGAGAGGTCTCGTCTCGAGCCCGTGGGTTGCTTCAGGTTGTCGCCCTCTTCGTGCTCGCGCTGCCGCTGGCCGGCTGCGGCACCGGCGCGCTTTGGGACAAGTTCATCGCCAAGGACGACACCTTCGTCGAGGAGCCCGCCGACAAGATCTACAATGAGGGCCTGTACCTCATGAACGAGAAGAAGGACATGAAGGCGGCGAACAAGAAGTTCGAAGAGGTCGACCGCCAGCATCCATATTCCGACTGGGCCCGCAAATCGTTGCTGATGTCGGCCTACGCGTCCTACCAGGGCGGCGACTACGACAGCTGCATCGGCGCGGCCACCCGCTACGTCACGCTGCATCCCGGCAGCCCGGATGCGGCCTACGCGCAATATCTGATTGCCGCCTCGCATTACGACCAGATTCCGGACATCAGCCGCGACCAGACCCGCACCGAGAAGGCGATCGCCTCGCTGGAAGAGGTGGTGCGCAAATATCCGACCTCCGAATATGCGACCTCGGCCAAGGCCAAGATCGAAGGTGCGCGCGACCAGCTCGCCGGCAAGGAAATGAACGTCGGCCGCTACTACGCACAGAAGCGCGACTACACGGCGGCGATCAACCGTTACAAGGCCGTGGTGACGCAGTACCAGACCACCCGCCATGTCGAGGAGGCGCTGTACCGCCTGACCGAGGCCTATATGGCGATCGGCATCGTCGGCGAGGCCCAGACGGCCGCCGCCGTGCTCGGGCACAATTTTCCTGACAGTCGCTGGTACAAGGACGCCTATAATCTTGTAAAATCAGGCGGTCTCGAACCGAGCGAGAATCAGGGGTCCTGGATTAGCAAGACCTTCAAGAAAATGGGTCTCGGCTAGGAAATAGAATTCCATGCTGGCGCGTCTGTCGATCCGTGACATCGTCCTGATCGAACGGCTCGATATCGAATTTGCACCGGGCCTCGCGGTTTTGACCGGCGAGACCGGTGCGGGCAAATCCATCCTGCTCGATGCCTTTGCGTTGGCGCTCGGCGGCCGCGGCGATGCCGGCCTCGTGCGGCATGGGGCGGAGCAGGGGCAGGTCACTGCCGTATTCGATATCCCAAAAAACCATCCCGCGGCCAAAATCCTCGCGGAGAACGGGCTGGAGGATACCGGCGAGATGATTCTCCGCCGGGTCCAGCTCGCCGACGGCCGCACCCGCGCCTTCATCAACGACCAGGCGATCAGCGTGCAGACGCTGAAGGCGGTCGGGGCCGCCCTGGTCGAGATCCACGGACAGCACGACGAGCGCGCGCTGGTCGATGCCGCCACCCACCGCCGCCTGCTCGACGCCTTCGCCGGTCTCGAAAAGGACGTCTCGGCGGTCGAAGCGCTCTGGGACGCCCGCCGCACCGCCAACAATGCGCTGGAGGAGCATCGCGCCGGCATGGAGCGCGCCGCGCGCGAAGCCGACTACCTCCGTCACGCCTCTGACGAATTGAAGCAGCTCGCGCCCAGGGACGGCGAGGAGACCTCGCTGGCCTCCCGTCGGACCACGATGATGCAGGGCGAGAAGATCGCCTCCGACCTGCGCGAGGCGCAGGAGGCGGTCGGCGGCCATCATTCGCCGGTCGCCTCGCTCTCGGCCGCCGTGCGGCGGCTGGAGCGCCGCGGCGTCAACGCGCCGGCGCTGGTCGAGCCCGCGGTGAGGGCGATCGACATCGCCATCAACGCGCTGGAGGAAGCCGACCAGCATCTGCAGGCGGCGCTTGCCGCGACCGATTTCGATCCCTCGGAGCTCGAACGCATCGAGGAGCGGTTGTTCGCGCTGCGCGCCGCCTCGCGCAAATATTCGACGCCGGTCGACGGGCTCGCCGCGCTTGCCGCCAGATATGCCGCCGATGTCGTTCTGATCGATGCCGGCGCCTCACGGCTGAAGAAGCTGGAGCAGGCCGCGATCGAGGCCGATGCGCGCTATGCGGCGGCCGCCAAGAAGCTGTCGATGGCGCGGCAGAAATCGGCGGAGAAGCTCAACAAGGCGGTCAATGCCGAGCTCGCGCCGCTCAAGCTCGAACGCGCCAAGTTCATGACCCAGGTCCAGACCGACGAGGCAGCTCCGGGGCCGCAAGGGTTCGATCGCGTCGAGTTCTGGGTGCAGACCAACCCGGGCACCAAGCCAGGGCCGATGATGAAGGTCGCCTCCGGCGGCGAGCTGTCGCGTTTCCTGCTGGCGCTCAAGGTCGTGCTGTCCGACCGCGGCTCGGCGCCGACCCTGGTCTTCGACGAAATCGACACCGGCGTCGGCGGCGCGGTCGCGGACGCGATCGGCGGACGGCTGGCGCGCCTCGCCGGCAAGGTCCAGGTGATGGCCGTCACCCACGCCCCGCAGGTCGCTGCCCGTGCCGACCAGCATCTGCTGATCTCCAAGGACGCACTGGACAAGGGCAAGCGCGTCGCCACCCGCGTCAATGCGCTCGCCGCCGACCACCGCCGCGAGGAGATCGCGCGGATGCTCGCCGGCGCCGAGATCACCGCCGAGGCGAGGGCCGCCGCGGACCGGCTGCTCAAGGCGGCGACGGCTTGATTGCCACCGTCATTCCGGGCGCACGAAGTGCGAACCCGGAATCTCGAGATTCCGGGTCTGGTCCTTCGGACCATCCCGGAATGACTCTTTCAATTGCAGATCGACTCGTAACGATCATCCCAATTCGGATTGTCTTTCTCGATCAGTTGAATCTTCCATGCGCGCTTCCACTTCTTCAGCTCTTTTTCGCGCGTTATCGCCGAGACTGGGTCATCATAAGTCTCGAACCAAACCAGCCGCGTGATGTTGTATTTCGCCGTGAAGCCCGGAACGGCTTTGATTTGATGCTCATAGACGCGCCGTATGAGGTCGTTGGTGACGCCCACATAGATTGCTCCGTCGCGCCGGCTTGCTAGGATATAGACGTAATACGCCATGACTCCCGAGCCTTTCTCAACTGTCATTCCGGAGTGTACGAAGAGCGAGCCTGGAATCTCGAGGTTCCGGGTCTGGTCCTTCGGACCATCCCGGAACGACGAGGCACAACCATAAGTATAATGACAAGAGCAGCAAAATCGAAATCAACACCGCTTCGCGACGTTGCCGGCCTCACCAAGGCGCAGGCCAAGGTCGAGCACATGCGGCTCGCGCTCGAGATCGAGGGGCACAACGAGCGCTACTACCAGGACGACGCGCCCACCGTCACCGACGCCGAGTATGACGCGCTGCGCCAGCGCTTCAACGCGATCGAGAAGCGTTTTCCGGAATTCGTCAGTGCAGACTCTCCGTCGCAGAAAGTCGGTGCTGCACCGTCGGGCCGCTTCAAGAAGGTGCGGCATGCCGTTCCCATGCTGTCGCTCGACAACGCCTTTGCGGAAGAGGATCTGCGCGACTTCGTCGGTCGTATCGTGCGCTTCCTGAAGCTCGACGACGACAAGATCGATTTCTCCGCCGAGCCGAAGATCGACGGCCTCTCGATGTCGCTGCGCTACGAGGGCGGTGAACTCGTCACCGCGGCGACTCGCGGCGACGGCGCGGTCGGCGAGGACGTCACCGCCAACATCCGCACGCTCGAGGACGTGCCGCAGAAGCTGAAGGGCCGCAACGTCCCCGACATCTGCGAGGTGCGCGGCGAGGTCTACATGACCAAGAAGGCCTTCCTGGCGCTCAACGAGCGGCAGAAGGCGGAGGGCAGCACCATCTTCGCCAATCCGCGCAACTCGGCCGCGGGCTCGCTCCGGCAGAAGGATCCGACCATCACCGCCTCGCGCCCCCTCGGCTTCTTCGCCTATGCCTGGGGTGAGATGAGCGCGATGCCGGAGGGCACGCAGAGCGGCATGATCGGTTGGTTCGAGCGCTGCGGCTTCAAGACCAACCCGCTGACCAAGCTCTGTCACTCCGTCGAGGAGCTGCTGGCGTTTCATCACGCGATCGAGGAGCAGCGCGCAAAGCTCGACTACGACATCGACGGCGTCGTCTACAAGGTCGATCGCATCGACTGGCAGGAACGGCTCGGCTTCGTCTCGCGCACGCCGCGCTGGGGTATTGCCCACAAATTTCCGGCCGAGCGCGCCACGACGGTGCTGCGCGACATCGAGATCCAGGTCGGCCGTACCGGCTCCTTCACGCCGGTGGGCAAGCTCGAACCGGTCGGCGTCGGCGGCGTGATCGTGCAGAACGTCACGCTGCACAACGAGGACTACATCAAGGGCATCGGCAACAAGGGCGAGGTGCTGCGCGAGGGCCGCGACATCAGGATCGGCGACACCGTCGTGATCCAGCGCGCCGGCGACGTCATCCCGCAGGTGGTCGACGTCGTTCTCGACAAGCGGCCGAAGGCTGCCAGGGAATTCCAGTTTCCGAAGAAGTGCCCGTGCCCGCTGCATACCGACGTCGTGCGAGGAGAGACGGCCGCTGGCGAAGAGGAAGCACGCGCCCGTTGTACCGGCGAGTTCGCCTGCCCCTATCAGAAGATCGAGCACCTGAAGCTGTTCGTGTCGCGGCGCGCCTTCGACATCGACGGCCTGGGCGAGAAGCAGCTCCAGTACTTCTTCGACGAGGGTTTTGTGAAGGAGCCAGCCGACATCTTCACGCTGGAAAAGCGCAATTCGAAGCTCAAGCTCGAGGACATCGAGGGTTACGGCGCAACTTCGGTGCGCAATTTGTTCAGCGCGATCGAGAGCCGTCGCAAGATTGCACTGGAGCGCTTTATCTACGCGCTCGGCATGCGCCATATCGGCGAGACCACGGCGCTGGCGCTGGCGCGCGGCTACGGCTCCTGGGACGCCTTCCACGACGCCAGCCTGAAGGTCGCCAAGGGCGACGAGGAGGCGATGGCCGAGATGGATGCGCTCGACCAGATCGGCGAGACCGTGATCAAGAGCATCGCCGATTATTTCGGCGAGAGCCACAATCGCGGCATCGTCGAGCGGCTCACCAGGGAAGTCGAGATCATCGACGCCGAGAAGCCGAAGAGCAACTCCGCAGTCGCCGGCAAGACCGTGGTGTTCACGGGCTCGCTGGAGAAGATGACGCGCGACGAGGCCAAGGCCACCGCTGAGCGGCTAGGCGCAAAAGTGTCCGGATCGGTGTCCAAGAAAACCGATTTCGTCGTCGCCGGCCCCGGCGCGGGCTCGAAGCTCGCGGAAGCCAACAAGCATGGCGTCAAGGTGCTGACCGAGGACGAGTGGTTGCAGCTGATCGGGGAGTGATGTTTTCTTCCGTCATTCCGGGGCGATGCGCAGCATCGAACCCGGAATCTCGAGATTCCGGGTTCGCACTTCGTGCGCCCCGGAATGACGACTTAAACCCTCACATCATCCCGCTCTCTTCCTCTTCCGCCTGCCCGATCAGCGTCTCGCTGACCATGATCTCGCGGCGGGGGACGACGAAGATCATCGTGCAGGCGCAGAGCAGGGAGATCGCCAGCACCGCGGCGGTGAGCGGCAGCGTGGTCGCGGAATGGCCGCCGAGATAGGCGCCGAATTGCGACATCAGCGCGCCGATACCCTGCTGCAGGAAGCCCATCGCACCTGATGCGGTGCCGGCGGCCTCGGGACGGATGCTGATCGCGCCGGCGGCCGAGTTCGCCATCACGAAAGCATTGCCGACCATCACGATCATCTGCGTGCCGAACAACCAGGCGGGTGCCTCGTTCCAGCCAGTGAAACTCCACAGCAGGTTCAACAGGCTGCCGCAAAGCTGCAGCGCGAGGCCGAACCAGATCAACTTCTCCAACGAGTGCCTGGGCGCGAAGCGCACGCAGAGCAGATTGCCGACGAGATAGGCAAAACCCGTCGTCGCGAACCACGCGCCGTATTCGGCGCTGGTCCTGCCCATCTGCGTCACCACGATATAGGGGCCGCCGCCTGCGAAGGTGAAGATGATCTGCGAGGCCAGCACCTGGCACATCACGTAGCCGACGAAGGCGCGGTTGCGGATCAGGATGCCGACATCGCCGCGAAAGCCGCTGCCGGCGGCGCGGTCTCGCCGCGTCTCGGGCAGCGCGAATGCGATGCCGACGGCGACGATGATCGCGGCGACGGTGATGGCGTAGAAGATCGCGCGCCAGCCGAATGCGGTTTCGATCAGGCCGCCGGTGAGCGGGGAGACCATCTGCCCGATCATCAGCGCCGCGACGACGAGGCTGATCATCGAGGCGACGCGATCGCGCTCGTAGATGTCGCGGATGATGGCGCGGCTCACCACCATGCCGGCGGCGCCGCCCAGCGCCTGGAAAAAGCGTGCGGCGATCAGCTGCGGCAGGGTTTCCGCGAAGATGCAGGCGACGCTGGCGACCACCATCAGCGCCAGTCCTCCGAGCAGCACCGGGCGCCGCCCGAAACGGTCCGACAGCGGACCCATGATGAGTTGCGACAGCGCGATGCCGACCATGTACAGCGACACCGTCATCTGCGCGACCGAGATGTCGCTGCCAAATGTCGTCGCCAGCACCGGCAGCGCCGGAACCAGCATGTAAAGCGAGATCGGCGCGATCCCGGTCATGACGACGAGCAGCAGCAACACCAGGCGCGAGGTCGCGAGGTTCTTCGCCGTTTCCGGCGGCTTGCTGATCATGCCGTGCATGCGTGTCCGTCTCGTGGAAATTCGAATCGGACTGTAGCGCGCTCGCGCAAGACGGATATCGGCGTTTCGGAATGCGGCTATACGGATTCCGGGAGGGTAACAATGACAGCGCGATGACGATGAATTGGGCGCGCTGCTCGCGTCAAAAACTCGGTGTCATTCCCCGCGAAGGCGGGGAATCCAGTATTCCAGAGGCAGTCGTGATTGAATCGAGAGGCCGCGGCGTACTGGATGCCCCGCTTTCGCGGAGCATGACAGCTGTGGTGGAGAAGCAGCCTTGCACAAAGCGCGTGGTGCCATGCGGCTTCGCGACGACGCGCTTACGCCTTCAGCTCCGCCGTGGCCTGGTCCAGCCAGGCCTTCGTCGTCGCGTCCAGCGCCGGCCGCACCTCGGCCCTGACGCGCGCATGGTAGGCATTGAGCCAGTCGAGCTCGTCCTTGCCCAGCATGGCCACATCGATCAGCCGGCGGTCGATCGGTGCCAGGGTCAGGGTCTCGAACGCGTTCATCGATTTTTCCGCGCCCTTGATGTCGGCCGCGACCACCAGTTCGAGGTTCTCGATGCGGATGCCGAAACCGTCGGTCTTGTAGTAGCCGGGCTCGTTGGACAGGATCATGCCGCGCTTCAGCGGCGTGGTGCCGAGCTTCGATATCCGCGCCGGTCCTTCGTGCACCGAGAGATAGCTGCCGACGCCGTGGCCGGTGCCATGCTCGAAATCGACGCCGGCGGCCCAGAGATATTGCCGTGCCAGCGTGTCGAGCTGCGCGCCGGTGGCGCCGTCGGGAAAGATCGCGCGGGCGATTGCGATGTGGCCGCGCAGCACACGCGTGAAGCGGTCGCGCATCTCGTCGGTCGGCTCGCCCACGGCCATGGTGCGGGTGACGTCGGTGGTGCCGTCTTCATATTGTGCACCTGAATCGATCAGCAGCAGATCGCCAGGCACGATCCGCCGGTTGCTCTTGCGGGTGACGCGGTAGTGCACGATGGCGCCATTCGGGCCGGTGCCCGATATGGTCGGGAACGACACGTCCTTCAGCGCGCCGGTGTCGCGGCGGAACGTCTCCAGCGCCTCGACCGCGTCGATCTCGGTGAGCTTCCCGCTTGCCGCCTCGCGGTCGATGAAGGCAAGGAAGCGCGCCAGCGCCACGGCATCGCGCCGATGCGCCGTTTGCGTGCCCTTGATCTCGGTCGGGTTCTTGACCGCTTTGAGCAGCGCGATCGGATCGCTGCCGCGCACCGGCTTGCCGCCGGCGCCCGTGATCAGCCGGCTAAGCGCGTCGGCCGCGGTCGCATTGTCGAGCGCAATCGATCCACCGCTCTTGGCGAGCGCCATCAGCGTCGGCGCCATCGCATCGGGCTCGCGCACGTCGGCGGACTGCTCGAGATGGTCGCGGGTCAGATTGGAGAGCTTGCGGTGATCGATGAAGATGGTGGGACGGCCGTCCTTCGGCACCAGCGCATAGGACAGCGGCAGCGGCGTATGCGCGACGTCGGCGCCGCGGATGTTGAAGGTCCAGGCCACGGCATGGCTGTCGGACAGCACCAACGCATCGACGCCGAGCTTGCCGATCTCGCTCCTGATCTGCGTCAGCTTCTCGGCTTCAGTCACGCCGGCATGTTGCATCCCGTGCACCGTGACCGGCGCAATCGGCGGCTGTGGCCGGTCCTGCCAGATCGCATCGACCGGATTGCTGTCGACGGCGACCAGCTCGGCACCGGCCTTGGTGCAGGCGGCGGACAAACGCTCGGCTGCCGCAAAAGTGTGCAGCCACGGATCAAATCCTAGGCGGTCGCCGGCCTTCAGGTGTGCCGACATCCAGCTTTCCGGCGGGGGATCGATCAGAGACTCCACGGCCCAGGCCCTTGAATCGACCTGCTTGGCCGCCTGGATCGTGTAGCGGCCATCGACGAAGACCGCGGCCTCGTGCGTCAGCACCACCGCCAGTCCCGCCGAGCCCGTAAAACCGGTCAGCCAGGCCAGACGCTCTTCCGACGGCGGCACATACTCATTCTGCTGCTGATCGGCGCGTGGAATCACGAAACCGGTCAGCTTGCGGCGGGCGAGTTCTTCACGGAGCGCGGCCAGCCGGGCCGTCAATGCGACGCCGGCCTCGGGCTCCTCGAATGTCTGGAAGTGCGCTTCGAACATGGTGGATCACTTTAGGATCATGCGGATCAGTCCGCAATGTAGACGCATTTGAGGTCGCATCTGGCATGGACTGTGCTTGAACAAGTTCCATTCGAATTGAGTGGAGTACAGGATGCGGCAGTTGCGCTTCGTCCGGATAACAGGGAAATTCGAGCAAGTTGTTCATCTCAACGACGAGGGGACACTCGATGCCAGCGTTCACGTTTGAGAAGATTACGCCGCCGGTGCGCCGCGCTCCGACTGCGGCGACACCGAAGAAACCGCGCGGCCTCATCAACCAGATGATCGAGCGTTTCGCCGAACGCCGCGCGAGGCGCGCCTCGCAGGCCGAGCGCACGATGCGCCGGGACGAGAAGGCGTCAAAGTAGCGGCATCTACGGCAGCACCCGTACTCACCCCATCTTCCGCAGCAACAGGCTGCTCCACCCCTCGATCCGCAAGTGCTTCAGAGGCACGAGGCCGCGTGCGCGGTAGGCGGCGATCACGGCGGGGACCTGGGGCGTCAACAGGCCGGATAGGATGACGCGCCCGCCAGGGGCGAGGTGGCGCGTCATCGGGCCCGCCAATTGCCGTAACGGATTGGCAAGGATGTTGGCCAGCACCAGGTCGAACGGACCGCATCTGCCGAAATCAGCCGCAGCGAAGCCGGTGGCGCGGATCACGCGCACATGGTGACCGACCTCGTTCAACAAGGCGTTCTCGGCTGCCACCTTGACCGAGGCCGGGTCGATGTCGGAGGCCAGCACCGCGCGATGCAGCGCCTTCGCCGCCGCTATCCCCAGCACGCCGGTCCCGGTGCCGAGGTCGAGCACGCGGCCGGGCCGGGTGCTTTTCAGGACATGGTCAAGCAGAAGTAAACAGCCGCGTGTGGTGCCGTGATGGCCAGTGCCGAAGGCGAGAGCCGCCTCGATCTCGATGGCGAGCTTGTTTGGCGCCACGCGGTCGCGGTCATGGCTGCCATGGACGACGAAGCGCCCGGCCGGCACCGGGACGAGATCTTCCAGGCTCGACTTGACCCAGTCCCTGGCTTCGACGGTGTCGAAGGCGAGCGTGTCCGCGATCTCATTTCCTGCTGAGGTTGCAACGAGTTCGCGCAGCCACGCCCGGTCCGGCGCGTTCGCGAAATGCAGCGCGACGTCCCATTGTCCGTTCGGCTGCTCGAAGGCGGCGATCGCCGCATCGTCCTCGAAGAACATTTCGGTGAGGACGTCGACAATGCGCCTGGCGGCGATCTCGCTGCCCATCGAAAAACTGGCGCGATGTGTGGGGGAAGGCTGCATTCTCAGGGTTCCGTCCGGTTCAATTTTTGGAACTTTTGTTCCCAATTTTTCCCATAACTTGCGTTCCGGAGGTTAACCCGACCGCAGGTTGTAGGACGTAGATTTGCGGGTGTTGGACAACCCACACAGCTCTAAATGGAATAGGAGGCGAGACTTGAAGCGCATGATTTTGAAGTTCTGGACCGACGATTCAGGTGCAACCGCAATCGAATACGGCCTGATCGCAGCCGGTATCGCGCTGGCGATCATCACCGTGGTGAACGGCCTGGGCACCACGATGAACGAGAAGTTCACTTCGATTAGCAGCTCCTTGAAGTAATTTCCGCCTTCCATTTCCCGGCGGGGCCAATTCTCCATACGACTGCTTCCGAGCCGCGCCCGTCGGGGGATTCCCCTGACGGGCGAAGTCGTTTTTGGGATTGGCTTGCACAGAATGCCCACAGGCTATCCGGCGGTTTTTCCGGACTTTGTCCACGGATTATCCCGCCGTTCATCCCCGGATTTTCCACCAACTTGTACCAGGCTTGGACGGGCGCAACCCACCCCTCTTCCACAGCTCTGCCAACAGTCTGTCCACAGCCCATCCACAGGCTTATCCACGGCTACCGAACAACGACCGGTGATCCCTCAGGATCGTCTGCGCGGCGTTGTGGCCGGGCGCGCCGGTGACGCCGCCGCCGGGATGGGCGCCGGAGCCGCAATGATAGAGGCCCTTCACGGGCCCGCGATAATCGGCGTGGCCCAGCATCGGCCGCGCCGAAAACAGCTGGTTCAGCGTCAGCGCGCCGTGGAAGATGTCACCGCCGAGCAGGCCGAACTGCCGTTCGAGATCGAGCGGTGACAGGATCTGGCGGCCGAGCACGCTTGTCGCAAAACCCGGCGCGTATTTGTCCACCGTCGCGATCATGAGGTTGGCGACCTCGTCGCGATGGTCGTCCCACGACTTTCCATCAGGAAGCTCCGGCGCGACGTGCTGGCAGAACAGGCTCGCGACATGTTGTCCTGCGGGCGCGAGCGTGTCGTCGAGCGTCGAGGGGATCAGCATTTCCACCACGGGCTCCCGGCTCCAGCCGTATGCCCGGGCATCGAGAAAGGCGCGGTCCATGTAGCCGAGGTCAGGGGCCAGGATGATGCCCGAGGTGAGATGATCGCCGTCGCCCGGCAGCGCCGTGAAGGAGGGCAGGCGGTCCAGCGCGACGTTCATGCGAAAGGTGCCGGAGCCGTTCTTCCAGTGCCGGATGCGGGCGAGGAAGTCGGCCGGCAGCGCATCGGCGGCGACCAGCCGCGTGTAGAGCAGCTTCGGATTGACGTTGGCCGCGACATATTTCGCGCGGATGGTCGTGCCGTTCTCCAGCGCCACACCGACCGCGCGGTCGCGCTCGACGATGACCTCGCGCACGCCCGCATCGGTGTCGATCACGACGCCGCGGTCGCGTGCGGCGCGCGCCATGGCTTGCGTGATCGCGCCCATGCCGCCGATGGCGTGACCCCAGACGCCCTTCTTGCCGTTCACCTCGCCGAAGGCGTGATGCAGCATCACATAGGCCGAGCCCGCGGCGTAAGGGCTGGCATAATTGCCGACGATGGCATCGAAGCCGAACAGCGCCTTGACCAGATCATGCTCGAAACGTTCGTCCAGCATCTCGCCGGCTGAGCGCGTGAAGAGATCGAGCAGGCTGCGGCTCTGCTCCAGCGACAGCCCACGCAGGATGTTGGCGCTCTGGAATGCGTTCACGGCTTCGCGGATCGAGGCCGTGCCGAAACCATCGAGCAGGTTTGGCGGCGCGCGCAGCACGAATTGCCGGAGCACGTCGGCGATATCTTCCAGGTCGCGCGAAAACCCGTCGAGCGCATTTGCGTCATGCGCGCTCAGCCGCGCGACGGACGCCTGCGTCCGCCCCTCGCCGGTAAGGAGATAGCTGCCGTCCGCCGCGGGCAGAAAATTCTGCGCGCGCCGTTCAACGATGCGCAGGCCCTGTTCGGCCAGCTGCAAGTCACGGATCACCTGCGGATTGAGCAGGCTCACGGTGTAGGCCGCGACCGAATTGCGGAAGCCGGGATGAAATTCCTCCGTGACCGCGGCCCCGCCGACCACCTTGCGGCGCTCGACCACGCGCACGCGCAAGCCGGCCATCGCAAGATAGGCCGCGCAGGTGAGGCCGTTATGGCCAGCGCCGATGATGACGACGTCGGTTTCGCTCATGATTCCCTGGTGTCATTCCGGGGCGATGCGCAGCATCGAACCCGGAATCTCTAGGTTCCGGGTTCGCCTCTTCGAGGCGCCCCGGAATGACATCTGTATATCAAGCATTTCCCTCTGCAACATCACGAGACCCTTTATTGCCCGTTCAGGCGCCTTGTGCTCCATTGCGCGCGCCCGGCGCCCGCCGGGATTATGCCGGAGCTTCCATGGATTCGATCGTGCAACCCGCCGCCACGGAGCAGCCGTCCTCGTCGCGTAACCGGCTGCTGCTGACGGTCTACACCGCCGCGATCTTCGTCAGCGCGCTGTTGCTGTTCTCGGTGCAGCCGCTGTTCACGAAGATGGTCCTGCCGCGGCTCGGCGGCTCGCCGGCGGTGTGGTCGGTGGCGATGGTGTTCTTCCAATCGCTGCTGCTGGCGGGCTACGCCTATGCGCATGTGTTGATGCAGGTGAGGAACCGCATCGTTCCGGTGGTGGTGCATCTCCTGCTGCTGATCGCAGCCTTCGCCACGCTGCCGCTCGGCATCGCCTCGGCCTATGGCGAGCCGCCCGGCTCGGGCTACGCGGTCTGGCTGCTCGGCCTGTTCGTGATCTCGATCGGGCTGCCGTTCTTCGCGCTCGCCGCCAACAATCCGTTGCTGCAGGCCTGGTTCGTCCGCACCGGGCATCCTGCCGGACATGATCCCTATTTCCTCTATGCGTCCTCCAACATCGGCAGCTTCCTCGCCCTGCTGTCCTATCCGTTCCTGCTGGAGCCGATGTTCACGCTGCACACGCAGAACCGGCTCTGGACCGGCGGTTACGGCATTCTGATCCTCCTGATCGCCGCATGCGGCGTGCTGCTGTTGCGCTCGCCGAAACTGGCCATGGTCGACGCGCGAACCGAGGATTTGAATGCGCCGGCGCCCGGTTTCATGACACGGCTGCGCTGGATATTCCTCGCCGGAGTGCCGTCGGGCCTGCTCATCGCCGTCACCGCGCACATCTCGACCGACGTTGCGGCCGCGCCGCTGCTGTGGGTGCTGCCGCTGTCGCTGTACCTCTTGACCTGGGTGGTGGTGTTCCAGTCGCGGCCGCTGCTGCCGCACAAATGGATGCTGATGCTCCAGCCGGTCGCGATCGCGGGCGTCGTCTTCCTGCTGGCGTTCGGCGGCGAGCAGAACCTGCTGCTGACGCTCGGCGGGCATCAATTGTGCTTCTTCGTCATCGCGATGGCCTGCCACGGCGAATTGGCGCGGACCCGGCCGGCCGCGAAATATCTCACCGGATTCTATGTCGCGTTGTCGTTCGGCGGCATGGTCGGCGGCCTGTTCGCAGGGCTCGTTGCGCCGTTCACATTCTCCTGGATCGCCGAATACCCGATCCTGGTCGCGCTTGCCGCGCTGTGCCGGCCGCCCGCGAACGAGCGGTTGGCGGGCATCGTCAAATGGTACTGGCTGGCGCTTGCCGTGCTCGCCGTCGTCCTCGTTGCTCCGTCCATCACGACGGGCGGGCTGTCGACCTGGTTCGAGGATCACCGGGTCTGGATGGCCGGCGGTGTCGGCGTGCTCGCCGCGCTGCTGGCGCTGGCGGTCAACGCCGGCCGCTGGAAGATATTCGCCACCGTCGCGTTGGCGCTGGCGTTGATCCGGGTTTATCCGGCGGACGAAGGCCGCGTCACCACGGTGCGCAGCTTCTTCGGCGTGCACAAGATCGTGGTGACGCCCGGCGGCTATTTCCATGTGCTGATGCACGGCACTACGATCCACGGCGCCGAGCGCTTCCTCAACAATGACGGCACGCCGGTCACCGGCCGGCCCGAGCCGATCACCTACTATCACAGGGACGGCGGCATCGGTCAGGCCGTCACCGCGATCCGCGAGCGCAAGGGCGCGCCGCTGAAGGTCGCCGCGATCGGCGTCGGATCGGGCACGCTCGCCTGCGCCGCCGAGCCAAACGAGAGCTGGACATTCTTCGAGATCGACCAGTCCATGGTCGACGCGGCAAGCGATCCGAAGAATTTCCGCTACATCTCGAGCTGCATGCCGGGCCTGAAGCCGGTGATCGGCGATGCCCGCCTCACCTTCGCGAAGGAGCCGGACGGCGCCTATGATCTCATCATCGTCGACGCCTATTCGTCGGATGCGATCCCGATCCATCTTGCGACCGAAGAGGCGATGAAGATCTACAAGGACAAGCTCGCTCCGCACGGCGCCGTGGTGATGCACGTCTCCAACCGCCACCTCGATCTCGAGACCGTCGTGGTCGGCATCGCCGATGCCAACGATCTCAAGAGCTGGGTCTACAACGAGGATTCGGGGCGCGATGGCGACTACATCTTCTCGACCGACGTCGTCATCTCCGCCCGCGAGGATGCCGACGTCGGCAGGCTCGCATCGTCGAAAGCATGGGAGCAGACCGAAGCCGACGACAGGGTGCGGGTCTGGACCGACGACTACTCCAACATTTTGGGCGCGCTGTACCGGCGCTTGCGGGACGGGGAGTAGGGACGACATGGCAACACTCTCGTGCCCCGGACGCAGCGCAGCGCTTCTTTAGCGATGCGCTGCAGAGCCGGGGCCCATCGCAGCTTCTGGGTCCCGGCTCTGCGGAGCAGCGTTGCACGCTGCACCGCGTCCGGGACACGAGACTTGCCTCACGGCTCCACCGGTGTCCCCGAGGGCAACGCAATTGCCTTCTCACCCGCGACCTGTCGCAGCAGGTCGGGCGCGTTGGCGAACGCGGGAAGCGTGTTTTCCGGCAGCAGTCCCCGCCCGCCGCGGTGAGCCTCCGAATCGAATGCCAAATCAGCCCCCATGGCCGGTCCCGAAATGAGAAGTGACAGCACGTCAAGATCGTCGCAGCACGTGACGGCATGGCGGCTCGTGGGGCAAGGGGAAAGGGGCGATATTTCAACGCGTTTTGGCGCGTCCGGCCGATTGTATAGGCTTTCGTGGCTGTTGAAACCTTGGGCGGTGGCTTCGGCGGTGGCTTGGGTTGTAGCCGTCGCGGGGGTATGTACTCATAGTCGGTGCCCTGGAATCCCGCCCGTGCAGCAGCAACGCGATCATCGAATTATCCGTAGCCGGCATTTTCGCCGGATGCAGCGCCGGCATTTCATCATCTTCGACGTCTTGCCCTTCCTCGGCACGCTGCTGGCACTGGTGCTTCTGTTCTACCGCCCGATCGGCGCGGTGGAACTGGGCTTGTTCGTCGGCTTCTGGCTGGTCACCGGCCTCGGCCTCACCGTCGGCTATCACCGGCTCTTCACCCACCGCGCCTTCGCGACCTCCACGGCGATGAGTGCGATCCTGGTCGTGATGGGATCGATGGCCGGCCGCGGCCCCATGCTGTCCTGGGCGGCAATGCACCGCCGGCACCACGAATTGTCCGATCACGACGGCGATCTGCATTCGCCGCGGCTGCATGGCGACGGCGCGTTCGGCCGCCTGCGCGGTTTCCTGCACGCGCATTTGACCTGGATGATCGAACACGATTATCCCAACGTTGCGCACTATGTCCCGGACCTGATAGCGGATCGCAGGCTGGTTGCCGTCAACAGCTACTATTACACTTGGGTCGGTCTCGGCCTGGTGCTGCCGGCCGCGATCGGCGGCCTCGCCACGATGAGCCTGTGGGGCGTGCTGACCGGCTTGCTCTGGGGCGGCGTGGTGCGCATGTTCGTGGTCGAGCAGACCATGTCCGCCATCAACTCCGTGATGCATAGCTTTGGCGCGCAGCCCTTCGTCACCCGCGACGACAACAGCCGCAATCTCGGCGTGATGGCCTGGCTTGCCTGGGGCGAGGGCTGGCACAACAACCACCATGCCTTTCCCTACTCCGCGGCCTTCGGCCTGCGCTGGTTCGAGTTCGATCCGGGCTTCATCTTCATCAGGGCGCTGGAGGCGCTGGGACTGGCCTGGGACGTCAAGGTGCCGAGCGAAGAGAAGATTGCGCGACGCATGCTGCGGCAGCCGGGTGACGCTGCGCCCGACCTCGAAACGGGCTGAGCATCATCCGCCGGCTCACCCCGGCGATGGCGCGGCTATGAACCGATGCTGTTCAACGACTATCCCTTTCTCCTGGTCTTCCTGCCCGCGGCGCTGCTGATCTATCGCCTGGCCGATCCCTATCCGCGGTTGCGCATCGGCGTGCAGGTCGCGCTGTCGCTCTCCTTCTATGCCTGGGGCAGCCCGTCCTTCATCATGCTCCTGGTCGGCTCGATCGCGATCAACTGGCTCGCTTCGGTCGCCTATGGGCGCGTGAAGTGGCCGGCGGTGCTGACGCTGGTGATCGGGCTCGATCTCGCGGTGCTGGCGCTGTTCAAGTACGCCAACTTCCTTCTCGCTAATCTGGGTCTCGTGCTCGGTACGACGCTGCCGGTGCTCGACGTCGGGCTGCCGCTCGGCATCTCCTTCTTCACCTTCCACCACATCATGTATCTGGTCGACCTGAAGCGCGGCAGGGCGCCGCTCTATGCGCTCGACCGCTACGCGCTCTACATCGTCTTCTTCCCGCAGGCGATCGCGGGCCCGCTGGCGCGCTGGTCGGAGGTGATGCATCAGTTCGGCAGGCAGGTCTACGTTCCGGGCTGGCAGCGCCAGTTTTGCGTCGCGACCTGTTTCATCGCGATCGGCCTGTTTGAAAAAATCGTGATCGCCGACGGCCTCGCGCATCTGCTCGATCCCATCTACGCGCAGGCAGCGAACGGGCCGCTCGCGAGCGGTGACGCCTGGCTCGCCTTCTGCTTCTCCTTCCAGATCCTGTTCGATTTCTCCGGCTATTCCGACATCGCAATCGGCCTCGGCCTCTTGTTCGGCGTACAGCTGCCATACAATTTCAATGCGCCGTTGCGCTCGACCAATATCCAGGATTTCTGGCAGCGCTGGCACATCACCCTGATGCTGTTCCTGCGCGACTACGTGTTTTATCCGCTGGTCAACCTGCGTCTTTTGCCGCGGCGCTGGCTGCCCGTGCAGTTTTTCGCCGCCATGATGATTACGATGGCGCTGTGCGGCCTCTGGCACGGCGCGAGCTGGACCTTCGTGTTGTGGGGCGTGCTGCACGGGCTTGCGCTGGTCGCCTGCACGCTGTGGCGTCGCTATGGCCCGGAGTTCCCGTCATGGCTCGGCTGGGCGCTCACCGTGCTGTTCGTGCTCGCGACCGGCGTGATTTTTCGCGTGGGATCGGTGGAGGCGGCATGGCATGTCTTCGCCGGGCTGATTTCGCCGCTGCCGCTCGAGCGCGGAAAGCATTTGTGGCCGCTGATTGCAGCGCCGCTGTTCGCCTTCCTGCTGCCGGCGAGCCAGGACATCGTGGCGGTGCTCACGCGCCGTCCCAATCCGTGGCTCGCGGCTCTGCTCGGTCTTGGGCTATTCGCATTGCTGCTCCATATGGGTGGTCGGAATCTGCATGACTTCGTCTACTTCAAGTTCTGAGACCGACCCCGGCTGGGGCCGGAGCTTGCTCGCGTGTCTGGGCACGCTGATCGGGGCTGCGCTGCTGGTGCTCGCACTCGTGGTGGTGGTCGATCCCTATGACAGCGGCAAGCTCGGCCTGCTCGGTATCGACGGCGTCGACAATCGTCTCACCCAGATCACGGCCGCGAGCCGCGCCAGGAATCCGGATTTCAATGCCGCCATCCTGGGCAACTCGACGGCGCAGATGATCGAGCCGATGGAATTGTCGCGCGCAACCGGCCTGCGATTCGTGCAGCTCTACATGACCGGTGCGTTTCCCCGCCAGGAACTCGCGGTGCTGGACTTTTTCCTGCGGAATCACCGGGAGGTCGGCGCACTGGTGATCGTGACTGACCCCGGCTGGTGCGCGCATGCCCGGGTGAAGGAGGAGGGCGGCGTCCCATTCCCCGGCTGGCTCTATGACAGAAGCGTCGTCACCTACGCTGCACGGCTGATCTCCTGGCAGGCGATCGAGCACGCTTTTCAGCGGATCAGCATCGGGCTTGGCCGGCGACCGCGGATGAATCCCAACGGCTTTGTCAGCTATGAGGACATCTGGCCGCCGGGTCAATTCAAGGAAGTCGGCTGGCCCAGGGATCCGGCGGCGTCCTCGTCTGCCGGGATGCGGGCGACATTTCCCGAGATCGCTGCGCTGGCCGATATCGTCAGGACATTGCCGGCCGATGTGCCCGTCGTCATCATCGTGCCGCCGACCTTCGCAACCACTGTGCCGAAGCCCGGCACGGAAGCCGCCCTCGAGCGCAGCGCCTGCGACGCCGCGCTGAAAAAAGTGGTCGCGGGCCGACCGCGCAGCAATTTCATCAGCTACCGCGTTGACAACGATCTCACGCGCGACCGCGCCAATTTTGCCGACTTCATCCACTATCGTCCAATCCTCGCGCGCAAGATCGAGCAGGGGATCGCTGCGAGCCTGCGCGATGGGGAAAGCGCGAAGATCGATTTCTGAGCCGGCTCAGCCGAACTGCTCAAAACCGCCATCGAGCCAGAGCTTGCGTGCCAGCTTGCGCTGGATCTTGCCGCTGGTGGTCTTCGGCAGCGTGCCGGGCCGGATCAGCGCGATGTGGCGCGCGGAGAGTTCGTGGTTGTCGGCGATGGCCTCGCGAATCAGGCCCCTGATCGCTTCAGTGTCGATCGAGTGGCGCGCGGTGCGCTCGACTTCCTGAATGATGACGAGTGTTTCTTCGCCGGTCTCGTCCGGCACCGAGAACGCCGCGCCGCAATTTTCGCGCAAAGCTCCGTCGAGCGATTGCACCGTGCGCTCGACGTCCTGCGGATAATGGTTGATGCCGCGGATGATGATGAGGTCCTTGATCCGTCCCGTGACGTACAATTCGCCGGTGGCGTCGACGAAGCCGAGGTCGCCGGTGCGCAGCCACGCTCCATTTTCGCCGGAAATCCGCGCATTGAGCCCCTCGCGCGTCACCTCGTCGTTGCGCCAATAGGCACGGGCAATATTGGCCCCACTCACCCATATCTCGCCGACGCGGTCCGCGGGCAGGCGTGTGTGGCTCTCTGCGTCCACGATGGCGATCCGCTCGCCGGTGAGTGCGCGGCCGCAGCCGACGGCGACCTGCGTATCTTCGGCGTCGGCAGGCGCCTCCGCCGTATGCGCCTGAAGCGCCGTGCGGCTCACGCTGCGGGTGACATGACCGCCGCCGCGGCTTCCGCCGGAAATCAGGAGCGTCGCTTCCGCCATGCCGTAGGCGGGGTACATCGCGCGCGGATCGAAGCCGTGCGGCGCGAATGTCCGGACGAACCGATCGATGGTCTCCGCATGCACCGGCTCTGCGCCGTTCAGCGCGATCCCCAGCGAGGACAGGTCGATGCCCTCCATCTGGTCGGCGCGATAGCGGCTGACGCAGAGGTCGAAGCCGAAATTCGGGCTGCACGCCACTTCGGCGCGATAATGCGAGATCGCGCGCAGCCAGCCGAGCGGCCGCTGCATGAACGCATTCGGTGCCATCAGCACGCAGGTCGCGCCGACATAGAGCGCCTGCAGTGCGTTCAGGATCAGCCCCATGTCGTGATAGAGCGGCACCCAATTGACGTAAGTCGATTGCCGGGTGTTGCCGAGCGCGAGCCGGATCATCTCGAGATTAGCGAGCAGATTGGCGTGGCTCACCATCACGCCTTTGGGCTCGGAGGTAGAGCCGGAGGTGTATTGCAGGAAGGCGATATCGTCCGGCGCCGGCTCCGGCAGTTCGATTGTCTCACCGTCGGCCGCGGCGAGATCGACCTCGATCCAGCGAATGTCCGCTTGCTCGAAGCGTGCCCGCAGATCACCACGGAGCAAGACGGCCGAATTGGTCAGCGCCACCGCCGGCGTGCAATTGGCGAGTATCGCGGCGCTGGCATCGCGCGCGCTGTTTCGCCGCGGCATCATCATCGGCACGGCGATGATGCCGGCCATCAGACAGCCGAAGAACGCCACCATGAACTCGATGCCGGGCGGAAACACCAGGATGGCGCGGTCGCCGGGACGCGCGGTCGCGGTCAGTCGTGACGCGAGCGCGCCCGCGGCATCGTGCAGCTGTCGAAAGGTGAGGGCAGCTTCCTCCGTCCCGCGATCGGAGACGAAGACATAGGCGCAGTCGTCGGCCTGGTCCGCCGCACGCCGGGCCAGCACTGCCACGAGCGAGCGGAAGGTTTCCATGGGTTGCGTCGGCTTCAGCCGCCCTCAGGCGGCGGGGCGGATTGCGCGCTTGTCGGCGAGAAATCGCGACAGCGCCTCAACGGTCGGATGGTCGTAGAAGTCGTCTGTCGATAGTTCGAGGTCGAGCTTCTCCTCGAGTTCCATCATCAGGTAGACCAGCATCGCCGAATCGAGGCCGAGGCGGCTGAACTTCGTGCCGAGGTCGACGCGGTCCCTCGAAATTCGCAGGATATTTGCCAGGGCGTTAACGCAGAAATCCGAAATCTGCTCGCGTGTCATGTCATGTCCCAGAAACAATGGGAACGACAATACGGGCGACCCTCCGGTTGTCAATTTTGCCGGGTCGCCGCTGCGTTGAAGGTTGTGGACTGTTGCTTCCTTGCGTCGGCCGGTGCCCGATCCGCGCACCGGCTGGCGCTATTCCTGCGGTCGACTGCGGCAAGCGCCGGTCGCGGCGGCGGCTTTCTGATTCGCTGGCGCGGCAACGCCGCGTTCAGATAGGTCAATTCTGGTAGTAATAGCCACGCGGTTGGTAAACCTGCCGGGGCTGCGGCTGATAATAGGTACCGTAGCCCTGATTGTAATATTGCTGCGGCTGCTGCTGATAGACCTGTGCGTCATAGAGCGGACGGCTGCCGCGCGGGGCGGGGTAGCGCGCGACGGTGTCGCTGCCGTCGGCCGGATAGATGTAGTTGTCATCCTGCGGCATGTAGCGGCGGGCAGGTGCGGCCTGAGGCGTCAGGTTCACGGGATCGCCTGATGTGGCGTACTGCTCTTCGGCGGGCTGCGGCGCGCGGGCCACGGCCGTGGGGTTGCGGCCACGCGGATTGCGCGCGAGCGCCACCTGCGCCGAACCGGTCAGCGTTACCGTGGTGTTGAGCACGCCCTGCTGCTGCACCAGCGCGTAGAGCGTCGTGGCATTCTGGCGCGACAGCCGCACGCAGCCATGCGAGGCGGGCGTGCCGAGCCGGCCGACCGAGTCGGTGCCGTGGATGGCGTGCCCGACTTTGGTGAAGAAGATCGCGTGCGGCATCGGCGCGTCGTCGAATTCCTTGGAATAGTGATCCTCTTCCATGCGGAAGGTGCGGAACGCGCCGTTCGGCGTCTCCCGCGAGGGGATGCCTGTCGACACCGGCCAGTGGTAGCGCGCGACGCCGTCGACGGCGACGGTCATCTGCTGATTGTCCTTGTCGACCGTGATCTCGACCTTGGCCTGCGCGGTGCCCGCGCTCAAAAGCATCAGGGAGGTGAAAGCAATAAAAAACGAACGCATCTGACTCGTGGCCTCCGGCCTGTTCACACTAGGCGCCGCGGCTCTCCGTCCCCCGGCGTGCATTATGCCTGCAATCCGGCTTTCGTTCCAGCGGCCTGCCCACCCATCGTTAACGGGACGCCCGGCGTAAGCAAGGCCGCTTTGTGCCGCAACGCCAGCGGCGGTGCTGACATTTTCGCGAGCCGGAGATGCGTTCACAACGCCGACAATTCGTCACAATGGCGCAACCATTTGGCTGCATCGGGGTTAGGAGTGACCTGCCTCGACCGGCGGCTTCCGCGGCCGGTTTTACCTTTGGGAATGAAGATGAACAAAGTTTGCGTCGCCGCCGCTTCACGGCCGGCTGGTCTGCCTTTCCGTCTGCTCTTCGCTGGTGCCGCCATTCTGGCCGCGCTGTCCTGCGTCCCACAGCCTGGTCATGCCCAAGGCATCGTTCGGGGCGCCCAGGAAGGTTCTTATGAAGGCAACCGGATCGCCGGCCCCGTCGGCGGCGTGGTGGGTGGTGCGGTCGGCGCCGGTGTCGGCGGTGCCGTCGGCGCGGTCGAGGGGGTGTTCGGCATTCCCCATCGCGGACACCGTCGCTGCCGCGGCTATTACGACGGATACAACCGCTTCCACTGCTATCGGTGATGTCGTCGTAGCCCGGATGGAGCGAAGCGCAATTCGGGGCCTCTATCGTCTGAAAGCCGCGCCTGTCCCGGATTACGCTTACGCTCCATCCGGGCTGCGCCTCTCGGTCAGTTCTTCAACCGATACCCCGTGCGGAAAATCCACCAGATCACCACCAGACAGATCACCAGGAACGCCGTCGTCATGCCGATGCTGACGGCCATGCTGACGTCCGCGATCTCGTAGAAACTCCAGCGGAAGCCGGAGATCAGATAGACGACCGGATTGAGCAGCGCCACCGTGCGCCAGGCGGGCGGCAGCATGTCGATGGAATAGAAGCTGCCGCCGAGGAAGGTCAGTGGCGTCACCACCAGCATCGGGATCATCTGCAGCTTTTCGAACCCGTCGGCCCAGATGCCGATGATGAAGCCGAACAGGCTGAACGTCACCGCCGTCAGCACCAGGAAGGCCAGCATCCAGACCGGATGATGGATGTGCAGCGGCACGAACAGGCCGGCCGTGGCGAGGATGATCAGGCCGAGGACGATCGATTTGGTCGCCGCCGCGCCGACATAGCCGAGCACGATCTCGAAATAGGAGATCGGCGCCGACAGGATCTCGTAGATCGTGCCGGTGAATTTCGGGAAGTAGATGCCGAACGAGGCGTTGGCGATGCTCTGCGTCAGCACCGAGAGCATGATCAGGCCCGGCACGATGAAGGTGCCGTAGCTGACGCCCTCGACCTGGCTGATGCGCGAGCCGATGGCCGCGCCGAACACCACGAAATACAGCGAGGTCGAGACCACCGGCGACACGATGCTTTGCAGCAGCGTTCGCCAGGTGCGCGCCATTTCGAACAGATAGATGGCGCGGACAGCCCGGTAGTTCATGACGCCCTCACGAGATCGACGAAGATGTCCTCGAGCGACGATTGCGTCGTGTCGAGATCGTTGAAGCGGATGCCGGCGGTGCGGAGGTCGCCGAGCAGGCTGGTGATGCCGGTGCGCTCGCCCTTGGTGTCGTAGTCGTAGACCAGCGTGGCGCCGCCGTCGCAGAGGTCGAGCTCGTAATGCCCGAGGCTCTCCGGCAGGGCATCGAGCTTGCCTTGCAGATGCAGCGTCAGCCGCTTCTTGCCGAGCTTCTGCATCAAGGTGGCCTTGTCCTCGACCAGCACGATCTCGCCCTTGTTGATGACGCCGATGCGGTCGGCCATCTCCTCGGCTTCCTCGATGTAATGCGTGGTCAGGATGATGGTGACGCCGGATTGCTGGAGCGTGCGCACCACCTCCCACATGCCCTTGCGCAGCTCGACGTCGACGCCGGCGGTCGGCTCGTCCAGGAACAGGATCTGCGGCTCGTGCGACAGCGCTTTCGCGATCATCACGCGACGCTTCATGCCGCCGGAGAGTGTGATGATCTTGCTGTCCTTCTTGTCCCACAGCGAGAGGTCCTTCAGCACCTTCTCGATATGATCGGGGTTCTTCGGCTTGCCGAACAGCCCGCGGGAGAAGCTCACGGTCGCCCACACGCTCTCGAAGGCATCGGTGTGCAATTCCTGCGGCACCAGACCGATCAGCGAGCGCGCCTTGCGATAGGAGGTCTGGATGTTCTCGCCGCCGACGAGGACCATGCCTTCGCTCGGATTGGCGATGCCGCAGATGATCGAGATCAGCGTGGTCTTGCCGGCGCCGTTGGGGCCGAGCAACGCGAAGATTTCGCCGCGCTTGATGTCGAGATTGACGTTCTTGAGCGCCTTGAAGCCGGACCCATAGGTCTTCGACAAATTGGCGACGGAAATGATGGAGGACATGATGGCCGCAAGTCTGAGGGGCTAAGGCTGGGGAGGGAGGCTGGAACCTGCCGGGAGGGGCGGGTCAGCGGAGCCCTGAGATAGGAAGGCCCTTGCGCGGCTGCAATTAGCCGGAGAAAAATGGCCCCAAAACAGGCCCTTCCGTGGCAGGTTTCGGGTAAGTGTTGCGCGATGGTCACGGCTTGCTGCTAAGATCGTCGTTCACGCGGCTCTTTGTTGCGTCTGCGAGCGGGCCAGGGCTACGATTCCGGCGAAGCATATTCCCAGGGAAAAGATCGATGAGTCTTAACGGCCGTCATACCGCCGGCGTGAGCCAGTTGTCCGCCTTCCGCGCGTGGGCGATGGGCCTGCTCCTGCTGTCAGCTGTTGCCATCAGCCCGACCACCGCCAAGGCGGCGCCGAGCCAGGCTGCGGTCGCGACCACGCATGTCTACCTGCTCCGCGGCGTGCTCAACATCTTCTCGCTCGGGCTCGACACGATCGGCGCCCGCCTTCAGGCGCAGGGCATCCCGGTAACCGTCGCGAATTTCGTGTCGTGGTCGTCGCTCGCCGATGAGGCCGCGACCGCCTATAAGGCCGGCCGGCTCAAGACCATCGTGCTGGTCGGACACTCCTCCGGCGCGACCGCACTGCCGGACATGATCGCCAAGCTCAACCAGCTCGGCGTGCCCGTGAAGCTCGCGGTGGGCCTCGACTCCGTGTTCAAGACCAAACTCTCTACCGGCGCCGAACGCTACATCAACATCTATATCGGTGATGGTCCCGGCGAGCCGGTGCGGGCCGCGGCCGGCCTGCGCGGCAAGCTCGACAATGTCGACGTCCGGGGATCCGGCGTCGGCCACATCTCGATCGACAAGAACGAGGCGATACAGCGCCGCGTGATTGCCGAGATCGACGCCGCAATCATGCGCTCGCGCGCACCTGCTCCAGTTGCTGAACCCGGTGCGCCCAGGCCGGCGCGGTCGGCGGCGGCAACGGCTCCCCGGAATTAAGCCCTTCGCGGCAAGCCGCTGAATTGACAATGCCGCCGTCACCCCGACGGCGGCATTGTCGTATCTGCACAAGCCAGACGTCTGCACAGGACAAGGCTTGAGCACCTGCCGGTCGAAGGAAGGGAACTCGGCACCCGATCTGGTGTTGTCACACCATGACAAGGAAACGAAACGTCGGCCCCATGGCGGTTCAGCCCGAGCGGGCATGGGCCGGTCGCCCTGTTTCCGAAAATGTCCTTGAGAAAAAGCCGCAGCCTCAATCGCGCCAGTTGAGCGCGACGCGTGCCGGCCTGTTGAGACAGCACGCGCTCCGAACGCAGCGGGCGTTGCTGGCCGGCAACCGCGACGGTCGCAAGAGTTAAAAGTTCGATTGACAGGCCGGTGTTCCGGTGTGCCGTCTGTCTGGGGCCAGTCCACGTGAAATTTTTTCAGTGCCCGTCATGCCGCCATCCTGTCTCGTTCGAGCACGTCGCGTGCGCGAATTGCAGCACCGAGCTGGCGTTCGATTCCTCGCGCATCGAGATGGCGAAACTTGCATCTCATCAAGCTTGCCGTAACCGCGAGATCATCGGCTGCAACTGGTGTGTCGAGGGCGCGGACTGGTATTGCGGCTCATGCCGCCTCACCCGCACCACGCCAAATCTCGGCAGCACCAGAAACGTCATGCTCTGGCGCCGCATGGAGGAAGCCAAGCGCCGTCTTCTCTATGATCTCAGTCGCCTCAGGCTTCCGCTCGCATCGCGCAGCGGCGCAGCATTGGCGTTCGACATTCTCTCGGACGAGGCCAGTCCGATCCTGACGGGGCATCTCTCGGGCCTGATCACGCTCAGTCTTGCGGAGGCCGACGATGTCGAGCGAGAATCTCGCCGCGTGGCATTCCGGGAGCCGTACCGCACGCTGCTTGGGCATTTCCGGCACGAGATCGGTCACTTCTATTGGGACCTGCTCGTTGACGGCACGACATTCCAGGCCCCGTTCAAGCTGATCTTCGGTGACCAGGCGCAGGACTATCAGGCTGCGATCAACTCCTATTACAGCCGCGCCGATCGTTCATACGACCGAAGCGGCTTCATCAGCGAGTACGCCACGTCCCATCCCTGGGAGGATTGGGCGGAAACGTTCGCGCATTTCCTGCATATCGTGTCGACGCTCGACTCGCTGGCAGGTTTGCCGTTGTCGCTCGACGAGCGCGCCCGCCAGACCTTGACGGATCCCTATCTCGAGAGCGACTTCGAGGCACTCCTGGCCCTGTGGATGCCGCTTGCCCGCAGCATCAACGAACTCAACCGCTCGCTTGGGATGAGCGACGCATATCCCTTCGACATATCGCCGGCGGTCAAGGGCAAGCTGCATCTCGTCCACATGGCGATCAGTGCATTCCGCGATCAGCAGAGCCTGGCGGCGTAAATTTCGCGGAGGACAGCCCCCGTTACGTCAGGAAGGTACGAATGCTGTCCGCGATCTCCTTCGCGTGCGTCTCCAGCGCAAAATGACCGGTGTCAAAGAACTGCACCACGGCGCTCGGATTGTCGCGTTTGAACGCTTCGGCGCCGGGCGGAATGAAGAACGGATCGTTCTTGCCCCAGACCGCGAGGAACGGCGGCTTGTGCTTGCGGAAATAGTCCTGAAAGGCGGGATAGAGCGCGACGTTGCTCTTGTAGTCGCCCATGAGATCGAGCTGCACGTCATCCGCGCCCGGGCGCGCAAGGTAGAAATTGTCGAGATTCTGTCCGTCCGGTGACACGGTCGTCGGATCGGGGACGCCATGCGTGTACTGCCAGCGCGTCGCTTCCGGTGTGAGGAAGGCGCGCAGCGCATTGCGATTCGCGGGCGACGGATCCTGCCAATAGGCCTTGATCGGTGTCCAGCCGTCGCTGAGGCCATCCTCATAGGCGTTGCCGTTCTGCGAGATGATCGCCGTGATCCGCTCGGGGTGACTGAGCGCAAGCCGGAACCCAGTCGGCGCGCCGTAGTCGAAGACGTAGACCGCGAACCGGTCGAAGCCGATCACTTCGGCGAAGCGTTCGATCACGCGTGCGACATTGTCGAACGTGTAGCGGAAGCCTTCGCGCGAAGGCATGTCGGATTGGCCAAAGCCGGGAAGGTCGGGCGCGACGATATGAAACCTGTCGGCAAGCAGCGGGATGAGGTCGCGAAACATGTGGCCTGCGCTGGGGAAGCCATGCAGCAGCAGGAGTTTTGGCGCTCCGACAAGACCGGCCTCGCGATAGGCCACTTTGAAACCGTCGACATCCGCGCTGCGGTACGTGATTGAGGCCATGACATTCTCCATTTGAAGTAACCGTATAAGAGCTGGTTAAGAGGTTACTATCAGGCGTCGTAACTTGTCAATGCCGTTTTAACTGGTTATCTATGCCCATGTTCTCCCGACCGGCCAAGGACCGCTCATGGACCGCCCGCCTGCCATGTTCATCGCCGACTCGCTCGGCCTCGACTTCCTCAACTCGGTGGCGACGCCGGTCGATACGCCCGTGGACTGGATCGACGATGGCGAGGGCCTGATCGACTGGCTGGCGCAGGCGAAGCTGGTGCCGGCGGATGATCTGCACGCGCTGACGGCCCGCGCCACGCCGGACGAGTTGGACAAGGTCGCGGATCAAGCGCGCGCCTTGCGCGAATGGTTCAGGGGATTCGTGCGTAAGCATGCGGGCCGGCCGCTGACGACGGATGCATTGCGCGAGCTCGGTCCATTGAACAGCCTGCTGGAGCGCGACGAAGCGTTCAGCCGGATCGAGCCCGGGCATGACGATGGCGACGCTCTCGCATTGCGAATGAAGCGGCGCTGGCGATCACCGGAAGCGCTATTGCTGCCGGTTGGCGAAGCCATGGCGAAGTTCGTCTGCGAGGAGGACTTTTCCAACGTCAAGGCGTGCGAGGGTCACAACTGCACCATGCTGTTCGCCGACCACACGCGCAGGCGCGCGCGGCGATGGTGCATCATGGCTGTCTGCGGCAACCGCGCGAAACAGGCCGCCCACCGCAGCAGGCTCAAGAGCATCCAGTGATTGGGCATCGAGATGCTCAAATCAGCGGCGATCGAGCCCTGGTTCCGTGCCCCAAATTCCACCCAATCGGCCGTCACTAAGCGCCTTTGGGGGAGGCTGCAGCCTCCCGGAGTGGGACTGCTGGACTGATGATCGATTTGAGGCGACTCCTCGCGCTGGCAGCCGTTGCGCTGCTCGCCTTGAACACCGGGACGGCCGTTGCCTCACCTGCCAAGACGAAGCCCGCCGCGGCCGCACCCGCCGCGCCACCGCCCCCCCCACCGTTCGAGCCATTGCCGCCGCCGAAAATCTACCTGTTCCGTGGCGCCATGGGGCCGTTCTTCTCCACCGGCATGGACCGGCTCGAAGAGAAGCTAACGCAGGCCGGCTTTTCGGCCAACGTCTATGAATTCACCATCTGCCGATGGATCGGCGAACGTGCCATCTCCAGCTACAAGGAAACGCCGGCGCCGATCGTGCTGATCGGGCATTCGATGGGCGGCCTTTGCTCGATCGTCATCTCGGAGATGGCGGCCAAGGAGAACGTCCCGATCAGCCTCGTCATCACCATCGATCCCGCGCATGCGACCGGCGACGTGCCGCTCAATGTCGAGCGCTTCATCAACATCTACCTCTCCGACAGCGTGCTTGGCGGCGGCAACGTGGTCGCGGTGCCGGGCTATCGCGGTCACTATGCGAGCTATGACCTGAAGGAGAACGCGCGGGTCAGCCACATCAACATCGAGAAGTCCGACGACATCCACCGTCAGATCGTCGATATGGTCACGCAGTTGCCGCGCATTCCGCCCCAGACGCAGGTGGATGCCGTGCCGCTGCGCTATCTCGTGCCGGCGAATACGCTCGTCGAATTGTGGGACAGTGGCGTGCGGCTACCGGTGCGCCGGGGCGACACCATGGAGAGCATCGCGGCAGCCAATCGCGTGCCGTTGTGGTCGCTCGCGCAGAGCAACTCGTTGCCGGAGAACGCAACACTTACCCCCGGCCAGTCCATCATCGTCCCGCGCCACCTGACGCCGCCGGACCCGACAGCTGCCATGGCGACCCCACCGCCCGGACGGCGGTAAGCGTCAGCAATGGAGGTGGCCGGGATGGGCTTGGCTGATGCCAGGCACCATCCCACGCGGCCCCTGTCATTCACGCATCTTGTGCCGCGGCAGCGATCTTGATGCGGGTGTCGCCAGGGAGGAGCGCGCCGTGGCGGAAGCCCGGCCCGCCGGGCGATAGGGCGCGGCGAGAAGCATCAGAAACAATGCCCTTTCAGCCGCATATTTGGCGGCGGGTCGGCCGTTTTCGAAGCCGTGCATGACCAGGCGTCCTTCCGTCGTGCAGACACGCCACCGCCATGTCCTTCGACCGCATTTCTTCAGGAACACTTCGAATGTCGGGAGGTGTTCGGGCATGTCGATTACCCGTGGCTGCTTGCCGTCAGGCGCGTCGTTGCGTTCCCAATCGCCCGGTTCGGAGCCTGAAAGGTGAGCGGAAAAGCAGAGACGGCGAGCTTCTCGATCGCCGAACGTTCCTCGGACACACGTCTCTCGATGAACCGCCGTTCGAACTCGGTCAGCTCGGTCTTGAGCAACCGCTGATAGCGGCTGATGTTGCTGCGGTGGCCGCGCAACAAGGCCAGCTCTTCATCAAGCATCATCGCAACCCCGTTGAACTGTCGTGGCCTTAGGCTGCGAGGCCGGTTCGTTCGACGGATCGCGTGCGGACCGGCTTGCCACCCGGAGGTCCCTTCGGATGGTGGTCGAGGCTCGCGAGCGCTTCCAGAATTTCGTCGATGGTGACGGCTTTGTTCGAGCCGGGCAGCTCCCGCAATGTCGGATTTGAGGCGACGCTGGCTGCGTCCGAAGCCCAGGACGCGAGGATCGCACGCTTCTCGCCGATCGACAGAGTTGGATCGGCTATGACGTCGCGGGGATGATCATAGACAGAGCCAGGGTGCAATATCGCATTCAGATCGATGATGTTGTCGACATGATCGAGCATGAGAGGTCCTCCTCCTTTCTCTAAACCTCTGACTTGCATTCGGGTACGCGATCGAAGGCCATGGTCGATCCCGCCCGACGTTCGGACGGGATCACGCAGGTCTCCGACAGACCGAATTCAGGCGGCTTTGCCCTCGAGTTGATGCACGTTGCCGGACGGCGCGGCATTGATGGCAATTCGCCGCGGCTTCATGGCTTCAGGGATTTCCCGGACCAGTTCGATCTTGAGCAGGCCGTTCTCGAACGAGGCGCTGTGCACCTGAACATAATCGGCCAGGTTAAACTGCCGCTTGAACGGCCGCGCGGAAATGCCCCGGTAGAGATATTCGCGTTCGGTTCTGTCCGGCTTGTTTCCCTCGACGGTCACCGCGTTCTGCTCGGCCGTCACCGTGACCTCGTTGGGTGCAAAGCCCGCAATCGCAAGCGAAATCTGGTAACGATCCTCGCCGACGCGCTCGATGTTGTAGGGAGGATAGTTGTCCTCGCCGGCACGCTGTGCCGTTTCAACGAGGTCGAAAAGGCGGTCGAAGCCGACGGTCGAACGCCACAAGGGAGAGAAGTCGTAAGTGCGCATAGCCAGATCCTCCAAGGAGCAAAATGGATACGAACGACACCGGACACGACCGGTGCCCGTCTCAGCTTCCCGACCCTACAGGCGTCGGGAACGCCACCTCTCGGCGGCAGCGGAAAAATAAAAAAAGCCCGTTTTGGTTTCAAGAGGGGGGTCCAAAATTTTTTGGAAATCCCCGGCGCCTCCCGCCCCAACCCTCTCCCCGGTAGAACGGGGGAGGCAGGAGACGCACCTCGGACTACACGTTCGATCCGTGGATCGCCTCGATCACGGCATCCGTCACGTCCTTCGTCGTCGCCTTGCCGCCGACGTCAGGCGTGAGCACGCCGGCTGCACATACTTTCTCCACCGCCGCCATCAGCCGCGCCGCCGCGTCCTTCTCGCCCAGATGCTCCAGCATCTGTGCGCCGGTCCAGAACGTCGCGACCGGGTTGGCGATGCCCTTGCCGGTGATGTCGAAGGCCGAGCCGTGGATCGGCTCGAACATCGAGGGGAAGCGGCGCTGCGGATCGATGTTGCCGGTCGGCGCCACACCGAGGCTGCCCGCCAGCGCGCCCGCGAGGTCGGAGAGGATGTCGGCGTGCAAATTGGTCGCGACGATGGTATCGAGGCTCTTTGGATGCAGCGTCATGCGCACCGTCATGGCGTCAACCAGCATCTTGTCCCAGGTCACATCAGGGAATTCTCCCGCGACCTCGGCGGCGATCTCGTCCCACATCACCATGCCATGACGCTGGGCGTTCGACTTGGTCACCACGGTCAGGAACTTGCGCGGACGCGATCGCGCGAGCTCGAACGCATAGCGCATGATCCGCGTCACGCCGACGCGGGTGAACACCGCGACCTCGGTGCCGACCTCTTCCGGGAGACCCCTGTGGGCGCGACCGCCCATGCCGGCATATTCGCCCTCCGAATTCTCGCGCACGATCACCCAGTCGAGGTCGCCGACGCCGACATTGCGCAGCGGCGAGGCGACGCCCGGCAAGATCTTGGTCGGCCGCACATTGGCATATTGGTCAAAGCCCTGGCAGATCGGCAGGCGCAGGCCCCACAGCGTGATGTGATCGGGCACGTCGGGCGCACCGACCGCGCCGAAATAGATCGCGTCGAACTTCTTGAGCTCCGCGAGGCCGTCGGCCGGCATCATCACGCCGTGCTTCTTGTAATAGTCCGAACCCCAGTCGAACGTCTTGATGTTGAAAGCGAGGTCGCCGCTGCGTTTTGCCAGCGCCTCCAGCACGCGGACTCCGGCGGAGATGACCTCGGGGCCGATGCCGTCGGCGGGGATCGCTGCAATCGAATGGGTACGCATGAGGATGCTCCGTCCAGATGTCGGTGGGATTGCGTGACGTCAAGGAACCTAGGCAGGGAGGGGCAGGAACTCAATCGGCACTGGTTTATACAAAAAAATGATATAATCCCGTCACAGGATCAGAGGACCGGTGGATGGAATTGCATCAGTTGCGATGCTTCGTGGCGGCGGCCGAGCAGTTGCATTTCGGCCGCGCGGCGCAGCATCTCCAGATGCTGCCCTCCGCACTCGGCCGCCAGATCAAGCTGCTGGAGCAGGATCTGGGTACGCGGCTGTTCGCGCGGACGACGCGTGCGGTTTCGCTGACGGAAGATGGCGCGACGCTGCTGCGCGATGCCCGTGCCATCCTCGCCCGCGTCGAGGCGGTCGAGAGCAATCTGCGCAATCGCGCGCGCCCGGGCGCTGCTCGAAAACTCCGGGTCGGCGCCGTCGACAGTGCTGCGGCCGGACTGTTGCCGGCGTTGCTGCGCGATTTTCGCGCAAAGCATCCTGATATCGCGGTGCAGCTTCTGGAGGAGAAGACCGTCCGGCTCTTGCCGAAGATTTTGACCGGCGCACTCGATCTTGCCTTCGTGCGTCCGCCGGCTCAGCGGGACAAGCGGCTTGAATTCCGCGATCTGCTGCAGGAGACAGCCATCGTGGCCTTCCCGCAGCGCCACGCGCTGGCCAAACGCAAGTCGATCACGCTGGCGGAGATCGCCGAGGAGGCGATGCTGGTGCCGGATCGTCGCTCGCGGCCGCACAGCCACGACCTCACGATAAGACTGTTCGAGCAGGCAGGCCTCACGCCGCGTATTGTGCAGGTCGCCGACGAGAAGCAGACGATCATCAATCTCGTCGCAACCAGGCTCGGGGTCGCGATCGTGCCGCGCTGGACCACGCGGATGGCGGTATCAGGCGTGCGCTTCGTACCGCTGCGGCCAAAGCAGATCGGGCCCGTCGGCCGGCTGCCGCTCGCTGCCGCATGGCTGCGCGGCTCGCGTGATCCGGCCCGCGACGCAATGCTGTCCGTGCTCGAGACGCGTCTGCGCAGCTATGCGCGCGACGCCTGAGGCGCTATGACATCGGCTGGGCGAGAGGGGTGATGCGATGATTGAACCGAGAGCTTCGAATGAATTGCGGGTTGCCATCGCGGGGCTCGGCTCGATCGGCACCAAGATCGCGACCGCGCTCGATCAGGGCATCGAGGGACTGACGCTCTCCGCCGTGGCGGTGCGCGATCCCGCAAAGCATCAGAAATTGCTCGGCAGCCTGCGTCGTCCGCCATCCGTATTGCCGCTCGACCAGCTCGGCGACGCCGCCGACATCGTCGTCGAATGCGCGCCGAGCAGCCAACTGCGTGCGATCGTCGAGCCCGCTGTGAAACGCGGCAAGGCCGCGGTCGTCGTCAGCGTCGGTGGGCTGCTCGATAATTTCGATCTTGTCGATCTCGCCCGCGCCAATGGCGGCCGCATCATGGTGCCGACCGGCGCGCTGATCGGGCTCGACGCCGTCAACGCGGCTGCGATCGGCACCATCCATTCGGTGAAGATGGTGACACGCAAGCCGATCGACGGCTTGAAGGGCGCGCCGTTCATCGTCCAGAACAACATCGATATCGACAAGCTGGGCGAGCCGCTGAAGCTGTTCGAGGGCACGGCGCGCGAGGCCGCAAAAGGCTTTCCGGCCAATCTCAACGTTGCGGTCGCGCTGTCGCTCGCGGGCGTCGGGCCGGATCGCACCCAGGTGCAAATCTGGGCCGATCCGACCGTGACGCGCAATGTTCACCGCATCGAGGTCGAGGCGGATTCGGCGCGCTTCTCGATGTCAATCGAGAACATCCCCTCCGAAAATCCCAAGACCGGGTTGATCACGGCGCTGTCGGTGATCGCGCTGCTCCGCAAGCAGCGCGCCACGCTCTGCGTCGGGACGTAAGTTTCAGACCGTGACGAGTTGAGGTCGAGTCAGGTTCGACCAACAGCATCGCTCTCTCCGTTCCCTCCCCCCTTGTGGGGGAGGGGCAGGGAGGGGGGTGCCACACGGGGATTCTTTCGTCGCACACCGACCAGTGCATCGGCAGGAACGAGCACCTCTTCCTGGGCTACCCCTCTCCCTAGCCCTCCCCCACAAGGGGGGAGGGAACGCACCTCCGTCGCGGTTACGCGCCCGTCACACGCCAAATCACGTTGCCGACGTCATCGGCCATCAGCAGCGATTTCTTGTCGGGACCGATCACGACGCCGACCGGGCGGCCGTAGGATTCCTTCTCATCCGGGGCCAGGAAGCCGGACAGGATGTCGCGTGCGGCACCCGAAGGCTTGCCGTTCTCGAACGGGATGAACACCAGTTTGTAGCCGGACAGCGTGCTGCGATTCCACGAGCCGTGCTGGCCGATCGCCATGCCGTCCGGGAAGCCGGGCAGCGTGCCCGCCGGCATCCAGCACAGGCCGAGCGAGGCGGTGTGGCCGCCGAGTGCGTAGTCGGGCGTGAGCGCCTTGGCGACCATCGCCGGATCCTGCGGCACGCGGTCGTCCACCGTCTTGCCCCAGTAGCAATAGGGCCAGCCGTAGAAGCCGCCGTCGCGTACCGAGGTCAGATAGTCCGGCGGCGTTTCGTCGCCGAGGCCGTCGCGCTCGTTGACGACGGTCCAGAGCACACCGGTCGTCGGCTCCCAGGCGAGACCAACCGGGTTGCGCAGGCCGGCGCCGAAGATGCGGTGCGTGCCGGCGACAAGGTCGAGCTCATAGACCGCGGCGCGGCCTTCCTCGACCTCCATACCCATCTCGGCGATGTTGCTGAGCGAGCCGACGCCGGCATAGAGCTTCTTGCCGTCGGGACTTGCGAGCAGGCTGCGGGTCCAGTGGCCGCTCGGCTTGAAAGTGGTAAGGCGCTTGCCCGGCGCGGTGATGCGATCGGCATTCGCCACGTACGGGAAGGCCATCACGCCGTCGGTGTTGCCGACATAGAAGGTGTCGCCGACCAGCGCCATACCGAACGGCTGGCTGAGATTTTCCATGAACGCGCCGCGATACTCCGCGACGCCGTCGCCGTCTTTGTCGCGCAGCAGCGTGATGCGGTTGGCGCTGACGCCGAGCGCGGCGGCGCGCCGCATCGTCGCCTGCATCGCGTAGTGAAATACGGACCGCGGCGCCCCCGCGATCTGCGTCGCCTCCGCGATCAGCACGTCGCCATTGGGCAGCACCTCGATCCAGCGCGGATGGTCGAGGCCGGTCGCGAAGGCGTTGACCTTGAGCCCGGGGGCGACCGTCGGCTTCTGTCCTTCGCTCCAGCCCCGCGCCGTCGGCATCTTCAGTGTCGGGATGGCGCCTTGCGGCTTGGCTTCGGGAATGGCGGGCGACTGACCCCAGGCCGGCGCAGGCACGGTGCCCGACAGCTTCCGCCATTGCAGCGCGATGCCACCGAGAAGCGCAACGAACTGCGCAAAGATGCTGGAAAAAGTCATGAGAGGCCCCTGTTTGCGCGCGCATCCAACGGGCTGGCGGGGCAGACGTCAACCTGTGCGACGGGCCGCGGGGCTCTATTCCCGTGGAATGGCAGCCGTTCGAATTTGCATGGGACCAATCCCGACAGGCTGGGTCCGGAGATCAGCGGCCGATCTGCCGCTCCGCCCGGCGTGCCGCGCGAAAATCATCCAGATGATGGATGTTCGGCGCGAGCGCGGCCTCCCTGGACAGCAGATGATAGACACGCGCCACCGTGCGCTGCTTCTGCTTCGGCCGCCCGGGCGGCAGCGCCCGGGCCTTGCGGACGGCGGCGATCGCGTGCTCGCGAAAATAATCGTAGGCGTCGGACATGGCTCGATGCTCTGCGGTGTGTGGCAGGTATCGAGGGGCTAACGGGCTGGAGCAAGGGCGGTTCCTCGGCCGGAATGTTCCGAGGGCGCTAATCCATCGCCGTCATCCTGAGGTGCGAGCCATGGGGCGCGAAGCGACGCATGGGGAGCCTCGAAGGATGAGCGGCCCGGCTGCATCCCGGCCGTGCATCCTTCGAGGCTCGGCTCGCGATGCATTCGCATCGCAAACCTCGCACCTCCAGCGACAATGGCTTCGCCATTGCGCGGGGATGACGGAATTAGCAGCGGCATCGTTGCTGGCGATGTAGAGGCAAGAGCGAAGCGCTTACGCTCTCACCGTGGCGACAGGAACGGGATGATCATCGGCACGCGGCGGCAGTAGGCGCCGTAGGCGTCTTCGCCGAGCTCCTTGGACAGGAACACCTCTTCCATCCGGCCCTTCTGCCACATGCCGAGCGAGATCAGGATCGCGCCGAGGATCGCGGTGACCGTGCCGACCGCGATGCCGGTCACCAGCATGCCGAGGATCAGGCCGGTGTAGATGGGATGGCGAACGATGCCGTACGGGCCGGTGTCGATGACGCGATGGTCTTGCTTGTGGGTGATGGTGTTGGACCAGAATTGTCCGAGATGCAGCCGTCCCCACCAGGTGAAGGAGATGCCGGCCAGCACGATCAGCGCCACGACGTAGACGGCTGTATTGCTGAACACCCAGAGCGGCTTTTCGCCGAGCACTTCCGCGGTCCAGGGCGTGAACAGGATGCCGCCGACCAGGATCGGGATGCGATAGCGGCCGGACTCCAGCGTCATCACCTGCTTCTGGGTGCGGCCCTGCCAGAACGAGGCGCCGACCCAGCTTGCGAGCCAGGCGAGCCAGATCAGGGCGAGCAGTTGCGTCGGCCAGGTCGTGGTCCAACCACCCCAGGCGACAGAGAGAAGCTTGCTGAAATCGAAGGACATGCGGAAAGGTTCTTTGGGTTGGGCGGCAGCTCAGCTGGCGCGCGAGGAGAGCGCGTGATGCTCGATGGCGCCGGAGGCAAGCGCGGTGCCGCGGGCGAGAAGATGGCTGATGGTCTCGCGCAGGACCGGCTCGATCGGGCGCGGTGCGTAGCCGAGTTCGGTGCGCGCCTTGCCGATCGAGAGGTCGCTCGCGGCGAGCGCGATGCGCACGCCCTCGGCGGTGCCGTTGGGCGGCCTGCGCGTGATGCGGTCGGAGAGATATTCGAGCATGATGCCCGACAGCTCGGCCATCTTGCCGGGAACGACGACCGGGAATTGCCGGCGGCCGCTCATCGCGGACATCATCCGCAGAATCTGGCCGAGCCTGACGCAGTCGCCGCCGAGGATGTAGCGCTGGCCGTTACGCCCGCGTTCCATGGTCAGCACGAGGCCCATGGCAACGTCGCGGACGTCGACGAGATTGACCGGGAAGTCGAGATGCGGCTGCACTTTCTTCTGCAGGAAGTACCACAGCATCGCGGTCGGCGGCGTCAGATTATGGTCGGCGGCACCGATCGGCATGGTCGGGGTGCCGATCACCAGCGGGAAGCCCGCGGCTGCGGCCTTCGCGGCGCAATGCTCGGCCAGCGATTTCGACCGCGTATAGGCGCCCGGCATCGCATCGGCCGGCTGCAGCGCTTCTTCGGCGGGAACGCCGTTGAGGTCGGAATAGGGGAACAGGATCGATTCCGTCGAGCAGTGCAGGAAGCGCGAGACGCCGCGCTTCATCGCGGCCGCGAGCACGATCTCGGTGCCGCGGCAATTGACGTCGTGAAAGGCCTGCTTGTCGGCGACCCACATGCCGGGCAGGCCGGCGAGGTGATAGACTTGATCGACGCCCGCAATCGCGGCATCGACCGCGGCGCCGTCCAGCACCGAGCCTTGGGCATATTCAACGTCGGCATACGGCGTGGCCGGCGCACGGACGTCGAGAACTCGCACCCGCTGCCCACGGGCGCGGAGCGCTTCGACGAGATGATGTCCGATGAAGCCGCTGCCACCGGTAACCAGTACGAGAGCCATGCAGAAGGTTTGCTGTTTCGCGTCTAGAACTATCGGGTTGAAAGGGAATTGGTCGGAAGAGGCGCCAGAATCGCGGCAAGGTCGCGACGGAAGCCCAATGCAATGAATAATTTTGCCATGACAAACATCGGTCCAAGCAGAAAATGGGTGGGGTGGTCGACCATCGACGGCTGCCGCTCCTCGAAAACCTTGTGGCCGACGATCTGCGCGGTGACGCCAAGTCCGATCAGCACCGCAAAAATCGACCACATCATGACGATCGAGACCTGATTGCCGATCGCGGTTGCGACCGAAAGCAGCACGATCATCGCGGCGAGGATGGCGAGTCCGATCCCGGCGTCCAGCATCAGCCAGTAGACCAGCACCGGCAGGGCAAGAATCACGGCGAGGCTCACCTCGATCCCGAACAGCGGGAAATGCACCAGCGTCAGCGGCAGCACGGCGCCGGTGAAGAGCAGGAGGATGCCGACCACGTGCATCGCGCAGTTCCAGGGATCGCGATGATATTCGACGTAGTCGGCCAGCTGGCGTTGAAAATAACTGGCCATCTCGGTCTCGTGCAGCATGGGGTCGGGAAGGACGAAAAAAGCCTATAGCACCTGATAGGGCGGTGCACAAACCGGCGCGATTGTCGCGCGAAACCGCGCTGTCGCGCTGTGAGACAGGTCACAAAACGATCGGGACTTCAAAGGGTTCCGTCAGGCGCCGCGGCGCGTGTGCTCAGCGCTTCTTGGCGGGCTTTTTCGCCGCAGGCGCAGGTGTCGCAGCCGGATGCGCAGGCGCTTCCTCCGGTACCTTGGCGTAGGTTGCGATTTGCAGCTGGCCGTTGACGGCCGACGTCGGCCTAGCCCGGTCGAGAAACTGCTCCTCGCCGAGGCCGATCGGATGCAGCCGCTTGGTCGAGATCTTGAACGTGTTCACCAGCACGTCGCGAATCGCGTCCGCCCGGCGCTGGCTCAGGATCGCGTTGGCCTCGCGCGTCTTCGCGTTGGATTCGACATGGCCGACGATCAGGAACGTGTAGGGCAGCAGCGAGGCATGGACCAGCGCATCGGCGAGGCGCCCGACGGTCTGGTAGGACGCCGGCTGGATGATCGGCGTGTCGGCGTCGAACTGGATCTGCGCGGTGAAGGTCGGCAGATTGACCAGATCAGGCGCGATCAGCGGCCGGTTCACCGGACCCGGATCGTTCTTGATCCTGGCCTTGGCCCGCTCCATCACCTGCAGCTTCAGCGCGGGGATATCGATCTCGGCGGATTGTTCGAAATGGTTGAGCTTGCCGACGATGTCGTCGCGGGTCGGCGGCGCCGTCTGCGCTTCGGCTGTGCCCGCGAGCAAAGCGAGGCCGAGCGCGATGCATAGTCCGGCGGTGGAAAGCCTGTTCGCTGGCATCACCGATACCCCGCGTCGTCGACGGCCTTCAGGCAGTTGTTGCTGATGCCCTTGGGCGTCGAGACCAGGCAGGGGACCGCCTTGCTGGTCTCCTTGGTCGAGCCGCCGCAGACCTTGACGATCTCGCGCTGGCAGGCGTTCGCCACCGTGACGCGGGCGGCGACGCGCTTCTGGATCGCGTCGAACGCGCCGAGATAGTCGCTCTGGCACTGCTGGGAGAGCACGTCGCGGTTGCGCGACAGGCACTCCTTCAGGCGGGTCGAATCCGGGTTGACGCCGCGGCAATTGGCGACGATTTCCGCACCGCAGCTTTTCGCCAGCATCCCGATCGAATCGCCAAAGCTCATGGTCTCCGCCGCTGCAAGCGACGGCATACCCAATGCCAGTACGATCAGTGTGATGGAGCCCCGGACCATGGCCGCATCTGATACGGGGAAGTTCGCGGTGGTCAAGGGCTGTTCGGACCTGAACTGTCGAGAGTCCGACCAGTGCGGCGAACAGTCCTCACCCCGTGGCCTCGGTGAGGGGCGGCCATTCGATCAGGGCGACCGTGTGCTTCCCGAGGTCGTCGGCCACATCCGGGTCGGCCTTGAGCTCGTCCAATGTCCGCGGCGGGGGAAGCTGGCGGCCGTCCGCGATCAGTTCCTGTGCATAGAAGGCGAGTGCCTCGGGCGCATTCTCCAGGGCCTCGTCGACGTCGTCGCCGCCGGAAATGCAGCCGGGCAGGTCGGGAAACCACACGCCAACGGCTTCGTCGGGGCTGGCGTCCTCGATGATGGCAATGTAGTGCGGCATGCCCGCCTCACGCCCGCTGCACAAAACTGTCCACGACCTTCTTTTCCCCCGCCTTGTCGAAGGCGATGGTGAGCTTGTTGCCGTCGATCCTGGTGACGCGGCCATAGCCGAATTTCTGGTGGAAGACGCGGTCGGCGAGGGAGAATTCCGAGGTCGTGCCGGTGGATTTGGCCACCAGCTCGCCCTCGATCGTCAGGGGCCCGCGGCGGCGCGAGGAGAAGCTGCCGAAATCGGGCGAGGACGACTGGGACGAAAACGACGAGGCCTGTTCCTCGAAGCTGCCGCGGCCGCCATTGCCGCCCCCGCCGCCGCCACGATTGCGATTGGCCTGGGCGCGCTGCCAGCCCGGGGTCGAATAGGTGGAGCCGAACGCTTCCATGTCGTCGAAGCGGGAGGCGCCGTAGCCGCCCGTGCCGCCCCAGGCCGAGCCGCCCTTGGATTCCGTGATCTCGACATTGGCCGCCGGCAGCTCGTCCAGAAAGCGCGAGGGAATCGTGGTCGACCAGGTGCCATGGATCCGGCGGTTGGTCGCAAAATAGATCTTGGCGCGGCGGCGGGCGCGGGTCAGGCCGACATGGCCGAGCCGGCGCTCTTCCTCGAGGCCGGCGCGGCCCTGTTCGTCCAGCGTGCGCTGACTCGGAAACAGGCCTTCCTCCCAGCCGGGCAGGAACACGTTGTCGAATTCCAAGCCCTTGGCCGAATGCAGCGTCATCAGCGACACGGCGTCCTCGTCGGCGCCGCTGTCGCGGTCCATCACCAGCGAGATGTGCTCGAGGAAGCCTTGCAGGTTCTCGAACTCCTCCATCGAGCGCACCAGCTCCTTGAGGTTTTCCAGCCGGCCCGCCGCGTCCGCCGAACGGTCCTTCTGCCACATCTCGGTGTAGCCGCTCTCGTCGAGCACGATCTGGGCGAGATCGGTGTGCGACGTGACCTCGCGCTGGGCCCGCCAGCGGTCGAACTGGGCGACGACGTCGCGCAAGGAGCCGCGCGCCTTCGGCTTCAGCTCGTCGGTCTCGACCACCGCGCGCGCCGCCTCGAACAGCGGAATGCGGCGCTTGCGGGCGTGATCGTGCAGCATCTGCACGGTGGCATCGCCAAGTCCGCGCTTGGGCGTGTTGACGATGCGCTCGAAGGCGAGATCGTCGGCCGGTGAATTGATGACGCGCAGATAAGCCAGCGCATCGCGGATCTCGGCGCGCTCGTAGAAGCGCGGGCCGCCGATGACGCGATAGGGCAGGCCGAGCGTGACGAAGCGGTCCTCGAACTCGCGCATCTGGTAGGAGGCACGCACCAGGATCGCGATCTCGTTGAGCTTGTCGCCCTGGCGCTGGATCTGCTCGATCTCCTCGCCGATGCCGCGGGCTTCCTCTTCCGAATCCCACGAGCCTGTCACCGTGACCTTCTCGCCGTCATGGTCCTCGGTGCGCAGCGTCTTTCCCAGCCGGCCCTCGTTGTGGGCGATCAGGTGCGAGGCGGCGGCGAGGATGTGGCCGGTCGAGCGGTAGTTGCGCTCGAGGCGGATGACCTTGGCTCCGGGGAAATCATGGTCGAAGCGCAGGATGTTGTCGACCTCCGCGCCGCGCCAGCCATAGATCGACTGGTCATCGTCGCCGACGCAGCAGATGTTTTTGGTGGGGCCTACAGGCACAGCCGTCATTCCGGGATGCGCCGAAGGCGCAGACCCGGAATCTCGAGCTGAGGACTCATCTCCGGATTCCGGGTTCGGCTCTTCGAGCCGCCCCGGAATGACAGTGGGTGAGGTTGGCTTCGACGGCGCCTGCGACAACAACCGCAGCCACAGATACTGCGCGACGTTGGTGTCTTGATACTCGTCCACCAGGATGAATTTGAAACGCTGCTGGTACTGCCGCAGGATATCCGGGTGCTCACGGAAGATGCGGATGTCCTCGAGCAGCAGATCGCCGAAATCGGCGGCGTTGAGGATCTTCAGCCGCTCCTGGTAGCTCGCATAGAGCTTGCCGCCCTTGCCGTTGGCGAACACGGCGGCTTCGCCCGACGGCACCTGCGACGGCGTCAGGCCGCGGTTCTTCCAGCCGTCGATCAGGCCGGCCAGCATGCGCGCGGGCCAGCGCTTGTCGTCGATGTTGTCGGCTTGCAGCAGCTGCTTCAACAGCCTCACCTGATCGTCGACATCGAGCACGGTGAAGTTCGACTTGAGCTGCGCCAGCTCGGCGTGGGTCCGCAGGATGCGGCCGCCGATGGAGTGGAAGGTGCCGAGCCACGGCATGCCTTCGACGGCATGGCCAAGCATCTGGCCGAGCCTGTGCTTCATCTCGCGCGCGGCCTTGTTGGTGAAGGTCACCGACAGGATTTCGGAGGGGCGGGCGCGGCCCTGGCTCAGGATATGGGCGATACGGGTGGTCAGCACGCGGGTCTTGCCGGTGCCGGCGCCGGCCAGCACCAGAACCGGGCCGTCCAGCGTCTCCACCGCCTCGCGCTGTTCCGGATTGAGCCCGGACAGGTATTGCGGACCCACGGAGGCGCGCGCGCGCGCGGCGATGCCGCCGGCTGCGGGCTGGTGATCGGGGACGCCCTGGGACGTGATTTTGCTCGGCTCGGTCATGCGAATCATTTGCCCCACGTTGGCACCGCGGGGTGGTGAAAGGGGAGCCTTCTTAACAGGGATTGGTCCCTATATGGGGCCGCGGGCAGGGGTTTTCCACGTGCGCGGAAAGCCAATTTGTTCCCGTCGCTCAGGCGAATTTCCGGCTCCAGCGACCCGGAACCAATGTTCCGCATCGGCGATTGGTTCTGCAAGTGAGGCGCGTCAGCCGCGCCGATCGCAGACAGACATCGAAACAGAGGTTCGGATCATGCTTAGCTGGGTAGTGACGTTTCTGGTTATCGCCCTGATCGCCGGTATCCTTGGCTTTGGCGGCCTCGCCGGCGCGTCGATCGAAATCGCCAAGATCATCTTCTTCATCGCGGTCGTGTTGTTCCTGGTCTCGGCCGTTGTTGGTTTGGCCCGCGGCCGCACAAGGGTCTAGCAATGTGATCCTCATGGTGAGGAGCGCCGAACGCGCGTCTCGAACCATGAAGGCCCGGCTGTGGCCTTGCATCCTTCGAGACGCCCGCTTTGCGGGCTCTTCAGGATGAGGAGTTGGAAGCCGTTACCGCTTCGAGGGCATCGCCACGTTGCGGCCGATGCCCTCGGGCCGCGGCACGGCACTGTGGGCCTTGATCACTGCCGCAATGCGCTCACGAATGTCTGGTGGAAAGGCCGCCACCTTTCGTGAGCCCATGTCGATGTGCAGCGACATGTTTTCGGAGGTCGCCGACAACCAGCCTTCGGTCGCGTGTCGCAACTCCTGGAAGGTGTGCAGCCGCTTGTCGTCGGCTTCGAGCAGCCAGACCGACACCTGCACGGGATCGCCGAGGTGGATTTCGCGCAAATACCGCACGTGGCATTCGGCGGTGAAGGTCGAGCCGCCCCGCTCCTTCATGTAGCCCGGGCCGATCCCGAGCGTCAGCCACATCTGGTCGATCGCGCGGTCGAACATCACGTTGTAATAGGCCATGTTGAGATGGCCGTTGTAGTCGATCCATTGCGGCTCGATCTGCATGATCGAGGCGCGGAACGGTGCGCCCTCGATCGTCGTGGCAGCAGTCTCCGGCATGTGTCCTTCCCCAGCTATGCGTCCGGTCGCTTGACTTGACCGGTGAGATGTCCTTTGCCACGGTTCGTCTCGTCGGGAGGAACGTCCGTGGGTACGACCATCACCAATAATCCGCCGCGGCCGGCGCCGAAAGCCCTCGCGAGCACGCTGCAGCAGCTTGCCGCGCGGTTCGGCAATCGCCTCATCACCTCGCAGGCCGTCCGCGAGCAGCACGGCCATACCACCACATGGATCGTGAACCAGCCGCCGGACGGCGTGGTGATGGCGCAGGAGACCGCCGACATCCAGGACGTGGTGCGGATCTGCGCAAAAAACGGCGTGCCCGTCATCGCCTTCGGCACCGGCACCTCGCTCGAGGGCCAGGTCAACGCACCCGCCGGCGGCATCTGCATCGATCTGCGTGACATGAACAAGGTGCTCGCGGTGCATGCCGAGGACCTCGACTGCGTGATCCAGCCCGGGGTCACCCGCAAGGCGCTCAACGAGCACCTGCGCGACCAGGGCCTGTTCTTCCCGATCGACCCCGGCGCGGATGCCTCCCTCGGCGGCATGGCCTCGACCCGTGCCTCCGGTACCAACGCGGTGCGCTACGGCACCATGCGCGACAGTGTGCTGGCGCTGAAAGTGGTCCGCGGCGACGGCGAGATCATCACGACCGGCACGCGTGCGAAGAAATCATCCGCCGGCTACGACCTGACGCATCTGTTCGTCGGCGCCGAGGGCACGCTCGGCATCATCTCGGAACTGACCATCCGCCTGCGCGGCATCCCCGATACGATCGCGGCCGGAGCGGTGTCGTTCGAGACCGTGCACGGGGCGTGTCAGGCCGTGATCCTGGCGATCCAGACCGGCATTCCCGTGGCGCGCATCGAGCTGCTCAACGCCGCGCAGGTGCGGGCCTGCAACGCTTATTCGAAGCTGACCCTGCCGGAAACGCCATTGCTGCTGATGGAATTCCACGGCAGCGAGATCGAGGTCGCCGAACAGTCCAAGGCCTTCGGCGAGATCGCAAAGGACTGTGGCGGCGGCGATTTCTCCTGGACCACCAAGCCGGAGGATCGCACAAAATTGTGGCAGGCGCGGCACGACGCCTATTGGTCGGTGAAGGCGCTGCGGCCCGGCGACAGCATCGGCGTGGTGGCGACCGACGTCTGCGTGCCGATCTCGCGCCTTGCCGAATGCGTCGGCGAGACCGAGGAAGATCTCAAGCGTCTCAACCTGTTGTCGCCGATCGTCGGCCATGTCGGTGACGGCAATTTCCACTGTTCGCTGGTCTGCGACACCAACGATGCCGACGAAATGGCGCGCGGCGAAGAGTTCATGCATCGGCTGGTCGAGCGCGCGCAGGCCATGGACGGCACCTGCACCGGCGAGCACGGCATCGGCCAGGGCAAGCAGAAATACCTCAAGGCGGAGCTCGGCCCCGAGGCGATCGACGCGATGCGGGCGCTGAAAAAGGCGCTCGATCCGCAAAACATCTTCAATCCCGGCAAGATCGTGCCGGAGGCGTAGCGCGCGGCGCGGCCGCCGTTTATGCTCGCTCCCTCACCACGGAGCAGGCAATGCAGTGGTTCGCCCGCAAGACGCGCCGGGACATCTGGGACGAAGCGATCGAACGGCCGCTCGGCGACATCGAGGCCGCCGAGCGCATCCGTGCGATCTGTGACGCCGCGGCGGCGAGCGCGGCAAGCAGTGCGCGCAACGACAAGCGCGACAGCGAGCGCTACGAGCGCGCGGCGAAGGTCGCGATGGAAATCGCGATGAAGATCGCGGACGGACTGATGCGCGACGACGCAGTCCGTCGCATCGTCGATCTCTGCATGACAGCAAACGACCTCAAGACGGCGCAGATCCTGTTTCGCGCGATCCACGCCAGCTGGATCCGCGAGACCGTGCAGCGGGATCACCCGGCATTGGCGCAGTGAAGGCGGCTTTCCCGATCTCCACTGCATCCAGACCCTCATGGTGAGGAGCGCGTCTTCGCGCGTCTCGAACCATGCAGGCCTGGATATCGCCCGCGGCCATCCTTCGAGATGCCCGCCTTTGCGGGCTCCTCAGAGCTTGAGAATGTTTCGCTCCCGCCGAGAGAGCTTTGCATTGCCTGGAGAGCAGTGACCCCAAGGTTTTCAGCTGAACCGGCCCGCTGATGGGGGCTTTGTTGGCGCCTATTGGTGCGGGCTCGCCTATTTATGCCGCTTGCGCCTTGGCGTGTAAGGCGAAGAAGCGCATCATGTTGTGAGCGACCGCGAACCACAACAGGTGGATGCGGGCCTTGATCTTGCCGCGCAGGGATAACTGGCGCAGGCCCATGCGTCGGGCATGGGCGTTGATGCATTCGTGTTCGCAACGCAGCCGGTAGAACGCCTTGCCATCGTCGCTCTTCATGCGTTCACGCCAGTCCGCGACGCCAACACCGTCACCTTTCTTAGGGGCATAAGGGTCGGTGCCGTGTTTTGTCTGCGCTGGCGGACACCACACTTTTATACCGTTGGCATGGGCCCACTCAATGGCTTCGTTTTTGGTGAAGCCGCCATCGACCAGATAGTTGGAGGGTTGGTAGCCTTCGGCATGCACCATCTCGATCCCCGGCTGGGCCAAGCCCCGATCCGAGCCGCTGGTATCGATATCGACCGCAACGATCACCTGGTGTTCCGGAGCCGATACGATCTGTGTGTTGTAGGCCGGGCGCCATCCGCCATCGGCCATCTTCATCACCCGTGCGTCGGCATCGGTGGTGGAAGCGCGCGGCGACTTCTGCTTGGCCACCTCTTTCTTGTTGGTTTTCTCTCGCCGCTCCCGCTCGGCTTCCAGCTCCTTCATGCGTTCCTGCGCCGCCGCGATCCGCTCCGCACGCTCGCGGGCGCCACGCTCCTTTGCCGCACGCCGACGCCGATCATCGGCCGCAGGATCGGTCTCGACTTCAAAGCGCAGGCGCTCCACCCGCGTCTGCGCTGCCGTCTTCAACTCATCAAGCCGTGGCCGCCGGCGGAACGAGCCCGCTCCGGCCGCCGCGCGCACCCGCAAACCATCCTGCGCCAAGGTGTCGAGCGACACCAATCCAGCGTCCACCATCGACGCGACGCCCTGTGTCAGCAGCCGTTCCAGAACCGCCATATGGGCGATCCGGAAGTTCGACAGGCTGTGATAGTTCATCGACACTCCGCCGCACAACCAACGATAGATCAGATGATCCCGGCACAGCCGGTCCAGTTGGCGAGCGCTGCCCACTCCATCGATCGTGGCCCAGAGCCAAAGCGCCAGCATCAGCTTCGGCGAGGCCGGCGGATGTCCGGGCTCGCCCTCCCGCGCCTTGATGACGTCGTACAGCGCCGACAGATCCAGCCCCTCGACAAACGACCAAACCGCGCGGACCGGATGATCATCCCCTACCAGATCGTCCAATGCCGCGACCTGCATGCTCATCTGGCTGCGTTCCGGTTCTCGCAACCGCACCGCGCCGCGTCCCTTGGGTAGTGGCTTATCCTGCTCGGGCAAGTCTTCGAACAATTGATCGTCAGCCATCATCTGCCCCTGCTTCGCCCCGTCATCGAATCATAGCAAAGCGGCTACGGCAAATGCCCGTTTAGACGAAAGATTCTCACCCTCTCAGGATGAGGATCGAGTGCGGAGCAGGACTATCTCACCAGCTTGCGCACGGCCTCGTCGACGCTGTGGAAGACGTTCTGCCGGGGCAGCGCCTCGAACAGTTTGAACCGCTCGAACGCGTCCTGCGCGCGCACTGATTCCAGCCGGGCCAACGCGACCGTGACGCCCTGTTCGCTGCATGCCCTGAACACGTCGAGCAGGATCTGCGCGGCGGTGAAGTCGATCTCGACCATGCCGCTCGCCTCCAGCACCAGCAGCTGCGGGGGCGTCGTGCCGAGCACCTTGGTCACGTCGCTGCGAAAGCCGGGCGCGTTGAGGAAGGACAGCGGCGCCTGCAGTCCGATTACGGCGACGCCGGCGATCCGCTCGCCGGCGATGTGAGGATGCGCCGGCCACCAGATTGTGGTGCCCGGCACGCGCTCGAACTCGACCAGCCGCGCGCGCGTCGTGCTCCAGATGCCGTGCAGCAGCGACAGCATGATGCCGAGGAACGCACCCTGCTGGATCGGCAGCACGACGATCAGCGCGGCGGTGGCAGCGATCAGCAGGAATTCGCTCGGGGATTGGCGAAAGATCGTGACGATCTGCTTCACGCGGATGATGCGCAGGGCGACGAACAGCAGGATGCCGCCGAGGGCTGCGTCCGGAACGTGCTGCAGCAATCCCGTTCCAAACGCGAGCAGCGCCAGCATGATTGCAGCCGCGGCGAGGCCCGCGAGTTGCGATTGTCCGCCGGTCTCGGCGACGATGCCCGTCCGCGGCGGGCTGGCATTGACCGGAAACGCGCCGAACAGGCCCGACAGTACGCTGCCGGCACCCGCACCGAGAAAGTCGCGATCGACATCGGCCGGCTTGTCGGGATCGGACGGGAACGAGCGCGTCGTCGCCGCAGTCTGCACCATCACCACGACCGTGATCACGAACGCGAGCGGCACGAGGCGGATCCATTGCTCCGGTGCAAGCTCGGGGAAGGTCGGCCGTGGCAGCGTTCCCGGCACGGCGCCTACGACATTGACGCCCTTGCTCTCGAGGCCGAGCACGATCGTGGCCAGGGTCGCGGCGACGAGCCCGATCAGCGCGCCCGGGATTTTTGCGCTGACCTTCTCGGCGACGAAGACCACGGCCAGCACACCGAAGCCGATGCACAGCGTGAAGGGATTGCTGCGGCCGAGCTCGCTTGCGAGCACACCGATGCGATCGAGCGTCGGCCCGGTCGGCGAGCCCAGACCCAGCACGCCCGGCAATTGCGAGACGATGATGTGGACGGAGATGCCGGCGAGGAAGCCGACCATGACGGGCACGGACAAGAGATTGGCGATGCCGCCAAGGCGGAAGGCGCCTCCGGCCAGCATCATCGCGCCGACCATCAGTGCCAGCGCGATCGCGAGCCCCTGATACTCAGGTGAGCCGGCGGCGGCCAGCGCCGCCAGACCGCCGGCGAAGATCGGCGTGATCGTGGAATCGGCGCCGCAGGACAGGAAGCGGTTGCCGCCGAGCATCGCAAAGCCGAGCGACCCCGCCATGAAGGCGAAGAAGCCGATCTGCGGCGCGAAGCCGCCGAGCCGTGCGGTCGCCATCTGCTCGGGAATTGCGATCGCCGCGAGCGTCAGGCCGGCCATGAGGTCGCCAGGTAGCGAATAGGACGCAAGCGAGCGGAATAGCGGCCATGCGCTTCGGGCGCGAGAGTCGTGCGGCATCGTGCTGAAGTCCCCGGAAGGCCTGCGTCGAACGTCGAACGATCAGACTACAGCATTTCCGGATCGGAAGGCGGCGGATGGCGGATATCCGCAACTCTCCCGTGTCCCGGACGCGCTGCAGCGCGTAGCGTTGCTGCGCAGAGCCGGGCCCCAGGATGCTGCACATTGCGCTGTTGCATGGGCCCCGGCTCTGCAGCGCACCGCCGAAGAGCGCTGCGCTGCGTCCGGGGCACGGGAGCCGCATCAACAGAAATGTCCGCAAGCCATGGGCTCGCGGACATCTCTCTCGACGTGGGCGAAAGCCTCAGTACCGGCCGCGGTCGTTGTGATAGTCGCCGCCGCGGCCGCCACCCATTCCCATGCCAATCCCGATCCCGACACCGATGCCTTGCATGATGGCGCCAGGCGGCGGGCCGCGATCCGGTGGCGGCGCGCGCTCGTAGATCACCTCATCAGGCGGCGGCCGGCGCTGCCTGGGCGGCGTGTCGACCACCTTGCGCTTCGGCGGCGTGTCGTCGACGCGCTTCTTGATCACGGGCGCGATTGTCGGGTTGACCGGCGAGGCCGGCGTTGTGGGTGTCGAGCACGGGCAGGTCGGCGCCATCGCGACGGCGACCGGGGCGGGAGCGGCCGCGACCGCGGCAGGCAAGACATAGTTGCGGTTCTGCACGCGGAGCAGCAGCCTGCGTGCGGTCGCAGCCAGGTCGCTGTTGTCCCAGTTCGCCAGATACGCCTCGAACGAGGCGCGGGTGTTGATCGCGGTGGCGCGCTCCCACGCCAGCATCTGGCGCTGGCGTTCCATGATCGTGCGCAGCCGCGGCGTACGTGTATCCTGAGCATACAACTCGATATAGGCCTGATACGCAGGCACGGTGTCGTCGGTGATCACCATCTCATAGGCGACCATGGCCGGCTTGCCCTGCAAATCCTTGCGCCAGTCCTCGAGGCTGCGCGTGCCGCCCGCAAGTGCCATGGAGGATGCGCCAGGAACCGCAGTCTGAGCGCTGCTGTCGCCCCCGAAGAACTTAAAGTCGGTCGTCAGCGACGAGCTTTCCCAGGGGATCTGGCGTCCGTCGGTCGATTGCGCCACGGCGACGCGAATGCGCTTGAACACTTCCTCGATCGGCAGATTGGGCTGCTTGGCGACGGTCAGCGCCGCGGTGGTGTAGGGACTGTCGATGCCGGAGCCATCCTCGGCTTCGGAGCCCGGCGAGGTCGAATAGGAAATGAAGGAGCCCGGCGCGCCGGCCTTGGTGTCGACGATCGCAAGCCCGTGTCCGGCGCCGCTCAGCGCCGGGAACGGATTGTTGCGGCAGGCATCGAGCATGAAGATGCGGGCTCGTGTCGGCAGCGCGCCGAGCGTGTTGAGCAGGTCGTTGAGCCGCACACCCTGCAGCGGAATGTCGGCTTCGCGCTTGGGGTCGAGATCGACGGGAACGAGATAGTTCTCGCCGTCGATCTGGAGGCCGTGGCCGGCGTAGAACACCAGCGCGACGGTGTCGGCGCCGCTGGCGCTGACCTTGCCGGCGAAATCCGAGATCGCCTGACGCATATCGTTCTGCGCCAGATTGGATGCCGTGGTGACGGTGAAGCCGGCATTGCCGAGCAGTTCCGTCATGCCCTTGGCGTCGTTGGCCGCGTTGGGCAGTTCCGGCACGGTGCGATAGGCCGATTGACCGATCACGAGTGCGAGCCGCGCTTCGGCCGCGGCCTCCGTCGGAATCGTCAATTGCGTAAGCGCGAGAAGACCGGATGCTAGAAACAAACTGCGAAGAATTGGACGGCGCATGGTGTCACCTCCATCGGCAATGCGCGCGATAATGTCACCTTTTCTAGGTGGCCGCCATGCGTCCGTCTGTGCACTGGATCACGTTGAGCTGCGGCAAAAAGGGGCAGGGGGTCTGCCAGAGCTGGTGCGGCATCGTTCTGGAGCTATCCATGTGAATCGCGCATTGATCCATGCGCCAATTGGATTGATCGCCGATGTCGCGCGAAAGCATCCTCGCGCACAATCGGCCCGATGCAGGTCTGGGCGAGAATCCCGCAAAAAACACGGTTGTTTCGCCGCGCGCTGAAGTCGTCGATCTTCGCGACATGCCGCTTTGCAACGGCCGGCCGCAAGTCTTGCCTGCGCCGTCGCTTTGGCCATACAGTCCGCGCAACGGGCTGCGGCAACGTCCGCGGCGCGAAAAACAATAATCGGGGAGAGACCGCACCATGTCCATCGTGCCCGTGAACCGTCGCGCGTTCATCAAGTCGTCGACGGGACTTGCCGCCGGCCTCGTGTTTTCCCCCGCACTCATCGGCCGCGCCGAAGCCGCGACGTTGAAGCTGAAATGCTCCTCCTCGCTGCCGAACGATCCCAAATTCGCCAACGGCCGCGTCTATTACGACAATCTCGTGAAGAGCCTGAAGGCGAACGGCCTCGGTGAGCAGGTCGAGGTCGCGTTCTTTCCCGACAACCAGTTGGGTCAGGAAATCGATGTCATCAACTCGGTGAAGCTCGGCGTCATCGACCTCATGGTGTCGGGCTCGTCGATCTCGGCCAACCTGGTGCCGCTGGTCGGGACCTTCGATCTCGGCTTCCTGTTCTCGAGCTTCCCGCAGCAGACCAAAGCGTTCGATTCGGGCGCCGCCAAGCCGATCGAGGACGCGCTGCTCAAGGGCAGCAACATCCGCATCATCGCCTGGGCCTATAATTTCGGCTCGCGCAGCGTGCTGGCGCGGAAGCCGGTGAAGACGCCGGAAGATCTCGCCGGTCTCAAGATCCGCACGCTGCCAAATCCCGTCATCACGGAATGCCTGCGCCTGATGGGAGCCGCCGCGACGCCGCTGGCGTTCGGCGAAATCTACACGGCATTGCAGGCCGGCGTGCTGGACGGGCTGGAGCACGATCCGCCGACCATCCTGGCCAGCAAGTTCTTCGAAACGGCGAAATTCTATGCACTCACGCAGCACAATTTCTCGCCGCTCGCGATCTATTTCAGCGACGCGACCTACAACCGCATGGATCCGAAGCTGCGCGAGGGTTTTCTCGATGCCGCGAAGAAGGCCGCGGCCGACACGCGGACCCACGGGCTCGCCGTCGAGAAGGAGGCGCTGTCGGCTCTGACCGAAAAGGGCGTGACGGTGGCCGAATGCGACCGCGAGGCGTTCAAGAAGCGCGTCGCGCCGCAAATCGAGAACTTCATCAAGGCGCGGCCGGACTCCAAGGCCGTCATTGACATCATCCGCGCCACGCAGGCCTGACGTGGCAATGACAGCTGCCGTACCTCTCTCGGGCGGCCGCCACGGGAGCATCGCCCTGCTGCTTCGCGTCAGCGACGCAATCGCGGCCGTTTTGCTGGCCGCGGATCTGGTCGTCGTCTGCGGTTCCGTGGTGCTGCGCTTCTGCTTCAACGCGCCGGTGGAGTGGTCCGATGACGTGGCGCGCGGCCTGATGGTCGGCTCGGCCTTCTTCGGCGCGGCGAGCGCGCTCGCGCGCGGCGAGAATGTCGGCGTCTCCTTCTTCCGCGACCTGGCGCCAGTCCGGCTGCGCGCGCTGGTCGATGCGGCCAGTGCATTGCTGGTGGTGCTGATTTCGGCCTATGTCGCCTACAATGCCATCAAGCTCGGCTCGCTGACGGCGGGGCAGACCACCGGGTCGGGCCTGCCGCTGGAGCTGACCTTCTACCCGATGGGCGCCGGCGCGCTGTTCATGACGGTGTTTGCGATCGACCAGCTCTGCGCCAGGCCGCTTCCCGATATCGTCAGAGGTCTCGTTGCGGTTGCCGTCGTGACCGGCCTCTATCTCGCCTGGGATTATCTGTCGCCCGCCACGGTGCCCTCGGCGGGCACGCTGATGCTGATCGGTTTCTTCGCGACGTTGGTCGGCGGGTTGCCGATCGGCTTTGCGCTGGCGCTGGCCGCGCTGATCTTCATCTGGGTCGAGGGCGCGCTGCCCGGCGTGATCTTCGCCCAGCAGATGGCGCGCGGCATCGACAATTTCGTGCTGCTCGCGATTCCCTTCTTCATTCTCGTCGGCTACCTCATGGAAGCCAACGGCATGTCGGTGCGGCTGATTGAGCTGTTGCAGCGCGGGGTCGGGCGCATGCGCGGCGGTTTGAACGTCGTGATGGTGGCCTCGATGGTGCTGTTCTCCGGCATCTCCGGTTCGAAGATGGCTGACGTCGCGGCGGTCGGCTCCGTGCTGATTCCGGCGGCGCGCCGCTCCAAGCAGAATCCGGGCGGCGCGGTGGCGCTGCTCGCGGCCTCCGCCGTGATGGCGGAGACCATTCCGCCATGCATCAATTTGATCATCCTGGGCTTCGTCGCGAACCTGTCGATCGGCGGCCTGTTCGTCGCAGGGCTGTTGCCGGCGGCGCTGATGGCGCTGGCCTTGATCGCCGTCTCGATCATCTTCGGCAAGACTCCGGCTGAGACTGCGGCTGATGCCGAGGAGGTCGCGCCGCAGATGCCGGTGTCGGGCCTGTGGAGCGGCGCGATCGCCTCGTTCGGCCTGATCTTCATGATCTTCTTCGGCTTCAAGAGCGGCTTTGCCACCGCGACCGAGATATCCGCCTTCGCGGTGGCCTATGCGCTCGTCGTCGGCAGTGTCGTGTTCCGCGAGCTCAGCTTTACATCGGCCGCGCACAGTTTTGTGCAGGGGGCGACGCGCGCGGGGCTCGTGCTGTTCATCGTTGCCGCGGCGCAATCGCTGGCGTTCACGCTGACCCTGCAGCAGGTGCCGCATGCGGTCGGCGATTTCATGCTGGGATTGTCCAAGACCAGCGGCACCTGGCTGTTCATCCTGCTCGCGATCGGCGTGCTGATCGTGATGGGCTCGGTGCTGGAGGGCGCGGCCGCGCTGATCATCTTCGGGCCGTTGCTGCTGCCGGTGGCCGTGCAACTCGGCATCGATCCCCTGCATTTCGGCGTGGTGCTCGTGATCGCGATGGGCATCGGCCTGTTCGCGCCGCCGCTCGGGCTCGGGCTCTACGGCGCCTGCCTGATCGGCAACGTGCCGATCGAGCAGACTGTGAAACCGATCATGGGCTATCTCGGCCTGTTGTTCCTTTGCCTGCTCGTGATCGCGTTCGTGCCATGGCTCAGCACGGCATTGCCTCGCGCGTTCGGCTACTGAGGGAGTGTTGCCGTGAAAGTCCTGCTGGCCCACACGCCGGAGATGCGCCGCAATTACTACGGTGATCGCAGCCTGAACGGTTTGCGCGCGGCCGCCGAGGTGATCCTGCACGAGAGCGAAGAGACGCTGGTCTCAGCCAGCCTCGTGCGCGCTGCGCAAGATGTCGACATCATCGTGGCCGATCGCATGACCGAGGGACGCGGCGAGATCTTTGCGCAACTGCCGCGTCTGCGCGCCTTCGTGCGTTGCGCCGTCGACATCCGCAATGTCGATGTCGAGGCCGCCTCGAACGCCGGCGTGCTCGTGACCCGCGCCGGGCCCGGCTTCGTGCAGGCGGTCGCCGAGCTCGCGCTCGGCTTCATGGTCGATCTTTCCCGCGGCGTGTCCCGGGCGACGGCCGACTACCACGCCGGCCGCGAGCCGGAAGCGCGGATGGGCCGTCAGCTCGCCGGCAGCAAGATCGGCATCATCGGCTATGGCAGCATCGGGCGTTACCTCGCCGACATCGCCAAGGTGATGCGCATGGAGGTGCTGGTCGCAGATCCGTTTGCGGCCGTGAGCGACAGCGCCATCCGGCAGGTCAGTCTCGACGAGCTCCTCGCCGCGTCCGACTATGTCCTCTGCCTTGCCATCGCCAATGAGCAGACCGAAAATCTGATCGGCCAGGCGGCGCTGGCGCGCATGCAGAAGCATGCGGTCTTCATCAATCTCTCCCGCGGCAATCTCGTCGACGAAGCGGCGCTGGCGAAGGCGCTGCTCGAGAATCGTATTGCGGGTGCCGCGATGGATGTCGGCCGCGCGCCCGACCAGATGCCAAGTCCTGAGCTCGCGAAGCTTCCCAACGTCATCGCCACGCCCCATGTCGGCGGACTGACGCCGCAGGCGATCGAATATCAGTCGCTGGAAACCGTGCGCCAGGTCGAAGCGATCGTCAAAGGCGAGATCCCGCAAGGCGCCGTCAACGCCGAGCGCTGGACGCGCCGGCCGTGATCCGGCTCTACAGCCGGTCCACCGCTTTGAACGTCCCGTCCTTCTGGATCACCGTCAAAAACACTTTTGGTGGCGCGTCGAGCATGCGCATGCCGACCGTGATGGTGCTGCCGCTGATGTCGAAGCGGCCGACATCGTTGATGGCGCGCAGCAGGCCCGCGCGCGTCGGTTGCGGTCCGGCTTGTTCCAGCGCCGCGGCCGCGAGACGGCCGGCGATATAGCCTTCGAGCGACACGAAATTCGGCGTCAGCGCCGGGTCGAACGCCGTCTGCGCCGCCTGGTAGTCGGCGACCAGCTTGAGCGAGCGGTCCCAGGGAAACGGCACGACCTGAGAGACGACGACGCCTTCGCCCTCGGGGCCGAGCTCCCGGGCGAGCGCCACGGCCCCGACGAAGGAGATGTTGACGAAGGTCGGACGAGCGCCGCTGCGGTGCGCGAGCTTGATGAACTCCGCGCAGGGACCGTAGGTCCCGACCATGACGATTGCCTCGGGTTCGACGCGCTTGATCGTGCGCCAGGCCGAAGCGACCGCGCGGGTGTTGCGCTCGAAGGTGCCTTCGGCGGCGAGCTCGAGGCCGCGTTTGGCAAGCGCGCGCTTCACGCCGGAAAGACCGTCGCGCCCGAAGGAATCGTCCTGGTAGAAAATGGCGATGCGGGTGAAATGGCGATCCTCCGTGAGGTGCTTGACCCATGCCTCGGCCTCGGCGCCATAGCTCGCACGGATGTTGACCACGTTCGCAAGCTCGAGGTCGCGCAAGAATTCAGCGCCGCTGAACGGACCGATGAAGGGCACGTTCCTCGCGCTGGTGATCGGTATGGTCGCCACCGCGGTCGGCGTGCCCACCGCGCCGATCAACGCGAACACCTTGTCCTCCTCGATCAGCCGCAGCGTCTGCGCCGCCGAGCGGTCCGGATCGTAGCCGTCGTCGCGGCTGATGAGCTGGAGCTTGCGGCCGTGGACGCCGCCCTTGGCGTTGACCTCGGTGAAGGCTGCGACGATGCCCTGCCGCATCCGCTGCCCGAGTGCGGAGGAGGGACCTTCGAGCGCTGCGGCCTGGCCGAACAGGATCGCATCCTCGCTGACGCCGATCTCGTCGGCTTTCGCCGGGAGCATGGTTGCTGCCAGGAAGACGACGGTCGTGACGAGGCATGTCGCAGATCGAGATCGATACATCAGGAAAAGTCTTGCCGGGTGCGGGGAGTGGTTTCGGGAAAGCTATCTCCGCAGGATGAATCGGCGATGTATCGGCTGCTCCGTACTACTCCGGGGAAAACCGGCAACTTATTGCGACAAAGTCCGCATCATCCTGCATTTCATTAACTAAGGCGGGTCATGCGGAACAGCCGTGTTCTGAAATTGTGCAGTTCTTAACCGCGGTCCTGTTCCGATAGTGGCTCCGGCGGCTCAACCAGAGGTTCGGTCGATCGGGAAGAGGGGACGGCGGTTTCTGGAATGGGCGGTCGGGATCAGAACGATCAGGATCGGAGGCGTATGACCGGATGGTGGCGTGCCGCGCCGCTGCTCGGGCTCTATCGTCCTGCGCTCGTTGCGGTCGGAATCGGTCTTTTGTTCTCGGTGGTGGCTGCGGCCGCCGTGGCGCGATGGGAAGGCCGCGTCAACAAGATCGAGTTCGAGAACGCGGCCGAGACCGAAGTGATCGTCATGCAGAACGGCATGAGCGAGTACATCTCCAGGCTCGTCGCGCTGCGCACGCTGTTCGAATCGACCAACCAGGAGATCACCCGCAGCGAATTCGAGACCTTCAGCGCCCGCCTGTTCGAGCGCCATCCCGGCATGCTGCGCATCTCCTGGGTCCCGCGCGTGAACCGCAAGGAGCGCGCCGAATACGAGGCCGCGGCAATCACGGATGGCGTGTCCGGCTATCGCATCAAGTCGCTCCAGGGCGATGCGTTCGCGACCGCGCCGCAGACCGACGAATATTTTCCGGTGCTCTACTCGACCCAGCCGAAGACGTCTCCGGTCTACGGCATGGACTACGCGACCGTTCCGGAGCGCCGCGCGGTCCTCGAGCGCGCGCGCGACACCGACCGCGTCTCGGCCATTCGCACCCGCCTCTACGAGCCGAAGGCGGGCGGCCGGTTGCCCGACGTACTCGTCGCCATTCCCGTCTACGCCAAGGGAACGTCGCGCGACACGGTCGTGGACCGGCGCCGCAATCTCGCCGGCTTCGTCGTCGGCGTCTTCGACCTGCCGCTGCTGATTCAGTCCATTCGCGTGACGACCGGGGCAAGCCCCGCGGTCAGCGTGAACGTCTATCCGCCGTTTACGGGGCAGATCGTCGGCCTGGAGGACATGCTGCCGGATTATTCGTCGGCCCCAACGGCGCCGCAGTCGATGCGGGACGTCGCGCGCGCCCTGCACTGGTCGGGCAATCTCAAGATCGGCGACATGGATTGGCAGGTGCGGGCGGTTCCGGCTGCCGGCGGTCCGCTGGAGACGACCTACGATCGCGCGGGCGCGGTGCTGATCGTCGGCATGCTGCTGACGCTGTCGCTTTCGACCTATCTCGTGCTCGCAAGCCGCAATTCGCAGCGGCTGTCGCTGGCGAACCGGCGGGTGCTCGAACTCGCCCAGACCGACATCCTGACCGGATTGCCGAACCGCGCCTTCTTCCTTGCCCGGCTCGACGAGCTCAATGGCCGTTTGAAGGACGGCGGTCCGACCTTCTCGATCCTGATGCTCGACCTCGACCGCTTCAAGAACGTCAACGACTCGCTCGGTCACGGTGCCGGCGATGTGCTGCTGCGTCAGGTCGCACAGCGGCTGAAATCGGCGCTGCGCCCCAGCGACGTGCTGGCCCGGCTCGGCGGCGACGAATTCGCCGTCATCCAGGAAGCTTGCGAGGATCAGCGCGTCTGCTCAACCGAGCTGGCGGGGCGGATCGCCAAGCTCGTGGCCGAGCCGTTCCTTCTTCCCGGACACCGCGTCGAGATCGGCACCAGCATTGGCATTGCGATCGCGCCCGATCACGGCAGCGATCAGGAGCAGCTGCTGAAGAAGGCCGACCTTGCGCTCTACCGCTCGAAATCGTCGGGCCGCAACTGCTTCACCATCTACGACAAGGCGATGTCGGCCGAGCTCGAGGCGCGCAGCACGCTGGAAGGCGATCTGCGCGACGCCATCGCGCGATGCCAGCTCGAGGTGCACTACCAGCCGTTTGTCGACGCCCTCAGCGGCGCGCGGCGCGGCTTCGAGGCGTTGGTGCGCTGGCGGCATCCGACGCGCGGCTTGATTGCGCCGGACCAGTTCATCCCGCTTGCGGAGGAGACCGGGCTGATCGTGCCGCTCGGCGAGTTCGTGTTGCGGCGCGCCTGCGCGGACGCGGCCGGCTGGCCGTCCGACCTCGCGGTCGCCGTCAACCTGTCGCCGATCCAGTTCAAGGAGGCCGAGCTGTTCGAGATGATCAGCGCGGCGCTCGCGGATTCCGGGTTGCCGCCGCAGCGGCTGGAGATCGAGATCACGGAATCCGTGCTGCTGGAACGTGGCGTCGAGAACCATGCCTTCATGGAGCGGCTGAAGAGCATCGGCATCGCGCTCGCACTGGACGATTTCGGCACCGGCTATTCGTCGCTCAGCTATCTGACCGCGTTCCCGTTCGACAAGATCAAGATCGACAAATCGTTCATCCGCAACCTCACGCATCAGCCGCGTAGCTCCGCCATCATCTCCTCGATCGTGACGCTGGCGCGCGGGCTGGACATGTCGGTCACCGCCGAAGGCGTCGAGACCCGCGAGGAGTACGAGCGGCTGAAGGCGCTCGGCGTCAATTTCGCGCAAGGCTATCTGTTCGGCCGCCCGCACCCCATCGAACGCATTTTATTCGACGCGCCGGTCAAACCGTCCCAGCGCGACGCCGCCTGAGCGCGCGCCTCGTCCTTCGAGACGACCGCTTCGCGGTCTCCTCAGGATGAGGCTAGGCGGCATCGGTGCCTGTTGAACTGCTGCCGTACACTCCGTCCTCATCCTGAGGAGCCCGCCTAAAGCGGGCGTCTCGAAGGATGGCCGCGGGGAAACCGCTCTCGAATGCGATCGCGCTCTCGCTCAACGGGCATGCGCGAAAAACGCTTGACCCGGGCAGTCCCGGATGGTCGGAAGGACCGTCCAGGGATGAAATACACAATGCGGCTTCCGTTCTTCTACGGCTGGGTCGTGGTCGCGGTGACCTTCGTCACCATGGCGATCGGCGTCAACGCGCGCACCGCCTTCTCGCTGTTCTTTCCTCCCATCATCTCCGAATTCGGCTGGGAGCGCGGCGTCACCGCGGGCGCCTTTTCCTTCGGCTTCGTGGTATCCGGCATGGTCAGCCCGCTGATCGGCCGGTTGATGGATCGCGCCGGCCCGCGCGCGGTGATGGAGCTCGGCGTCGTTCTGATGGGTGGCGGGCTGCTGCTCGCGCCGCTCACGAGCGAGCCCTGGCATCTCTATGTCACCATCGGCGTCATGGTCGGCGCCGGCTCGGTGTGTCTCGGCTATTCCGGCCAGTCGCTGTTCCTGCCGAACTGGTTCATCCGAACGCGCGGCCTCGCCATCGGCATCGCCTTCGCCGGGGTCGGCATCGGTTCGGTGACGCTGCTGCCGTGGGTGCAGCACATGATCGAAGGGACCGGCTGGCGCACCGCCTGCACGGCGATGGGCTTGATGGTCCTGATCGTGCTGGCGCCGATCAATCTGTTCCTGCATAGGCGCCCCGAGGATATCGGCCTGCGGCCTGACGGCGATGCCGCGCCGGCCGCAGGCGCCGCAAAACCCGTCTCCAACATCGTCGATCCCGTCTGGGCCGGGACCGAATGGACACTCCGGAAAGCGGTCGCCACGACGCGGTTCTGGTGGATTGCGCTCGGCTATTTCTGCGGCCTGTACATTTGGTACGCAGTGCAGGTGCACCAGACCAAATTCCTCCTCGACATCGGCTTCAGCCCGGGTGTTGCGGTGTGGGCGCTCGGCATCGTCAGCCTGCTCGGCATTCCCGGCCAGATCCTGCTCGGCCATGTCTCCGACCGGATCGGGCGGGAATGGGTGTGGGCGATCAGCTGCGCGGGTTTTGCGATCTCTTTCGCCGCGCTGATCGCACTGAAATTCCAGCCGTCATTGTGGCTGGTCTACCTCATGGTGTTCACGCAGGGCGCGCTCGGCTACGGCCTGACCTCGATCATGGGCGCGGTGGTCTTCGAGATTTTTCAGGGCAGGCACCAGGGCAGCATTTTCGGCACGATCATGCTGGCGGCATTGGCCGGCGGCGCGGCCGGTCCCTGGGTCACCGGCTTGCTTTATGATCGGGCCGGCGACTACACGCTCGCCTTTGGCGTTGCCATCATCGTGAGCGGATTGTCGGCGCTCTCGATCTGGCAAGCCGCGCCGCGCAAGGTGCGCGCCGTCGCCGGCAAGCTTCCGGCGGGCGCAGGTGCCGAATAGGTTCCGTACGCACCGAATTACCTTCGCGTCTTTTGCGGAACGTTAAGCATGTCGCGTCTTGGCGCGGTGCGAGCGGACTGCAAAAACGTCTTGGACACCATCGCGGCGCTAGCCTCGGTTGCCATATCTTCCCGATGCCTCCGGGTCTAGCGATGTCCGCCTCCGATCGTGCCATGACAGAAACTCCGGAAGTGCTGTTGGCCGCGCTCGAACGCGCCGACGAGGGCATCGTCATCGTCGACAGCGCGCATCGCATCACGCATTTCAATGCCGGTGCAGAGCGGATCTGGAAACTCGCGCGCGCTGATGTGCTCGGCCGCGACGCCGAGATTCTCACCCTCAAATGCCTTCAGGCCGATCCGGTTGCAGAATTCCGTGACGAGATCAGCCTCGTGCGAAACGACGGCAGCCGCATCCGCGCGGCCATCTCGCTTTCATCCATTGCAAGTGAAGGCATTACCTACCGCATCGTGTTCGCGCGCGATGTCACCGCGGATGCCGAGCGCCGCGCCAGAATCGGGCTGCTCCACGCCGTCTCCGACCAGACCAACCGCGCGGTGCTCATCACCGACACCGAGCAGAACATCGTCTACGTCAATGCCGCCTTCACGACGCTGTTCGGCTACACCAGCGAAGAAGCCGAGGGCCGCCGTGCCAGGGGGCTGATCGCCGGCCGCCACACCGATCGCAAGGCCGTTGCGAAGCTCGTCAAGCGCCTGATGGATGGCGGCCACCGCGGCGAGGTCGAGATGCTCGCCTATGACAAGGACGGCGAGGAGATCTGGGTCTGCGCCCGCATCGATGCCTTCCGCGACAGGAAGGGCCAGGTCAAGCACATCTTCGCGCTGCTCGAGGACATCACCGAGACCAAGCAGCTGCACTCGCTGCAGCAGCTCATCATGGGCGCGCTCGCTGATGAGGTTCCGATCGGCGAGATCGCAGACCGGCTGTGCCGCCGTGTCGAGCAGATGGCGCCCGACGTCGTCTGTTCGCTGCTGCACGTCGACGCCGCGGGCCTGATCCATCCGCTGGGCGGCCCAAGCCTGCCCGAGGACTATTCCCGCGCACTGGAGGGCGTTGCCATCGGGCCCAATGTCGGCTCGTGCGGAACCGCGGCCTTCTACGGCGAGCCGGTGCTGGCGACCGATCTGGAGACCGACCCGCGCTGGCAGCCTTACAAGGCGATGCCGCTCGCGATGGGCCTGCGCGCATGCTGGTCGACGCCGGTCAAGGCCAAGGACGGACGGGTCATCGCCACCTTCGCCTTCTACTACCGGGAGCCGCGCGCGCCGAGCAATTGGCACCGCCGCATCGTCGAGGCCTGCGTCAATCTCGGCGCCTTCGCGATCGAGCGCAAGGAAGCGCGCGCCGAGATCGCGCGGCTCGCCTATCACGATATCCTCACCGGCCTGCCGAACCGCGCGCAATTGCGGCGCCTCATCACCACCGCCATCGATGCCTGCCCGACCGGCAGCCACGTCGCGCTGGCCTTCCTCGACGTCGATCATTTCAAGGACGTCAACGACACGCTCGGTCATGCCGCCGGCGACGAACTCCTGATCCAGCTCGCGCAGCGCCTGCGCGAGCAGATCGGACCCGAGGACATGCTGGGGCGGCTCGGCGGCGACGAATTCGTGATCCTGCTGCCGCGGCGCAACGCCGAGGGTGCCGAGCGCGTCGCGGCCGGAATCACCGAAGCGCTGGCGGCGCCGCTGCGGCTCGGCTCCAGGCAGCTGCAAATGTCGGCGAGCATCGGCGTCAGCCTCTATCCCGATCATGCGACCGACATCGACACCCTGATGCAGCAGGCGGACGCGGCCATGTACATGGCCAAGCAGGCGGGACGCTCGACCCATCGCCTGTTCAGCGCCGAGATGAACGGGCTCACCGAGCAGCGGCTGGCCTTGATCGCGGCGCTGCGCCGCGCCATCGCCGAGGGCGCGCTGACCCTCCGCTACCAGCCGCAGATCCGCAGCTGCGACGGCGCGATCCATGGCGTCGAGGCGCTGGCGCGCTGGCATGATGCCGAGCTCGGCGACGTCTCGCCGGCAAAATTCATCCCGCTCGCCGAAGAGTGCGGCCTGATCGAGCAGATCGGCCTGTGGTCGGTGCGCGAGGCCTGCCGGCAGATGGCGAGCTGGCGCCGCGCCGGGCTCGACATTCCATCCGTGTCGGTGAACCTGTCGCCGATCAATTTCCGCAACGTCACGCTGGCCGCGCGGCTCAAGGACATCCTCGCCGAATACGAACTGCCGGCGGACGCGCTGATGCTCGAGATCACCGAGGGCGCGTTCATGCAGGACAGCGTCGCCGCGCTCGAGACGATGAACGCAATCCGGGAGCTCGGCGTCGGGCTTTCCGTGGACGATTTCGGCACCGGCTATTCCAGCCTCAGCCGGCTCGCCCATCTGCCGATCCGCGAGCTCAAGATCGACCGCAGCTTCATGCGTGACATCGAGCGTGACGCTGGCGCGCTCGCGATTGCCACCGCCGTGGTGCGGGTCGGGCAGGGCCTCGGCATGACCGTCGTCGGCGAAGGCGTCGAGACCGAGGCGCAGCGCAAGGTGCTGGCCGAACTCGGCTGCGACGTTGTGCAAGGCTTCCTCTACGCGCCCGCGCTCGCGCCCGTAGCGTTCGAACGCTGGCTGATCGAGCACTGCGCCGAGCAGGCGCAGGCGATGCTGGCTCGTCTCGACATTGCACCGGCCGGCGCAACCGCGGTGAAGCGGTCGGCGTAGGGCGTCCACTCTCAGTAGCCGCCACCGCAGCAACGACCGACTCGCCATCGAAATCAACGAAACGCGTTACTTCGATCGTGCCTGGGTCGATTTTGGTCGGCATTGACGCGGCAATGCATAGTGAACGGTCAGCAGACTTTCGTTCCTGTCATCGAAAATCAAATGATCGGTCAAGGCCATTTCCGCGCGCATAGCATTGCAGCAGAAGATCATCCATCGATTGAAAATGGGCAGCTGGCTCATGGACCGGTAAAGTTCGCCACACTCGATGGTCAGGTTCTGGCGGCCTTGCGCATTCGCCAATTCGAGCCGGGATCGAATCTCTTGCCGGAAACGATCCGTTGAAACCATGCGACATCCGATTGCCGAAAACCCTTCTGAGAGGGGGATCAGCCGGCCAGTATTGAAATCGAGCGATGAGCCCCGTCAACTCAGACGTCAGGCCGTGTGACCATAGAGTAACGCCAACACAAAGATACAGCTAATAAAGCCGATCTGGTTGATGCGCTCGTCTCGCTATTGGGCGACGGCGTTCCTATATACCGATATCGCCGCCCGCCCTTGGCAGTTATCGGTGACTGAGAGCATTGCGCTCCCGCCTCAACCACGCAGGCGGTCGGATGTCCGATATCTCAAAATGCCAATCTCCTGGACTGATTGGTATCTCCGGCGCCGGTGCGGGTCACTGCGTCGCCCTTCATGCATCGGAATCCATTTTCAATTGATCTGCAGCAGCGATCTCGCACGCAGATCGTCAGGAGGTTTACGTGGCAAACACAGCAACGATCCGAAATTCGAACGGGCTTCCGGCCACATTCACGGGATCGAAGACCGGGCAGGACGACGCTCCGTTTGTCTTCGTCAAAGTCGGCGATGAAGAGCGCCGCATGCGAAGGGCCGAATGGGATGCGCTTCCGCCCTGGACCGGCCCGCGCCCGGCACGAACGGTCAACGACTGATCGCACTGCCTTTGGGAGGCCCGCTTGACGATCGAACATGCCATCGTGCGAACCAAGCCGAAGCCCTGGGGCAGTCTCGATCTGCGGCCCTGGAGCCTGGCGTCGACGAGCGACGGCCCGATCGGGGAATTGTGGTTCGAGCGTCCGGGCCTTGCTGCGCCGAAGACGGCGTTGCTGCTCAAAATGCTCTTCACCACCGAGCCGCTGTCGATTCAAGTTCATCCGGATGATGCGTTCGCGCGCTCGATCGGGCTTGCCAACGGCAAGACCGAAGCCTGGTACATCGTCTCCGCGATCCTCGGTGCCAGGGTCGCGGTGGGGCTGAACCATCCGCGCTCCGCCGCCGAGTTGCGAACCGCGATCACCGATGGCTCGATCGCCGATATCGTGGATTGGCAGCCGGTTCATCCAGGCGACGTCATCTTCATTCCTGCTGGAACCGTCCATGCGATCGGCGCTGGCATCGTGCTCGTCGAAATCCAGCAGCACAGCGACGCCACGTTCCGGCTGTTCGACTATGGACGCGAGCGCCAACTGCACATCGACAATGCCGTCGCGGTGGCGACGGCGGGCCCACGCGGGATCCAAATGCCTTCCAAGCGCCTGAGCGCCGCGCGAACGGTCCTGACGGTCAATTCCTATTTTGCGCTGGAGCAAACTGACCTCGCTCCAGGCTCCGTTTGGATGCTCGACGCACCGAAAGAGACCTGGCTGCTGGCGATCGAAGGCCACGCCCAACTCGGTTCGACCAGGCTGGCGCCGGGGGAGGCGTTCTTCCTGGAAGCCGACCATGCGGAAATCGAGGTCGGTGCGAACGGGTTGAAGGCGCTGCTGGCCTATCCCGGCCCGAAGATAAACCCTGCTGCGTTGATAAAGCGCAGCGCCACCAGCGCCAGTCGCGTACCGCACGCCTTTCCCAGCCCCCTGGTCCCGTCTCCCTTCGAGACCGCCGCGCTCAAATAATCGGAGACGCCAAATTGGCTGCCGTAAATCGTATCGCATTCATCGGCAATTCGCTTCCCCGCCGCTGCGGCATTGCGACCTTCACCACCGACTTGCAGAGCGCCATTGCGGCGTCCCGGGGTGATCTGGAGACCGTCATCGTGGCGATGACGGATCACGGCCAAGTCTACGATTATCCTGCCACCGTGGGCCTGGAGATCAACGACAACCGGCAAGATGATTATGCCCGCGCGGCCGCCTATCTGAACGCCGGCGGCTTCGAGGCGGTTTCGCTGCAGCACGAATTCGGCATTTTCGGCGGCGAAGCCGGAGGCCACATCATGGCGCTCTTGTCGCGCCTGACCATACCAATCGTGACAACCTTGCATACAGTCCTGTCCGAGCCGACAGAGGCTCAGCGCGATGTCATCGCGCGCATCGTCGAGTGCTCGTCCAAGGTCGTCGTGATGGCTGAAAAGGGTCGGGAGTTGTTGCGCTCCGTCTATCACGTGGCTGACGAGAAGATCGAAATCATCCCGCACGGTATCCCGGAGTTTGCGTTCGTCGAACCCGACGCGGCCAAGGCTGCGCTCGGATTCAGCAACAAGTCGGTCATCCTGACCTTCGGATTGCTGTCGCCGAACAAGGGTATCGAAGTCATGATCGATGCGATGCCTTCGATTCTGAAGACCCGACCCGACGCCGTTTACGTCGTGCTCGGTGCGACGCATCCCAACCTCGTGCGAGACAGGGGTGAAGCCTATCGGGAGGCCCTGATGGCGCATGCGCGCCAAGCTGGCGTCGAGGATCACGTCGTATTCCTCGATCAGTTCGTCGACAAGAAAACGCTGCTCGAGTTCATCTCGATGTCCGACGTCTACGTGACGCCGTACCTCAGTGAGGCCCAGATGACATCGGGCACGCTGGCCTATAGTTTCGGCCTCGGTAAAGCCGTGGTTTCCACCCCGTATTGGCATGCCCGTGAACTATTGGCCGATGGCCGCGGCATCCTGGTTCCGTTTGGCGATGCGGCCGCGCTCGGCGTCGAAATCGCCAAGTTGCTCACCAACGACGTGCTTCGGCAGGCGATGCGCAAGCGCGCCTATTCGAGCAGCCGCGCGATGACGTGGGAAAGAACCGCCGAACGCTATATGTCGGTCTTCGAGAACGCCGGCCGACGGCATCGGCTCAAGACCATTGCGCGCACGGATACTGGTACGCTGCTGCGCGACAGCCGCGCCCCGCCGGAAATGCAGCTCGGTCATTTCCTGTCGATGTGTGACGACACGGGATTGTTTCAGCATGCCGTTCATAGCGTGCCGGATCGTGCCCACGGCTATTGCGTCGACGACAACGCCCGGGCGCTGCTCGTGGCCTGTGCGCTCAACAATCCGGGCGAAGAGCGGCTGCCGGAAGTCCTGACGGCGCGATTTGCCGCCTTTGTCCAGCACGCCTGGAATCCGGATACACGACGATTTCGCAATTTCATGGGCTTCAACCGCTGCTGGTTGGAGGACAGGGGGTCGGAGGATAGCCACGGACGCACGCTCTGGGCCTTGGGCGTGTGCGCGCTGACCGATGCCAGCCCGTCGCGGCGCTCATGGGCCGCGGCGCTGTTTTCCGAAGCGATGGCGACAGTGGAAAGCTTTCGTTCGCCCCGTGCGTGGGCGTTCGTATTGCTGGGCCTCGATGCTTACTGCTCGGCGGTCCCGGACGATGTCCAGGCGACCCGCCTGCGTGCCGTGCTTGCCGATCGGTTGGTCTTGATCTTCGACACCGTGGCCACCGGCGATTGGGTCTGGTTCGAGGACGGCTTGGCCTACGATAACGCCCGCTTGCCCCAGGCGCTGATCATGACCGGCCTGGCGAGCAAGACATCGCGTTATGTCAATATCGGTCTGGAGTCGTTGCGCTGGCTTGTGGAGCGCCAAACCTCAGCAAAAGGCCAATTCCGCCCGATCGGCACAGCGGGATTTGGCGATCGACGCCAGCCGTCGCAAGCCTTCGACCAGCAGCCGCTGGAGGCCGCGGCGACCATCGCGGCATGCCTCGCTGCGTGGCGGGCCGATCACGATGTCGAGTGGAAAGCCGAAGCCGCGCGGGTCTTTGCGTGGTTTCTAGGCAGCAACGATCTGTCGGCCTCGCTGGTCGATCTGGAAACCGGAAGCTGCCGGGATGGCCTGCACCCCGACCGTCCCAATGAGAATCGGGGAGGGGAATCCGTGGTGTCGTATTTGCTTGGTCTTTCCGAGATTCGGCAAATTGCCCGCCTCAGCGAAAGCCGGGCCAAACCTGCTCCTCTCGTCGCTTGACGGAGCAGGACTACGATTTCATCCTTCAACCCATCGAGGCCGTTTTGTCGCAATCTCCCTTCCTCAAACGCCAAGCCCTTCAGCTGCGGCCTGATCCGACCCGTGTCATCGTCCGGCCCTTCAAGCCGGCAACAGAGCCGCGCGACCTCAATCCGACGGACAAGACCCGCGCCAACCATATCGTCGAACGGGTCCTCGCGCTCGATCCCGAGACCGCTGGACGGCAATTGGCCGACGTTCTGGAGAACTTCCTCGGCCGTCACCGCAATCTGTTGCGGACCTTCGAGGCACGCGCCGCGGAAATGGAAGAGGCGCTGGCCGACCATGCTGTCTTCACGCAGGTGCAGCGCCAACTCGCGGGCGCCTATTTTCTCAACGAATATTCGTTTGAGGCCTCGGCATTGTTCAATCCGAGTATCGTGCCACATCCCGATCAATCCGGAACGCCGGAAGGCAGCCTCCGCTTCGTCCTGAGTCTGCGTGCGGTCGGCGAGGGTCATGTGTCTTCGCTGACATTTCGCTCGGGGCTTATTGCGGAAGACGGGACCGTGACCATCGACCCGACGGTGCGTCTGGCATCCAGCCCCGATCTCGTCAGGCTGACATCGGGCGCCGGCGGCGACGAGATTGCTGTTACTTTCGCGGCCGGCCAGGATCTGAGCGAGCGGGTGATTTTTCCGATCACCGAAGCGCAGTCGAACGGGATCGAGGATGCCCGCTTTGTGCAATTCAGCAACGCCGGCGAGACGATCTACTACGCGACCTACACTGCCTATAGCGGACGGGCGATCCGGTCGGAGCTGATCGAGACGTCCGATTTTGTATCGTTCCGGCTGTCGACCCTGAAGGGCAATGCCGCGCGCAACAAGGGCATGGCGTTATTCCCGCGCAAGATCGGGGGCAGATATGCGATGATCGCGCGCCAGGATAACGAGAACCTCTATCTGATCTTTTCCGACGATCTGCATACGTGGGATGGGGGCCAGCCGATTCTGAAGCCGCGATACCCCTGGGAGTTCGTGCAGATCGGCAATTGCGGATCTCCGATCGAGCTCGATGAGGGGTGGCTACTGCTGACGCACGGTGTCGGCCCTGTGCGGAAATATTCGATCGGGGCTGCGCTGCTGGACAAGAAGGACCCTTCGAAGGTGCTCGGTCGCCTGCGCGAGCCACTATTGCGCCCGGACCCTTCCGAACGCGAAGGATATGTTCCCAACGTCGTCTATACCTGCGGCGCGATGCGCCACCGCGACAAGATCATCTTCCCCTATGCGGTCTCCGACACCTTCTGCAATTTCGCGACCATCGAGATCGCGTCCTTGGTCGCGGCCATGGACAGTAGCGCATAGGACCTGCGCTGACCGTTCGCGACATCCATCCGGTGAGATGAAAAAAGCGTGAAGCGGTCGGCGTAGGGGGCGACTTTCGAATGGATCACCCCCAAACAAACCTCTTGTTAATCCTCTGGTGATCAGTTGATCGGCTGGTGATGTGATCCGCGTCTTCACAGGCCGAACCAGCCCCGGAGCCCCCGTCGATGGACCCCATCCTGCACGCCCCCAAGCCGCTCGATCGGATCACGCTTTCTGAACTGCTGGGTGCGCTGAGCCACGCACTCGATCTCTCCGAGGGGCAGCCGGCCGGACATTGCGTGCGATGCAGCCGCATCGGCGTCTTGATCGGCAGGGAGATCGGCCTCGACGAGGACGAGATCGTCGAACTTTACTACGCGCTGTTGCTGAAGGATCTCGGCTGCAGCAGCAACGCTGCGCGCATCTGCGAGCTGTATCTGACCGATGATCTCTCCTTCAAGCAGGACTTCAAGCTCATTGACGGCAGCCTGCCGCAGGCGCTGCGCTTCGTGCTGGGCCATACCGGGCTGAAAGCGGGCCTGGCCGAACGGTTTCGCGCCATCGTCAACATCTTCCAGAACGGCGGCGAGATCGCTCGCGAACTGATCGAGACGCGCTGCCATCGCGGCGCCGACATCGCCCGCAAAATGCGCTTCTCCGAGCCGGTCGCGGAGGGCATCAAAAACCTCGATGAGCATTGGGATGGCGGCGGCAAGCCGCTCGGCCTTCGCGGCGCGGCCGTCCCGATTTATTCCCGCCTCGCGTTGTTGGCCCAGGTGGTCGATGTGTTCTACATCGCGAACGGTCCCGAAGCCGCCCTTCGTGAGGCCCGGAATCGAGCCGGCACCTGGTTCGATCCAGAGCTGGTCGCCGCTTTTGAGCGCATCGCGGCGCAGCCTGGATTCTGGGACATGCTTGGCACTGAGGGTGGGTCCGAGACTGTTCCTCTGCTGCCGCAGCAAGCGAGCGTCCCGGTGGATGAGGACTATCTGGATGATATCGCGGCGGCCTTCGCCCAGGTGGTCGATTCCAAAAGTCCCTACACCAGCGGCCACAGCGAGCGCGTCACGCTGTTTACCGACATGATCGCGGAGCAGCTGGAGTTCACTGCCGAGCGGCGACGCTGGCTCAAGCGTGCCGCGCTGTTGCACGACATCGGCAAGCTCGGCGTCAGCAACGCAATCCTCGACAAGCCGGGTAAGCTTGACGACCACGAATGGGAGATCATGCGCAAGCATTCCGCGCATTCGGAAGCGATCCTGTCGCGCATCGGCGCGTTTGGCGATCTCGCTCCGATCGCCGGGGCGCATCACGAGCGGCTGGACGGCAAAGGCTATCCCCGCGGGCTCGCGGGAGACCAGATCTGCCTGGACACCCGAATCATCACGACCGCGGATATCTTCGATGCGCTGACCGCGGACCGGCCGTATCGGGCTGCGATGCCGGTGACGAAAGCTCTTGCGATCATGTCGGAGATGATCGGCACCCAAATCGACGCGGACTGCTTTGCGGCTCTTCGCCGGGCTCTTGGACGCGTGGACGAGACGCTCGCGGCTTGAGAGGGTCCGTCGTCATCCGGCTTGCAACGTCCGGCGCAACGCGCGTTCATGCCGCGGAAAGGAACGTCCGGCGTTTCCCCACGTTGTCGGCCCACCAGCGCAAACCGGGCCATACGATGAAAAAGATTGCCACCATCCTTGTGATGCTCTGTAGCTTGCCGGCTGCTGCCGGTGCGGAGAGCTGGAGCGGCTATCGTATTCCCGAGACCGGGACCAGCGTCGACATTCCCTCGTCGATCTTCACCGAGCAAGCCGGCCAGCCCGACGGCTATGGCATGCAGTACCGGACCAGCGACGGCCGCGCGGATTTGACGGTGCAGGCCGTTCCCAACGACGGCAGCTCACCGGCCGCTTTCCTGGCGCGGAAGAATCCGCCATCGGGGATCACGTATAAGCGCATCACGCCGCGTTTCTTCGTGGTCTCCAGCACCCGGGGCGGCAAGATCTGGTACGACCGCTGCAACTTTGGCCGTCGCTACGTGCATTGCGTGCTGATCAACTATCCCGCCGCCGAAAAGCGGCAGTGGGATGCGCTCGTGACCCGCGTCAGCCGCACGCTCAGCGGCGGTTGATCCGTTCACTAAGAAAAACCTGCTCACAAAGAAAAACTGCCCGCAAATCGCGGGCAGCAGTCTCGTGAGGATGGTTCAGCGCAAATTGGTCGATGTCGTCGACATGGTCGGCTTGGAGCCCGGCACGTGCGACATGGTCTTGGTGGTGGACCCGACCTCCTCGCCCGCCTTCACTTTCGTGCGGGTGTGGGAGCGGCTGAACGTGCCACCCTCGTGCGCCTGCGCGCGCGCATTGGAATTGAGCACCGGACCGTTGCCCTTGTTCATGCTTGTGCCGGACTGCGCCTTGCCGTTGGCGGACGCGGCGCTGCCGCCGGCTGCGATGGACGAGCCGGTCTGTCCGGAGCCCGACGTCGACGTGCCGCCGGTGCCGAGCGTGCTGGCCGAGGTGCCGCCGGCCGCAGCCGAGCCGCCGGTGCCGCCGGTCACGCTGGTTTGCGCCGACAACGGCGAGGCGGCGGCGAGCAGGAGTGCGAGCGACGAGGTCGCGATCAACATTCTCATCTGTGAAATCCTTTTGCTATGGCGACGATGTCGAGATGGTGCAGCCGTTGACCGTGACGGTGCTCGCGCTGGTCGAACCCGGGCCGCCGGCCGTCGAGGATGAGCTCGACACGTTGCCGCCGCCGGCCTGGACGTGCACCGACGATCCGCCGGCCGAGCTCGAGCTCGACAGCGAGCCGCTCGATGAGGTCGAGCCGGTTGTGCCGGAACCCGATGACCCCAGCGCGGTAATGCTGCCGTCGGGATGTTTTTCCACCGTGACCCGGCAGGTCTCGCCGGACGCGGTCTTGCCGGTTTTCTGCATGGTTTCCCCCACGGCGGCGCTGCTCATCAAAGTCAAAACTGCGATCGCAACGATTGATCTGTTCATGCCAGTCCTCCTCAGGAAGGACGAAGGAGCGGCATTGCTGCCGCTCCGCCGGCCGGGATGTGTCAGTCCTTGTCCTTCTTCATCTCGTCCTTGTGGTGGCCTTTGCCCTTGTCCATGCCCATGTCGCTGGCATGTCCCGCGGAGGAGCCGGCCGCTCCCACGGTCGAGCCGCTCTTGCCGCCGCCGGCCGAGGAGCCGCCGGTGCCGAGCGTCGATGCCGAGTTGGAGCCGGAGCCCGCCGCAGAGCCGCCGGTGCCGACGCTGGACGAGCTCTTGCCGCCACCCGCCGACGAACCGCCAGTGCCGAGCGTCGAGGCTGAGCCTGAGCCGCTGCCGGAGCCCGCAGCAGAGCCGCCGGTGCCGATCGACGAGCTGCTGGTGCCGCCGCCGGCCGACGAGCCGCCGGTGCCAAGCGTCGATGCCGAGCCCGAGCCGCTGCCCGAACCTGCCGATGAACCACCCGTGCCGATCGTCGAGTTGCTGGTGCCACCGCCGGCTGACGAGCCGCCAGTGCCGACCGTCGAGCTCGACTGCGCCATCGCGAGCGCCGTACCGGCCAGCAGCGCAGCTGCGGCCGCAGATAATTTCAGAATCCTCATCGCTGTCTCCTCCAAAGATCAAATTGCCAAAACAGGCTCGGGATAAAGTGGTAAGCCGCACAAACGTTCCTTGGATGGGTGCGACGAAGTGGAAAATGCGCGCGCATGATCCTGGCCAGGTTCCAGCCGCGAAGCGCAGCGAACGTGTCGAGCGGGAACAGCGAAGCTCGGCGATCCGAAGGAAAACAAACGCTAGTCCGACGCCAATCCCGTCCTGCGCCGCAGATCCGTGATCGCGCGCAAAAAGCTGTCGGCCGGCGTCGTCTCCGGATCGATCAGGCGGTGCAGGCGAAAGCCGTCTTCCAATGCCAGCACGACGGAGGCCATCCATGGCGGGTTCAGCGTGTCGCCCTTCGCGTTGCTCTTCAGCGTGGCCTCGACGATGTCGGCGACCAGCTTGCGCCGCGCGCGCAGGCGTTTTGCAAGCTCCGGCCGGCGCTTCTCGGCACGCGCGACGAAGAGGATCATCTCCATGTGCAGCAGCGGCGAGCGGCCGAGCGGGTCCTGCCGGGTGCGATCCATCGTCTTCAGCGCCGCGATGAAGTCGTCGAGATTGCCGTGCTGCGCGAGGATGTCCATGTTGCGCCGGATCGACTGCGCGACATGGTCCTCGAGCATGGCGATGATCAGCTCGTCCTTGCTCTTGAAGTTGGAATAGAACGCGCCGCGGCTGAATCCGGCCGCCGCCGCGATCGCCTCGATGCTGGCGCCGCCGATGCCGTCCTCCTCGAACACGCGCGCCGCCGCCTCGAACAGCTTGTCGCGCGTGTCGTCCCTGGTCGGTCTGGTTCTCACCCTTGACATCGGAGCAGGTTAGGGCAGAATGCAACTCGATACAACAATGTATCGAGTTGATAATTCGGGGATGGTTACGCTGCGCAAGAGGGGCTGCCCGGCGTATGCGATTCATGCGGCAACCGATATGAGGTCACCATGAACGAGCACGTGCAGGGCGCCGGCGGTCCGCTGTTCAATCCGCTGTCGCCGGACTTCATCCGCGATCCCTATCCGCATTATGACCGGCTCCGCGCGATCTTTCCGATCCACGTGACGCCGTTCGGCCAGTTCGTCACGAGCCGCCATGCCGATGTCAGCCTCGTGATGCGCGACAAGCGTTTCGGCAAGGATTTCGTCGAGCGTTCCAAGCGCCGCTATAGCGAGAAGATCATGGAGGAGCCGGTCTTCCGCAGCATGAGCCACTGGATGCTGCAGGCCGATCCGCCCGACCACACCCGCCTGCGCGGCCTCGTCGTGAAGGCCTTCACCGCCCGCCGCGTCGAGGACATGCGGCCGCGGATCCAGGAGATCGTCGACCAGACCATCGATGCCGTGATCGATCGCGGCCACATGGACCTGATCGAGGATTTCGCCTTTCGCCTGCCTGTCACCATCATCTGCGACATGCTCGGCATCCCCGAGGACCATCGCGAGACTTTCTATAACAGTTCGCGCGACGGCGGACGGCTGCTCGACCCCGTGCCGCTCTCGCCGGAGGAGATCGCCAAGGGCAACGCCGGCAACATGATGGCGCAGATGTATTTTCAGCAGCTGTTCGAGCTGCGTCGCAAAAATCCCGGCGATGATCTCATCACCCAGCTGGTGCAGGCCGAGGAAGACGGCAACAAGCTCACCAACGAGGAACTGACCGCCAACATCATCCTGTTGTTCGGCGCCGGCCACGAGACCACGGTCAATCTGATCGGCAACGGCCTGCTGGCGCTGCATCGCAATCCGGACCAGCTCGCGCTGTTGAAGGCACGGCCGGAGCTGATGGTGGGAGCGATCGAGGAATTTCTGCGCTACGATTCCTCGGTGCAGATGACCGGGCGGGTCGCGCTGGAGGATATCGACGATCTCGGCGGCGCGAAGATCCCGAAGGGCGAGACCGTGCTCTGCCTGCTGGGCTCGGCCAACCGCGACCCCGCGGTCTATCCTGACCGCCCCGACCGGCTCGACGTCACCCGCCAGAACGTGAGGCCGCTGTCGTTCGGTGGCGGCATCCATTTCTGCCTGGGGGCCCAATTGGCCCGGCTCGAGGCCGAGATCGCCATCGCCACGCTGTTGCGGCGGCTGCCCGATCTGCGCATCGACGACGTCGAAAACCCGGAATGGCGGCCGACCTTCGTGCTGCGCGGCCTGAAGCGGCTGCCCGCGAGCTGGTGATAGGTCACCGGCGTTAACCTCCGCGCGCAACAGTCGCTGTGACTTCGCCACACTTCCCCCTATATAAGGGGCTGTTCCGGTACGTCTGAGGCCCTGCGGCTCAGGCAAGGCCCGCATCCGGTTTGGCCGAGGGGAGACCCGTGCAGACGACGCTGCTCGGATTGGCGATTGCCTTTATCTTAGCGCTGCTGGCCGCTCTGATCGGTCCTTACTTCGTCGACTGGAACCAGTTCAGGCCCCAGTTCGAAGCGGAGGCCGGCAGGATCATCGGCGTGCCGGTGCGGGTGGCGGGCGAGCTCGACGCGCGGCTGTTGCCGGCGCCGACGCTGCGGCTGCGCGGGGTCACCTTCGGCGGCAACAACGATCTCGGGCGCCTGCGCGCCGACAAGCTCGACGTCGAATTCAGCCTGAGCTCGCTGATGCGCGGCGAATGGCGCGCCACCGAGCTTTCGGTCAACGGCATGGCGGTCGATCTCGGCCTCGACGCGCGCGGGCGGGTCGATCTGCCGTCCACCGCGAGCGGCAGCTTCAATCTGGCATCGCTGGCGATCGAGCGGCTGAACCTCACCGGCCGCATCGCCCTGCATGATGCCGCCAGTCGTTCGACACTGGAGCTCAACGACATCGCCTTCTCCGGCGACGTGCGCTCGCTGGCCGGCTCGGTCCGGGGCGACGGCAGTTTCACCGCCACTGGCGTCCGCTATCCGTTCCGCGTCTCCTCCGGCCCGAGCGCCGACGGCAACGCCACCCGCCTCCACCTCAACATCGATCCCGGCGAGCGCGCCATCCTGGCCGATCTCGAGGGCGTGCTTGCCTTCGACAACCGCCTGCCGAAATTCGAAGGCGCGCTGACGCTCGCGGTGCCGGCGCCGAAGAAGCCGGGCGAGGCGGGGCCGATGCCCTGGAAGCTCACCACGAAACTGAAGGCCGATCCGGCCGGCGCCAAGTTCGAGCAGGTCGACGCCAGCTTCGGGCCCGAAGACTCCGCGCTGAAGCTCGGCGGCGTCGGCGATATCAGGTTCGGCGCTTCGCCGCTGCTGCGCGCGGTGCTGTCGGCGCGCCAGGTCGATGCCGACAAGCTGACGGCCAAGAACGATGCCGAGCCGCAGCGCATCCTTCCGGCGCTTCGTGCGGGCCTCGCCGCAATCCCGCAGGCGCCGATCCCGGCGCAGATCGAGTTCAACTCCGACCAGATCATGCTCGGCGGGCGTCCTCTCCAGAACATTACGGCCGAGCTTGCGACCGACGGACGATCCTGGACCTTCCAGCGGCTCGAGCTGCGCGCGCCAGGCCAGACGCAGCTCTCGCTCAACGGCGCGACACCCGGCGCCGACAGCTTCAGCGGCCGTCTCAGCGTCGATTCCTCCGATCCCGATACGCTGGTGGCGTGGCTCCAGGGCCGCAACGAGGTCAACCGCCGCAGCACGCGGCCGCTGCGCCTTGCCGGTGACGTGACCATCGCCGCCAACCATTTCGCCATCGACAGGCTGAAGGCCGAGATCGAGGGCGGCGCGGTCGAAGGCCGCATCGCTTTCGTCCAGACCGGCGCGAGCAAGGGCTCGCGAATCGACGCGGAGCTCAGGGCTGACCGCCTCGACCTCGATGCCGCCGCAAGTTTTGCGCGCGCGCTTTCGGGGCCGCAGGGCGAATGGCCGGAGGAAGCGAAGCTTTCGCTCGATATCGGCCGCGCGATCTCGGCCGGGCAGGAGCTGCGGCCGTTCACCGCAAAACTCGGCTACGGCCCGGCGTCGCTCTCGCTGGAGCAGTTGCGGTTCGGCCAGGCCAGCGGCGTGACCACGGAAGCGAGCGGCAGCTTCGACCGCGCCAAGGCCACGGGCAAGTTCGCGCTGAAATCCTCCGCCAATTCGCTGCGCGATCTCACCGCACTGCTCGAGCCGTTTGCGCCATCGGTACGCGCGCGCTTCGACGCCATCCCGTCGCTGCCAGGTGCGACCCGCCTGAAGCTCGATCTCAGTCTCGACAAGAACGCCGAGCACGCCGATCGCAACGACGCGCGCGCGATGATCGAGCTCGACGCGCCGCAGCTTAAGGCCACCGCGACGCTGGCCGCGCAGACGCCGGTGGCCGCGGTCAACGGCATCGACATCGACCGTTTGCGCAACAGCGACTTCACGCTGGATTCGAAAGTCTCGACACCGCAGGCCAGTTCACTGCTGGCGTTGCTCGGGCTCGATCGCGTGGTGGCCGCAGGCGAGGGCGCTTCGCAGTTCGAAGGCCACTTGAGCGGCGCGTGGCGCCATCCGCTGCAATTGAATGCAAAGCTCAGCGGCGGCGGATTGGACGCGGACGCACAAGGCAACGTCGAATTGTCGGAGCCGAAAGGCAGCGTGAATTTGCGCGTGCGCCATGCCAATCTGGCCCCGCTGTTCGGGACCAGCCCGGCCGATAAATCGGTGCAGAGCGTCAATCTGTCCTCGCGCGTCGCCCTCTCCGGCAACCGCCTGACCTTCAACGATCTCGACAGCACTCTGGCCGGATCGCATTTACGGGGTCATCTGGCGGTGACGCTCGATCAGGAGAAAACCGTCGACGGCGAAGTCGGCCTCGATACGCTCGACCTCGTGCCGGCGCTCGCGATGGCTATCGGCGCGGCCGGACACGATGCCAATGAGTCGCTGAGTGCCGGCCTTCTCGGCGGCTGGCGCGGCCGCGTCGCCTTCCAGACATTGCACGGCACCTTGCCCGGCGGCATCGAGCTGCGCCCCTTCGGCGGTACGCTCCGCAGCGACGGTCAGTCGCTCGCGCTCGACGCAATGAAGGGCGGCCTCGGCGGCGGCGAGATGTCGGCGAGCCTCGATGCGCGCAATGGCGCCAATGGTCTGACGTTGAACGCGCGTATCGAGCTCGGCAATGTCGACGCGGCGGCGCTGCGCTACCGCGACCTCGCGCTGCCGAAGGGACGAGCCTCGGCGCAGATGGCGCTGACCAGCCAGGGCCGCAGCGTTGCTGCGCTCACCGGCGCGCTCGCCGGCAACGGCACGGTGACGCTCGAATCCGCTGAAATCTCCGGCCTCAATCCGCGCGCCTTCGAGATCGCCATCCGCGCCAGCGACGGCGGACAGGTTGCCGACGACAACCGGCTGCGGCAGCTGGTCGAGCCCGCGCTGTCGGCGGGTCCGATTGCAGTGGCCTCGGCGCAGATCCCGTTCACGATCCGCGACGGGCGCCTGCGCGTCGGCGCAACGTCGTTGGAGGCGAAGAACGCGCGTGCCATCGTCTCCGGCGGCTACGACATCCCCGCCGACCAGGCCGACATCCGCGCCAGCCTGACGCCGATCATGACCGGGCTCTCCGGCGCGCCGCCGGAGATCCAGCTATTCGCGGCCGGTCCCCCCGACAGGCTCAACCGCACCGTCGATCTCGGGCCGCTGTCGTCGTGGCTCGCGGTGCGCACGATCGATCGCGAGACGCGCCGGCTGGACGCCATCGAGCGCGGCGAGCCGCCGCCGGCGACCGCCGCGCTGCCGACCCTGGTGTCGCCCGACCCGGCGCCGGAGCCGTCGCTGCAGGATGTGCCGATGCCCGGCCGCGATCCGCGCCGTGCGCCGCCGCCGAAGCCCAAGGCCGATATCAGGGTCGCGCCGACACCCAAGGCGCCGCAGGCAGCTCCCGCGGCCCCAAGCCCGCCGCTTGCAAGCACGCAGATCGCGCCGCTGCCCCCGCCGATCGACGTCAGGCCGGCCCCGGGCCCGCCCCCCGCAAAGCCCAAGCCAAAGCCGCCGCTGGTGCTGACGCCGCAGAATCCGTGATTGGTCTGGAGGTCGGGCCGCTGGCCTTCTTAACCTCTCCCGCCTGCGGGCAGGGCTATTGCATATGACGTCTTGGCGGCGCCTGACCGAGCGCCTCGTCCTTCGAGACGACCGCTTCGCGGTCTCCTCAGGATGAGGCTTAGCTGAATCGGTCTCCGTTGAAATGCTGCCGCATACTCATTCCTCATCCTGAGGGCCCGCCGTAGGCGGGCGTCTCGAAGGATGGCTGCAGCTTCACCGGTAAACTCATTCCCTCGCATTTTAACGAATTTTGCTCGGCAAAACTGATCTGCCGACTTTACCGGATTCTTGCGTTTGTTCCCTAGTCTCTGTTCCCAGAGGAACTCGGCGTCCTGCCGGCACAAGCAGGATGGCTAGCCAAGAACTGGGGGCATCGGGATGAACGGCGCGACAACACTTCTGCAGGATCTGGACGACGCGATCGCACGCGGCACCGACGAAAGCCGGACCAAGGCGTTGTGGCACGCGACCGACATTCTGATCACCGGCCGCTACAGCGACGACGAGATCAGCACGTTCGGCGAGGTCATCGGCCGGCTCGCCGACGAGATCGAAGTTGCCGCGCGGGTGCAACTCTCCGAGGTGATGGCAGCCTGCGATCACGCTCCGCTCAATGTCATTGCGCAACTCGCGAGCGCCGACGAGATCGAGGTCGCCGGTCCCGTGCTGCGCGACTCCAATCGTCTCGACGAGAAGCTGCTGGTCGAGAGCGCCATGACCAAGAGCCAGTTGCATCTGCTCGCGATCGCCCAGCGCAAGTCGATCGGCGAGGCCGTCACCGACGTGCTGGTCAAGCGCGGCGACCAGGAGGTCGTGACGTCGGTTGCCCGGAACGAGGGCGCGCGCTTCTCCGGCTCGGGCCTGCTCCACATGGTTCGCCGTGCCGAGGGTGACTCGATTCTTGCCGAGCAGCTTGGGCTGCGCAAGGACGTGCCGCGCCACATCTTCCAGCAGCTGATCTCGAAGGCGTCGGAGGACGTCCGCCGCCGGCTCGAGCACGAGCGCCCCGAGATGATGGCGCAGATCCAGAGCTCGGTCAGCGACGTCACCGGCGACCTGCACTCCAAGTTCGGCCCGTCCTCGCGCAGCTATTTCGTCGCCAAGCGCGTGGTGACGACGCAGTACCGGCAGGGCAACCTCAACCAGGACTCGATCTCGAACTATGCGCGCCAGCACCGGTTCGACGAGGTGCAGATCGGCCTGTCGCTGTTGTCGTCGCTGCCGGTCGACGTGATCGAGCGTGCGATGATGGATCGCAATCGCGAGATGATCCTGGTGCTGTGCAAGGCGCTCGATTTCTCCTGGGACACCACGATGTCGCTGCTGTTCCTCGGCGCCAAGGATCATCTGATCACGGCGCGCGAGCTCCACGACAACGAACGCGATTTCGGCAAGCTCAAGATCGAGACGTCGCGCAGCGTCTTGAAGTTCTACCAGTCGCGCAAGACCGGCTCCGATCCCGTCACGGGTCGTCAGCCCGAGCTGCAGGTGCACTGAGCGGTACACCGAACAGGTACACCGAGCATCATCCGGGAATTGGCAGGGAGTATTTGCAATGTTGCCTCAATTCGGCACCGCCGTTCGCAAGAAGAACCTCAACAAGGCCGCAGCCGGCGAGATCGGCGGCGGAGCAGCGGACCAGGCCTCGGTCGATGCCGCCTGGCTCGTGCTGGAAGCCGCCAACGACCTCGGTGACCACGCTGCGATCGAAGCCTGCCGCCGCGTCATCGACGCCGAGCTGAACGGCACGACGGCCGGCAGCGCGGACGTCGATCTCGTGCTGGGCTATTTCAGGTAGCAGTCGTACCCGGTCGAAGATTGTCAGGCGCAATGAGCGGCAATCTACTTGCCGCGATATCGAAGAGCCTCGACGAGCAGCGAGAATGCCGGTGAAGGTTGGCGCCGACTGGGATAGTAAAGGTGATAACCCGAGAACGGCGGACACCAGTCCGACAGCACCCTGATCAGCCGGCCCTGTGAGATGTATGGCTGCACGTGCCCCTCGGTGAGGTAGGCAAGTCCGAAACCTTTGAGCGCGCCCTCCAGAAGAAGCCCTGCGCTATTGAACACAAGCTGTCCTTCCACGCGCACGTTGAGCTCTCGCCCGTTCTTCTCGAACTCCCACGCGTACAGGCTGCCGCCGTGGGTCGGAAGGCGCAGGTTCAGGCAATTGTGGCCCGTTAGATCCTGAGGCATCCTGGGCCGCTTGCGTTCGGCGAAGTAGGACGGCGATCCCACGACCGCCATTCGCAGATCAGGGCTGACGCGCACGGCGATCATGTCCTTGGCGACGAGCTCGCCCGGACGAATGCCCGCATCGACCTGCTGCGCCACGATGTTGGTGAGCCCGTAATCGATGATCACCTCGACGTGGATGTCTGCATATTGGGGAAGAATCTTCCCCAGCGCCGGCAGCAGGATTTCGGCGGCGGCATACTCCGTTGCCGTTAAACGCACGGTTCCAGCGGGCTTTTCCCGAAGCTCACTCAGCGCAGCGAGATCAGCATCCATCTCGGTGAATTTGGGCCCGACGCTCAGGAACAGCCGTTCTCCGGCTTGAGTTGGCGTGACGCTTCGGGTCGTTCGATTGAGAAGACGGACGCCGAGCCGTTCCTCCAATTTTCGGATGATCTGGCTCAGCGCCGATTGCGTCATACCAAGCTTGGCTGCGGCACGTGTGAAGTTGCGCTCCCTCGCCACAGCGAGGAAGGCCAGGATATCGCTGGCGTCGTCCCGGTTCATTGATAAGCCTGTCTTATGACTGCATTCAGATTTTATCACCTAATCGGGCGGAGGCGGAAGCCTTAGTTGCCCATCAGCATCGGGCGGCGGCCTGTGGCGGGACAAAAAGCGGCTGCAGTGGAAAGAACAACAATGCCCTCGTCGAGAAGCCCTCTCTCGATCGGCGATCAGCGGAGGCATGCGGTGACGACCCGCAGAGGCGTCCTCATTGGGGGGAGCGCAATCGCCATCGCCATCATCGAAGTTCAAAGGGCGCCGGCGCTCGCGTCCGAAGCACTGAAGGAGACTGCAATGGACATCGACATCAAGAGAAACGGGTCCCGTCCTTCCCAGAAGGGGCCCGAAGACTGGTTCACCGGGACGGTGCGTATCGACCCACTGTTCGCGGCTCCCGAGCCGGCACGCGTCAGCGGCGCTCAGGTCACTTTTGAACCCGGCGCACGCACGGCTTGGCACACGCATCCGCTCGGGCAGACGCTGATCGTCACGGCAGGGCTCGGCTGGGCGCAGCGGGACGGCGGGCCCGTCCAGGAAATCCGGCCCGGCGATGTCATCTGGTTTCCTCCGGGGTTGAAGCACTGGCACGGCGCGTCGGCCACCACAGCCATGACGCACATCGCCATCCAGGAATCGCAGGACGGACGAGCGGTCGATTGGATGGAGAAGGTCGGCGACGAGCAGTACCGAATGTGAAGACGCTTCATGCGCCGTATCGAACCCAGGCGAGCGCGCCCAGCCGATCGGAAGAGGTTTCATGAGCGTACAATTCGCAGCAAGAAATGAGACGCTGTCGCGCAGTCCGGCTTGGAGTGCGGTCTTTGCGCTGACCCTATGCGTCGGGACATTGATTGCGTCCGAGTTCATGCCGGTCAGCCTGCTGACACCCATCGGGACCGATCTCCAAATGACCGAAGGGCAGGCGGGCCAGGCCATCGCGGTCTCCGGGCTCTTTGCCGTCTTCACGAGCCTTGCGATAGCCTCGGTGACAAGGGGCATCGATCGACGCAGCCTTCTGCTGGGCCTCACCTCGCTGATGATCGTCTCGGGGCTGATGGTGGCGCTGGCGCCGAACGCGCTGGTGTTTATGGTAGGGCGCGCGCTGATCGGGGTCGTCATCGGCGGGTTCTGGTCGATGTCGGCGGCTACGGTCATGCGTCTAGTGCCTGAACAGCAGGTCGCGCCTGCCCTCAGCCTGCTCAACGGGGGCAATGCGCTGGCGACCACCATCGCCGCGCCGCTCGGGAGCTACCTCGGTCAGTTCATCGGCTGGCGTGGCGCCTTCTTCTGTGTCGTCCCGCTCGCGATCGTCACTCTGGTCTGGCAATACGCCACATTGCCCTCGATGCCTTCCGAGCGCGGTGCCGCGTGGAACGCACTCGGATTGCTTCGCCGGCGGGCGGTTAGCATTGGGATGCTTTCGGTCGCTCTCCTGTTCATGGGCCAGTTCGCGCTTTTCACCTATTTGCGCCCATTTCTGGAGACCGTGACGCGCGTAGACGTCTCGACCCTCTCGGCCATCCTGCTCGTGGTCGGCGTCGCGGGCCTGCTCGGGACCTACCTCATCAGCTTCCTTCTGAGAGGGGGCCTGTACGGTCTTCTGATTGGGATGCCGCTTGCGATGGCCGCCCTTGCCCTTGGCTTGATCGCCTTCGGAGGCTCAACCGTTGTTGTCACTGTGCTGCTGGCCGGTTGGGGCCTCATCGGCACCGCCGCACCAGTCGCTTGGTGGACCTGGATGAGCAAGACGCTGCCTGAGGATGCGGAGGCGGGCGGCGGATTGATAGTCGCGGTGATCCAATTGGCGATAACGGCGGGCGCCTCGCTTGGAGGGGTCTTGTATGACAGCAGTGGATACCGGAGCGCCTTCATTGCCGCCGCCGTCGTGCTCTGCGGCTCCGGGCTTCTCGCTTTTGGTGGCTATCGCCGAATTCGGTAGATCACGACGTCTTCGCCGTGACGGATCGTGCTTTTCTCAAGGAGATAGTTGGACTTCTCCAGAACGCGACGCGATGCGCCATTGCCGACATAGACCAGGCCGATGAGGGACGGCAGCTGGTGGTGCAACAGTCCGATATCCGTCAGTGCGGTCGCGGTCTCGCTTGCAAGGCCACGGCCCCAGACTTCGCGCTTGAACGCGTAGGCAATCTCGATCTCGTCGGTATCGTCCACCAGGATGTGCCGGATGCCCGCTCGCCCGGCGAATGCCCCGCATTTCGTTCGCAGCACCCACAGTCCGAAGCCATGCTGGTCCCAATGCGCCATGTTGGTGTCGAGATAGGTCTTCGTCCTCTCCGCCGGGCGCACGCCGCCGAGATATCGGGACACCTCGGCATCGAGATGCAAGGCGACGAGGTCGGCGAGATGATTTTCGTTCAGCCTCTCGGCAGTCAGGTTCTCGGTGCTGAAATGATCCATGGACCCGGATAGCGACTTTCGGAGCAGGGCAAGATGACGCGTCTTCGCCGCTCCTCATGATTTCTAACACATCCTAACGAGCAATTGCAGCGGCATCCGGTAAATGTCCCGATGGAAAAGAGGCCGGCATTTCCAAATATGCACGATTGTCGACGGAGATCGTATGACGTCCAAAACGGAAATCAAATCACCGCAACGGCCCGCGAGCGTCTCGCGCCGCGGTTTTGTGGGAGGCCTGTCGGCCGGCGTTCTGGGGGCGGTTGCGACCGAAGCAGCGGCCGCGCAAACGCTGGCCGAAATCCCTGATCGCGGGCCCGGCGCCGATCTCGGTGCGCACAGCGAACGATCGCGCTTCGTCAAGATCGATCGCATTCCCGAGGCAGGACCAGGCAAGCGCAACGTCGACTCCGGTGATGCCATCAACTCCAAGACGCCGCATCAGAAGTTGGTGGGCAACATCACGCCGACCGATCTGCACTACGAGCGCAGCCATTCCGGGGTGCCGGACATCGATCCCGCGCAGCACCGTCTGCTCATCCACGGCCTGGTTCAGAAGACGCTGGTGTTCAGCGTCGACGATCTCAAGCGGATGCCCTCCGTAACGCGCGTGGTCTTCATCGAATGCACGGGAAACGGATGGGAAAACTGGAAGAAGGCAGACCCTGATCTGACGGTGCAGAATACGCACGGCCTCGTCAGCACCAATGAGTGGACCGGCGTTCCGCTGAAGTTCCTGATTGGTCTTGCGGGCAAGGAGAATAACTCAAACTGGATGCTCGCGGAGGGAGGCGACGGCGCGGGCGTTGACCGCAGCATTCCGCTGACCGACGAAATCGTGAACGAGGCCTTTGTCGCCTACGGTCAGAACGGCGAACCACTACGCCCTGCGCACGGTTTTCCAATGCGGCTGGTGATGCCGGGCTTCGAGGGCAACCTCAACATCAAATGGCTGCGCCGTCTCAAGTTCGGCACGGAGCCCTGGATGACCCGCTGGGAAACTGCGCGCTACACGCAACTGCTTGCCAACGGCAAGGCCCGCCAATTCCAGCTGAGGATGGAAACCAACTCCGTCATCACGCATCCCTCGGGCACGATGCAGATCCAGCCCGGCTACAACATTATCTCCGGTCTCGCCTGGAGCGGCCATGGCAAGATCGCCAAGGTCGAGATATCGACCGACGGCGCGAAAATCTGGAAACAGGCGCAGCTGAATCAGCCGGTGCTGTCCAAGGCACAGGTTCGATTCCAGATGGACTGGGTCTGGGATGGCAAGCCGACACGGATCGTGAGCCGCTCGACCGACGAGCAAGGCAATGTTCAGCCGGACCGGCAGTCCTTCATCGCCGCGATGGGGAGCAATGCGTTGTTTCACTACAGCGCCCAGCAGACCTGGAGCATCGACGAAGCCGGGAGGGTCCATAATGTCCTCGCATGACAATCGGCTTGTCGCAGCGGCTCTCACGCTTGGCCTGCTCGCGGCGCCCGCATTTGCATTTGATTTCGGCCGTCCCGCGACTCCGGAGGAGATCAGGCTCTGGGACGTCGACGTCGCACCCGATGGCAAGGGTCTGCCTGTCGGCGGCGGCACGGTCGCGCAGGGTAAGCAGGTCTTCGCCGACAATTGCGCGGCCTGTCATGGCGACAACGGCCAGGGCGGGATCAAGGATCGCCTGGCCGGCGGGCAGGGCACACTCGCCTCCGGCGCGCCGGTCAAGACCGTGGGCAGCTTCTGGCCCTATGCGACGACCTTGTACGACTACATTCACCGCGCGATGCCATATCCCACACCGGGCTCGCTCAGTACCGACGACACCTATGCCGTCACCGCCTACATCCTGAGTCTGAACGGCATCGTTCCCCCCGACGGCAAGGTCGACAAGGACAGCTTGCCGAAGATCAAGATGCCCAACCGCGACGGCTTCATTCCGGAGCCGGAATTCGATCCGGCAAAACTGTTCCGCAGGAAATGAGCGTGTGATCATGAGGGTTTCGGCGCTGGTCAAGATCCTCGCTTTGGTTGCTGCGACATGTTTATGGGAGACCCAGGCAATGGCCGTCGACGGACTCATCACGATGAGGAGCAATTTCGGGCCTGAAGAGACGATGAAGCGGCTGGAAGCGGAAGTGACGGCCAAGGGCCTCACAATATTCGCCCATGTCGATCATGCCGCGGGCGCCGCCGCTGCCGGCCTGCCGTTGCGCCCGACCAATCTTATCATCTTCGGGAACGCCAAGGGTGGTACGCCATTGATGCAGCAGGCGCAGACCAGCGGCATCGATCTGCCGCTGAAGGCGCTGGTCTGGCAGGACGAACAAGGCGCGACATTGTTGTCCTACAACGATCCGGCGTATCTCGCCGGGCGTCACGGCATCGGCGAGCCGGTCAAGGCCGCAATTGTCGCCATGACGGCGGCCCTGCACGCGATCGCGACCAAGGTCACCGCACCCTAGCGCAGTGGGACGGCCGTGCGACGCGTGCGCCATGAGGAGAGATCCATGAACAGCACAGACGGGCAACCGGAATCACCCGCTCCCGGTGACGGCAAGATCGCCAGATGGGCGGTCATTGCGGTGTTATGCGCCTTCCTCGTCGGTGCCGGCGCGCTCGGCTTTCTCGGCTGGTTCAGCACGACGACGGAGGTGCCAGCATCGGGTTATGTCGCACTGGTGCTCGGCGTCGTGTTTTCGCTGGTCGTCGGCATCGGCTTGATGGCGCTGGTGTTCTACAGCAGCCGCAAGGGTTACGACGAACCGGCGGTGCTGATCCAGCAGCCGGAGAATGACTCGGACGATGACGGCGTCAGCTCAGGCTCCACCACACCGAGCGAACGCACTGAGCGAGTACGCTGAGCCGGATGCTGGCTTCGAGTTCGGGGTGGGTCTACGTCCTCTCCGCCGAACGGACGCCTCTGAAATATCGGGACACCTCGGCATGGAGATGCAATGCGACGAGGTCGGCCAGGTGATCCTCGCGAAGCCTCTCGGCGGAGAGCCCAGCCGTGCTGAATTGTTCCATTGGGAACAGATAGCCGCTTCCAACGTGGAGCGTCGAGTAACATTGACGCGGAATGACTTGGCTGGCAGTGCTTTTCACGTTGCAACGGCGCGCTTCAGTTGGGGTGACGGTCGTCCTGCGAATGTTCCGATGCGGAGTGGCAATGGATTTCGAGCGCGACATAGCCAGGGTCAGCGGAATCGCTGCGGTCTCGACCATCCTGGACGTGATCAGCCGGACCACCGGCATGGGGTTTACGGCCGTTGCCCGCGTCACCGAGGACAGGTGGATCACCTGTGCCTCGCGCGACCAACTCGCGTTCGGGCTGAAACCCGGTGACGAGCTCAAGGTCGAGACCACGATCTGCCACGAGATCCGGCAGAGCCGTGACGCCGTCGTCATCGAGAATGTCAGCGAAGACGCCGGCTTCAGCACGCATCACACGCCTGCGCAATATGGCTTCCAAAGCTACATCTCCGTGCCGATCATTCTTCCCGACGGATCATTTTTCGGAACTCTTTGCGCGATCGATCCGAAGCCGCGCAAGCTTCGGACGCCCGAGATCATCGGCATGTTCAAGCTTTTTGCGGAGCTGATCGCGTCTCACCTCGATGCGGCCGAACGCGTCGAGCTGATCGCGAACAGGCTCGCGCTGGAACAACGCAATGCCGAACTGCGTGAGCAGTTCATCGCCGTGCTCGGTCACGACCTCCGAAACCCTCTTGCCTCGATCCAGGGCGGCCTTCGGCTTCTGCACAAGAAGGTCGATGACGAGGGGAAGAACTGGATCAACCTGCTGCAGGGAAGCGTGGCCCGGATGGCGGGCCTGATCGACAATGTCATGGACTTCGCCCGCGCGCGGCTCGGCGCCGGGATGCAGCTCAAGCTGAGAGAACAGGCCCTCGAGCCTGTTATCAAGCAGATCGTCGCGGAGTTCGAGAACGTGCATCCGGATCGCGTCATCGAAACTGTCGTCAACGTTCCGGGACCCGTGAGAATCGACGCCGACCGCATAGGTCAGATGCTGTCCAATCTTCTCGGCAACGCGATTTCCTATGGCGCCGCCGACAAGCCGATCAGGGTGCTGGCGCAGACGACCGAAGCCGGCTTCGACATCAGCGTTGTCAACAAAGGCGCGCCAATTCCGGCTGATGCGATCCCGCGCCTTTTCACTGCGTTCGATCGCGGCGACGTTCTGCCGAACCAGAAAGGGCTTGGGCTCGGACTGTACATTGCCCAAGAGATCGTGCGCGCCCATGGCGGGTTGATCGTCGCGTCGTCGATGCTGGATGAGACGGTGTTCACCGCGTCGTTCCCGGCGAGCGGCTGAGAAGGCGTGCTACGCCGGCCTAGCTTGCCGTCACGAAGCGTCGCGCCAATTCCCCGACAATACGATCATGCGCCTGTTTTGCCCGACGGCGCAACCGGCGCCTTGTTGAGATGCCGGGTCTTGCGGACAAGGCATTGGGCCTCTTCCGAGGGAGCTGCACGAAAACTTCCAGAGGGTGTGAATTGGTTCACACACACGTGGTCGCTCCGGATTTACGGTACAGCCTAATTCCGCGTAGAGCGGCCCGTTCGAACTATCTCGCTCAAGAGGGAGTTCAGGCTATGGCTAGCATCGTGTTGGGAATTGTCATTTCCATTTTGCTGTCGACACAAGCCTCCGCAGATCAGGTCGGCGACGCCGCGTCCGACCTGGTTCCTTCGCTGGTGCGCTGGTCCATCACGTTGTTGGGCCTTGTCGTGGCAGGCCGGTTAGCCTGGCAGGCTTTTGGCCGCGCGGTCAACATTGCCGAAGTCCCGACTTTCCCGCGATACATGACGACCCGGCAGCAGTATCGATTGGGCGGGTTCATCTTTGTCGTATTCTCATGCGGCTTCTTCCTTCTTCTCATCCATGAGAACCGCGACGTCATTGCCCTGGCGCCGCTGGTTCCTGCAATCCCGGAGACGGTCATAGAGGCTGCGAAAAGTCAGTCTGCTCCGTACCTGACCGTCGTCGCAGCAATGGGGGCCGTGTATCTGTTCCTCCTGACGAAGGAGGCTCAGTGGAACGTCCTGCTGATGGTGCGCGATGTGATCCAGAGCTGGATCAGCGTGCCTCAGCTCGCGAAGCAGATCATGGCGCAAATCCGCTTTTCGCTGCGTGTGCCGCAGGATGTGCTCTCGAAAGTCATCGCGAATTCTCCGGATGTCGTCGATCAGGACTTCCGCAAGGACCCGAACACCCCGGATCGCATGTGGGCGGAAATCTGTTACATGAAATGGTGGCTGGCGCAGGGACGCGACACCGGAGATGACGCCACCTTCTTCACCGAGGACAGCTTTGGTTTCGACAAGCTGATGGCAGACTTCCAGCAGGCGGCGCCGACGATGAGCCAGTGGAAGGCTGGGACGTTGACGGGCCTTGCTGCGCCCCCGGCCACGCAATTGATCAAGGACCTCTACAATCGATTTGCCCGGCTTGTCGCGTGTTACCTGATCTATCGCAACGGCTCTCGCATCGACCTGCGCAACGAGGCCAGCAAATTCGGCATCGAAATCGATGCGCCCATTCACGACAATCCGCTACGGTACTGGATCGTCTATATCATTGCCTTGATCTGCTCCGTTTATCTGGGAGTGACCATTTCGGCCGTAATTTATGACGTGCTGCAAGGCAGAGGCGTTGTCTGGGCGCAGGACCCCAATCGCTCGATTGCATGGGTCATGTATTCGCTTTGCAATTATGGATTGGCAATCGTCGTAGTTCTCTTGCTTCGATTTGCGATGTCGTCTCTGGGAAGCAATTCAGATCAGTCCCACCTCACCACTTATTGCTGGAGCTTCCTGGTCGCGCTCGCCGTAGGGCCCGCTGGCCTGACGGTGGCCGTGCATAATTTTGGCGAGGGCAATTTGCGGGAAATGTCTCTTGCCAGCCTTTACTTTGCGATGTTGCGGTGGGGCCTCGGGCCGGCGCTCGTGACAGTCTATATTTCGTACTATCTCGACAGGCAGAGCTGCTCCGATCTGCCGGACATCGACAATTCGATGCGAACGGTCGCGTGGCGACTGTTCAATTGCTTCGGCTTTGCGGCAACCAACGTGTTCTTGCTTCTGCCCCAACTGCTGTCGCTGGTGGCACAGGAGGGGGCAATCTGGGACACCAATAAGCTGCGCTTCATTGCGGCTGGGACGACGTTCTGTCTGGCACTCGGCCTCGCATTGGCCGCACAGTTCGCGCTCAAGAAGGAGCGGATTGGAACGGTGCTGGCGCATAGACCGGCTTGACGCCAGATATGGTCGGTCATGGCGCTGATGGCATCATGCTCCTGTTTTGCTCGACGGAGCAACTGGCGCGGCCCTGCGGCCGGATGATTTTCGCCCACGCGTAAGTCATTGATTTTACAACGCCCGTCTACTGTGCATGGGGTTGTTTTCGCAATTTTTGTTTTGGGACCTATCCCGCCCCGAACGCGACCGCGACATTGTAGGTCAGAAGGCTCGCGGCATAGGCCAGCACCAGCATGTAGAAGAAGGTGACGGCCATCCAGGTCCAGCTTCCGGTCTCGCGCCGTATCACGGCGAGCGTGGATGCGCATTGCGGGGCGAAGATGTACCAGGCCAGCATCGACAACGCGGTCGCGAGCGACCATTTCGTCGCCAGCACCTGGCCGATCTGCTCGGCCGCTTCCTTGCCGCCTTCGATCGCATAGACGGTGCCGAGTGCTGCGACAGCGACCTCGCGCGCCGCCATGCCCGGGATCAGCGCGACCGCGAGCTGCCAGTTGAAGCCGACCGGCGCCAGCAGCGGCTCGAGTGCCTTGCCGATGATCGCGGCCAGGCTGAAGTCGATCGCCGGTTCGGTGGCGCCCGCTGGCGGCTGCGGGAACGAGGCCAGGAACCAGATCAGCACCATCATCGAGAAGATCGTGGTGCCGGCGCGGTGCAGGAACATCTTGGCCCGCGTGTAGACGCCGATCGCGATCGATTTCAGCCGCGGCATCTTGTAGTCCGGCAGCTCCAGCATGAACGGCGCCGGCGCATAGTCGCGCAGCATGAAGAATTTGATGAGGAACGAGACGGCAAGCGCGCTGATGATGCCGGCAGCGTAGAGGCCGAACATCACGAGGCCCTGGAGGTTGATGAAGCCCCAGACGTCTTTTGCCGGAATGAAGGCGGAGATGATCAGCGTGTAGACGGGGATGCGGGCCGAGCAGGTCATCAGCGGCGCGATCAGGATCGTGGTCAGCCGGTCGCGCTTGTTGTCGATCACGCGCGTCGCCATGATGCCGGGGATGGCGCAGGCGAAGCTCGACAGCAGCGGAATGAAGGCGCGGCCGTGCAGGCCGGCGCCGCCCATGATGCGGTCCATCAGGAACGCGGCGCGCGCCATATAGCCGAAATCTTCCAGCAGCAGGATGAACAGGAAGATGATGATGATCTGCGGCAGGAACACGATGACGCTGCCGACGCCTGAGATCACGCCGTTCTGCAGGAAGCTTTGCAGCAGGCCGGCGGGCAGGGTGGCGTGCACGAACTCGCCGAGCGAATCGAAGCCGGAATTGAGCAGCTCCATCAGCGGCTGCGCCCAGGCGAACACCGCCTGGAACATCACGAACAGGATCGCGGCGAGCACGATCAGCCCGCCGACGGGATGCAGCACGATCGCGTCGATCCGCGCGGTCCAGGTGTCGGGCCGGCTGGGCAGGCTGACGCAGTCGGCGATGATGCGGTCGGCTTCGCGCTGGGTGGCGCGCAGGTCGGCCACGCTGAGCGCCCGCCAATTGTTCTCTCCCGGCTCGGCGGCGAGCTTCGCCGAAATCTCGTCGGTCAGCGACAGCAGGTCGGCCGTGCCGCCCTTGCGCACCGCGATCGAGGTGACCACGGGCACGCCGAGCTCCTTGGCGAGCCGCTCGACGTCGACAGTGATCCCGCGGCGGGTCGCGATGTCGAACATGTTGAGCACGAGGATCATCGGCCGGCCGGTGCGCTTGAGCTCCAGCAGCAGGCGGATGGTCAGGCGCAGATTGGTCGAATCCGCCACGCACAGCACGAGGTCGGGCAGGGTCTCGCCGGTGGCCTTGCCGAGCACGAAGTCGCGAGTGATCTCCTCGTCCGGGCTGCGGCCGCGCAGCGAATAGGTGCCGGGCAGGTCGACCACGGAGACCTGACGTCCCAACGGCGTGACGAAGAAGCCTTCCTTGCGCTCGACGGTGACGCCGGGATAGTTCGCGACCTTCTGCCGGCTGCCGGTCAGCGCATTGAACAGCGAGGTCTTGCCGCTGTTTGGCGTGCCGACCAGGGCGAGGTGGAGTAGGGGCAATTCCATGGAATTGGGGTCCGGTCGCTTCAGGCGACGATAATGGCCATGGCTTCGCGACGGCGGACCGCGATGGTGATGCTGTCGACCCGCACGGCGATCGGGTCGCGCCCGACCAGCCCCTCGTGCAGGACTTCGACCCGGGCGCCCTCGACGAAGCCGAGCTCGATCAGCCGGCTCTCGAGTTCGATGTCCGAGAGCGCCGAGCCTGCGTCCTTGGGGGAAAGGTGCTGGATGACGCCGGTATAGCCGCGCTGGGCCAGGCCCAGCGGCATCTGCGGACGCGTATCATGGATGTCGGTCATGCCCTGTATTTTCAACGCAGGGCATCGAGGTCAAGCGCGCTCGGTCGCTGAAACTGCACCTTAGAGTGATTTTAAAGTACCAGCTTCGTGACGGAGGCGATTGGCGCCAGGATCGGCGTCAAAGCGACTGCTAGGCCGGGACCTTTTCCGCCTGGATGGCGGCCATGGCGCGGCTCTTGAAGTAGTCGAGCACGAACAGGCGGATCGCCGAGGACAGATTGCCCTGCTGGCGGTTGCCGTCGATCTCGCCGACCAGCTCGGACAGCGTCATGTTGCGCAGGCCCGAGATCTCCTTCATGCCGTTCCAGAACGCCTCTTCCAGGCTGACGCTGGTCTTGTGACCGGCGACGACGATCGACCGTTTCACGACGGGCGACTTCATGGCTGCTCCTCGCGATCGATCCGGTGCTGGTCCAGGTGCGCCTTCGCCTGGTCCGCGCGCGTCTCCTCCGCCGACCGCTCCGCCTTCGTGCGGCCGAACTTCGTTCGGTTGGCGTCCGCCTGCTTCGCCGTGGCTTCCCGCTCGGCGCGCTTCCGGAAACGATTCAGGTTGATGACGTTCGCCATGTCGCGTCTCCATCATCCGATCCTCCGTGGGCAGGATGAAACATTCAGAAACTGTGCGCCGCACTGCGCCCGATGAGACTTGATCGCCATTCGCTTGTCCTCGTCAATCGACCCTTGGGCCATCAAACGATGAATTCCGCCCCATGGGGACGGAGGGGCTGCGTAACACGCAATCCCGCCGCGACATTGACGGTAATCAAATCCCGTCCTTTAAGCCCTACATTTAATGGAGCTAGGGGCTCCGTATCATTACGGATGGCTATCGGAATTCGGAATTTATCCCGGGCTGGTCATCTTCTCGGGGCGCACCAGGCGGTCGAACTCCTCCGCCGAGACGAAGCCGAGCCGCAGCGCCTCTTCCTTCAGGGTGGTGCCGTTGGCATGCGCCGTCTTGGCCACCTTGGCCGCGTTGTCGTAGCCGATCTTGGGGGCGAGCGCCGTCACCAGCATCAGCGAACGCTGCATCAGTTCCTTGATGCGCTTCTCGTCGGCACGGATGCCGCTGACGCAATGCTCGGTGAAGGAGCGCGCGGCGTCCGCCATCAGCCGGATCGAGTGCAGCATGTTGTAGGCCAGCACGGGCTTGTAGACGTTGAGCTCGAAATGGCCCTGGCTGCCGGCGACCGTGATCGCGGTGTGATTGCCGAACACCTGGCAGCACACCATCGTCATCGCCTCGCACTGCGTCGGATTGACCTTGCCCGGCATGATCGAGGAGCCCGGCTCGTTCTCCGGCAGCATCAGTTCGCCGAGGCCCGACCGCGGACCCGATCCGAGCAGGCGGATGTCGTTGGCGATCTTGAACAGGCCTGTCGCGACCGAATTGATGGCACCGTGCGCCAATACATAGGCGTCGTTCGAGGCCAGCGCCTCGAATTTGTTGGCGGCGCTGGTGAAGGGCAGCTTCGTAATCCCGGCAACGTGCTTTGCGAACAGTTTTGCAAAGCGCGGCTTCGAATTGAGGCCGGTGCCGACGGCGGTGCCGCCCTGCGCCAGCGGATAGAGCTCCTTCACCGCGACCTTGAGCCGGGCGATGCCGCTTTCGACCTGCGCGGCATAGCCGGAAAATTCCTGGCCGAGCGTCAGCGGCGTCGCATCCTGGGTGTGGGTGCGGCCGATCTTGACGATCTTTGCGAACTCCTTCTCCTTCTTGCGCAGCGCGCGCAGCAATTCGCCGAGGGCAGGGACGAGATCGGCGGTGATGCGGCTTGCCGCCGCAATATGCATCGCGGTCGGGAACGAGTCGTTCGACGACTGGCTCATGTTGACATGATCGTTGGGATGCACCGGTTTCTTGGCACCGAGCTCGCCGCCCAGGAGCTCATTGGCGCGGTTGGCGATGACCTCGTTGAGATTCATGTTGCTCTGGGTGCCCGAGCCGGTCTGCCACACCACCAGCGGAAAATGATCGTCCAGCTTGCCCTCGATCACCTCGCGCGCGGCGCGGATGATGGCGTTGGCGCGGCGCTGGTCGAGCAGGCCGAGCTCCTGGTTCGATTGCGCCGCGGCGAGCTTGACGATGCCGAGCGCATGCACGAGCGAGATCGGCATGCGATCGGTGCCGATGCGAAAATTCTGGCGCGAGCGTTCGGTCTGCGCCCCCCAATAGCGATCGGCGAGGACCTCGATCGGGCCGAAGCTGTCGGTCTCGGTGCGGGTCGCCGGGCGTGAGGAACGGTCGGTCTTCGAGCGGGCAGCCTTCGAGCGGGAAATCTTCGAGCGGGAAGTCTTCGAGAGGGAAGTTTTGGCCATGAGCACATCCATTCCGCCGCACGAAATACCGCGCGGCCTCTTCATGTGCCTCTATATAGGGAGTTTGGCCGCCTGCGACGGGCGCCAGTCCGATCTAGATCATTTCTTGCGGAAACGATCCAATCGCACGACTTCGGCGCCGCCCTGGTTCGGAGCCGCCGGCTCCTCGCTGCCTTCCGCAGGTTCAGTGGCAGGGGCCACCGCGACTGCGGACGGGGCGGGAGCGGCCGGCAATGTCTCGGCCGAGAGGTCGGCGACATCGGAGGTGTCGAACTGGAGGCCGAATTTCACCGACGGATCGAGGAAGCTCTTGATGGCGCTGAACGGCACGATCAGCCGCTCCGGAATGCCGCCGAAGGACAGGCCGACCTCGAAGCGGTCTTCGAGCACGGTTAGATCCCAGAACTGGTGCTGCAGGATGATCGTCATCTCTTCCGGATATTGGGCCAGCAGCCGCGACGACAGCTTCACGCCCTCGGCCTTCGACACGAAGGTGATGAAGAAATGATGCTCGCCGGGCAGTCCCTGCGACGCGGCGTCGGTCAGCACCTTGCGCAACACGCCGCGCAGCGCGTCGCGGGCCAGCACATCGTATCGGATATGATCGGTCGCCATGGTGGTCCTGTTGCATTCCAGGAGCTGGGCCCTGCCGGCCCGACTCGCCAAGCCGCAATAGTACCGCGCCTGACGGGTCAGCAGGAGTCCCCGCGGGGTAGGAAATAAGAGGTAAGTGGAGGCTTCTGTTGCCAGGTGCCTCCGAACCCCGCCTAACGGAGCTTAACCCGTTAGGACTTCAGAATGGTCTTTCAAACTGCGTTACGCAGCCTGAGCAACCGGAGCAAAGTTGTCGTTGGCAACTATTGCATAGCCCGATAACGGCGGAACAATACCGGGAAAAAGAACGCCCTTTACGCCCTCGTCGATCCTATTTCGCCCCCGCCAAAGCCCGCTTCAGGGCCAGCCCGCTGGTGGGCTTTGGTGGAGGCGCCGGGTACCGCCCCCGGGTCCGAATGGTTTATTGCGACGACCGTTTATTTCCATAGCCGGCGGACCGGCACTCCCAATATAGGGGGCAAACGTTTCAAATAACAGGTGTTTCGAGCGATCATTCGGAGGTTCCGTCTGGATAGGTTCCCGGCAGGCTTGGCCGCGCGTCGGCCGGCGTTCTAAGCTCCTGACATGTCCGAGGATTCCGCACCGGCCGCCCAACAACCAGTTCAAGAGCCGGACCGGCCAGCCACTCGCGCCGTTCCGCCCGGGCTGCTCGCGCTGTTTCTGGCCTTCGCGCGGATGTCGCTGGCGGGCTTCGGCGGGGTTTTGGTCTTCGCCAGGCAGGCCATCGTCGAGCAGCACCGCTGGATGACGGCGGACGAGTTCAACGAGACGTTTGCGCTCTGCCATTTCCTGCCCGGGCCGAACATCGTCAATCTGTCGATGGTATTCGGCGCGCGGCTGCGCGGGATCGCCGGCGGCATTGCCGCTTTTGCGGGGCTGTTGCTGCCGCCCACGCTGATCATGACGGTGCTCGCGATCATCTATGCCCGGTTCGGCGATGTGGAGGTGCTGCGCCGCATCCTCGCGGGCATCTCCTGTTCGGCCGTCGGTCTCTTGATCGCGGTGGTCTTCCGGATGATGACGCCGCTGCTCAAGCGGCTGGACGCCGTCGCGCTCATCCTGATGCTGGGCGTCTTCCTCGCCATCGGCGTCCTTCGCCTGCCGCTCCAGGCCGTGCTTTTGGTTGCGATCCCCGTCAGTGTCGGCGCCATTTTCCTGATGCGGCGGAAGGTAGCAGCATGAACGCGGAGAACCCGATCTGGGCGCTGATCTCGGCCTTCGGTCTGATGTCGCTGTTCGCAGTCGGCGGCGCCGCCGCGGCGGTGCCCGAGATGCATCGCATCGCGGTCGAGGTGCATCACTGGATGACCGACAAGCAATTCGCCGACGCCTATGCGATCGCGCAGCTTTCACCAGGTCCGAACGTCCTTATCGTCACGTTAATCGGCTATGCGGTCGCTGGCATCCCCGGCGCCCTGGCGGCGACCTTGGCCATGTGCCTGCCCACCGCGCTGCTTGCCTATTATGTCAGCCGGCTCCTCAACCGGCCGAGCCAGTCGCGCTGGCCCGGGCTGATCCAGACTGCACTGGTTCCGCTCTCGATCGGCTTGATGGCGGCGAGCGCCCTGATCCTCGCCGAGTCGACCGATCGCACGCTTGCTGCGCTGCTTCTGACCGCAACAGTTGCAGTGGTCGCATCCGTCTCGCGCATCAATCCACTTTGGATTTTGCTCGTCGGGGGCTTGTTGGGTTTTGCTGGCATTGTGTAATGAAAATGGCTAGGCAGGGATCCGGGCGGGGGCATCGATTTCCAGCCGATTAGAACAACAGTGCTCGTGGCTTACGGGTCGCGGAGGAGACATGCATGGCCGATACGATGGGCCACTCGGCGACAGCCAACCGAAACACTTCGGTGGTGATCAGCTTTTGTCTGCTGGCCATAGCGCCGCAGATTTTCGAATTCATCTGGTCGTTCGGGACGATCTTTGGCTGGGGCGCCGGACGCGGCCCGGCGGCGGTGGTGATCAGCCACGCTACGGCGCTGCTCGCGGGCGCGCCCGGCGCGTTGCTCGGGGCGGTCGGCGGTGACACCAAGAAGGCGTCATCCGATGTGCTGCTGGCGCTGATCTATTCCTATCCGATCTTGGCCGTGGCGATTCTCACGATCTTCATGACGATCAGGTCGGCGCAGGACTATGTCGGCGGGATCGTGCTGATGGCGCTCGCCTTGTTCGCACTGTGGGCCTCCAGCGATTTGCAGGGCATGCGGGGCTTCTCCTTCGGCGCCGGCACGGCGCCGCGGATGTTTGGCGGGCTCCTGGTTGCACTTGGCGCCGGCATTGCGTTGACGGGACTGCTGACCGACGGGCCGGCGATGGCGCACTATGCCTGGCGCGGGCCGCTCTTCGTGATGATCTCGATCGTCTTCTTCGCCCTGGCGATTCGTCCACTTGGCGTGGTGGTGACGGCGTTCACGAGCTTCCTGATCTCGGCGATGGGCACGCATGAAACGCGCTGGGTCGAAGCGATCATCGTCGGCGCCTGCCTGACGCTCGGTTGCGCGCTGCTCTTCCCCTATGTGCTGGGGCTGCCGATGCCGATGTTCCCGCGCTTCCTGGTTCAGTGAGGGTGTGATGTTCGATCTCTTCCACAATCTGGGCCTTGGTTTCGGTGTGGTGTTTCAGATCTCGTGGTGGTCACCCTGGTGGCTCTACGGTTTGTCGCTGCCGATCTCGATCAACATTCTCATGTGCCTGATTGGCGCATTGGTCGGCACGCTGGTCGGCGTGCTGCCCGGTATCGGCACCGTCGCAACCGTGGCGATGCTCCTGCCGATCACGTTCGGATTGCCGCCAGTCGGTGCGCTGATCATGCTCGCCGGCATCTATTACGGTGCCCAGTACGGCGGCTCCACCACCTCGATTCTGGTTAATATTCCCGGTGAGGCGACCTCGGTCGTCACGGCCATCGACGGTCACCAGATGGCGAAGCAGGGCCGTGCCGGCCCGGCGCTGGCGATCGCGGCGATCGGCTCGTTCTTTGCCGGCTGCGTCGCGACCGTGCTCATCGCCGTGCTCGGTGCGCCGCTGACCAAGCTCGCGCTGGCGTTCGGCCCGGCCGAATATTTCTCACTGATGGTGCTCGGCCTGATCTTCGCGGTTGTGCTGGCAAAGGGCTCGGTTCTGAAGGCGATCGCGATGATCGTGTTCGGCCTGATGCTGTCGATGGTCGGCTCCGACATCGAGACCGGCGCCTCGCGCATGGCGTTCAACATTCCGGAGCTTGCCGACGGTCTCGGCTTTGCGACGGTGGCGATGGGCGTGTTCGGCTTCGCCGAGATCATCCGCAACCTCGACGCCGGCGCCGAGATGAACCGCGACCTCGTGCAGCAGAAGATCACCGGCTTAATGCCGACCAGGAAAGACCTGATCGACTCGGCGCCTGCGATCTTGCGCGGCACCGTGCTCGGCTCGATCCTCGGCATCCTGCCGGGTGGCGGCGCTGTCATCGCGTCCTTTGCGTCCTACACGCTCGAGAAGAAGATCGCCAAGAACCCGTCGCGGTTCGGCCGCGGTGCGATCGAAGGCGTGGCGGCGCCGGAAAGCGCCAACAATGCCGCGGCGCAGACCTCCTTCATCCCGTTGCTGACACTCGGCATTCCGCCCAACGCCGTGATGGCGCTGATGGTGGGCGCGATGACCATCCACGGCATCGTGCCGGGTCCGCAGGTGATGCAGAAGCAGCCGGAGCTGGTCTGGGGCATGATCGCCTCGATGTGGATCGGCAATCTGATGCTGATCATCATCAACCTGCCGCTGGTCGGAATCTGGGTGCGGCTGTTGCGCGTCCCCTACCGTTTGATGTTCCCCTCGATCGTGATCTTCTGCGCGATCGGCATCTACTCGGTGAACAACGCGCCGGTCGACGTCATCCTCGCAGGCGTGTTCGGTCTGGTCGGCTACTGGCTGATCAAGCACGATTTCGAGCCGGCGCCGCTGCTGCTCGGCATGGTGCTCGGACCGCTGATGGAAGAGAACCTGCGCCGCGCGCTGCTGATTTCGCGCGGCGACTGGAGCGTCTTCCTGACGCGTCCGCTGTCGGCCGTGCTGCTCGCGATTGCGTCTTTCCTCCTGGTGCTCACGGTGCTGCCCGCGTTGCGTGCCAAGCGTGACGAGGTGTTCACGGAATCCGAGAACTAAGGCGACCCGCCTCGTGTCGGGCGCGCCGTGGCTCGAACCCTAGCTGGCAAGTTGGCCAGCAGGATCAACCTGATAGACGAGGGGCGGGACGCCGAGTTCCGCCCCTTGTCGTTTGCACCGGGAACGCTCACTTTTCCGGGTATAATGCCCACGGACGGCGAATCGCCGCTGTCGCATCGCGGGGGCGGCCGCTAAATTCGCCGCCTCCCCAAAGGCCCACGCACATGCACCAGTATCAGGACCTGCTCGAGCGGATTCTTTCAGACGGCGCCGAAAAGACCGACCGGACCGGCACTGGCACGCTGTCGGTGTTCGGCCATCAGATGCGCTTCAATTTGTCCGCCGGTTTTCCGATGCTGACCACCAAGCGGCTGCCGCTGAAGGCGATCGTGCACGAGCTGTTGTGGTTCCTGAAGGGCGATACCAACATCAAATATCTGCGCGACAACGGCGTCACCATCTGGGACGAGTGGGCCGACGCCAATGGCGATCTGGGCCCCGTCTACGGCCATCAGTGGCGCTCCTGGCCCGCGCCGGACGGACGCAGCATCGATCAGATCGCGAACGTGATCGACATGATCAAGCGCAATCCGGACTCGCGCCGCCTGATCGTCTCGGCCTGGAATCCGGCCGAGGTCGACAAGATGGCGCTGCCGCCGTGCCACTGCCTGTTCCAGTTCTACGTCGCCAACGGCAAGCTATCGTGCCAGCTCTATCAGCGCTCGGCTGACGTGTTCCTCGGCGTGCCCTTCAACATCGCCTCTTACGCGCTGCTCACCATGATGGTGGCGCAGGTCACGGGCCTGAAGCCCGGCGACTTCGTGCATTCGTTCGGTGACACCCATCTCTATTCCAACCATCTGGAACAGGCGAAGCTCCAGCTCACGCGCGCGCCGCGCGCGCTGCCGGTGATGCGGATCAATCCCGACGTGAAGGATATCTTCTCCTTCCGTTACGAGGACTTTGAGCTCGTCGGCTACGATCCGCATCCGCACATCAAGGCCGCGGTCGCGGTCTGAAGTCGATGTCGCTCAACATCCGCCGTGTGTGTCCCGGTGAGGCCGGGCTTGTTCTCGCTTTCATCCGCGAACTGGCCGAGTACGAAAAACTTTCGCACGAGGTCGAGGCGACCGAGGACATGATTGCGGAGGCGCTGTTCAGTAGCAATCCGCAACTCTTTTGCGCCCTCGCCGAGTGGAACGGCGAGCCGGTCGGCTTCGCGGTGTGGTTTGCGAATTTCTCGACGTTCAGCGGCCGCCACGGCATCTATCTCGAAGACTTGTATGTGCGGCCGTCGCATCGGGGCAGGGGCCTCGGCAAGGCTCTGCTCGTGCACCTTGCCAGGGAATGCGTCGAGAACGGCTGGTCGCGGCTGCAATGGGCGGTGCTCGACTGGAACGCGCCGTCGATCGCGTTCTACAAGTCGCTCGGTGCCATCATGCTGGAGGACTGGACGCTGTGCCGCGTCACCGGTCCGGCGCTGACGCGGCTTGCCGGGAGCGCGACCTGATGGAGATCGTCTTCGTTGTCGCGATCGCGGAGAACGGCGTCATCGGCGCCGGCAACGCAATGCCGTGGCGAATGAAATCCGACATGGCGCGCTTCAAGGCGCTCACCATCGGCAAGCCCGTGATCATGGGCCGCAGGACCTTCGAATCCCTGCCCCGGCCGCTTCCCGGCCGCACCAATATCGTCGTCACGCGCGATGCGGATTATCGCGCCGCTGGCGCCATCGTCACGACATTGACTGCCGCCGCAGACGCCATCGCGCGCGGCGATGCCCTGCGGCGTTCGGTCGCCGAGATCGCCGTGATTGGCGGCGCCGAAATCTATCGGCAATGGCTCGATCGCGCCGATCGCCTCGAAATCACCGAAGTGCATGCCCGCCCCGAAGGCGATACGCATTTCGGCATCGACAGGGCAGAGTGGGATGAGGTTGAGCGCATCCGTCATCCAGCCGGACCCCACGACAGCGCCGACTACTCCTATGTGACATATCGTCGGCGGGCGGGCCATTAACCGCATTTGCCAATGTTAACATTGACTTTTCTGCCCCCGAGCTTAGCTCGGAGGGCGGCGAGGGCTGCGTTGTAAGGGACCTGCCTGTCCCCTATAAAGCCGGACCGGACAAAGCGGGCGGGGGGCAATTTCACCCTGCCGAGGAGAGCGTCGAATGCCGTGGAAGAATCAGGGCGGTGGCCCATGGGGCTCGGGTCCGAAGGGGCCATGGGGCAACGGCCCGCAACCGGTCGGGCCAAGGCCGCCGGATCTGGAAGACCTTCTGCGGCGCGGCCAGGATCGCCTCCAGCAGATCATGCCGGGTGGCTATTTCTCCGGCATCGGCATCACGCTGATCGTGCTCCTCATCGTCGCGTTCTGGCTGCTGTCGGGCTTCTTCCGGGTGCAGTCCGAAGAGCTCGGCGTCGTGCTGCGCTTCGGCAAGCATGTCCGCACCGTAGAGCCTGGCCTGAACTACCATCTGCCCTATCCGATCGAGACCGTGCTGCTGCCAAAGGCATTGCGCGTTTCCACCATCTCCATCGGCATGACGCTGATCGACGATCCGGCGCGGCGCGGCCGCTCCATTCGTGACGTGCCGGAAGAGAGCCTGATGCTGACCGGCGACGAGAACATCGTGGACGTCGACTTCACGGTGCTCTGGCGCATCAAGCCCAACGGCGTCGGCGATTTCCTCTTCAACATCCAGAATCCCGAAGGCACCGTGAAGGCGATCGCCGAGAGCGCGATGCGCGAGGTGATCGGCCGCTCTCAGATCCAGCCGATCCTGACCGGCGCGCGCAACGTCACCGAACAGGGCGTGCAGGAACTGATCCAGAAGACCCTGGACAGCTACGGCGCCGGCATTCAGATCAGCCAGGTGCAGATGCAGAAGGTCGACCCGCCGGCGCAGGTGATCGACGCCTTCCGCGACGTCCAGGCAGCGCGCGCCAATCTCGAGCAGTTGCAGAACGAGGCGCAGACCTATGCCAACCAGGTCGTGCCGCAGGCACGCGGACGTGCGGCGCAGATTATGCAGGCCGCCGAAGGCTACAGGGAGCAGACGGTCGCCGAGGCCAAGGGCCAGAGCTCGCGCTTCTTGAAGGTTTACGAGGAATACAAGAAGGCGCCCGACGTGACGCGTGAACGGATTTATCTGGAGACGATGGAGCGCGTGCTCGGCGGCTCGGAAAAGCTGATCTATGACGGCGGCCAGTCGGGCCAGGGCGTCGTGCCTTATCTGCCGCTCAGCGAATTGACGACCAAGCGGCCGCCCGCAACCGGCCAGCAGACGACCGGAGGCAACCGATGAGATCTCCGGTCACAGGCATCGTCACGCTGCTCGGGCTCCTGCTCGTCGTGATCGTGGGCTACATGTCCCTGTTCACGGTGGCGCAGACCGAGCAGACCATCGTGCTGCAGTTCGGCAAGCCCGTCGACGTCGTCACCGATCCCGGCCTGCACTTCAAGGCGCCGTGGAATTCGGTGATCAACATCGACAAGCGCATCCTCGATCTTGAGAACCCGTCGCAGGAAGCGATCGCGTCCGACCAGAAGCGGCTCGTGGTCGACGCCTTCGCGCGTTACCGCATCAAGGACGCGCTTCGCTTCTATCAGAGCATCGGCTCGATCCAGGCCGCCAACATCCAGCTCACCACGCTCTTGAACGCGGCGCTGCGCCGCGTGCTCGGCGAGGTCACCTTCATCAACGTGGTCCGCGACGACCGCGAGAAGCTGATGCAGCGCATCCGCGATCAGCTCGACCACGAGGCCGACGGCTACGGCATCCAGGTCGTCGACGTCCGGATCCGCCGTGCCGATTTGCCGGAGCAGAACAGCCAGGCGGTCTATCAGCGCATGAAGACGGAACGCGAGCGCGAAGCCGCCGAGTTCCGCGCGCAGGGCGGCCAGAAGGCACAGGAGATCCGCTCCAAGGCCGACCGCGAGGCGACCGTGATCGAGGCGGATGCGAGGTCGCTGGCCGAGCAGACGCGCGGCGTCGGCGATGCCGAGCGCAACCGTCTGTTCGCCGAAGCCTACGGCAAGGATGCGGATTTCTTCGCCTTCTACCGCTCGATGACGGCCTATGAGAACGGGCTGCGCGCGAACGACACCCGCTTCCTGCTGCGCCCGGACTCGGATTTCTTCCGGTTCTTTGGTAACCCGTCCGGCAAGACGGCGACCACGACGCTGGCGAAGCCGTAAGCGAGACAAGGGCGGCAGGTCCGGCCGCCCTTCGTCCAGACAAGAACAGCACAACGGGAGGTTCCAATCCGATGAGGTCCATTGCGTTCACCGACTTCCTCATCGGTTTGGGCATCCTGTTCGTGCTGGAAGGCTTGATGTTCGCGGCAAGCCCGGCCTGGATGCGCAAGGCCATGAAAAGCGCGATGGCCACGCCGGACAATGTCCTGCGGGCGGTCGGCATTGGTTCGGCCGTGGCCGGCCTGATCCTGATCTGGGTTATGCGACGTCCAATTTAGCCGTCGCACCAACGCCAAAGTGAAGGCGAGGGACCGGTTTTCGCCTTATTATCCGGGTTCTGAGGCCCGTTAAGGTCCGCGCTTGCGCCGTCCCCCCGTTCGAGCGCAGTCTTGACCTCGAATCCTTGTTTCCTGGAGATCACAATGACCGCTGCCACCATTGCCCCGACCCGTTTGCGCTTAGGGCTGGCCGCGCTCGCCTTTGGCGCTTTCAGCGCACTCGGCACACCGGCCCATGCGCGCGGACCGGATGGCATCGCCGACGTCGCCGAGAAGGTGATCGACGCGGTCGTCAACATCTCGACCTCGCAGACCGTCGAGGCCAAGGGTGGCGGCGGGAATGCCATGCCGCAACTGCCGCCTGGTTCGCCCTTCGAGGAGTTCTTCGACGACTTCTTCAAGAATCGGAAGGGTCCCGGCGGCGGCAGCAAGGGCGGCGAGAACGGCCCGGCGCCGCGCAAGACCAACTCGCTCGGAAGTGGCTTCATCATCGACACATCAGGCGTCGTCGTCACCAACAACCACGTCATCGCGGACGCCGACGAGATCAACGTCATCCTCAACGACGGGACCAAGATCAAGGCCGATCTGGTCGGTGTCGACAAGAAGACCGACCTTGCCGTGCTGAAGTTCAAACCGCCGAAGCCGCTGGTGTCGGTGAAGTTCGGCGATTCCGACAAGCTGCGCCTCGGCGACTGGGTCGTCGCGATCGGCAATCCTTTCAGCCTCGGCGGCACCGTGACAGCCGGTATCGTCTCGGCGAAGAACCGTGACATCTCGTCAGGTCCCTACGACAGCTACATTCAGACCGACGCCTCCATCAACCGCGGCAATTCCGGCGGTCCGCTGTTCAACCTCGATGGCGATGTCATCGGCGTCAACACGCTGATCATCTCGCCCTCCGGCGGCTCGATCGGCATCGGCTTCGCCGTACCGTCGAAGACGGTCGCGGGTGTCGTCGACCAGCTCCGCCAGTTCGGCGAGTTGCGCCGCGGCTGGCTGGGCGTGCGCATCCAGAGCGTCACCGACGAGATCGCCGAGAGCCTCAACATCAAGCCGCCGCGCGGCGCGCTGGTTGCCGGCGTCGACGACAAGGGCCCGGCCAAACCGGCCGGCATCGAGCCCGGCGACGTCGTCGTCAAGTTCGACGGCAAGGACGTCAAGGACCCCAAGGATCTCTCTCGCGTGGTCGCCGACACGGCGGTCGGCAAGGAGGTCGACGTCGTCATCATCCGGAAGAGTCAGGAGGAGACAAAGAAGGTCACGCTCGGCCGGTTGCAGGATCCCGAGAAGGTGCAGGCCGCAGTGAAGACCGACGAGCCTCCGCCTGAAAAGACCGTGACACAGAAGGCGCTCGGCCTCGACCTCGCGGCGCTGAGCAAGGATCTGCGTACGCGCTACAAGATCAAGGACAGCGTCAAGGGCGTTGTCGTCACCAATGTCGACGCCAATTCGGATGCCGCCGAGAAGCGCATCTCCGCCGGCGACGTCATCGTCGAGGTGGCGCAGGAGGCCGTCTCCAGCGGCGCCGATATCCAGAAGCGGGTCGACCAGCTCAAGAAGGACGGCAAGAAGTCGGTGTTGCTGCTGGTGTCGAACGCCGACGGCGAGCTTCGGTTTGTCGCGCTGAGCGTGCAGTAGGCGCACGAGCAGCCACACATTCACTGTCATGCTCCGCGAAAGCGGGGCATCCAGTACGCCGCGGCTTTTCCGTATCCTCGCGCTGTCTCGGGAATACTGGATCACCCGCTTTCGCGGGTGATGACAGCGGAGAGGAGACTACGCCTCCACGAATTCCTCCCGCCGATACCCCTGCGCGTACAGGAGCGCGGTGAGGTCGCCATGATCGATCCGGGCCGCCGCAGCCGCGGCCACCGCAGGCTTCGCATGATACGCCACGCCCAGGCCCGCCGCCTGGATCATCGCGAGATCATTGGCGCCGTCGCCAACCGCCAGCGAGTCCACGTCGTCGAGATCGAACGACTCCATTAGATCCACCAGCGTCGCGAGCTTTGCCGCGCGCCCCAAGATCGGCTCCTTCACCTCGCCGGTAAACTTGCCGTCGCGGACGACGAGCTCGTTGGCGCGGTTCTCCTGGAAACCGATCCTGGTGGCGACCGCGCTGGTGAACAGCGTAAAGCCGCCGGACACGAGACAGGCATAGGCGCCATGGGCGCGCATGGTCGCGACCAGTTCGCGGCCACCCGGCGTCAGCGTAATGCGCTTGGCCAGCACCTCGTTGACCGCACTGGCGGGGAGGTCCTTGAGCAGCGCGACGCGCTCGCGCAGCGCCGGCTCGAACTCGACCTCGCCGCGCATCGCGCGCTCGGTGATGGCTGCCACATGGGCCTTCACCCCGACGAAATCGGCGAGTTCGTCGATGCATTCCTGACCGATCATGGTGGAATCCATGTCGGCGAGAAAAAGCTTCTTGCGCCGGAAGCCGACTGGCTGCACGACGATATCGATGGGCAGGTCGCCTCGAATCTCGCGAAGTCGCTGCTCGATGGCGTGACGGTCGCCTTCGAGGTTACTGTCGGCACCGAAGGGGATATCGACTGCAACCCCGTCGAACAGCCAGTGCGCCGGAGCTGCCTGAGGCAGCACGGCGCGGGCGCCGTCGACGATGGTCGAGTCGAGCGCGGGACTATTCGGGTTGCAGATCAGCGTGGCGACGAGGGACATTTGAGGTTTTCGTGAGCGAGGGGCAAATCGGCAGAAGGCATGTTGGCAAGGCGGTGCTTATCGCAGGCCCGACCGCCAGCGGCAAGTCGGCGCTGGCGCTCGAGCTTGCGCTCGCTGCGGGCGGGGTCGTGATCAATGCCGATTCCATGCAGGTCTACCGCGACCTCCGCATCATCACCGCGCGCCCCACCCTTGGCGACGAAGCGCAGGTGCCTCATCGCCTGTACGGCCATGTCGACGCGGCCGTGAATTTTTCGGCTGGTGCCTGGGTGAGTGACGCGGCGAGGGCGCTCGAAGAGGCGCAAGCGGAGGGCCGCCTGCCGATCTTCATCGGCGGGACCGGGCTGTACTTCAAGGCGCTGACGGCGGGCCTTTCAATGGTGCCGCCGATCCCTGTCGAGGTGCGCGAGGACGTCCGGGCGCGGCTGGAGCGGAACGGCGTCGAAGCGCTGCACGCGGAACTCGCAGCCTCCGATCCGCGGGCGGCCGAGCGATTGAACCTGCGCGATCGCACGCGCATTGCGCGCGCGCTGGAAGTGCTCGAAGCCACCGGCCGGTCGCTGCTGGACTGGCACCATGAGGGCCAGCCGCCGCTCTTGCCCAGGGACAGTTTTCGCGCGGTGTTCCTCGCGCCCGAGCGCGACGAGCTCTATGCGCGCATCGACGCCCGCTTCGACGTCATGTTGGGGGCCGGCGCGCTGGAGGAGGTCGAGCGTCTCGCCGCCCGCAACCTCGATCCGCTGTTGCCGGCCATGAAGGCTCATGGTGTGCCGGCGCTGATCCGGCATCTGCGCGGTGAGCTCAGCCTGGAGCAGGCGGCTACCATTGGCCGGGCCGACACCCGCCATTATGCCAAGCGGCAGTTCACCTGGTTCCGGCACCAATTGCCCGAATTCGAGTGGGTGAAGCCGGAAGAGATTCGGGGCTGGCTGGCGGCGGCCGTGAACGCTGCCCGGGACCCCGGTTGACACGCTTTTGTGCCTCGGCTGCCGAATTTACCTCTCGCCCAATTCCGGGAACGCCGCTACACTGCCAAAATCGCGCGGGAACGGCCGCATTGCCTTGACATCGGGGCATTGGCCGCTATGTTTCGCGCAACCTTTGGGAAGCCGGGCACCTGCCATGCGTAACATTATTACCAAACTCCTTATCGCCGTCGTACCCAGGCACACCGCCGGGGGTGGCTAGCTGCCATCCACATGACAGGCGGTGTGCATGGGGCCCTCTTCGGGGCCTTTTTTATTTCCGAAAACCCGACACGAACGAAGCCGCTGACAACAGCGCATCCGGAGCAAGCCAATGAGCGACAAGAGCCACGATCCGAACCAGATGACCGGCGCCGCGATGATCGTCCGCGCGCTCATCGATCATGGCGTGACCGACATTTTCGGCTATCCCGGCGGTGCGGTGCTCCCGATCTACGACGAGATCTTCCAGCAGAGCGAGGTCCAGCACATCCTGGTCCGGCATGAGCAGGGCGCGGGCCACGCCGCCGAGGGCTATGCGCGTTCGACCGGCCGGCCCGGCGTTGCACTGGTGACCTCCGGTCCCGGCGCCACCAACATGGTGACGCCGCTCACCGACGCGCTGATGGACTCGATCCCGCTGGTCTGCATCTCCGGCCAGGTGCCGACGCATCTCATCGGCAACGATGCGTTCCAGGAATGCGACACTGTCGGCATCACGCGCCCCTGCACCAAACACAATTGGCTGGTGCGCGACGTCAACGATCTTGCAAAGGTGCTGCACGAGGCGTTTTACGTTGCGACCACGGGTCGACCGGGCCCGGTGCTCGTCGACGTGCCCAAGGACGTGCAGTTCGCGACCGGCACCTATCATCCACCGCGCAAGTCCGACGTGCATCGCTCCTACGCGCCGCGGGTGAAGGGCGATGCGACGCAGATCCGCAAGGCCGTGGCGCTGCTCGCAGGCGCCAAGCGTCCCGTGATCTACAGCGGCGGCGGCGTGATCAATTCCGGCCCCGAGGCGACCAGACTGCTGCGCGAACTGGTCGAGGTCACCGGCTTTCCGATCACCTCCACGCTGATGGGCCTCGGCGCATATCCCGCGTCGGGCAAGAGCTGGCTCGGCATGCTCGGCATGCACGGCACCTACGAAGCCAACATGACCATGCATGATTGCGACGTCATGCTGTGCGTCGGCGCGCGCTTCGACGACCGTATCACCGGCCGCGTCGACGCGTTCTCGCCGGGCTCGAAGAAGATCCACATCGACATCGACCCGTCCTCGATCAACAAGAACATCCGCGTCGACGTGCCGATCATCGGCGACTGCGGCAACATCCTCGGCGACATTCTCCAGGTGTTCAAGGCGGAGGCGAAGAAGCCCGACATCAAGGCCTGGTGGCAGCAGATCGCGCAGTGGCGCGCCCGCAACTCGCTCTATTACAGGAAGAGCAATGACGTCATCCTGCCGCAGCACGCGATCCAGAGCCTGTTCGAGGCGACGCGCGGCAAGGACACCTACATCACCACCGAGGTCGGCCAGCATCAGATGTGGGCCGCGCAGTTCTACGGCTTCGAGGAGCCGCATCGCTGGATGACCTCGGGCGGTCTCGGCACCATGGGCTACGGCCTGCCGGCCGCGGTCGGCGTGCAGGTGGCCCATCCCGACAGCCTCGTCATCGACATCGCGGGCGATGCCTCGGTGCAGATGACGATGCAGGAGATGTCGACGGCGGTGCAGTACGAGCTGCCGATCAAGATCTTCATCCTGAACAACCAGTACATGGGCATGGTGCGGCAGTGGCAGCAGTTGCTCCATGGCAACCGCCTGTCGCATTCCTACTCGGAGGCGATGCCGGACTTTGTCAAGCTTGCGGAAGCCTACGGCGGCGTCGGCTTCCAGGTGCACAAGCCCGGCGATCTCGACGGTGCCATCCAGGAGATGATCTCGGTCAAGCGCCCGGTGCTGTTCGACTGCCGTGTCGCGTCGCTGGAAAATTGTTTCCCGATGATCCCCTCCGGCAAGGCGCACAACGAGATGCTGTTGCCGGAGCAGGCGAACGACGAAGCCACCGCAAAGGCGTTCGCCGGCGGCAAGGCGCTGGTGTGAGCGTGATGGTCACAAACGCCGCTGTCGTCGCCCGGCTTGACCGGGCGATCCAGTACGCCGCGGCCTGTCGATCGCTCTCAGGGGCCTCTGGAATACTGGATCCCCGCCTTCGCGGGGATGACAGTCGCGAGAGATGGATTGATGAGAAGGTGACATGTTCGACCTGAAGGAGCTCGAACGCGCACATGCGATCGTGCGGCAGGCGGTGCCGGCAACGCCGGCGCACGCCTGGCCGCTGCTCTGCCTGCGGCTCGGCGCGCAGGTCGTGGTCAAGCACGAGAACCACACGCCGACGGGCGCCTTCAAGGTGCGCGGCGGGCTGGTCTACCTCGAACGGCTGAAGCGCGAGCGGCCGAACATTCCGGGCATCATCTCGGCGACGCGCGGCAATCACGGTCAGAGCCTTGCCTTTGCGGCGAGTCGCCACGGCGTGCCTGCCGTGATCTATGTGCCGCGCGGCAATTCGGTCGAGAAGAACCGCGCGATGAAGGCGTTCGGCGCCGAGCTCGTTGAGCATGGCGAGGACTTTCAGGCCGCACGCGAGGAAGCCGGCCGCCACGCACAGTTCGCCGGGCTGCACATGGTGCCGTCGTTCCATACGGACCTGGTGCTGGGCGTGGCGTCCTATGCGCTCGAATTGTTCCGGGCCGCGCCCGATCTCGACATCCTCTATGTGCCGATCGGGCAGGGCTCGGGCATCTGCGGCTGCATCATGGCACGCGATCTTCTCGGCCTGAAGACCGAGATCGTCGGCGTGCAATCGACCGAGGCGCCGTCCTACGCGCTGTCTTTCGCCGCGGGTCACGTCGTGACCACCGAGACCAGCAACACGCTCGCGGACGGCATGGCGACGCGGATTCCCGATCCGGAAGCGCTCGCCATCATCCGTAAAGGCGCCTCGCGTATCGTCCAGGTGACGGACGATGAGATCGCGCTCGCGATCCGTGCGCTCTGGACCGACACGCACAATCTCGCCGAAGGCGCCGGCGCCGCCGCGCTCGCTGCGGCGATTCAGGAAAAGAAAAGATTGTCGGGCAAGCGCGTCGGTCTCGTGCTGTCCGGCGGCAATATCGATTTCGATCTGTTCCGCGGTTGGGTCGGAACGGAGGCGCCGGTCGCTCATCGGGCGACGGCGTAACGACGAGAATGAAGGGGACGACAATGAACCAGCCCGCATCCGCCTATTTCATCGAGGAGCGCCACGACCCGAACGAGACGCACACGCTTTCGGTGCTCGTGCAGAACGAGCCCGGCGTGCTTGCGCGCGTCATCGGCCTGTTCTCCGGGCGCGGCTACAACATCGAGAGCCTCACGGTCTCGGAGACCGAGAGCCAGAAGCATCTCTCGCGCATCACCATCGTCACCACGGGTACGCCGATGGTGATCGAGCAGATCAAGCATCAGCTCGACCGCATGATCCCGGTCTATCGCGTCGTCGACATGACGCTGACCAAGCGCTCGATCGAGCGCGAGCTGGCGATGGTCAAGGTACGCGGGCAGGGCGAGCATCGCGTCGAGGCGCTGCGGCTGGCGGACGCGTTCCGCGCCCGCGTGATCGACGCCACCACCGAGAGCTTTGTGTTCGAGATCACAGGCAATACCGACAAGATCAATCAGTTTATCGACCTGATGCGTCCGCTTGGCCTCGTCGAAGTGTCGCGCACCGGTGTTGCCGCGATTGGCCGCGGGCCTGAAGGAATGTGAGCCATGCTGGCGCGCGACTGGTATTACAACGAGCGGAACCGGATGGGGATCGGGCCTGCAGTGGCCTCGATCTACGACAGTCATGACGATGCCGATCTAAGGGCGCGCGCCGCCCTGAAGATGCTCGGCGTCCAGCGCGGCTGGCGCATCGCCGACATCGGTTGCGGCAACGGCGTGCTCGCGACCGAGGCCGCGCTGATGGGCGCCGAGGTCGACGCTATCGACATCTCGCCCGCGATGCTGGCGCTCGCCGAGATCTACGCGCGCGACCGCAAGGCGCCCGTACGCACGCAGTCCGCCGGCCTGCTCAGCTTCGCCTACCGCCCGGAGTCCTATGACCTGATCGTCAGCGAGTTCACGCTGCACCATCTGCCGGATTTCTGGAAGGCGGTGGCGATGTCGCGGATCTATCGCGCGCTCAAGCCTGGTGCCACCTTCTATTTGCGCGACATCGTCTACGCCTCGATGCCCGATGCCGTCGAGCGCGACGTCGATCAATGGGCCGACTTTGAGATCAAGAACCACGATGTCCCGCGTGAAAGCGTCGTCACCCACATGCGCGACGAGTATTCCACTTTTGGCTGGGTCATGGAGCGGATGTTGACCGACGTCGGCTTCACGCTGGTCTCGGCCGATTACCACGCCCCGATGCACGGCACTTATCTGCTGCGGAAACCCAATTCTTCCACGTAACGGCCGGCGAGCAAGGCTAAAGCCGTGAGAGCAAACTGCAACTACGATGTAGCTGCGCTCCCTCCCCCGCTTGCGGGGGAGGGCTGGGGAGAGGGTGTCTCCGCAAGCGCGAAGCCCCAAGAGGGGAGAACCCTCACCCGCGCCTTCGGCGCGACCTCTCCCGCAAGCGGGAGAGGTTAGGAGTTTGGGATGAAGCCGGCCGACATCCTCATCGCCATCCTGGTGGCGATCATCTGGGGGCTTGCCTTCGTGGCGAGCCGGATCGCGCTCGACGAATTTTCGCCGGAGCTGATGACGGCGATGCGCTTCATCATTGCCTCGGTCCCGTGCCTGTTCATTCGCAAGCCGAAAGTTGCATGGTCGCTCCTGATCGCGATCAGCTTCACGCTCTTTCTCGGCCAGTTTCTGAGCCAAGCCTATGGCATCGCCCATGGCGTGCCGGTGGGGTTGACCAGCGTCGTCGTGCAGAGCCAGGCGCTGTTCACGATCGGCTTTGCCGCGATCGCATTCGGCGAGCGGCCGACGCCGGTGCAGACGCTGGGCATCGTCATCGCAGCCGTTGGCCTTTTGATGATCTGCGGCACGGTGGGCTATGATTTCAGCGTCGGTGCCTTCGCCGTGCTGATGATCGCGCCGGTCAGCTTTGCGGCTGGCAATATCTTGCTGCGGGGCGCCCGCGGCGTGCCGATGTTCGATCTGTTCGCCTGGTTGTGCCTCGCCACCGCGGTGCCGCTGTTCGCGCTCACGCTGGTCGTCAACGGACCAACGCCGACCTGGCAGTCGCTGATTCACATGTCGCTCACTGGCCTCATTTGCCTGCTGGTGATCGGCGGCATCTCCACCAGTATCGCCTATTGGCTGTGGGGCCGGCTGCTGCGTGACTATCCCACCGCGCAAGTGGTGCCGTTCGCGCTGCTGGTGCCGTTCGTCGGCTCGGCCGCGTCCAGCATCGTGTTCGGCGAGCAGTTCGGTCCGCTGCGCCTCGCCGGCATGCTGACCGTGATCGGCGGTATCGCGGTGATGGTGCTGGCGAAGCGCCCCGAGGCGGTATCCCAGAGAACCATAGCCGAAGGCCGCGTGAGGTGAGCATGTCCCAGTCGCTGCTGTATGCCTTCCTCGCCTTCATGGCCGTGATGTATTTCACGCCTGGGCCGAACAACATCATGTTGCTGTCCTCCGGGCTGACTTATGGCTTCCGTCGCACGATTCCCCACATCGTCGGCGTCGTCATCGGCTTCGCCTTCATGATTGCAGCGGTCGGCCTCGGGCTCGGCACAGTGTTTCTGGCCTATCCGATCCTGCAGACCATTCTGAAATATGCCGGCGCGGCCTATCTGATTTATCTTGCCGCCGTGATTGCTTTGTCCGGCCCGACCACGCCTGATGGTGAGACCGGCCGCGGCCCGATGACCTTCTGGGGCGCGGCGATGTTCCAGTGGATCAACGCCAAGGGCTGGGTGATCGTGATCGGCACAATCACCGCCTACGCGGCGATTGCCCAATTCCCCATCAATATCGCGATCCAGACCCTGGTCAGCCTACTCGTCGGCGCGGTCTCGACCGTGGTCTGGGTCCTGTTCGGCACTGCACTACGGCCGGTGCTGACCTCCGAGCGGCTGGTCCGCGCCTTCAACATCCTGATGGCCATCCTGCTGCTGGCGTCCCTCTATCCCGTGGTCATGGATGCATGATGCCCCGGCTTTCCATGCAGAAACGGGTTTCCCAGGGGACCGAAAATGCTCTAGACAGCCCCCGAAATCCGCAAATTTCACCGTCCGAGACCTGACTGACAAGACCTGACCAACGGCCGATTCCGGCCCCCTGAACGAGGAAACGACCATGCGTGTTTATTACGATCGCGACGCCGACCTGAACCTGATCAAGGGCAAGAAGGTCGTCATCGTCGGCTATGGCAGCCAGGGCCACGCCCATGCGCTGAACCTGAAGGATTCCGGCGTCAAGGACGTGGCGATTGCGCTCCGCAAGGGTTCGGCCTCGGCCAAGAAGGCGGAAGCTGCCGGCTTCAAGGTGATGGAAGTGGCCGAGGCCGCCAAATGGGCCGACCTCGTCATGATGCTGACCCCGGACGAGCTCCAGGGCGACATCTACCGCGAGCACCTGCACGACAACATGAAGAAGGGCGCCGCCCTCGTCTTCGCGCACGGTCTCAACGTCCACTTCAACCTGCTCGACCCGCGCGCCGATCTCGACGTTCTCATGATCGCGCCGAAGGGCCCCGGCCACACTGTTCGTTCCGAATACCAGCGCGGCGGCGGCGTGCCCTGCCTGATCGCGATCGCAAAGGACGTCTCGGGCAACGCCCACGACCTCGGCCTGTCCTACGCCTCCGCGGTCGGCGGCGGCCGTGCCGGCATCATCGAGACCACCTTCAAGGAAGAATGCGAGACCGACCTGTTCGGTGAGCAGGTCGTGCTCTGCGGCGGCCTGGTCGAACTGATCAAGGGCGGCTACGAGACCCTGGTCGAAGCCGGCTACGCCCCGGAGATGGCCTATTTCGAGTGCCTGCACGAGGTGAAGCTGATCGTCGACCTGATCTATGAAGGCGGCATCGCCAACATGAACTACTCGATCTCCAACACCGCGGAATATGGCGAGTACGTCACTGGTCCGCGCATCGTCACCGACGAGACCAAGAAGGAGATGAAGCGGGTTCTGAACGACATCCAGTCCGGCAAGTTCGCCCGCGACTGGATGCTCGAGAACAAGGTCAACCAGACCTCGTTCAAGGCGACCCGCGCCAAGCTCGCCGAGCACCCGATCGAGGAAGTCGGCGCCAAGCTGCGCGACATGATGCCCTGGATCAAGAAGGGCGCGCTGGTCGACAAGTCGAAGAACTAAGTCGCGGTCGTTCGGATGCGGCATCTCGGTTACGCCGCATCCGGACACGCCAGCTAAAAACACAAGCTTCGCCCGCCAAACCAATTCTTAAATCTTCGCGACTATATTCGGGCGAGATCGCAGCCAGCGGTCTCGCTCTTTTCGTTTCGCGCGAAGCTTTGCTGCTTCATTCAAATTCTTCGCGAGCTGAAGTGCTCCCTGAGCACGAAGAACTGACGCTTAAACCACATTCTTGGTCTTGCGTTGTTTTTCGGAATTTTTCAGAAGCTCCTGACCCTCAAAAGCTGAGCGTCTTCAGGGTCAAGGATTCGGCTCTTCATCCACATCTTCATGATGCAACCGATCTCACGTCGCGACGTTCGCGGCTCGCTTCACCTTAAGAACTGACATCGGCGGCGTCTCCTTGAGCGGTGGACGGCATTGCGCCCCGGCACCTTTCCCCTGCATGATCGCGGGAGCTCTTGGGGGGAAGACCATGCGATCCGTCGTCGTCACCGGCGCGTCCACCGGCATCGGCTGGGCCATTGCGAAATTTCTGGTCGGGCGCGGCTACCGTGTTTTCGGCAGCGTCCGCAAGCAGGCCGATGCGGATCGGCTCATGGGTGAGTTCGGTGCGAACTTCACGCCGCTGCTGTTCGACGTCACCGACGAGGCGGCGGTGCTCGCTGCTGCGCGAAAAGTCCGCGAGGCGCTTGGCGGCGAGACGCTGGCCGGTCTCGTCAACAACGCCGGTGTCGCGGTCGCCGGTCCCGTGCTCGAGCTGTCGGCCGATGATTTTCGGCGCCAGATGGACATCAACGTCATCGGCCCCGTCATCGCGACGCAGGCGTTCGGGCCTCTGCTCGGCGCCGATCCGTCGCTGAAGGGGCCCAAGGGACGGATCGTGATGATCAGCTCGGTCGCGGGCAAGAACGGTAATCCGTTGTTGGCGCCATACTGCTCCTCCAAGCATGCCATCGAAGGCCTGTCGGAGAGCTTGCGCCGCGAATTGATGCTGTTTGGCATCGACGTCATCATCGTCGCCCCCGGCGCTGTCAAGACGCCGATCTGGGGCAAGGCCGAGCAGATCGATCTGTCAGTTTACCAGAACTCGCCTTATCTGCCGGCGCTGAACAAGGTCCTGGCGTTCATGATGAAGCTCGGCGAGACCGGGCTGCCGGCCGAGCGGATCGCCGAGGTCGTTTTCGAGGCGCTCACCGCCGAGAGGCCCAAGGTTCGCTACCAGATCACGCCGGACCGGATGCGGCATTTGATGACGGCCACGCTGCCCAAGCGTGTGGTCGACCGCATCATCGCCAAGCGGCTCGGGCTGCTGCCGCAGGGCTGAGCCTCTGAGGTGAGACCATTGCCAGACAGGTGATCGATTTCCGATCGTGGGAGCGTCTTGAGATGCCGGCTTATGTGATTTTCGACGTCGAGATCAGGGACTTGCAGCAGTACCAAAGCTTTATGTTGGGCGTGAAGCCCGCCCTGGAGGCCGCTGGAGCCAGATATCTGGCGCGAGGGGGCGCCCACAAGGTCTACGAGGGAGACTGGCAGCCCCGCAGGATCGTTCTGCTGGAATTCCCATCCGTCGCAGCCTGGGAGGCGTTCTACACAGGCGCGACCTACCAGGGACTCAAAGCGGTCCGGGATGCTTGCAGTTCTGCCCGCCTGGTCAGCGTCGAGGGCCTCGAGTAGACGGCAAGTCGGTTCTGCACTGCGGGATTGCTCTGGCGGGACGAATTGGGCACGGAGACCGATGGGCTTCCGCTAACATTAAGCGAAGGTCGGATCGCGACACGCGTTGCTTGTCCGTGACCGTTCAATTACAGTTTTATGACACGGTGCAGGCCTTCCGGCTGCGCCGAACGCCGCAGGCCCGGTCAGCCGGCTCGGCATCGCCTTGCCGGACCAGCAGTTGCGTGTCGTCGATGGCGTCCGCGCCCAATCCAGGTCCTTCTGCCACGACCGCCGTGCTGGCGAGCGTCGCCGCACTCGGTATCTGGCGGCTGCTCGCGGTTGCAGCGCCACATCTCGCAGCGCTCGTCCTGATGTACGAGACCGAGACGGATTTCGGCGCACGCCTCTCCTTCGTGCTGGCCTGGGGCATCCTCAACTTCTTCTGGATCGCGCTGCTGCGGCGGCCGGCGCTCTCGAGTGCGCTGTCGCTGACCATGGTCGTGGTGCTGGTGCTGCTGTCGCGGCTGAAGCACGACGTCGTGCAGATGACGGTCAACTTCATCGACCTGATGATGATCGACCGCGACACGGTCGCGTTCCTGTTCACGATCTTTCCGAATTTGCGCTGGTCGGTGATCGGGGCCGGGCTCATCACGCTACCGCTGATGTATGCGCTGTGGTGGCTCGACCCATTCCGCATCCGTAGGCTGCCGGCGCTTGCCTGCAAGCTCGCCTGCCTTGCCGCGCTGGTCGGCTATTCGCTCTATCATCCGGACGAGGCCTGGCGCGGCTATTACGACGACGGCTACCTCTCGAAGTTCTTCCGCTCCGGCGTCAGCGCGGTCTCCGACTTCGCGCAATACGGCTTCATGGAGTCGGCTGCTTCGACCAACGAACGGCTCAACATGCCGCTGGTCGATGCCTGCCATCCCGCCGGCCGGCGGCCGAACATCATCATGGTCCATGATGAATCGAGCTTCGACATCCGCGCCGCGCAGGGCATCAAGGTGCCGGCCGGCTACGGCAGCCATTTCAAATCCTGGGACGGCAGGGAGCGCGCGTTCCTGGCCGAGAGCAATGGCGGACCGAGCTGGTTCACCGAATACAATGTGCTCGCGGGGTTGTCGTCGCGCTCATTCGGCCGCTTCGCCTATTTCGTGACGCGCATCGCAACAGGCCGTGTCGAGCGCGGCCTGCCGCTGGCGCTGCGCCGCTGCGGCTACGACACGATGTCGCTCTACCCCGCCAATGGCGGCTTCATGGCCGCGCGCAGCTTTCAGATGACGACCGGCATCGAACGCTTCCTCGACTCCAAGGATCTCGGCGCCAAGGATGTCGAGCCGGATAGCTTCTTCTACGACAAGGCGCTCCGGCTGATGGGCGAGCGAACGCCGAACAAGCCGCTGTTCACCTTCATCTATCTCGGCGCCAATCATTTCCCCTGGGAAACGCGCTTCCGCCCGGACCTGCTGCCGAACTGGCGCGCACCGGGCAATGTGCCGTCCATCGACGAATATCTGCGCCGGCAGGCGATGAGCGCCGAGCAATACAAGGCTTTCCTCGCGAGCTTGAAGAAGAAATTTCCGGGCGAACCCTTCCTGATCGTGCGCTATGGCGATCATCAGCCCGAGTTTGCGCCTGCTATCCTCGAGCCCGGGCTCGACGAGGGTGCAATCGGCAAAAAACTCGACGCCTACGACCCACGTCTCTACGCGACCTACTACGCGATCGACGCCGTCAATTTCGAGCCGGTGAAGAGCGAGGCCGTGATGGACACGGTCGATGGCCCATATCTGCCGCTGGTCATCCAGGAAGCCGCCGGTATTCCGCTCGATCCGTCCTTCGCCGAGCAGAAGGAAATCATGCTCCGCTGCAAGGGCATATTCTACGGTTGCAAGGACGGGGCCGAGGCGCGCCGGTTGAATCGGCTGCTGATCGATGCGGGGACGATCCGCGGGTTGTAGCGTCCCTCCAACGTCGTCGAATGAATGGCACGGCCTACCGCCCACCCACCTTCTCCCACAACCACCTCGCCACCGCATCCGGCGACGAATTCGCATCATTGCCGGCGGCGCGTAAATTGGCTTCGCGCATGGTCGCGATGTCGATCTTGCCGAGCAGGGGTTTCAGCGCGGCCCGCAGCCGCTCGTCACCGGCGCGTTTCGGAGCCAGCAGCAGGATGGCATCGTAGGGCGGGATCGCATGCCTGGGATCGTCGAGCGCAACCAGATCGTATTTTGCGATCAGCCCGTCGCTGGTGTAGCCCGCGATGACATCGACCTCACCGCTGGCGACCGCCGCATACATGAAGTCCGGCTGCATCTGGCGCTGGGCGCGGAACGAGAGGCCATAGGCCTTTTGCAGCGCCGCCCATTCGGGTCGCGAGAAGAACTCATAGTCGCCGGCGATCGACAGGGTCGAAGCATGCGCGGCGAGATCGGCGATGGTGCGGATGCCAAGCGCCTCCGCCCGCTTCTTCGGGATCACCAGCGCATAGGCGTTCTCGAAGCCGAGCTCGCCGAGCAGGGTGATGTTCTCCTTCGCAAGCGTTGTTTTCAGTTCCGCCAACAGCTCGGCGCGCGGCTTGATGTCGGTGCGGTGGAGCTGATTGGCCCAGAGCGTGCCGGAATAATCGACATAGAGATCGATATCGCCGGCCTTCAACGCCTCGAAGATCACGCTCGAGCCGAGACCGGATCGTGCGACGGCGGAAAGACCGGCCGCCTGCAGCCGATCCCGCATCAGCGCCGACAGCACATACTGCTCGGCAAACGTCTTGGCGCCCACGACATAGCTTTGTGACGAGCGCCCCATCGTCGGCACCAATGTTGCGGCGACTAGTGCCGCGATCCCGGCAGCGCCAAGCGCCGCACGCCCGCGGCTGCGCCAGCGCAGGCCGCTCTCGATCAGGCCGAGCAGTTGATCCACGGCGAGCGCCAGCAGGGCAGAGGCAAAGCAGCCGAACAGCACGAACACCCAATTCTGGGTCTGGAGCCCGGCAAAGATGTAATTGCCGAGGCTGGTCTGCCCGATCGGGGTCGATAGCGTCGCAGTGCCGATCACCCACACTGCGGCGGTACGGATTCCCGCCATCATCACCGGAAGGGCGAGCGGCAGTTCGACCATCACCAGCGACTGCCGTGCGGTCATTCCGACGCCCTTGGCAGCCTCGATCAGCGCGGGATCGATGCCGTTGAGGCCGGTGATGCCGTTGCGCAGCACCGGCAGCATCGAATAGAGCGCCAGTGCCAGCATCGCCGGCAGGAAGCCGAAGGCGGAGAACGAGACGCCGAACCAGGCCAGCGTCACGGAGGCCGCAAGCAGCAGGAGGGGATAGAACAGCGCGAGCAGCGCCAGCCCGGGCACCGTCTGTACGATGCTGGCGAGCGCGAGCAGCACAGCGCGCGGCGTGGGACGGTTGCGCGTCAGGATCGCCAGCGGCAGGCTGACGATCAGGCCGAGCGCAAGTGCGGCGAGACTTACCCGCACGTGGTTGCCGAGATAGTCGGGCAAATGCCCCAGCGCCTCGCCCCAGCGCGGATCGGTGAAAAGGCTCATGCCGCACCGCCCTGTGGCAGCAACGCGTTCAATCGTTCGACCTGGCGTCGCGGCGTCCGCAGCAGCTCCAGCACGTAGGCGTCGCTGCTTTTCGAGAGCTCCACTGGCGTGCCCTGCGCCAGCAGCTTCCCGCTGCCCATCACCGCGATGCGGTCGGCGAGCAGCATCGCTTCCGTCATATCGTGGGTGATCATCACGGTGGTCAGGCCGAGCTTGCGGTGCAGCTCGCGAAAATCCTCGCCGAGTGCATCGCGGGTGAGCGGATCGAGCGCGCCGAAGGGCTCGTCCATCAGCACGATCCGGGGCCTTGCCGCAAGCGCCCGCGCCACGCCGACACGCTGGCGCTGGCCGCCCGAGAGCGCGTCCGGCAACCGCCCGCGATGCGCGGCCCGGTCGAGCTGCACGAGCTCGAGCAACTCATCGACCCGCGTTGCAATATCCGCCGCCGGGATGCCGAGCAGCTTCGGCGTGATCCCGATATTGTCGGCGACGCTCAGATGCGGGAACAGCCCGCCGCTCTGGAAGACGTAGCCGATGCGGCGCCGCAGCGCGACCGGATCGACGGACTGCACGTCGTCACCCTCGACCGTGATCGTGCCCCCATCCGCCTCGATCAGGCGGTTGGCGAGCCGCAGCAGCGTCGTCTTGCCCGATCCCGAGCCGCCGACGACGGCCACGAACTCGCCTTCGGCGATGTCGAGTGACACATCGTCCACGGCCTTGAGCGCGCCGAAGCTCTTGGTGACGTGGGCATAGCCGATCATCGGCCTGGACGACATCGGGCGGGGCTCACTGCGCTGACCCGCCCCAAGGAGGGAGGGGGAAGGGAGGGGATGACAACGCCCATGCATACCACGCTTGGCGGCTTGATTGAACTTGGCCGCGCGAGCGGCTAAGGCATCGGGCCAAGTTCGGAGGGAACACATGATAACGCCTACGGCAGTGGCGCTGGAAGATGCCAAGGTCGCGTTCCAACTGGGGGACGGGCGGGTCTATACGGCGGTGGAGAAGGCGCATCTGACGGTCGCGCAGGGCGAGTTCGTCGCCATCGTCGGCCCGACCGGCTGCGGGAAATCGACGCTGCTCAACGTCGCGGCCGGGCTGCTGAAGCCGGCTGCCGGGAGCGTGAGGATATTCGACCAGCCGCTTGCCGGGCTGAATCGGGATGCCGGTTATCTGTTCCAGGCCGATGCGCTGTTCCCCTGGAAGACCGCGCTCGACAACGTCGCGATCGGGCTCGAAGTCAGCGGCACGCCCCGCAGCGAGGCGCTGCCGCGGGCGCAGAAATGGCTGACCTCGGTCGGCTTGGGCGCCTTCGCCAACCGCTATCCGCACATGCTCTCGGGCGGCCAGCGCAAGCGCGTGGCGCTGGCGCAGGTGCTGATCCGCGATCCAAAGATCCTGCTGATGGACGAGCCGTTCGGGCCGCTGGACGCACAGACCCGGCAGGTGATGGGCAATCTGCTGCTCGACCTCTGGAACGCCGACCGCAAGGCCGTGCTGTTCGTCACCCATGATCTGGAAGAGGCGATCGCGCTCGCCGACCGCGTCGTGATCATGTCGGCGGGCCCGTCGTCCCGCATCATCGGCGACTGGCGCGTGAGCCTGCCGCGCCCGCGCGACATTTTTGAAGTGCGGCTGGACAAGGAGTTCCATGCGCTTCATCGCGAGATCTGGAGCGTGCTCAAGGACGAGGTCATGAAGGGCTATGCGCAGTCCCCGCAAGCGGCGGAGGCGGTCTGATGTCGCGGGTGACGCTGCTTTCGCTGCAAGTGCTGGTCGCGGTGGTCTGCCTCGCGCTGTGGCAATTGCTGTCGACCGTGCCCGTGTTCGGCAAGATCCTGCTGCCGCCGTTCTTCTTCTCCAACCCGGTCGATGTCTTCGCCCAGATCGTCAAATGGTTCTCGTCCGGTGTGATCTGGAAGCACCTCGGCATCACGCTGACGGAATCGATCCTAGCCTTCGTGATCGGATCGGCCGGCGGCGTGCTGATCGGCTTCTGGTTCGCGCGCCAGCCGCTGGTCGCGGCGGTGTTCGATCCCTACGTCAAGATGGTCAACGCGCTGCCGCGGGTGGTGCTGGCGCCGATCTTCGCGCTGTGGCTTGGGCTGGGCATCTGGTCCAAGGTCGCGCTTGGCGTGACGTTGGTGTTCTTCATCGTGTTCTTCAACGTCTATCAGGGCGTCAAGGAGGTCAGCCGCACCGTGCTCGACAACGGCCGCATGCTCGGCATGAGCGAGCGGCAGCTGATGCAGCACGTCTATTGGCCCTCGGCGCTGTCGTGGATGTTTTCCTCGCTGCACACATCCGTGGGCTTTGCCGTGGTCGGTGCGGTCGTCGGCGAATATCTGGGATCGGCGGCGGGGCTCGGCTATCTCATTCAGCAGGCCGAGGGCATCTTCGACGTCGCCGGCGTGTTCGCCGGCATGTTCGTGCTGTCGGCCTTCGTCATCCTGATCGACTTTGGCGTCACATTGGTGGAGCGGAGGCTGCTGGTCTGGCGCCCGACCGTGGACGGGCGCGGCTAGGCCGCAAGGGGGTCGCGCGCCGCGCGAGCCCCGGACCGCGAAAGATCAATCCAGCAACTTGGTGTCGTCGGGCGCCTGCGGCGGCGTCTTGATCGCGATGGCCTTGACCTGTCCGCTGATCGGCTTGGTGCCGCCATGCGGCGTCCCCTTCGGGATGATCACGAGGTCGCCCGGCTTCACCGTGACTTCCTTGTCGCCGAACCAGATCGTCCCGGTCCCGTCCAGGATATACTGGATCTCGTTGGTGTTGGGATGCATGTGCTTGGGCACATTGCCGACCTGGATCGAGATGGTGGCGCCGTCGGCGCTTGCGAACATCTTGGAGCGGTAACCGACAGCGTTGGCGTTCCCGAGCGCGTCGCCCTCCATCTCGCCGGTGTGGATGATCTGCGGCGTGATGTTCTCCGCGGCCAGCGCCGGCCGCAGCAGGTGGGTTGCGCCGCATCCGGCGGCAAAAGCGGTGGCGATCGACAGCCCGATTGCAAGGCGATTCATGGATGATCCTCCCCATCAAGAATTGTTCTTGTGGGCTCATGCTATTGCGCCGAAAGACCGATGGCCAGCGCCTTCGGTCCTGCTTCTCAAGCCAGTCCGGCTGCTCTATGGTGCCGCCAGCCGAACGGAGGAAACCAATGAAGAACACGATAGCCAGGCTCGCGGGCGCGTTGATCGCGCTGACGCTCACCACCGGTCTTGCCGCGGCGCAAAGCAAGGTCACGATCGCGATCGGCGGCGGCTCCTGCCTGTGCTATTTGCCGACGGTGCTGGCCAAGCAGCTCGGCGAATACGACAAGGCGGGTCTCAACGTCGAGCTCGTGGACCTCAAGGGCGGCTCGGATGCGCTCAAGGCCGTGCTCGGCGGCAGCGCCGACGTGGTTTCCGGCTATTTCGACCATTGCGTCAACCTCGCAGCCAAGAAGCAGGAGCTACAGGCGTTCGTCGTCTATGACCGCTATCCCGGCCTCGTGCTGGTGGTCTCGCCGTCGCACACGAACGAGATCAAGTCGATCAAGGATCTCGCCGGCAAGAAGGTCGGCGTCAGCGCGCCCGGCTCTTCCACGGACTTCTTCCTCAAATATATGCTCAAGAAGAATGGCGTCGATCCCGCCAGCACCGCCGTGATCGGCGTCGGCCTCGGCGCCACCGCAGTCGCCGCGATGGAGCAGGGCCAGATCGACGCGGCCGTGATGCTCGATCCGTCGGTGACCGTGCTCCAGGGCAGCCACAAGGATCTGCGCATCCTCTCGGACACCCGCACCCAGAAGGACACGCTCGAGACGTTCGGGGGCGAATATCCGGGCGGCGCGCTGTACTCAACCGCGGCCTGGGTGGCCGGCCACGAGAAGGAGACGCAGGCGCTCACCAACGCGATCCTGGGAACGCTCGCCTGGATCCACTCGCACTCGCCCGAGGAGATCATGGCAAAGATGCCGGAGGAGACGGTCGGCAAGAACAAGGACCTCTATCTCGCGGCACTCAAGAACACGATCCCGATGTACTCCGAGACCGGCAAGATGGATCCGAAGGGCGCCGACGCTGTGCTCGCGGTGTTCAGCGTCGGCTCGCCGGAGGTCGCCAGCGCCAAGATCGACGTCAGCAAGACCTTTACCAACAAGTATGTCGAGCAAGCCAAGAAGACCACGGGAAGCGTCAAATAACTGACGCCAAGGCGTGGTCATCAGGCGTCATGACATCACCCATCATTCATCGGGTCACGACGCTTGAACTTGCCGTGCGGCCGGTCGCCTGGGCGTTCGCGGAGGAGCGGCGCGCCGAGATCACGGCGCATTTCGCCGAGAAGCAGCGTGAGCGACCAAAACTCTGGAACGGTCGCGTCCTGATCGGGCGGGATGCCGTGTTTACAGATGGCCACCTCTCTGCGACCTATTTCGAGACCGATTTCGCGAGCTTCCTCGCCTGGCGCGACTGGGGCTTTCCCGACAAGGCGGTGTTCAACGGTTTTGGCATGGGCGCGCTGCGCACCTCCGACGGCGCCTTCGTCATGGGCGAGATGGCGCAGCACACCGCCAATGCGGGCCGGATCTATTTCCCGTCGGGCACGCCCGACCTCGACGACGTCAGGGGCGACACGCTGGACATTCCCGGCAGCGTGATCCGCGAACTCGAGGAAGAGACCGGCCTGACCGCGGCCGATTATCTGGTCGAACCGGACTGGCACTGCGTCGTCACGGGCCCAACGATTGCGATGTTGCAGATTGTCAACCTGGACATGCCGGGTGACGTGGCGCGTGCGCGGATCGAAGCCAATCTGGCGGGCGAGGCCGAGCCGGAGCTTTCGGCGATCCATCTCGTGCGCGGGATGAGCGATCTCACGCCGTCCATGCCGCGATTTGTCACGGCCTTCGTCGAGCAGCAGTTCGCGTCGCGCTGATGCGCGAGGCTTGACATCGCTGCGCCCAGCCCATGTGATGGGCAGAAATATAAAACCAAAAAGAATGCAATGCACAATCGTCCAGGGAGGTTTTGATGCGCGTGCGCAGGGCTGCCCGTTTGGTACGTGGGCTGTTGGTCGCGATATCGGTCACGGGCTTGATGGCTTCGGCCGAGGCTCAAGAGAAGGCTCAAGAGAAGAAGATCAAGATCGGCGTCGTGTTCGACCTGACCGGACCGCTCGCAGGCGGCGGGTCCGAGCTCAATTATGTCGGCGCAAAGATCATCCTCGACCATTTCGCCAAGACCGGCGTCGAGGGTTACAAGATCGAGGCGGTCTATGCCGATGCCCAGAGCAAGCCCGACATCGCCATCAACGAATCCGTCCGCCTGCTCGAGCAGGAAAAGGTCGACATGGTGCTCGGCTTCTTCTCCTCGGCGCAATGCGTGCCGGTCGCGGCCCGCGTCGAGCAGCTCAAGAAGTTCATGTGGATGACGACCTGCATCTCTTCGGCCGTGTTCAACGAGAAGGGTTACAAATACGTCTTCCGCCCGCAGGCGAGCGGCGACCAGTTCGGCATGATGACGATGGATTTCATCGCGCAGAACGCCAAGGCGAAGTTCGACAAGGAGCCGAAGGATCTGCGCGTCGCCATCATTCACGAGGACGGCGCCTACGGTGTCGACGTGTCCAGGGGCAACGAGGCCGGCGCGAAGAAGGCGGGCTTCAACGTCGTGATGAAGGAGGGCTATTCAGCCACCGCGCCTGACCTCTCCGCGCTGGTGACCAAGTTGAAGCGCGCCAAGCCCGACGTCATTTTCCACACCGGCTACAACCCTGATATCACGCTGTTGCTGCGTCAGGCGCGCGAACAGGGGCTGAAATTCGGCGCGCTGATGGGGCACGGCGCGGGTTACGGCGTCTATGAGAAGCTGAAGGAAGGCATGGGGGCGGATGCAACCTACATCTTCAACACCGACCCGATTTCGATCTGGCTTGCCAACCAGAAGACTATGGATCCAAAGCTCCCGCCCGTGATCAAGATGGTCGGCGAGGAGTTCGACAAGATCCGCCCCGGCGTCGCCATCCGCTCGGCGCATGTCGGCATCGGTGCGTCCAACACGTATGTGTTCATGAATGACGTCCTGCCGCGCGCCATCAAGAAATATGGCGGGGTCGATCCGGATGCGCTGCGCAAGGCTGCGCTCGACACGGATATCCCCGAGGGCGGCACCATGCTTGGCTTCGGCGTCAAATTTTACGGCGAGGGCACGCCGATGGCCGGGCAGAACGAGCGCTCGTTCCCGGTCGTGATCCAATACATCGACGACAAGTCCTCCGTGGTGTGGCCCAAGAGCCAGGCGCAGCGCGAGGCCGTGCTGCCGCTGCCGAAGGGCACCACCTACAGCAACCAGTAGCGCAAATGCGCGCAGCAAGGAGAGCGGGCCGGTGCTGGAAGTCAGCGGGCTGGTGAAGCGGTTTGGTGGCTTTACCGCCGTCAACAATGTGTCGTTCAAAGTCGAGCAGGGCGAGATCCTCGGCCTGATCGGCCCCAACGGCTCGGGCAAGAGCACGATCTTCAATATGCTCTCGGGTACGCTGGCGCCGACGTCCGGTTCGATCCTGTTCGACGGCTCCGAAATCGCAGGCCTTCCGCCGCACCGGATCATCAACAGTGGCATCGGCCGCACCTTCCAGATCCCGCGGCCATTCCGCCGCCTGACGATCTTCGATAACGTCGCGCTCGCCGGATTCTACGGCCAGGGCCGCCACAGCCGTGCCAGGGCCGAGGAGGCGGCCGAGCGATCGCTGGCGATGGTCGGCTTGCCGACCGATCGCCATGCCAGTGTCGATGGCCTCGGCGCAGCCGGCCTGAAAAAGCTCGAACTGGCGAAAGCACTCGCCACCGCGCCAAAACTTCTGCTGGCCGATGAGAGCCTCGGCGGCCTCGACGAGGCGGAGATGGGTCAGGCGGCCGACATGCTGCGCAACATCCGCGACGAGCTCGGCATCACCATCATCTGGGTCGAGCACATCATGGGCGTTTTGATGCGGGTCGTCGATCGCGTGATGGTGCTCGATCACGGCGAAAAGATCTCGGAAGGGTTGCCGAGTGCCGTTGCCGGCGATCCCCGTGTCATTGAGGTCTATCTCGGCACCGATGCCGAGACGACGCAGGCCGCGGCCGCCGCAGCGCGCCGCCGCGCGGGAGGGTAGCCGATGCTGGAGCTCCGCGGCGTCAATGCCGGTTATGGCACGTTCCAGGCGCTGTTCGACGTCGATCTCGACGTGAAGGCGGGTGAGGCTGTCGGCGTCATCGGGCCCAACGGGGCCGGCAAGACCACCTTGATGCGGGTCATCTCCGGGCTGATCCGCCCCTCGCGTGGGTCGATCAGAATGGAAGCCGTCGACGTGGTGGCCACGCCGCCGCACAAGATCGTCAGCCTCGGGATCGCGCATGTGCCGGAGAACCGGCGGCTGTTTCCACAGCTCTCGGTCGACGACAATCTCAAGATGGGGGCCTTCATGCAGGAGGCGCGCGGCCACTACGCCGAACGGCTGGAGGTGGTGTTCGATCTGTTTCCGCGCCTGAAGGAGCGCCGCCACCAGATGGCCGGCACCATGTCCGGCGGCGAGCAGCAGATGTGCGCGATCGGCCGCGCGCTGATGTCCAGTCCAAAGCTGCTGCTGCTCGACGAGCCGTCGGCGGGGCTGGCGCCCGTGGTGGTGCAGCAGGTGTTCGAGCTGGTGAAGCGGATCCGCGCCAGCGGACTGACCGTGCTGATCGTCGAGCAGAATGTGCAGCAGGTGCTGCGGGTGGTCGATCGTGCCTACCTGATAGAGGCGGGCTCGATCAGGTCCTCGGGCACCTCGGCCGAGATGCTGGCGAGCGACACGGTCAAGGAAGCGTATCTCGGGGTGTGAGGTTCATCGGGGCATGCAAGCATTTCTGGATATTTTCGACATCTACCTGCTGGAGGCCGTGATCAACGGCATCCTGCTCGGCGGCGTGCTGGCGCTGCTCGCGCTCGGGCTCAATTTGATCTTCGGCGTCATCGACGTGACCTGGATCTGCTACGCAGAGCTGGTGATGATCGGCATGTACGCGATGTATTTCCTGGTGCAGTATTACGGCATCAGCTATTTCCTCGCCGCGCCGCTCACCATCCTGCTGGTCGCGGTGCTCGGCGCGGCGCTGCATTACCTGGTGATCGCGCCGCTCCTCACTGCGCCGCCGATCAACCAGTTGCTTGCGACCGGCGGCGTGCTGTTCGTGCTGCAGAGCTTTGCGACTGTTGCCTTCGGCATCGACTTCCGTAACCTCGGCATCCGCCTGCCGGTGCTCGCCTTCGGCGACATGAACTTCAGCTACGCACGACTTCTGTCCTTCCTGGCCGCGTTGGTCGGCATGGTCGCGGTCTATCTCTTCATGACGCGCACCTTCACCGGCACCGCGATCCGGGCGATCTCGCAGGACCGGCAGATCATGGCGTTGATGGGCGTCGATACCAAGCGCATCTATCTCATTACCTCCGCGATCGGCGGTGGGCTGGCCGGGCTGGCCGCCTGCCTCCTTGTGCTCCAATATGACGTGCATCCCTTCGTCGGCCTGTCGTTCGGGCCGATCACCTTCCTGATCTGCGTGCTCGGCGGTTTGGGCAATTTCATCGGCGGCTTCATCGCCGCCTTCGTGTTCGCCGAGATCATCTCACTCGGCGGCCTGTTCTCCGATCTCGAATGGGGCTATGTGCTCGCCTTCGCCTTCTTCATCGTCATGATGTTCATCCGGCCCGCGGGCCTGCTCGCGAGGCGCCGATGATGGGGCGGGGACGGCTTGCAGCTTGGGCGGTGGGGTTGGCGGCGCTGGTCGCGCTGCCTTTCGTCTATCGCGACCCCTATCATCTGCACATCCTGGTGCTGATCCTGATCTGGTCGTTCGCCTATACGTCCTGGTCGATGATGGGGCGGTTTGGCCTCGTCTCGCTCGGCCATGGCGGGTTCATGGGCATCGGCGCCTATGTCACCGCGCTACTCTGGAATCACCTGGGATGGTCGCCCTGGATCGGCATCCCCATCGGCATGGTCGCGGCCGGCGCACTGGCGCTGATCGTCGGCTATCCCTGTTTCCGCTTCCGCATCACCGGGCATTATTTCGTGCTGGTGACGCTCGCGCTCTCCGGCATCGTGCTCCAGGTCATCACGGCGACGCGCGACTACACCGGCGGCTCGCTCGGCTACACGCCGAACCGGGCAGCGGGCAACAAGCTCTGGTCGCTGCAATTCGACGACAAGATCACCTGGTACCTGATCGCGCTCGGGGTCTGGTTGTTCGGCATCGTGGTCTGGCACTGGGTCGACCGCAGCATGGCCCGCTATGCGCTGGAGGCGATCTCGGAGGACGAGGACGCCGCGGCCGCGGCCGGCGTCGACGTCACCGCGGAGAAGCTGAAGATCACGCTGCTCAGCGCGCTGATGACCGCCTTGGCCGGCGCGATCTACTGCCAGTACCAGATGTTCATCACGCCCGACACGGTCAGCGGCATCGCGGTGTCGCTCCAGATGGTGTTCGCAGCAATCGTCGGCGGGCTGTTCGTCTCGCTGGGCCCGACCTTCGGCGCTGTCATCACGATTATGCTGGCCGAGACCCTGCGCATCGGTTTTGGCACCAAGGCGGTCGGCTGGGACAATCTCGTCTACGGCGTGCTGCTGGTGCTTTTCATCATATTCCTTCCGAAGGGCATCCTTGGTAGCTTGCTCGACCGATTGAAGCCGCAACGCAAGGTGCCCCGCGCTCATGAGCAAGAAGCCGTCCAAATCGCTCGCCCAGGAACTTGACCGCTACATCACGCCGTTCCGGTACGATGGTTCGGGCAAGTTTCATCTCAAGGACCACAAGACCGACGAGAAGGGCGACCTCGACAAGGAGAAGGCCCAGGAGATTCTCGATGCCAACATGAAGCGGCTGATCGCGTTTCAGGAGAAGCTCTACGCCCAGGATCGCTGGTCCGTGCTGATCGTGTTTCAGGCGATGGACGCCGGCGGCAAGGATTCTGCGATCAAGGCGATCTTCGAGGGCATCAATCCGCAGGGCTGCGCAGTCAGTGCCTTCAAGGCGCCGAGCAGCAAGGAGCTCGACCACGATTTCCTCTGGCGCCACGCCGTCGCGCTGCCGGAGCGCGGCCATATCGGCATCTTCAACCGCTCCCATTACGAGGAGTGCCTGGTGACGCGCGTGCATCCGGAGATCCTCGTCAAGGAGAAGCTGCCGCCAAAGCTCGTCACCAAGAGCATCTGGAAGGAGCGGTTCGAGGACATCTCTGCGTGGGAGCGCTATCTCTCACGCAACGGCACCGTGGTGCTGAAGTTCTTCCTCAATCTGTCCAAGGACGAGCAGCGCGAGCGCTTCCTCGATCGGCTGGAGGATCCGTCCAAGCAGTGGAAGTTCTCCATGGACGATATCAAGGAGCGCGCGCTGTGGCCGCGCTACCAGGCGGTCTATCAGGACATCGTACGGCACACGGCCACGCCTCATGCGCCGTGGTATGTCGTGCCGGCCGACCACAAATGGTTCGCCCGCGTCGTGATCGGGTCGGCCATCGTCGCGGCGCTGGAAAAGCTCGATCTGCGCTTCCCCCGCGCCGACAAGGCCTCGCTGGGCGAATTCGACGAGGTGCGCAAGGCGCTGGAGAAGGAGGAGAAGGCGGACAAGAAACAAAAAACGCGAAAACAACCCCATGCACAGTAGCCGGGGATAGCGAAATCAATGACTTGGAGGTCAGCGTTAGCGCTTGCGGATTTAGCGAAATCGTTTGACTCGTCGGGCAAAACAGGGGCATGATGTCATCGTCCCCAAATTTTCTCAGGACCCGCGGGCCACCGTAGCAGACGCGTTCTACATCTGCGGGAAGGGCAGTCTTGTAACTCGTCCACTTCTCGTGTTTCGACAGCGGCGAATCCGTCGCGCTGGAATGGAACGCGCCCTCAAATGTGATTTGCGCGCCATTGATCTTGCTTGACAGTCTTGCGTCACGGGAGGACCATCCCATGGTCGCAAACAAGCGACGCGCAACGTCCACATCAAGAGCAAGGGGAGGTCTATGACACCACCTCCGCAGAACCAGCCGCGTTAAGTGCGATGGAGCTCGTTCGGACTATCGCATAGCGGCAGAAACGCGAACGGCACGCCGGGCCAAGGTCTAGTGGGCTGCATCAGTGTGGCATAGCCCCTACCTGCCCGGCGCTGTACTCTGCATCACATCGATTGCATCACAGCGATCACGTCGGATGGCCGTGACAAGGCCGCCGCGCTTTTGACATCCTGCTTCTCTCCTCCTCCTCATCGCGTCATTCCGGGCCGACTCCCGGAATGACGCAGGGCGATCGCATATCAGGGCGATCGCACATGACGTCTCAGCGGCGCCTGAGCGAGCGCCTCGTCCTTCAAGACGACCGCTTCGCGGCCTCCTCAGGATGAGGCTCAGCTGCATCCAGCTGCATTGAAATGCAGCCGCGTACTCATCCCTCATCCTGAGGGTCCGCCGCAAGCGGGCGTCTCGAAGGATGGCCGCAGTCGAGCTAGCAGCCGCGTGCGCGCATTCCGATCGCTGCACGTCCCGTCTTGCGACGTGGTTCCCGCTTCCTGCACCGCGGCAAATGCCAAGAGAATGTCGTCTCACTGGCCAACTTCCGACACAGCGCGCGGGCGAATAGCGTCGATCCGACATGATGCATGTGCTTCGGCGGTGACGGTCCCGACGTCGCCGTCGCATTCATTTTTCTCAGGGAATCCCTCGTGTCGCATAAGCTTGCCTCCGCGTTTCTCGCCGCGCTCCTGATCGCGATCTCATCTCTCTCCAGCGTCCGCGCTGCGCCGCCTGCGCCGGCGGCCAATAGCGCTGCCGCGTTGTCGCCCGATGAGGCCAAGCGCGCGCTGGAGACGCTGCAGGACGACAAGAAGCGCGCGCAGATGATCGATACGCTGCGCGCGATCGCCACTGCGTCCGGTCCACAGCAGCCCGCGGCCGAGCCAAAATCGCCGATCCCGCTCGCGGCCGACGGCCTCGGTGCGCAGCTCATGCTCACTGTGTCCGAGGAGATCGGCGAAATGTCGCGAGACGTCGCCGATATGGCCAGGACGCTCACGCACTTCCCGGCGTTCTACTACTGGATCGTGCGGACCGCGAACGATCCCGCGGCCTACAATCTCCTGATCGAGATTGGTTGGAAGCTCGCGCTGGTGTTCGGCTCTGCTTTCTGCGCCGAATGGGTGATGTTCCGTCTGATCCGGCGCCCCGTCGTGTTCCTGGAAGGGCGCATGCCGCAAACGGCGCGCCTGCCGGTGCAGGTGTTGCCGATTGCCGATCCGCCATCATCGGTCGCCGATGTCACCCCCGCGCCCGAACTGCACAGGCGCCGCCACAGCCTGGCGCGGGCCTGGCAAATCATGCTGCGGCTGCCCCTTGTGGTGGGAAGATTCCTGCTCGAGCTGCTTCCCGTGTTGGTCTTTGTCGGCGCCGCCACGGCGCTGCTCGGCACCGAGATCGGCGAGTCCACCACCGTCCGGCTCGTGATCCTCGCGGTCGTCAACGCCTATGCGTTCTCGCGCGGGCTCATCTGTGTGGTCCGTGTGCTGGCGGGACCGTTCGGCTTGTTTCCGGTCAAGGCCGAAACCGCCGCCTATATCGAGATCTGGGCGCGCCGCATTGTCGGTGTCGCCGTCTCCGGCATCGCCGTTGCCAACGTTGCGCTGCTGCTCGGCCTGCATCGCGCCGGCTATGCCGCGCTCTTGCGCATGGTGATGCTGGTCGTTCATCTCTTCGTCGTCGTCATCATCCTGCAATGCCGCCGCCAGGTCGCCGAAGCCATCCGCGCGCCCGCCGACCGGCAGGGGATCGCGGCGGCACTGCGCAACCGCATCGCGGGTGGCTGGCACTATCTCGCCATCGCGCTCGACCTCGCTCTGTGGGCCGTGTGGGCGCTGAACATCCGCAACGGATATTCATTGCTGCTGCAATATTTCGTCGGCACCATCGCGGTGGCGCTGATCACGCGTGTCGCCATCATGCTGACGCTGGGCCTAATCGACCGCGGCTTCCGCATCAGGCCGGAAATCCTCCAGCGCTTTCCGGGCCTCGAGATCCGCGCCAACCGCTATCTGCCGCTGCTGCGCAAGATCGTATCTGGCGTGATCGCGTTCATCGGCTTGGTGGCCGTGCTCGAAGTCTGGGGTGTCGACGCCATCGTCTGGTTCTATGGCGGCCAGATCGGCAGCCGGCTGATCTCCGCGGTGGTAACGATCGGCATTGCCGTTTTCAGCGCGGCGGCGATCTGGGAAGCCAGCAACGCGCTGCTGGACCGTCAGATCAATACGCTGTCGCGCGACGGCCACTACGCCCGCGCCGCGCGGCTGCGGACCTTTCAGCCGATGCTGCGGACGGCCTTGCTGTGCGTGATCGCCACCGTCGTCGGCCTCACGGCGCTCAGCGAGATCGGCGTCAACGTCGCGCCGCTGCTGGCGGGCGCCGGCATCGTCGGCATCGCCATCGGTTTCGGTTCGCAAAAACTGGTGCAAGACCTCATCACCGGCCTGTTCCTGCTGCTGGAGAACACCGTCCAGGTCGGCGACAGCGTCAGCGTGTCCGGGCTATCAGGCGTAGTCGAGAACGTCTCGATCCGCACGATCAGGCTCCGGGCCGGCGACGGTGCCGTGCACATCGTGCCGTTCAGCGCGGTCACGACCATCACCAATGCCAGCCGCGGCGCCGGCAATGCGTCCGTCAGCGTCAACGTCGCCTACAAGGAAGACACCGACCGCGCCGGCCAGATCCTCAAGGACATTGTCGACGAGATGCGCCGCGAGGTGGAATTCCGCAGTCTGATCCGCGGCGATCTCGAGCTCTGGGGCATCGACAAGGTCGACGGCGCCATGGTGTCGATCGTCGGCCAGATCCGCTGCACCGAGGCCGGCCGCTGGCCGGTGCAGCGCGAGTTCAACCGCCGCATGAAGCAGCGTTTCCAGCACAACGGCATCGAGGTCGCATCCGCCACCCAGACCATCCTGATGCACATCGCGCCGCCGGCGGACAGCGCGGCTCATCTGACGCCGCGTCGAGCGGCAGGTTAGGGCGTGTACCCATAAACGTCGGCTTACCAATCCAAAGCGGAAGTGTCCCACCTAACGTGTGATCGGCGGCTTGTGACCCGAAGCGGGCATTCCGCATGGCTCGAAGCATTCGCGCCATGCGGTCGATCTTTGGGACATCGCCGCCAGGAGGGACTCGATTAACGGTGGCCCGATTGCCTGGCGTCGGCGACCAGCCTTTCGCCGGGCAACTTGCCACCAGCCAGCAGGCTGGTACAAAGCCACCGAGACTCTCTGGACGTCGCGCCAAGGAAACCCTTGGTCTCTACGCACTGCGCGTAGGTGTTGTAGTTGAGTGTGTCTCGGCAGGTCGGCGAGAACATGCTACCGTCAACCCCTTCCTGGCCGGAAAGGCTACATCCGACCCATGGAGCGTTGCCGACCCTGTAACTTGTTTCGCAACCACCGTTGCAACTGCTAGCGGATCTCTCCAGCTTGGCAAGCCTGCCCAAGGCCGTATTCGGCCCGAACGCAGGATTTTGAGCAGCTGACAAGCCGGTCGCACGATGGCGGGTTGCCCGATGCGATGTCACGGTCGTTGGCCCTTCCCTCGGCACAAGAGTTGGTCTTGCCTTCGGCGCTTCGACCGTGACGGCGGGAAGTGACGAGTTTGGTGTGGGTTGCGACATTGCCGTGCTGCTGCACAGTAAGACGGTTGACAAGGTCACGACGACTGACGGCACGGCGAAGCCTGACGAGAATCTCATAAGGTACCTCCCCAAATCGAGGACGGAATAGCCGCCCCGACACCTAGGGGTTGTATCACAACATACCGATACCGGCAATGAGCCCATCCAAGGATGAGGCGCCATCGACATGATCGCTCACCGGGCCGCTCGCGCCGTTGCGATGTCGTCTATTGGCTCAACTCGGACCTGGAGTGAGGTGCGCCAACACGGCCGGTATTGGAGGCAGAGCGGACCTCACACGAAGTGCAGCGCGAGTTTATGAGTACATGTCCCAAGCGGTCCAGCATCATTTCCAGCTTGCCTGTGCCGGCCCGGCAGCGTTCACTCCGGCTCCAATTCGCTGCGATGGGCCCGCAGCTCATCGTCGGGATAACACGCCGAGGGGGATCGTCACGAAGCTGAACGCAGCCATCGTCGCGGCGTGGCCGACCCCAATCTCGAGCAGCGCTTTGCCGAACTGGGGCAGGAGATTTCCACCCGCGGCACTCACCGTTTGCGGATTTCCGCTTCCCGACAATCCCATTGCGGAGACAGCCCTCTCCCCAACCCCTCCCCCGCACGCGGGGGAGGGAGCTCACTGCCGATGCCGCGCGTTGCCTTTTGACGCGCGCAGGGCCACGTCTCTCGCGACAACCTCGCTGCGGTGCGAGATCACAATCGATGCGCAGATGGTTACGTCCTTGATATAAGGTGAGCACTGGCCGACAATGGCTGTCCTCGAATAAGAAACTCCCTGGGGGAATTTGTGAACAGACCTGCTCGGGTCAGCGCCCATTCGACATCGTCCTTACCCGTGCACGGCATGGCGCTGCTGCGCGATCCCCTGCTCAACAAGGGCACCGCCTTCACCGGGCAGGAGCGCGATGCGCTTGGCCTTCGCGGCCTGCTGCCGCCTTGCGTGCTGACGATGGAGACCCAGGTCGAGCGGGTGCTCGTCAACCTGCGCACGCTGCCGACCGATCTCGAAAAATATGTCGCGCTGAATGCCTTGCACGACCGCAACGAGGCGCTGTTCTTCCGCGTCGTGGTCGACAATATCGATGAGATCCAGCCGATCATCTACACGCCGACGGTCGGACTCGCCTGCCAGAAATACGGCCTGATCTTCCAGCGCCCGCGCGGCATGTTCATCTCCTCGCGCGATCGCGGCCAAATCGCCGAGGTCCTGAAGAACTGGCCCCATCCGGCCAAGCTGATCGTCGTCACCGATGGCGAGCGCATCCTGGGCCTCGGCGATCTCGGCGCCAACGGCATGGGCATTCCGGTCGGTAAACTCTCGCTCTATTCGGCCTGCGCCGGCGTGCATCCCGAAACGTGCCTGCCGATCGTGCTCGACGTCGGCACCAATAACGAAGAGCTCCTGAAAGATCCGTATTATCTCGGCTTGCGCGAGCGGCGGCTCACGGGCGAGGCCTATGACAGCTTCGTCGACGAGTTCATGGTCGCCGCGCGAAAGACCTTTCCGGGTGTGCTGATCCAGTTCGAGGATTTCGCCAACCACTCGGCGTTCAAGCTGCTGCACAAATATCGCGACGAGGCCTGCGTCTTCAACGACGACATCCAGGGCACGGCTGCGGTGGCGCTCGCCGGCCTGTTCTCGGCGCTGCGCGTCAACGGCGGCAAGCTGAGGGATCAGCGCATCCTGTTCCTCGGCGCGGGCGAGGCCGCGACCGGCATCGCCGATCTCGTGACGTCCGCGATGATGGCGGAAGGTGCCTCTGAAGCCGAGGCGCTCCGCCGCAACTGGCTGGTGGATTCCCGCGGCCTCGTTGTCGGCGGCCGTGAAGGCCTGTCCGGCCACAAGCTGCGTTATGCCCATGCCGACCAGGCGCCGATCGCCGACTTCCTTACCGCGATCAGGACGCTGAAGCCCACGGCGATCATCGGTGTTGCCGCGGTCGGCGGTGCGTTCACGCCTGAGGTGCTCAAGACGATGGCCGAGCTCAACGAACAGCCGATCGTGTTCGCGCTCTCCAACCCGACTTCGAAGGCCGAATGTTCTGCGGAAGACGCTTATCGCTACACCGAGGGCCGCGCGCTGTTTGCCTGCGGCAGTCCGTATGATCCGGTCAAGCTCAACGGCCGCACCTTCGTGCCGCGCCAGGGCAACAACTCCTACATCTTCCCGGGCGTCGGTCTCGGCGTCATCGCCAGCCGCTCGCGGTTGGTGACGGACGAGATGTTCATGGCCGCCGCCCATACGCTCGCCAATTGCGTCGGCAAGGACGATCTCGCGCAAGGCAGCCTCTACCCGGCGCTGCCGCGCATCCGCGAGGTTTCGGTGCGTATCGCTGCCGCCGTCGCCGATGTCGCTTTTCAGCGCGGGCTTGCGGACGGACCCGCGCCCAACGACGTGAAGGCACTGGTTCAGTCGCAGATGTACGAGCCGCAGTACTAGCGCTTACATTCAAGCCGGACTCGCGGAGGCGGCTCCTCACCACTCCCTCTCCCCGCAAAAACGGGGGAGAGGGAGTGAGAGAGGTGCTCGCGAAAGAATCTGTCTCGATTCAGGACAAGCCAGTGTGGTGGAATCGCCACAGCTAAAGCGAAACGGCTGCGGCCGCAGGCGCGCTTTCGTTCCGACAAGGTTCTGCCCTCATTGCCCGCCGAAACTCGGGGCCATTCGGAGGGCGCATCATGTCTTGCTTTGCACGTGCCGAAACTGCCCGGATCTCGCCGGCAAGCCTGTGCCGGATCCTGCTCGCCATCATCGGTGCGGCGTCGCTTGCGGCGTGTGCGCAGTCGCCGGTCGGCCGCCAGAAGGCCGATCTAGGCACCCACCGCCAAGCCGCTGTCGAACGACCGCACAGGGTGGCGGCGCTGCATCCGCGTCCGATCAGCCGGGCGCGCGTGCCTGACGGTGATGCAAAACAGAGCGTCTCGCACGGCGTCGCCAGCTTCTATTCGGACACGGAGACGGCGAGCGGCGAGAGGTTCGACAAGAACGAATTGACCGCGGCCCATCCCAGCCTGCCGTTCGGCACCAAGCTGCGCGTCACCGACGTCTCATCCGGCCGCTTCGTGACCGTCAGGATCAACGATCGCGGTCCGTATGTTCGCGGACGCGTGGTCGACATCTCTCCCTCCGCGGCCGAGGCGCTCGGCATGGTCGACAAGGGTGTCACCAATGTCCGGCTCGACGTGGTGCGATAATTTCCAGCTGCATCGATCCGAAACGCTGTGCTTAACCGGCTGTTAGCCGCCTCCAGCGCACGATGGATACCCGAGCAATTCGGGACTCCAAATCGCACTCTGGGGGGCGACGTTTGAACACGATCCAGTATCTCGAAGATCAGGCCGCACGCGCCGAGCGGCTGGCCAAGCGGATCACGGATGCGTTGACGATCGAAAAGCTCCTGACCTTCGCAGGCGAACGCCGCCGCGAGATCGAGGTCATCGCCGGCAAGTACCGGCGCGCCTGATTCCTCCATGCACGCTCAGCTATGGCTCTCGACGAAGTCGCTGAGATAGTCGGGCAGCGTCACGCCATCGATGTCGCAGCGCGCCCGAATCTCTCCGGCGACGTCGGTCGAGATGTCCTTCATCCAGTGCTCGAGCGTGTTGAACGAGATGACCTTGACGGGGTCATTGAAGCAGCCGGCGACGAGCTCGCCAATCGTGGCATCGAGATCGCTTCGCTCGACACGGATTTCGGTCGCCTTGTCGAGGCGATCGATCACCACGAACAGGGTCTGGTCTGCGCCATAGGGCACGACCGGGGCTGGCACGCCGGCTTCAAGCATCTGAGGCACTCACGCCTTCGCTTCCGATCACCATCAACGGGAAAAGCCGGAAGAAGGTTCCTGCGCTCAGACGGTGCTTCTGCGGGGATCAGAGGAATTCTCTCAGCCGCGCCAGCTCCGTGATATGCTCGGGCGAGAGATTGTCGGTGACCAGCGGCGGTTGTGCGATCGTGCGGATCTCATAGAGATGCCTGGTCGCCGCCGGCTTCGCCATGAACGCCGAGATGCATTCGTCGAGCGTGCCCTCGATCACCTGGTAGGACGCTCGGTCCGACCGTCGCTGGTTCGCAAGCGATGGCCATTTATGCAGCACCGCAAGGACACCAAAATCGACCTTTGAATCCCCAACAACGTCCCCCATCGTCCTGCCTCACGCAAAGAGAACCCCGGCACACGATCGCGCGTACCGGGGCCCACACCCATTACTGCATCTCAATGCCACAGCACCAAACGCGATGACCGGGAAATAGTTCCCGCCAATTATTCCTGTCAGCTCGCTGCCGCCGCGATCCTATGTCCGGGATTGGTGCGGCCGTGGCTGGTCTCGTCGCCGTGACCAACTTCGGGCGGAAGCCCGGCAAAGCGTCGCAAGGCCTCGGCCATCTGCACCCGGCCCGGCGCGCCCGTGATGATCACGTCCACCATCGTGAAGGACGAATGGAAATGGCCGCGCGCCTTGAGTTGCTCGACCGGGACGCCGGCGGCTGCCATGGCCTCGGCATAGGCGATGCCTTCGTCGCGCAGCGGATCGAATTCGCAGGTGACGACGAAGGCCGGCGGCAGGCCTGCGACCTTGCCGCGGAGCGGCGAGACGCGCGGATCGGTGCGGTCGGCCGGCGAGCAATAGAGGTCCCAGAACCAGTACATCAGCGACCGGGTCAGGAAATAGCCGGTCGCATTGTCGTTGTAGGAGGGGCGCTCGAAGGTGCAGTCCGTGACCGGGCAGATCAGGAGCTGGCCCGCGATCTCAGGGCCGCCGCGATCGCGCGCAAGCTGACAGGTGACGGCGGCGATGTTGCCGCCGGCGCTCCAGCCCGCGACCAGCACCGGGCCCGGCTTGCCGCCGAGCTCGGCGGCGTGCTCGGCGATCCAGCGCGTCGCCGCATAGCCGTCTTCGGCCGCGGCCGGGAAACGATGCTCGGGCGCATGACGATAGCCGACGCTGACGAGCATCATGCCGGTCCGCCGCACCATGTCGCGGCAGAACGGCTCGTCCGATTGCTCGTCGCCGAGCACCCAGCCGCCGCCGTGGAAATAAACTACGACCGGATGCGGACCTGATGTTGCCGGCTTGTAGACCCGATAAGGCAGGGGACCGTCGGCGCCGGGCAGGGTGCCGTCGACGATCTCGCCGATCGGCCGTCCGGCGGGACGGCCCTTGTTGAACTCATTGACGAAGGCGCAGGCGCCTTGCGCGCCCATCGACTCGATCGGCGGCAGGTTGAGGGACGCCAGCAGGTTCAGCACCAGCCGCACATCCGGCTGCAGCCGCACCACCTCGCCGTCATTGCATTGCGCGGCGACATCGGGGCCGGTCAGCTTGAAGCCGAGCATGCCGCGGCTGACCACCTCGTCGCAGATGCTGCGATAGGGACCGACGCCGCCGGTATAAGGCATCAGGCCCTGCACCTTGCCGGGCACGTTGGCGCCCGTGTACCAGGTGTTGGCGAGCCGGTGCAGCGTCACCATCGAGCAGTCGGCCATGTGCCTGTTCCAGCCGGCCTGCGCCATCTCGGTCGGCTCGATCGTGGTGAAGCCGGCGTCGCGCAATGCTTTGAGCCGGTCGACGACCCAGTCGACATGCTGCTCGATCGACACCGCCATGTTCGACAGCACCGAGGGGCTGCCGGGCCCGGTGATCATGAAGAAGTTCGGAAAACCCTCGACCGTGAGCCCGAGATAGGTCTGCGGCCCCTGCGCCCAGACGTCGGTGAGCGACTTGCCGCCACGTCCGGTGATCGGATGCACGGCGCGGATTGCGCCGGTCATAGCGTCGAAGCCGGTCGCGAACACGATGACGTCGACGTCGACGCTGCGCTTGGCCGTCGTGATCCCACTTGCGGTGATCGCCTTGATCGGCTCCTGGCGCAGATTGACCAGCGTGACGTTCGGCCGGTTGTAGGTCGCGTAATAGTTGGTATCGAGGCAGGGGCGTTTGGCGCCGAACGGATGATCGTCCGGCATCAGCGCCGCGGCGGTCTCGGGGTCTTTGACGGCGGCGCGGATCTTCTCGCGGATCAGGTCCTGGACGATCTTGTTGCCGTCGATGTCGACCGCCTGGTCCGCCCAGAGCTGGGTCAGGATGTGGACGAGGTCGCCGGCCGCCCAGGCGCGTTCGAACCGCTCACGACGCTCGGCATCGCTCAATTGCCAGCTCACGACCGTCTGCTGCGGATAGGGCACGCCGGCCATCGACTGGCGCGCCTGCTCGCGATAGGCCGCACGATCGCCTTGCAGCAGGCTCATGCGATCGGAAGGCGCAGGACCGTTGTGCGCCGGCAGCGCGAAATTCGGCGTGCGCTGGAACACGGTCAGGTGTGCGGCCTGCTCGGCGATCAGCGGGATCGACTGAATGGCCGACGATCCCGTGCCGATCACCGCGACGCGTTTTCCGGCGAGATTCACGCCGTCATGCGGCCAGCGTCCGGTGAAATAGACCTCGCCCTTGAAATCCTTGACGCCGTCGATTTCCGGCGGCTTCGGCGCCGAGAGGCAGCCGGTGGCCATGATGTAATGGCGGCAGGAGACCAGCGCGCCGTTGTCGGTGGTGAGCTGCCAGCGTTCGGTCGCTTCGTCCCATTTCGCTTCCGTGACCTTGGTCTTGAAGCGGATGTCACGCCTGAGATCGTAGCGGTCGGCGACGAAGCCGAGATAGCGCAGGATCTCCGGCTGGGTCGCGTATTTCTCCGACCAGGTCCAGGCGGTCTCGAGGTCCGGATCGAAGGTGTAGCTGTAATCGATGGTCTGGATATCGCAGCGCGCGCCGGGATATCGGTTCCAGTACCAGGTGCCGCCGACGTCACCGGCTTCTTCGAGGCCGACCGCCGTGAGGCCAGCCTTGCGCAGCCGATGGAGAAGATAGAGGCCGGCAAATCCGGCACCGACCACGGCAACATCGACCTGCTGGCTGGTTCCGCGCCCCGCGTCAGAGGCACGTGCAGCAACCATTGCGTCAGGCATGGCATTTCCTCCCGTGTGTTTTGTTTTGCCGGCAGGCTATCGCTGCAGGTTCGGCTTGTCATCACGGCACGTGCAATCTTCGGTCACCATTTGCGGCGTCATCATGGCCGCGTGAATGTTGCGGCAGCACACGCATCGCGATGCACAATGGCCGTGATTTCCCGGGCTAATCTTGTACGGTCCGTCTGTGTATGCTTGCGGCTACAAGCCACGCGTGCCGACGGGCGTCATGACAGAGTTGAGTGAGCGGACCAAAGCGAACATGGACGTCGTCCTGGAGGAGACGTGCCGCCAACTGCCGCACGGCGGCGATCACGACAGCCGCAGGTTCATCGCCCAGCGGCTGATCGAGGCGGCGCAGTCCGGTCACACCACGCTCGGTGAACTCGGCATCATCGCACGGCACGCACTGGCGGAGCTTGTCGCCAAGGGGAGCTAGGCGCGACCGCGGCGCTTGCCTCGCAGCGGGCCACGGACATAACCTGCCCAAATCCTTCCGCGCATCGAGATGCTCCGAAGATGCGGTCCGTGTTCGCGCTTTTTGCGACGTCTCTCATCCTCTGTTGCGCCGGCTCGGCCATGGCCCAGCCGGTCGGCCAATTTCCATTTGCGCTGACGCGTGAAGGGCAGATGCTTGGCGCCGTCGAAGGCGAGGTGGCCTCGTTCAAGGGGCTGGCCTATGCGGCCGCGCCGATCGGTCCGCTGCGCTGGCGTCCGCCGCAGGCTGCGCCCGAGAGTGCGGAGATGCGCACCGCCTATGCCTATGGCGCGCCGTGTCTTCAGCCCTCGCTGCCGGGATCGAGTGAGGATTGCCTTACGCTGAACGTGTTCCGTCCGTTCGGGGTCGACGGGCCGTTGCCGGTGATGCTGTTCATCCACGACGGCGCTTTCGTCAGCGGCACCGCGAACGATCCGCTGTTCGACGGTGCCAGGCTCGCGCAAGCCGGCGTCATCGTGGTGACCGTGAATTTTCGCCTCGGCGCGTTCGGCTGGCTCAGCGATCCCGCGCTGTCGGAAGGCGGCTCCGGCAATTACGGCCTGATGGACCAGATCGCGGCGCTGCATTGGGTGCGCGACAACATCGCAGCCTTCGGCGGTGATCCGAACAATGTCACCTTGTTTGGCAGTGGCGCAGGCGCGACCTCGATCGCGCTGCTGATGCTGTCTGCGCAAGCGCGCGACCTGTTTCAGAAAGCCATTCTGCAATCGCTCCCCGGCCGTGCGCGCCTGCGTTCGGCACAAGAGGCCGAGAGTGTGGGCCGGCAATTCGTGGCGGCGCTGGGGCGACAGGTCGATTTACGCGCCGCCGAGTCGCGACGCCTGCTTGCCGTCGAAAAACATCTCCTGGAAAAATCGCCGCGGAGCTTCGCGCCGACGATCGATGGGAGTCTGGTGAGCGAGGAGGTCGCCGCGGGCTTCGCGGCCGGACATGAGAGCCGCATTCCCCTGATCATCGGCTCGAACGACGACGAGACGGGCTTCGATAGCGAGCTGGATATGCGGGAAGAGCTGGCATCGTGGGGCATCACGAGCGATGAACTGCGCACGCTCTATCCCGACCTCGCCAGACCTTCCGGCCGCGCGGCAAGGTTCTACACCGACAAGGTCTTCTCGGAGCCGGTGAGGCTGCTGGCCCGCCTGCATGCCGCCCGCGGTGCGCCGACCTTCCGCTATCGCTTCGCCTATGTGCCGGAGGCACGGCGCGCAAACCCCGAGGGCGGTCACGGGCGGGAATTGCAGTTCATCTTCGGCGTGGAAGGCATGCCCGGTGCGGGCATCTTGTCACGAGCCGATCGCGATGTCGCAAATCGCATGCGCGCCTACTGGATCAATTTCGCCAAGAGTGGCGATCCCAACGGTGCGGACCTGCCGCATTGGGATTCGGCCGCAGGCAACGATCGCCTGCTGCTGATCACGAACGAGCGCATCGCGAGCGGAGACGACCCCTGGTCGGAGCGCCTGGACCGGTTCGGGCGTTAGGGCAGGATGAGTTGGACTTAAGCCGCAAGCTCGACGCGCGGCGCCGGGCTCAGCCGGTCTTCCTCCAGATAATCCATCGCGCCGTCTTTCTCGACGGCGTAGAACTGCTGGCCTTCCTTCGACTTGTAGGCGGCGCGAACGACGCCGCGGCGGCCCTTGTCACTGTTGACGACGTCCCCCAACGCAAACTTCTTCATTTCACGTCCCTGGCTGCTGGCCGACTCCTTCGGCTACGCCCGGGATTCTGGGCGGAAAATCGTTAACGTCTTGCTAACCATACCGGTTTGCCTATGCTCGCGACCGATCGCGCGGGCAGCACGCGCATGTTGCCAATGAAACGAGCCTTCACCCATGGTGCGATTTCCGACCTTCTTCCTGTCGCATGGCGGCGGTCCCTGGCCGTTCATGGAGGACAGGCGAGTGCAATATGCGAAGACCGCCGAGGCGTTCGGCCGGCTGCCGCAGCTCTTGCCGGAGAAGCCCAAGGCCGTGCTCGTCATATCAGGACATTGGGAAGCTGACGCCTTCACCGTGTCCACCTCGGCGCATCCGCCGATGGTGTACGACTATCACGGTTTCCCCGAGCACACCTATCACCTCAAATATCCTGCGCCGGGGCGGCCCGAGCTCGCCGCGGAGGTGAAGGCGCTGCTCACGCGCGCGGGCGTCGATTGCCGGGAGGATCCCAACCAGGGTTTCGATCACGGCACTTTCGTGCCGCTCGGGCTGATGTATCCGAACGCCGACATGCCGATCGTGCTGCTATCGCTGAGATCGAGCTATGACGCGGCCGAACACATCAAGGTGGGGCAGGCGATTGCCTCGCTGCGGGACGAAGGCATTCTGATCGTCGGCAGCGGGCTCACCTATCACAACATGCGCGGGTTCGGCCGCGCTGAATCGAAGCCGGTCTCGTATGATTTCGAGGCTTATCTGAACGAGGCGATCAGCCACAAGGACGCGGCGCGCCGCAACGCGATGCTGGTGGACTGGGAGAACGCCCCGAGTGCGCGCCTGGCCCATCCGCGCGAAGATCATCTGCTGCCGCTGATGGTGGCCGCCGGCGCCGCCGGCAGCGACGCGGGCAAGCGCGTCTTCGTCGACGAGGTCGCAAATGTCGCGATGGCGTCGTATGTGTTCGGGGGGTAATCTTCACCCTCTCTCCCGCACGCGAGGAGAGGTGAAGAAGAGTGGCTCACCCGAATTTCAGCTTCATGAACAGGATGCCGCCGGCGAGCACCATGGTGATGACGTTGGCGGCGATGAGGGGCGCATCGCCCGACAGCAGGCCATAGACGAGCCAGAGCGCCAGCCCAAGCACCATGACCAGGAACATGCCGAGCGAAATATCGCCGGTGGAGCGGGTTTTCCACACTTTGATGGCTTGCGGCGCGTAGGCCACGGTGGTGCAGGTCGCGGCGGCAAAGCCGATCAGTTTGATCACGAAGGGGTCCATGGCGGCTCTATAGCATTGATTCGACGATGGCGACGGGTCTGGGGCGGCGATCCAGGCGACAGTCTGTGCGCGCGCCTCGTCCTTCGAGACGGCGCTTACGCGCCTCCTCAGGATGAGGCTAAGCAGCACCGCGGCTGTCGAAATCGCTTCCGTGTACTCCGCCCTCATCCTGAGGAGCCCGCGGAGCGGGCGTCTCGAAGGATGGACCGCAGGAACGCTATTCCACGCGACAGCTCCCCTCAGGCGCGCGCGGTGATGAGGCCGCGATAGAGTGCGGCATAGTCACCGGCGCGGTTGCGCCAGGACACGTCGGTCGCAAGGCCGCTCAGTTGCAGCCGGCGCCAGGTCAGCTTGTCGTGAAAGGCGATGTTGGCCTTGCGCAGCGTGCCGGCGAGAGCATCCGCTGTCACCGGTCCGAACTTGAATCCGGTGGCATCGTGGCCGGACACATCGGCCTCGCCGATATCGACGATGGTATCCTCGAGGCCGCCGACCCGCGAGACGATAGGCACGGCGCCGTAGCGCAGCGCGCAGAGCTGGGTCAGGCCGCACGGCTCGAACCGCGAGGGCACGATGAGCGCGTCCGAGCCGGCCTGGATCAGATGCGCCATGATCTCGTCATAGCCGATCACGACCCCGATCCGGCCAGGGTTCGCGCGCGCAATGGCCTGATAGCGATCCTGCAGATCGCGGTCGCCGCTGCCGAGCAGCGCGAGCTGCATGCCTTCGCGCAAAATGGTCGGGATGGCCTCGAGCAGGAGATCGAGCCCCTTCTGCCAGGACAGGCGACTAATAACGCCGAGCAATGGCGCTTCATCCGACGAATCAAGATTGAACTGTTGCTGAAGCACCGCCTTGTTGGCGGCCCGGAATGTGAGGTCCTCCGCGCCGAAGCGGTAGGCGATGTGCGGATCGGTTTGCGGATTCCAAACGGATACATCGATGCCGTTGAGGATTCCGCTCAGCACGTTGGCGCGGGCGCGAAGCAAGCCGCCGAACCCCATGCCGCCCTCGTCGCTCTGGATCTCCTGCGCGTAGGTCGGCGAGACCGTCGTGATGCGATCGGCGAATTGCAGGCCGGCCTTCAAAAAACTGATGCCGCCGAAATATTCGAGGTCGTTGACGCCATAGGCGCGCCAGGGCAGGCCAATCGAACCGATCAGCTCGGGCGCGAACTTGCCCTGATAGGCCATGTTGTGGATGGTCATCACGGTGGCCGGCCGCGGGCGGTTGTCGTAATGCAGATAGGCCGGCGCCAGCCCGGCCTGCCAATCGTGGGCATGCACCACGTCGGGCACGAAGGCGGGAACGAGGCCGTGGCCGATATCGGCCGCGATGCGCGACAGCGCGGCAAACCGCACGCCATTGTCCGCCCAGTCGACGCCTTCGGGCGTCACGTAGGGGTTGCCGGGACGTGCGTAGAGATGCGGCACGTCGAGCACGAACAGATCGAGGCCGTCATGCGAGCCGGCGAGCAGACGTCCGGGTCCGCCGAAATAATCCGGCCAGCGCCGGATTTCGTCGGCTCCCCCCAGCACCCGGATCACGTCGGGATAGCCCGGCATCAAGGTGCGCATCTCGACGCCATGCGCCTTCAGCGCGATCGGCAGCGCGCCCGCGACATCGGCGAGACCGCCGGTCTTGACGATGGGATAGACTTCAGAGGCGACCGCGAGGACGCGAACAGGCGTCATGTATTGAGCCTGTCGAGCATCGGCTGGGTGATGAGCGAAATGCCCTGCTCGGTGGTGCGGAAGCGTCTTGCGTCCAACTCGGGATCCTCGCCGACGACGAGCCCTTCCGGGATCTCGACGCCGCGATCGATCACGACGTTCTTCAGGCGCGCGCCGCGGCCGACATTGACGTAGGGCATGATCACGGCGTTCTCGACATTGGCGTAGGAATTGACGCGCACGCCGGTGAACAGCAGTGAGCGCCGCAGCGAGGCGCCGGAAATGATGCAGCCGCCCGAGACCAGCGAGCTCACGGCCTGACCGCGCCGGCTCTCCTCGTCGTGGACGAATTTTGCCGGTGGCGTGATTTCCGAATAGGACCAGATCGGCCAGGCGCTGTCGAACAAATCGAGCTCGGGCACGACGTCGGTGAGGTCGATATTGGCGGCCCAATAGGCGTCGACAGTGCCGACATCGCGCCAATAGGCGCGGGGGTCGCTGCCGGAGCGGACGCAGGAGGTCGAGTACTGGTGCGCCATGGCGCGGCCGTTCTTGACGAGGTAGGGGATGATGTCCTTGCCGAAATCGTGGTTGGAATTCGGATCCTCGGCGTCGCGCTTGAGCTCCTCGAACAGGAATTTCGCGTCGAACACGTAGATGCCCATGCTGGCCAGCGAGACGTCCGGCTTGCCCGGCATCGGCGGCGGATCTTTCGGCTTTTCCAGGAACTCCTTGATCCAGCCGTTCTCGTCGATATGCATAATGCCGAAGCCGGAAGATTCCTGGCGCGGCATCTCCAGGCAGCCGACGGTGACGTCGGCGCCGCTGTCGACATGCTGGCGCAGCATCACCTCGTAATCCATTTTATAGATATGGTCGCCGGCGAGAACCACGATGAAGCGGCAGGCGTGGGATTCGATGATGTCGATGTTCTGGTAGACCGCATCGGCCGTGCCGACGTACCACATGTTTTCGGAGACGCGCTGGCTCGCCGGGAGGATGTCGAAGCTCTCGTTGCGCTCGGGACGGAAGAAGTTCCAGCCCATCTGAAGGTGCCGGATCAGGCTGTGCGCCTTGTACTGGGTGGCGACGGCGATGCGGCGGATGCCCGAGTTCACCGCGTTCGACAGCGCGAAATCGATGATGCGGGATTTTCCGCCGAAATACACCGCGGGCTTGGCGCGCCGGTCGGTCAACTCCAGCAGCCGGCTGCCGCGTCCGCCGGCCAGGACGAACGCCAGCGCCTGACGGGCAAGCGGCTCGGGTCTCGCGGCACTCATGTCATTCTCCCACAACTCTGGCGCTCGCGAGAAGCCTCCCGGCCGCGCTCATTTGGAACCGATAGTAATGGCACGAATAGTAAATCGGGAAGGTGGTTGTTGGTTGCGAATGCGCCGGAAGCTTAATGCTTTGCCGCGGTGATCGGGCCCCAGGCACCGTCTTGCCGGTGTCACACGCGGCGAGGTTGTCGAGCCCGTCCGGTACCGGTTGATCAGAATGGAGGCATGCGTCTTGTGCGGTGCACGCAAAATCGAGGCCGAATTTCCGGCTTTGACCTTGCGCCAGGATGCCCGATCATGGGCTGCGTCCATGTCCAAGCAAAATGTCAGACAGGGAGTAAGACGATGACGATCTGGAAAACGGCAATCGCCTGTTCGCTGGCCGGCGCGGTCATGGCCGGCCAAATCGAGCGGGCCGCCGCGGGCCCGATGCCGACAAATGTCGCGACCATGAAGGCCGCGGTCGGCGATGATGTCACGCAGGTGTATTGGCGCGGCCGAGGTTTTGGATGGGGTATTGGCGGCCTCGCAGCCGGCGCGATCATCGGCAGCGCCATCGCCAGCAGCGCCTATGGCTACGGCTACTATGGCGGTGGTCCATATTACGGCGGCTATGGATATCCGGGGCCGGCTTACGGCTATGCGCCTGCCTATTATGGCGGCTATGGACCGGGTTACGCCTATGGACCGGGCTACGGTTATGGCGGGTATTACGCGCGTCCGCGCTATTACGGCTATCGCGCCTATCGTCCATATTACGGTCCCCGTTACGGCTACTACCGGCCGTACCGGCACTATCACCGCGCGTATTGGTGATTGATCAAACGGGCGGACCCGCTCGCCGCAGGTCGCCGATGCTGAAAGGGTTTGAGGGCCGCTGGACGCATGCGGCCCGATCGGCTTGCGCGCGTTGAACCCGGTGATGCGGCACGACGAGCCGGCCATGCCCGCCCGCGACAATCCCGATGCAGATCGCGACGATGATCGCGATCTCGATGCACCATTCGAGCGGTCCCGAGCTCATGGCAGCGCGATGGTGTTGGCGAGATCGAACTCGGACAGGCCTGGGCCGCCGCACGCGAGGTAGATCGCCAGGAGGAAGATGCGGCTGAGAACGGTGGCGCCCAATATGACCCTGATGTCGTATTGGCGAATGACAAAAGCGAGAGGCGGGATCGCCAGATGTTTTAAAATGCTCATGGCCAACTCCTTGCCAAAATTCAGGCATCGACTGCCTGTCGACTGAATGACAGCGTGATGAAAAGGCCGTCCGACGCCTTGCCGGCGTCTCTGAAATGGACAGGCCAATGCTAGTGCCGGCGCAGGGCGCAGGTCTTTATCGCGTCCTTACATTTGGCTGAGCTTTCCCTTAAGATGGTGCAGCATCCGGGGGTCGGAGCCGTGCGTAGAGACGCGCTTGCCTTTGGTGAATTCCGCCTCGACCGTGCCAACGCGCTATTGTGGCGAGGCGGGGAGCGGATCGCGCTGGCGCCGAAGCCGTTCGAGGTTCTTTGCTATCTCGTCGGTCGGCCCGGTGAGCTCGTCACCAAGGAAGAGTTGCTCGACGCGGTCTGGTCCGATCTGCACGTCAGCGAGTCGAGCCTCGCCGTTGCCGTGAATGCGCTACGCTCGGTGCTCGGCGACGACAGGCAGTCCCCCAATTACATCGAGACGGTCACGCGGCGCGGCTATCGCTTCATTGCGCCGGTCGCGACCGCCGACTTGCCTGCGATCGAGCGGGCGCCCGAAGAGGAGGCGGCGTCCGTCACGGAGCAGGCTGTCGATCGACGCCGGCACTGGAGAGTCGGCCGCACGGGGGCACTCGACACGCTGGACAAGGCGTTGCAACTCGCGCGTACCGGACAGCGTCAGGTCGTCTTCATCACCGGCGAGGCCGGGATCGGCAAGACCACCCTCTTGCAAATGACGCTCGACAGGATGAACCAGCAGGGACTGGGCGTGCTGCACTGTAGCTGCAACGAGCTGTTCGGCACCCATGAGGCCTTTCTTCCGCTGATCGGAGCGCTGAACGAGTGCTGCCGTCGAACCGATGGAGCATCGCTGCTGGCGTCCATCCGCGAGCACGCGCCGACGTGGCTCGCGCAAATGCCCGGATTCCTCGGCGAAGCAGACCGGGCCGCATTCCAGCATGAGGTCTTTGGCGCAACCCGGGAGCGCATGCTGCGCGAATTTGCCGATCTCATGGAACATCTCGCCGTCACGCGACCATGGGTGATCATCCTGGAAGATCTGCATTGGAGCGACTTTGCCACCGTGGATGTGCTCTCCCGGCTGGCGCGGCGGGATCGGAAGGCTTCTATCCTCGTGCTGGCCACCTACCGGCCGATGGAAGTCGCTGTCGGCGGACATCCCATCCGCGCGGTTCACCAGGACTTGCGGATTCACGGACACGCCACCGAGCTCGCGCTCGATCGACTGACCGGCATCGACGTCGAACGCTATCTGTCCCTGCGCTTCAACTCGGCCGATTTTGCCAGAGAGCTGGTCGAGCGCATCTTCGCGCGGACCGGCGGCCATCCTCTGTTCGTGTCGTCTCTGCTCGACCATCTCGTGGCGCAGGGCGCGCTGGTCGAGCACGAACTGGGCTGGCGGCTGGTCAGCGAAGACGCGGCCTCGCATGATAGCATGCCGCGCGATCTGGAAGGCATGATCAAGCAGCAGATCGATCACCTCACCGTGGACGAGCGCTGCCTGCTCGAGGTCGCCAGTGCGGCGGGAGCGGAGTTTTCCGCGCTTCACATCGCCGGTGCGCTGGACCGTCCCGTGCTGGATGTCGAGCAGATGTGCGAGGACCTGGCACGGACCGATCGCATTATCGTCGCTGCCGGCATGACCGAGTGGCCGAACGGAGGTGTCTCCGGTCGCTATGCGTTCCAGCACGCGCTTTACCAGGAGATCCTCTACCAGCGGCTCGCGCCGGCACGCCGCACGAAAACCCATGCGCTGCTTGGGGCGGGGCTCGAGCAGGGGTATGGGCCGCAGGCTGCGGAGATCGCCGCCGTCGTCGCGCGCCACTTCGAACTGGGCCGCGATTTCCCGAAAGCGATGCATTATCTGGGCGCGGCGGCCGAGGGCTCGGCGCGAAGGTTCAGCACGCGCGAGGCCGCCAATTACCTGTCCCGCGCTTTGGAACTGGTGCCGCATCT